>JANNBN010000084.1:0-12318 GCA_031385545.1 Acidimicrobiia bacterium | reverse complement strand
GCGCCGGTCGCTTCCGCATGTACTCCCCGAACAACTCGTGCGTGCGATCACCGAACCGCGCCGTCGTTTCGCGAAATGCACTCCCGGGAGGCGAGTCGTCGATCAGCAGCACCGCTTCGGCGTCCTCTCCCCACCGCCCCGGGCCGCCCGCAGGCACGAACCAGCAGTGGCGGGCTCCCGAGTAGAAGTCGTCTGACCACAGCTCGCGAATTGACTGCACCGTGTGGGTCAACGCTCTCAGCCCTCGTTCGCCTGACCGTAAAAATGCTCACGGCGTTTGCCTATGGTGTGATCCAGATCACGGTGCGCGCGCATTTCTGCCCTGACGATCACCGTACGACGTGAGCATCTCGCCGCTCACCGGCAACCACACCACTAACAGGAGTCTTCGTGAACCACCGCACCCCACCAGGAGCTACGCCGCCACGCGTCCGGTACATGCAACATCGTCGTTCTGTGCTCGCCATGCTCGTTGCCGGCGCAATGGTCAGCCTCACCGTTACCTCGGGCTCGGTTCGTGCTGCGCAGAGCACAACGAGCGGGAATATCGCTGGGACGTCGTTCCTGAGCGGCCCGAACCCAGGAAAGCCGCTCGACATCGCAACGAAGTACCTGAAGGACAACGGTGCCGAGGCCGGGGTGTCCGCCGCCGACTTCGCCGACTTCGTCGTCACTGATCAGTACGCAGACGCTGACACGGGCGTGACCCACATCTACCTTCGACAGCGGGTCGAGGCCATCGACGTCGTCGACGCAGTGGCGAGCGTGAACATTGCCCGCGACGGCAGCGTCATCAACGCGTCCACAGCCTTCGTCCCCGGCGCAGCTGAGGTGGCCAACACAACCAGCCCGCGACGCAACGCAGCCCAAGGCGTTGGCGACGGCGCGGCCGCCGTCAAGCTCGTACCCAAGGGGCAGCTCAAGGTCCGCAAGCCATCGAAGGGTAAGAACCAGGAGACCGAGTTCGACGACCCCGACCTGTCAAAAGAACCGATCCGGACCAAGCTCGTCTTTGCCCGCGACCCAGATGGCAAAGCATTGAAACTTGCGTGGTCGACCCGCATCCGAGAACACGGAGGCAAACACTGGTGGGAAATCATCACCGACGCGAACGACGGGACGAGTCTTGCAATCGACGACTACGTAGACGAAGAAACATCAAGCCACAACGTGTTCCCGTTGCCGTTGGCAAGCCCCTACGACGGGCCTCGCTCCGTCGTCGTGAACCCGGCAGACGCAACAGCGTCGCCATTCGGTTGGAACGACACCAACGGAGTCAGCGGGCCCGAATCAACCCTGACGACGGGCAACAACGTCCTCGCTGCCACCGATCTGAATGACGACGAGGTCCCCGATCCCGGAAGTCTTCCCGATGGCGGTCCAGGACTCGACTTCAACTTGCCGGTTGACCTGACACTGGAGCCGGACACCTACCGACCCTTCTCGGTGTCGAACTTGTTCTATTGGAACAACGTCATCCACGACGTCGCCTACGGCTACGGCTTCACCGAAGCTGCTGGCAACTTCCAGGTCAACAACTACGGCAGAGGCGGTGCCGGTGGTGACGCGGTGCAGGCCGATTCGCAGGACGGCAGCGGCACCGACAACGCCAACTTCGCCACGCCGCCTGACGGCCAGCAGCCACGCATGCAGATGTACATCTGGAGTGCTCCAGCGCCGAAACTCCAGTTCGGTGCCAGCCAGTTCAATGCACTGCAGTTCGGCAGAGCGGCGAAGCCACCAACGGCCGGGCTTGCCGGAATCATCGAGCAGGTCCAGGACAACACGGTTATCTCCACCGATGGCTGCCAACCTCTCGTCGGTTTCACCGCTGGACATATCGCGCTGATCGACCGTAGCGACCAGTGCAACTTCACCTCGAAGGTTGTGAATGCAGTCGCAGCCGGAGCCAGCGGAGTCGTCTTCGCAAACTACGCGTCGGGAGCGTTCGCCCTGACGCTCAATCAAGACTTCTCCATCCCCGTCATCGGGATCTCGCAAGCCGATGGGGCGGCGGTTCGAGCAGCGGCTCCTACGCCGGTCACGATGTTCGGTTCGCCCCGTCTGGACAGCTCGCTCGACGCCGAGATCATCGTGCATGAATACGCTCACGGTGTCTCGAACCGCCTCACCGGTGGCCCATCCGACGTGAGCTGCTTAAACAACGCAGAACAGATGGGCGAGGGATGGAGCGACTTCCTTAGCCTGCAACTCACTGCTGGACCAGGCGCACCACTGCAGACCCGTGGGGTTGGGTCGTACGCCCTCGGGCTTCCAGCGCACACAGGAGCCGGAATTCGGCCGACGGCGTACTCGCCGGACATGAGCATCAATCCGACGACCTACGACACGATCAAGAACACGGCCACCATCAGCCAGCCACACGGCATCGGCTATGTGTGGGCATCGATGCTGTGGGATATGAACTGGGCCCTCGTCGGGACCCATGGGTACAACCCCGACATCCGCGCCGCATGGTCCACCGGTGGCAACAACCTCGCGTTGCAATTGGTGCTGGACGGCATGAAGTTGCAGCCGTGCCGTCCCGGCTTCGTGGACGGTCGCGATGCAATCCTGGCTGCGGACATGGTTCGCACCGGCGGAGCAAACGTCTGCACGATTTGGAACGCGTTCGCACGCCGTGGTCTTGGAGTGGAGGCGTCGCAGGGTCTGTCGAGCAGCAGGAGCGACGGAGTCCAAAGCTTCGTGCGACCATCAGGATGCGACGGAGGACCAAAACCTGACCTGGCACTGACGGGCGCAACGGCGCAACCGCAGACCATCGGGCAGCCCCAGCCGATCAGCTACACAATCACAAACGCGGGCGCCGGCCCGACGACGAACACGAAGTTCGTCATCCCCGCAGTCGCCGGTCTTGCTCTGGTCGCAGCGGTCCCGAGCGCCGGAACGTGTTCGGCCGCCAGCGGAGGGTACAACTGTTCGATTGGAGCAATGGGTGCCGCAGCCACAGCCTCGGTAGCGGTCACGATGATCCCGCTGGCGCAAGGGCTGAAGCACATCACAGCCACCGTGTCGACGGCCGGACTCGAGGATGGCCTTGCCAACAACTCCTCCGACGTCACCATCGATCCATACGGCTTGTTGGTGTCCTCAAGTACGACAACCGATGACAACTGTGCCATCCTCGACAACACCACAATCGAATGTCCACTGACGGTCGCGGAGACCGCGACCATCGTCAGCGCCGAAGTGCGGGTTCGCATTGCGCACACTTTTGATTCGGATCTGATCATCTCGGCTGTCGCGCCCGACGGCACAGCAGTACTGCTGTCGAACGGTCGCGGCGGCGGAGCCGATGACTTCGGGACCGGTCCGGACCCGTGTTCATCGGGAGCAACCGTACCGACGACGTTCAGCGACGGAGCAGCGACGGCGATCGGTTCCGGAGTCGCACCGTTCGCCGGGACCTTCCGACCGGAAGCAACGCTGAGTGCCCTGTCGGGACACTCACCGACGGGAGTCTGGAAGCTCCGAGTACGAGATCGGTTCCCTGCGGACCAAGGGACGGTGCTCTGCTGGGGCGTTGACCTCAAGACGACGATCCCGCCTGTCGCTGCTGGGCTCCTTTATACCGGGGCCACCACGGTTCAGCACTCTGATCCGGTCAACGTGGCCGCGCACTTCGCCAGCAGTGCGTCCAGCCCGGTCTCGAACGAGGCAATCGCACTCACCTTCGGAACTCAGTCGACATCCGGGACTACCAACGCCACCGGAGATGCCACCGGTTCCTTCGTCGTCACGCAGACACCGGGGGCCGCAACTGCGACAGCCACGTTCGCAGGAAACAGGGCAACCAACCTGCTCCCTGCGTCTGACACCAAGCCGGTCGTGATCGCGAAGGAGGACTGCATGCTGTCATACACGGGGAACACGTTGGTGAACGCCGCTACCGCTACGACGCTCTCCGCTCAGTTCGGGGAGAACGATTCGACACCTGGCACATGGACCGACAAGCCCGTCGTCTTCACGGTGACCGACGCGGCGCTGGTCGTTCAAACCTTCAGTGCACTGACGAATGCCGCAGGAGTAGCGTCACTTGCGGCACCGCTGGGTTCAAACGTCTACGGCGTCAGCGTGTCCTTCGCAGGGGACGACTTCTACAACCCCTGCGCTACCGACCCTGCTGCCGACACGATCGTCACCGTGCAGGCAGCCGAGGCGAAGATCACCGGAGGCGGTTGGACGACCACTGCGGCCGGCCGAAGCAGCTTCGGGTTCAACGTGATATCCGACGTGACCGGGCTCAGAGGTCAGCTGCAGATTCGGGCAGCGAACGCCAAGAGCAAGTTCCACGCACCGACGGCACTCACGTTGTCCAGCGCGAAGCCGAACGGTACCTGGACCGGTACAGGTCGTTGGAACGGTGAAACCGGTTACTCGTTCACTGCCACCGTGTTCGACGGTGGGGCAAACGGGAAGAAGACCGACACCATTTCCATCGTCGTCAAGCGAATAACCGACAACCTGGTGGTGTTTACGACCGGTGGCGCAACAGCGCTCAAGGGCGGCAACATCATCGTCAGGTAACAACGGTCTTTATCGTGGACGAAATCATTCTCAGCGTGATTTCGTCCACGAGTTGTCCAACAGGTTGACGAACGCTTCCGCGAGCTGGCTACGCACGGGAGCTCCTGTCGGCAGGAGGTCGACGGCAAGCACCGAAGTATGAATGTGCCCGTCTGCTTGGATGTGCTCGACGTGCACGCCATCGGCCATGAGCGCTGCTGCGTATGCATCGCCTTCGTCGCGCAGCGGGTCGAACTGACACGTGACGATGACCGCCGGGGGCAAGCCCACCAGCGTTTTCGCCCGCAGCGGCGCCACCCGTGGATCGGTCCGCTGTTCGACGTCGGTGTACTGGTCCCAGAACCAGTGCAACAACGTGGCCGTCAACCCGAAGCCTTCGGCGATGTCCACATACGATGACCGTGAGAAGTCCGAATCCGTAATCGGGCACACAAGCAGTTGCCGGGCAACTGCCGGACCGCCTTCGTCGCGCGCCTGCTGCGCGACGACCGCCGCCAAGTTCCCTCCTGCGCTCCAACCGCCGACGGACACTGGTGCCAAGGCACCCCCTAGCTCAGTGGCGTGTTCTGCTACCCAGCACAGCGCAGCGAACGCGTCTTGCGCCGCTGCAGGGAAACAGGCCTCGGGTGCGTGTCTGTAGTCGACGGAAATCACCACCGAGTTGGTCTGTACACAGAGGAACCGACAGAACGGGTCATCTGACGTCTGGCTTCCAACCACCCACCCGCCACCGTGGAACCACACCAAAATCGGATGCGGTCCAATCGTCGGCGGCCGGTGCAGCCTGGCTGCAAGCGGACCCGCAGGTCCTGGGACCGTGAGGTCGATCGTTTCACCGACATGGGGTCCGGGTGGACTCATCGCGTTGCCGGCCGCCACGAGCGCCCGAACGTCGGTCGGTGACATCGATTCAAGGGGCGCTATCCCCATCTGCGCAGTGAGTTCCAGCATGATGGCCACGTCGGGCTGTACGGCGCGCAGCACACCGTCGTTGTGTACAGCACCCGCCGGACCGGTCCGGACGAAGCCGAAATAGTCACGCGCCACAACTTCCTCGCACGCCACGCGGTAGCGCTCGACACCGCCGACGTACGGCAGGAAGACCCTCGGCTTCCCGGGCACATTTGCGCCCATGTACCATGAGTTGGCCTGCGGAAAAAGCGTGATTCCTGCAAACGCGTTGACGTGCTGGACCCAGCCGTCCACCGCTGTCGGCGTGGGTTCGATCGTCTCGTATCCGTCTGCGCGCAGGCCGATGAGACAGTCGGTGATCCAGTTCACGTGCTGCTCGATGGACACGATCATGTTCGACAACACCGACGGGCTCCCCGGCCCGGTGACCAGGAAAAGGTTTGGAAACCCCTCCACCTGTAATCCCAGGTACGTGCGTGGACCGGCCGACCATCCCTCTGCCAGCGTCACTCCCCCGCGACCCGTGATGTCGACCGCAACGATCGCGCCAGTCATCGCGTCGAAGCCGGTTGCAAACACGATGACATCGACCTCGACCGTTTCGTCGACGAGTTCGACTCCGCGTTCGCCGATCTGCTTCAACGGGTGAGCGTGCAGATCGACAAGGCGCACGTTCGGCCGATTGAATGTCTCGTAGTAACCCGTATCAACACAGAGCCGTTTCGTGCCGATCGGAAAGCTACGCGGACAGAGGGCTTCAGCCGTGGCCGGATCGTGCACTGTCGAACGGATCTTCGAGCGCACAAACTCTGCCAGGTGTTCGTTGGCGAGAGAATTGGCCCCGTGATCGTTGAACGTTCCCATGAACTCGATGATGCCGCCGCGCTGCCAGGCAGCTTCGTATGCATGCTGACGTTCTTCCGTGGTGACCATGAGCGTGCCACGGTCAGCAGGGGTGACGGGAACGCCGGCACCGGAATGCCGGGCGGCAGTTCGGTATCCGTCACGATCCTCGGCGAACGCGGCAACCTTGTCGGGCCGGTGCGGCCCATTGTGCGCTGGGATCGAGAAGTTGGGTGTGCGCTGGAAGATCGTGAGCTCCGACGCAGCCGCAGCCAAGTGCGGAATCGACTGGATGGCCGAAGACCCGGTGCCAATGACAGCAACTCGCTTGCCGGAGACATTGACACCTTCGTGGGGCCAACGGCTGGTCCAGTACGTCTCGCCCGTGAAGCTACCGACCCCGCTTATGTCGACGTCCTTCGGCATCGACAGGCACCCGGTAGCCATCACGTAGAAGCGAGCCGAAAGGTTGCAGCCTGTCGACGTTCGCAGCGTCCAACGGTTCGACGTCTCGTCCCATCCGGCGGATTCAACACGGGTCGAGAACCGGATGTCTCGCCGAAGGTCAAGGCGGTCCGCCACGAATTGGGCGTACCGAAGGATCTCGGGCTGGGTCGCATACTTCTCCGACCACTGCCACGCCCGCTCCAGCTCTGGGTCGAAACTGAACGAGTAGTCGATGCTCTCCACGTCGCACCGAGCTCCCGGGTACCGATTCCAGTACCACGTACCACCGACATCATCGGCTGTTTCCAGCACGACGGTCGTGAACCCAGCCCCCCGTAACCGGTGCAGCAGATGCATGCCGGCGAACCCGGCCCCGACGACGGCGACGTCGAACTCTTCCGCTTCCGATGTGGGTTGGGACTCGTTCACCCGATGACCTCCGGCAGTGCTGAGCGGGTGCCGGTGCTGGCTGCCCAAAACCAACCTACGGACCGTTGGGTCTGCGCTCCAATCCCGGACGCAACACCCAGACCCTGACCGTTGCAATTATCCTGCACCGGTGATCGATCGAGCTTCTCGCAGTGTTGCCGTGGTGTTCATCCTTGCGGGGGTCGCGATGGCGACGTTTCTGTCTCGGGTCCCGCAAGTCCGCGATCTCCTGCACCTCACGCCAGGACGCCTCGGTCGTGTGCTGCTGATGACGGCGATCGGATCGGTCGTTTCGCTGCCGCTGTCTGGAATGGTTGTCCGCCGGTTCGGCACACGGCGCACCGTCGCGGTGATGTCAATCGTTACTGTGTCAGGCATCGCAGTGGCCGGGCTCGGCAGCGAAGTCAACGCCTTCGTCGTCGGCGCCGGGCTGATGTTCGCCGGGTTCGGGATGGGCCAGTGGGACGTCGCGATGAACGTGGAGGCTGCTGCCGTCGAGCAGCGGCTCGGTCGGTCCGTGATGTCTCGCTACCACGCTGCATTCAGCGTGGGTACCGTTGCGGGAGCGGTTCTCGGGGCCGGTGCCAACAAGGCGCACATACGACCGGCTGTTCACCTGGTGGTGGTCATGATCCTCGCCGGAATCGGCACGGTCGGAGCCACGGCGAACTTCCTCGGTGAAGCCGATCACGGTGAGGCAGAAGCCAAGACTTCGGGTCATCCACTACAGGCCTGGACCGAGCCCCGCACGTTGCTCATCGGCCTCTTTGTCCTGTGCATCGCGTTCGCCGAAGGAACGGGAAACGATTGGCTCGGGGTCGCGGCCATCGACGGTTACAAAGCGAGCGCCGCGACCGGTTCGTTGGCGTTCGTCGTCTTCGTTGTCGCTATGACGACCGGCCGTTGGTTCGGACCACAGTTGCTCGATCGGTTCGGTCGCGTACCTGTGCTTCGGGCATGTGCCGCGGGCGGGTTGATCGGCGTCACCCTTGTCGTCGTCGGCCCCGGGATCGGCCTCGCGTTCGCAGGGATTGTGCTGTGGGGTCTTGGCGCTTCGCTCGGCTTTCCGACCGGGATGAGTGCAGCCGCTGACGATCCGACGCTGGCGGCCGGACGGGTGAGCGCAGTCGCCACCATCGGCTACTGCGCCTTTCTCGCCGGGCCTTCGCTCATCGGAATGATCGGAGATCACACAGGTGTGCGTCGGGCGCTCACGCTGACGGCGGCTGTTCTCGCTGTCGGGTTCGCGACGGCTGGCGCAACCCGTCCCCGGAAGGAGTCGAGCGCGTTCGCGTCCAACCCCGAACCCCGCCACGGCTGACTGCGGCACTTCCCTTGGGTTGAGCCCGGCGACCTCGCTTCGCGATTTCTGTCATACGGTCCCGTCATCATCGTCCCATGTGCACATTCTGCGATGCTGAACAGGCAATGCTGAACGGCGAACGGGCGTTTGACCCGTCTCTCGATTCAGTCCACCAAGAACACCGCGAACGCGTCGATTCCGATGTTGAACGCTGGGGATACCACGTCACCTACGTCGAGGCCGACGGCCCCGAATCTCCCCCCTTCGCCTACACCACTGGCCGAACTCGGTCCGAGCTGCCTGAACTCATCGTGTTCGGCCTCCCGCCCGTCGAGGTCGCACGCCTGTTCCGACAGGTCGACAAGTTCGACCGCGAAGGGCGATGCATCGAGCATCTCCTTCTGGACGTGTCACGAGCAACCGGGCTGCTCATCGAGACACTGTCGGTGCCTTCTGGTTGGCGAGACACCGAGTATTGGGTCGTACTCGATGACTATCTCCGCCGCCATCGACTCCCACTGGCCATGGCACAGCAGCAGATCGTCGTAGCAGACAATCAGGGCCGATTCCCTTGGTATCGAGGGTACCGCGGCTTCCCCCAACCGCTTCTTGCAACGCCGCACAACCGCCGTCGCGCGTGCTGATGACGGTTCTCGTTGACTCGCCACCGACAATCGAAAGGTCTGGCAAGTAGCCCGCGTCGGTCGCGGGCCGCGATTTCTGACCTCGTGTTTCCCAGTGGTCAACCGATCGTTACGAATCCATCGGGCAGTTCGAAACCCGCGAGCAGCCACTCGTCCTTATGGCGTGCGATAGGTGACTTTGAGCGTGAAGTTCGCATTCCCGCTTCCCGAAACGGTGAGGCGCTGGATTCCGGCGGCCACGGTTGGAGAAAGACGCAAGACACTGGGGCCGGTGCCCTCGGCAACCGTTGCACCGCTCGAGTTGGTTACCTTCAAAGACAGGCTCCGGGCCTTCGTGAAGGACAGTTCGACCATCATGGTGCCGTCATTCGTCGCCAGGTCGAACGAACGCGTGCTCGCGTTTCGATTGAGTGAACCCCCGAACGTCACCACCGACATCGTCGGCAGGGTCGTGGTGGTCGCAATCGTCGTGCTGGTCGCAGCGGTCGTGGTGGTCGCAATCGTCGTCGGCGCAGCAGTCGTCGTAGTCACGATCGTCGTGGTCGGTGAGGTCGTTGTCGGACTGCCGCCAGTCCCACTCACGCCCGCGCCCCATGCGGGCGGTGCCACCCGCTCGAGGAACGCGCTCATGGCTGTGTTCCAGTGCGTCTCCAGGTAACTGCCCGCGACAGGCGCGACGCTGAAATAGTCATCATCGTGGCAATCGAACAGCTTTTCCTGGTCCGACGGGCAGACGTAGTTCATCGTGACGCCCGACGCATCGGAGTAGCACATGCGGTCCGACTCGTCGGTGCAGTGCCACCCTCCGCTCGTGTGCGGAGCGCTCAATTGCACGCCGCCGATGTTGTGCATCAGTTCGTGCGCCTCGACCGAGCTGGCCGAGCCCCAGCACCCGGCGTCGACGCGAGAATACGAGGGACCGTTGTCGTTGGCGTTGGTCGAAATGTTGCGGTCGTCGCTCCGGACATTCCCGATTCCGCAGTACACATTGGCGTCGACCCACAGCAGGTACTTGCGATCAGTGCGATTGAAGCCCTGCTGCTGAAGTTCGGCGATGGTGTTCGAGAATGTGTCGTCACCCGTGCTGGAGAGTTGGGCACGAGCAACGACAAGGTTGCACGCCGCGTCGGTCACATACCGAAGGTGGCGGATGCCGCCCAGCTTTGCTGCACTGTTTGCGTACACGAGGTCATTGTTCGTAGCCCACTGGGCCATGCTCGGCGACAGGGAGTCGAAGCGATCGGTGACGTCGGCAGACCGCACATAGATCGCCTGAACGCGTCGACCCGAGGTTCCATCCGCGTAACACGGGACAGCCGGGCCGACCGCTGCCGTCGTGGTAGCCGAAGACGTCGAGGCGGCCGTGGCAGCAACTATTTCCCGAGTCGAGCGTTTTGCGCGCACGTCCACCCCGGTAGGAGCGGGATCGGGGCCATGGGTACACAACGTTTCGCCACGCACTGTCAATGCGAATCCGTGCTCGCATGCCCGGGCCAGTCCGGGGGCGTCGATGCCACCGGAATGGGCCACCAACCCGGAGTACACAAGACCACGGCCTGGGTCGTCGGGCGGTGTGCCGACGCCGGCCGAACCGACCGGGACTCCCTGCGCACTGGCTCCCGACACTGCGAAGCCTGACGGGGTCCACACCGCGACGAAAACGGCAGCGATTGCGACGGAGATCCCCAACGACAGGGCAAGACGGGGGAGGCGGCGCATGAGCAACTCCTGGCGGCGATTGGTCTTTAGTTCTTCGACCACGCTTCGCAGTCTCGCTATATCAGGAATGGGTATTTCAGCCCTGTCCCATGCTCGAATCTCTTGAGATCGCCCCGGTTACAGCAACTCCTCGAAGGGTCGGCTCGCACCCTGTTGCCCAGTTCGACTCCTCCGGGCAGGCCCACGTACGAGGAATCGTGCTCGGATGCGACCAACACCTAGTCTCAATTTTCGCGCCGCCGACGACGCTTGCGAATTGCTGCGCAGGAACAGGAACTGACCATGAGCACCACCGAACTCCCTGCCATCCCCGACGCTGTCGATGTCAAAGAAACAATCCGTTTCGTAACCGACAACACTCCAACGACGTTCCTCTGGAACTACGAACGGTCTCGCCCACAACTGGTGACGCTGTACAACAAGGCGATGTCCTCGCAATGGTCCAGCGTCACCGAGCTGGACTGGACAACGCCGGTCGACCCCGAGCAGATCATCGACTGGAACGCACCCGTCATGGTGCTGGCCAAGGCGGCGAAGGACCTGCCCGGCTCGCCCCTCAGGGCCTGGGGCGACAAAGAGTTCACCCAACTCGGTCTTGAGGCGTTGAAGGCATCACTCAGCCAGTTCGTCCACGGCGAGCAGGGTGCCATGCTGACCGCGGCGAAGATAACCTCGACCGTTCCGTGGATGGACGCGAAGTACTACGCAGCGACACAGACCATCGACGAGGCCCGCCACACCGAGGTGTTCCAGCGTTACCTCAGCGAGAAGGTCGGCGAGCAGTACCCGATGGGACCGTTCCTGCAGGACCAGATCTTCGGCCTTCTCGAAGACCCCCGCTGGGACATGGCGTACCTCGGTATGCAGATCATCATCGAGAGCCTGGCCCTTGCCGCATTCGGCGAAATGCTGCGCCGGATCGACGAACCACTCCTCCGCAAACTGCTTCGCTACGTGCTCGCAGACGAAGCCCGGCACGTGGCGTTCGGAATCCTCAGCCTGGGCGAGTACTACCACGAGCTCACCGAGGCGGAGCTGAAGGACCGCCAAGAGTTCCTCGCCGAGAACACGCTCCGCAACCGCTCGCGCTCGACAACGCCTGAGATGTGGGAGCGGCTCGGCGTCAGCGTCGACAAGGTTGTCCCTTACCTGATGGAGGCTGCCGGGTCGATCGGGCTCGATCCGGGTGCGTCGTTCCAGCGCGCGTTCTTTTCGAAGCTCGTGCCCAATGTCCGCAAGCTTGGCCTCCTCGACGCCAACAACGGTTACCTCCGTCGCCTCTGGGACGACGCCGGCCTGCTGAAATACCAGTTCGACGACGACACCGCCGCCGACTACGACCAGTACGACGCAGTGGCGCAGGATCGCGCCGAACGGGCAGGTACGTCACGCTGACACGCCAATTCCTCCGTCGCTCGCGTGACCAGGCATTCAATCGAGGAATGACAGACGTCACTTGCATCGCGATCGTTC
>JANNBN010000025.1:0-22461 GCA_031385545.1 Acidimicrobiia bacterium | reverse complement strand
GCGGCGCCGGCCCGTGAGATCGAACGGCTGCAGCTGCTGCTGCGGACTCGCATCGGCGTCCCCGAGGGTGCACTCTCGGCCGCCGACCAAGACGAACTCAGCGAGCTGTTGATCGTCAACGATGGGCGGATCTCGTTGAACGCCGCAGGTCGGCTGCTCGCGAACGAGGTCGCTGTTCGGCTGCGTTCTGCCGGATAAACCTGACCCCCCTTCGACCCCACCGCCTCGACCCCACCGCCTCGGCCCCCACCTTCCAGCAACCAACGTTGGCCTCTCAGCAACCAACGTAGGGTTCTCAGCAACCAACGTTGGGTTCTCAGCAACCAACGTTGCAGAAATGCGCCCGCCTCGGCCCGTTTCGATTCACGTTGGTTGCTCACGCCGCAACGTTGGAGAAGAGGTCGAACATCGAAGTGGCCTGGGTGGACCAGATTTCTGGATCGCGTCTGGATCGGTCCTGGTCGGTCTTGAGCGGAGCGGACGGATAGCTTGGCGTATGGCCTCAGCACTCCTCAAGCCGGGCGACGCAGCACCTGCCCTCGGACTTCTCGACCAACACGGTGGCACCGTCGAACTCGCGGACTTCGCCGGCCGCCGGGTGTGCGTGTACTTCTACCCCAAGGCAGACACGCCCGGATGCACACAGCAGTCGTGCCTGTTACGTGACCTGTCCGGCCAGATCGGCGACACGGCGATCATCGGGATCTCCCCGGACAAGCAGACGAAACAGCTGAAGTTCGATACCAAGTATTCGCTCGGCTTTGCGCTGCTTGCAGATACCGAGCACACGGTCGCCGAGGCGTTCGGCGTGTGGAAGGAGAAGTCGCTGTACGGCCGCACCTACTTGGGTATCGAGCGAAGCGCGTTCCTCATCGGACCCGATGGGTATATCGAACGCGCTTGGTACAAGATCAGCCCGAAGGACACGCCGGTGAAGTTGCTGGAGGCGCTGCCATGAACGGTCGGGACTGGTCGGCGGTCCATCCAACCGATCTGCTGCCCCACCGGGAGCCGTTCCTCCTGCTGACCAGCATCATCCACGTCGAGCCGGGGGCAAGCGCTCGTTGCGAATGGGCCCTGTCCGGCGACGAGATGTTCTGGCCGGGCCATTTCCCAGGGCGGCCGACCATGCCTGGTGTGCTGATGATCGAGTCGCTGGCGCAGACCGGCGCAATAGCGCTCATGGCCGACGAGCGGTTCTCGTCGAAGTTGGCGCTGTTCGGCGGCGTGGACGGTGTCCGGTTCCGTCGCCAGGTGTTGCCTGGAGAGACCTTGGAACTTGAAGTGGTGCTCGGCCAGATGTCCAGCCGCATGGGCAAGGGCCACGGCGTCGCAACGGTCGGCGGCAAGACCGCATGCGAAGCCGACCTTCTGTTCGTTCTCGCCGACCGCTGAACGAAGGGAACTCGCCAGAACAGTCTTCGCTGCCGGAGAACCTCATCCAGCGAAGGGTGTCATCACAATGGTGCCGTTGTGGCCCCCGAAGCCGAAGCTGTTCGACAGCGACGGGCCGGGTTCCCACGCTCTGGGCGCATCGAGCACCAGGTCGAGGTGCACCTCAGGATCGACCGTCGCTGCTGTGGTGCCACGTGTCGGCGGGATGAGCTTGCGCTGGATCGACAGCGAAAGCGCAACAGCCTCGATGCCACCGGCAGCGCCGAGTGCGTGGCCGGTGACGCCTTTGGTCGAGGTGACGATGGGGCCGGGCGAGCCGAACACCTTCGCCATCGCTTCGGACTCGGCTGCGTCGTTGAGCGGGGTAGACGTGCCGTGTGCATTGACATGGCGCACGTCGGCGGCCGAGATGCCGGCATCGATCAACGCCAATTCCATGCAGCGCACAGCGCCTGCGCCGCCGGGTGAGGGGGCGGTGATGTGGTGGGCGTCGGCGGTGTTGGCCGAGCCGAGGAACTCGGCGTAGATGTGCGCGCCGCGGGCCAGAGCTGATTCCAGCTCTTCGAGCACCAGTACTCCGGCGGCCTCGGCGATGACGAACCCGTCTCGGTCGGCGGAGAAGGGACGTGACCAGCCGCTCTTGCTGAGCGCAGTCATGTTGCCGAACCCGGCGACGGCTGTGGTGGTGATGCTGGCCTCGGAACCGCCGCACACCATCACATCGGCCAGGCCGAGTTGGATGAGTCGCGCCGCGTTGCCGATTGCGTGCGTCCCTGCGGCGCATGCCGTGACGGTTGTTTCGCAGGGTCCTTGCAAGCCGAATTTCATAGACACAGCTGCGGCAGCTGCGTTCGACATCATCATCGGAACGAGGAACGGCGAGACGCGCCGCTCGCCCTTCTCGATGCGGATCTGGATCTGGTCCTCGAGCGTCTGCAAACCGCCAACACCTGAACCGATGAACGATCCGCGGCGTGCAGGGTCGCCGGTCAGTTCGCCGGCATCCTTGAGTGCCTCGTCAGCGGCCGCGATCGCGAACTGCTGGAACCGGTCGGCGCGACGAAGTTCTTTGACGTTGTCATATGCGGTCGTACCATCGAACTGGGTGATGACACGCGAAACGTCGCCGGGCTCGGAATGCAGCAAACCGTCCCAGAACGCTTCACGGCCGATGCCGCACTGCGCAACGACACCGACACCGGTGACGACGACTCGACGCTGATATCGAGATGAGTTCATGGTTCCTCAGGAGGTCAGGTTCTGAACCGGCAACGGTTCGGTGACAATGGATAACGGCCCGTCCAGGGTGCCGACGGGCCGCGTTGCAACGGGTCGGCCTCAGCCCAGCTTGCCCAAGACCAGGTCGAAGGCTGCCCCGACCGTGGCGATGCCATCGAGTTCGGTGTCTTCGATCTTGATGTCGAACTTCTCTTCCAGATCCATCGCAAACTCGGCGAGGGTGAGGGAGTCGGCGTCGAGGTCATCGGCGAAGCTTGCGGCTTCGACGATCTTGTCCTTGTCGACGGCGAGCACGTCGGCTGCGGCGGCGGAGAAGGTTGCCCAGGCTTCGTCACGGTTCATGATGTGGTGGATCCTTTGTGTTTGTTGGTTAGTGGCCCATGGCGAGGCCGCCATCGACGGGGAGTACAGCTCCGGTGATGGAGCCGGCCAGCGGCGATGCGAGAAACAGTACCGCTGCGGCGACTTCCTCTGGTGTCGCAAGCCGCCCAATCGGCGTCTGGCCCACCATGCCAGCTCGTTGCTGATCGGAGAGGGCCGCAACCATGTCCGTGTCGACCCCTCCAGGAGCGACCACGTTGACGGTGATGTTGCGGGGGGCGAGCTCGCGAGCCATCGAACGGGCCATGCCGATGACGCCGGCCTTCGAGGCCGCATAGTTGGCCTGACCAGGCACACCCATGTAAGCCGCAACCGAGGAGATGAACACGATGCGACCCTTGCGTGCCTTCATCATCGGGCCGACTACACGCCGCGCCGATCGGAACGACCCGGTGAGGTTGGCGTCGATGACCTGCGTGAACGCCTCGTCAGACATGCGCATGAGCAGGCCGTCCTTGGTCATACCCGCATTGGCCACGAGCACTTCGACCGGGCCGAGCGCGGCCTCCACCTCACCGAACGCCCGGTCAACATCTTCGCTGGAAGTCACGTCGCAGCGCACTGCGGTGAACGGACCTTCGGGCGGGTTGCTACGGTACGTCACAGCAACCCGGTCACCGGCTGCGGCAAACGCGTTTGCGCATGCGAGGCCGATACCGCGGTTAGCTCCGGTGACGAGGACGACTCGGCTCACGCAGTTGCTCCACCGGCGGCCGAGGCGACCGCAGCCTGCTCTGCGTGCCAAGCCGGCCCGTGCCCACCTTCACGCACCACGCCTCCCCAGCGAACGATGCTGCTTGCCCAGGTCATTCCGGCACCGAAGCCGGACATGAGGACATGGTCGCCGGGCGTGATGTGGCCGAGGTCGAGTTCGTGGACCAATGCAAGTGGAATGGATGCCGCTGACGTGTTGCCGGCGAACTCGACCGTGGTGGACGTGCGGTCCATCGGCCAGTTCAGGCGGCGCATCGCTGCCTCGATGATACGACGGTTCGCCTGGTGGGGGATGACCCAGTCCAGGTCGTTCACGGTCATCTTGGCCTTGACCAAAGTTTTGTTGGCAGAGTCGACTATCGCGTGGACCGCACGGCGGAAAACCTCTTTGCCGTCCATCCTGGTGATCTCGTCGTGATGCTCTGTGTACAGAGTATGTACAGCCGATCCGTCGACGCCGAGGTCGTAGCCGAGCAACTCGCCTTCTCCCTCTGTAGCTTCCAAGACGACTGCACCAGCGCCGTCGCCGAACAGGATTGCGGTCCCGCGGTCGTTCTTGTCGATGATGCGGCTGAGCTGCTCACTGCCAATGATGAGGACCCGGTTCATACCCATTTGCAGCATGCCGTGGGCAGCCACCAGCGAGTAGGTGAATCCGGAGCAGGCTGCGTTGAGATCGAACGCGCCGCAGGTGAGGCCAAGCTCGTGCTGAGCAATGGCCGACGATCCGGGCAGCAGATACTCGGGTGAACAGGTGGCGAAGATCATGAGATCGATGTCAGTCGGGCCACAACCGGCCATCGCCAACGCCTTGCGGGCGGCTTTGACGCCAAGGATCGCCGTGGGCTCGTCGCCCCAGCGCCGCTCCTTGATGCCGGTCCGCTCGACGATCCATTCGTCTGTGGTCTCCATACGCTCGGTGAGGTCTTTGTTCGTGACCACGCCTTCGGGCAGGTACCCGCCCCATCCGGTGATGACGCCACCTCGGTTGCTCATGCGGTCCTCCAGGTATGGGGCGCGGTGTGGCGCCGGGATGGTCGAAGCGTTCTGCGCCGGTCACGAGACATCGAGCCACGCGATCGGCTGGCCACTGGTCACGCGCTCGCCGGATAGCGCGAGCATGCCGCTGATGATGCCGCCGAACGGTGATCGCACCTCGACCTCGCCGATGTGGCCCATCAAGCCGCCGACAGCAACGCCGGCGCCGTTGGACGCAGCGGAAACCGGTTGGTAGATGCCAGCAGCGGGCGAGACGACCATCCGAACGGTCAGCGACAGGTGTTCGCCCTCGGCAACACGGCGAGGAACCGGTGCGGCACCGTTGAGAAGTTCCAGCAGGCGGTCGATGTCGTCAGGTGCGGCAATTGACACGGCACGGCAGTCGGGGACAATGCGCTTCGCGAGACCCGTCAGCACGCCCCCGGGTCCGAGTTCGAGCAGTGTGGTGATGCCGGCATCGACCATCGCCAGGACGGACTGGCGCCAGCGGACAGGACTGACCAACTGTGCGGTGAGCAGGCTGGCCCAGTCGGCTGGGTTGTCGTGTGGCCGTGCGTCGATGTTTGCGATGACAGGGACTTCGGGGGCCTGCAGCGAGGCCGACGCAATGACTTCGCGCAGCCGGTCCCGTGCCGGAGCCATGTACGGCGTGTGGAATGCGCCACCGACAGGGAGCGGCACAGCTCTTTTGGCTCCAAGTTCCTTCGCAGCTGCGCTGGCCCTTTCCAGCGCGCCAACCTCGCCTGCGATGACGATCTGGCCGGGAGCGTTGTAGTTGGCGATCCACACATCACCATCGGCCCTGCGGCAGGCGGCATCGGCGTCATCGTCGGAGATGCCGAGCAGTGCGGTCATCGAACCGGGGCGCTCGTCAGCGGCGAACTGCATTGCCTCGCCACGTTCGCTGACGATTCGGGCACCGTCCTCGAAGGACAGAGCGCCGGTTGCCGTGAGCGCGGTGTATTCGCCAAGGCTGTGGCCCGCTGCCAGCGATGGGGCGAGACCGACCCGCTCAACGGCGTCGAGCACAACCATCGACATGATGAACGTTGCCAGTTGTGTATTGCGCGGGGCCCTGAGTTCTTCGGCATCGGCGTCGAGCAACAGCTTTGCGACGTCGCGGCCGATGACGTCAGAGGCGTCGAGGACCAACTCCCATGACGGGTGATCGGTCCATGCTGCGCCCATGTTCGGTTTTTGGCTTCCCTGGCCGGGGAACGTGAAAGCGAGCATCGGGATGTGGTGGCTCTTCCTTGGCGGGTTTCGGGCTAATTTTCGGACGTCTGGAATTGCTTCCGGGACCTGCGTCCGGCTTGTGGTTCAACAACCCGGTGAACTTTCGGTCGCAGCGTTTACTCTGACCGCAGCAACCGTGAAGGGTTACTCCAGGATTGCAAGAAGTTGCAGGTCCGACGCGACAGTCGTCACGTGTACGCTACTGTCGCCGGTCGGTCGTTGAGAGTTGTGTCGCAAGCGTCACGTCGTTTCGTGAGGCGGGCGGTGGCAAACAACGGTTGCGGTGAGCAAAATCGTGCGCCCGGGTGGCGAAATGGCAGACGCAGCGGACTCAAAATCCGCCGCCGCAAGGCGTGCCGGTTCAAGTCCGGCCCCGGGCACGACAGTTCGCTCAGCCCCCAGTTGCCGATTCCGCGCAGGTGCCGATTCAACCCCAGGGTCGGGGTTTGTCGTCGTAGTCGCCGTCCAACAAGCCAACGATGAACGGGTTCGTGGCCCGTTCTCGGCCGATGGTGGTGGTTGGACCGTGACCAGGCAGCACCGCCATGTCGTCGGACAGCGGCAGGATTTTTTCGCTCATGGACTGCATCAGCATCTCGAACGAGCCGCCGGGCATGTCGGTTCGGCCGATCGAACCGGCGAAGAGGTGATCCCCGGACAGCAGGATTGCGGGCGCACCATCCATTTCCAAGGTCAGACACACCGAACCCATGGTGTGGCCCGGTGTGTGCAGGCAGCGGAACGTCATCCCTGACCCGCGTACGATCTGCCCGTCTTCGAGGTCCTCGATGATTTCAGGGGGGCGTGTGTCGATCGCAGCATCGAGCATCCGACCGAACGACCCTGCCGTGCCGCGCACGTCTTCCAGCATGTGGCGATCATGGCTGTTGATGTGCACGGGAACGGGATGCGGCTGTGCTTTGACAACCTCGCTGACACCGCCGACATGGTCGATGTGGCCGTGGGTCGACAGCAGCGCAACCAACTTCAGCCCGTGTTGGCTGATGCGATCGATGAGCACCCCGGGTTCGGGAGGGGCATCGATGAGGATGCATTCTCCGCCCGGCCCGTTGGGCGCAATCAGGTACGCGTTGGTCTGGGCGACCCAGAGGGGGAGCACCTCGATCAGCGGTCCACTCATCCGGTCGCCTCGTTCACCGACCGGGTCACTGACTGATTCACGGGCTCGTTCATGTTCCTGTCCACGGCTGGTGTGTCTAGCTGGTTGATCGGGCGCCTACCCAGAATGCGAGCCACGGCGTGGGAGCCGGGGTGTTCCAGGATCACTTCCAACGGCGCTGGCAGCGCGATCTGCCAGTTCGGTCGCTCGTCAGTGGTGCCTGGCAGGTTCGGTCGTTCTTCCACATAGATCGCGTCGTCAAGTGTTGCGGCGACGATGCGCGACGGGCTCGATGCGAGGTCGTGCAGGAGCCCCTCGAAGAACGCTGGAACGTCGCCCAGTCGCGTGTCGCTCAGGGTTTGTCTCAGCGCGCGCAGTCTGCGCTCCAGGCCAGCCCGGCTCAGGCCGGCCAGGTCGGCCGAGGCACCCAGCGAACCCGTCGGGACGGTCTCGATGACCAGTGACCGATCCACGGCTCGCAACGGCGCGAGCAAATCGCCGACCCCCGGACGAGCAGAAACCGCATGGCTTCTTTCGGCTAGTGCGCTGCGAATCTCGGCAAAACCCTCGTCGTTGGGCACCACTTCTGCGAGTAGCCCGTCGATGAGGTCCGAGCCGGTCCACACGCCGGCAATCGTCGGTAGATCGTGCGTGGTGATTGCGACCATCGACTCGGCGTCGAGTTCGTCGGTCGGGTCGGTCTCGAACTGCACCAGCTTGTACGACAGGATCTTCCTTTTGGTCAGTTCTTCGCGTACATACGGCTCGATGGTGCCGAGGTCTTCGCCCACGACCGGTACACCGGCCCGAAAGCTCTCCAACGCGACGATTGCCGTGAGGTCGCGGTATGGCATGTACACATAGCAACCGTCCTTGGGGGCGGTGTCCTCAGGGATCCACCACAAGCGGAACAACCCCATCACATGGTCCATACGCAGCGACCCTGCTCCGGTCATGGCCGCCCGCACGGTGCGGATGAACGGCTCGTATCCCTCGTCGCGCAATCGCCACGGGTTGAACGGGGGCAGCCCCCAATTCTGGCCCTGCGTGTTGAACGTGTCGGGTGGTGCTCCTACGCTCACCGTTCGGCAGAAGGCACGGGGCCAGACCCACGCATCGGCTCCTGCACGGTCGACGCCGATTGCAAGGTCCGTCATCACGGGGAGCACGGAATTCGCCTGTGCAAGTTGGCCTTCCACCAGCCACTGCACCCAGGCGTGGAAGGACACACGGTCTGCCAACTCGGCGGCAGCCGCCGGTACACCCGATGCGTGCGCGTCGGCGAGGTCGGCCGGCCAGGTTCGCGTGTCACCGCCGTGGCGCTCGACGAGCGCGCTATACAGAGAGAAGTGTTCGATCGACGCGCCCGCAGCGGCGCGCCATCTTTCAAAAGCTGACCGGATTTCGGCCTGCGATTTCGTCCAGTTCGTCCACAGCCGCGTGAGGGCTGCCATCTTCAGCGCGCGTACGGTATTGCGATCGATTCTGCGGTCGTCGAGCAGGGCCCGTCCACGCTGAACGAGGTCCGCCAGCTCGGGGTCGGAGGAGCTCCAGCCAGGTATGTCTTCGATGTGTAGGAACAGCGGGTTGCGCCACACCCGGCTGGTCGGGAAGTAGGGGCTGGGTTGCTGCCCCTCGGTCGGGGTCGCGGCATGCAGCGGGTTGATCAACGTGTACGAGGCGCCCTTCGCCGCGCTCCACCGGTTGAGCGTCGTCAGGTCAGCGAAGTCACCGATGCCCCAGCTCTGGTAGGAACGCATGGCATACAGCTGCACCGCCCAGCCCCAGCCCCGGAATGCGTCGGGGAGCACGCAGGTGTCCGGTGCGGCGATGAACGACCGCCGAGGCTGGCCGTCGATGTCAATGCTGTGGTAGCCCAGCGGGAAGTCCACAGGCTTGGTCCAGCCTCGCCCCACGTCGAGCTGACCTCCACCTTCAAGGTTGACGGTGGCAGCAGAGTGAATCCTCCACGCATCCCCAGCGCTGGTCACGATGGCCCCGGTATCGCCGGGTGACCCGTCGGCATCTGCGGGAGCCCCGATCGCGTCGCGAAGGCGACGACGGATCTCAGGTTCGGCGCGGTGCTCGGTTCCGTCGGTGTCGGTGTAGCCGTAGCTCACGCCCCAGTTGTCCGCTTTCATCGGTTCAACGTACCCGCGAGAATCCGCACCCCGCGTGAACTCTGCTGCAATGCTTCGTGGATGTCTTCACACGCGTCGATTGTGCTGAGAGCCGGTGCAGCGCGTGTTGTCGTCGAGCCGACGTTCGGTGGTCGGCTCTCATCGCTCAGCGTGGCCGGTGTCGAACTGCTCTGGCAGCCCGACGGCGAGATGCCCGGTGCCAGCCATCCGTTCGGGTGGGGCTCGTTCGTCATGGCGCCGTTTGCCGGCAGGGTGAGAAGGGGCGAGCTGAAGTTCGACGGCAAGACCCACCAGCTTGCGCAGGCAATGCCCCCGCACGCTATCCACGGGACCGTCTTTGACACGGAATGGGAGGTCGACGGAGTGTGGTCGGCATCAGCTGACGGGCGCCCCGGTGCGTCGTGCGAGCTGTCCTGCGACCTCGGTCCGGTCTGGCCGTTTCGCGGTGTCGTGCACCACCGCATCGAACTCTCCGAGGGTACCGATGCGCAACGCGGGAGCCTGACGCAGCATCTCCGCCTG
Source organism: Acidimicrobiia bacterium (assembly GCA_031385545.1). GTDB lineage: Bacteria > Actinomycetota > Acidimicrobiia > Acidimicrobiales > JANYDT01 > JANNBN01. The sequence continues at coordinate 12,714 of JANNBN010000025.1, read as the reverse complement.
GAAGCCGCTGATGCCATGCCGGTGTCGCTCGGCTGGCACCCGTGGTTTCCTCGCCTACTGCCGGGCGCAACCGGACCACTGGAATGGACGTTCGATCGAGCAGGGGTCCAGATGTTCCAGCGTGATGACGACGGAATCGCCACGGCAGACATGACGGATGTGCCGCCCGGTCCGTGGGACGACTGCTTTGCCGGCATCGGGACGGTCACGGTGCGCTGGCCGGGTCTGATGGAGTTGACCGTCGACCACGATTGTCCGGTTGTCGTGCTGTTCGACGGGCTGGATCACGCTGTCTGCGTCGAGCCGCAGACCGGACCGCCGGATGCTGCGGCCGTGTGGGGTGACCGTGCCACAGTTGCGGCCGGGGACCAACGGTCGGCTCGAACAACATGGACCTGGACCGCGCATTGACCAGCTTGTTGCCGTGAAAAACAGTGTTGCCGTGAAAAACAGTGATGCATGATCATGCAGTGGACTGTATAGTGACGCGGTGAGCGTTTCTGTTGGCATCATCGGAGCTTCCGGGTACGGGGGCGCCGAATTCATGCGTCTGATGGCCGGTCATCCCGAGCTGAACCTGGCATGGGCAACAGGCGATACCCAGTCCGGCACCCCTGTTTCCGAGCTGTACCCCTCGTTCGTCGACGCGTATCCCGACGTGTCTTACCGGACGTACGACCCCGCCGACGCAGACGATGCCGACGTGGTGGTCCTTGCGTTGCCGCACGGAAAGTCTCAGGAACTTGTCCCGCAGCTGTTGGGACGAACACGTCATGTGGTTGACCTGGCTGCCGACTTTCGGCTCAAGGATGCGTCTCTCTATCCCACCTGGTACGGCGAACCCCACACGTGTCCTGAGCTGCTGTCGAAGGCTGTGTATGGGATGCCGGAAATCGGCCACCGTGGGCTCCTGCAAACCGGGCCATCGCTGATTGCGGTCCCCGGCTGTTACCCGACTGCTGCCTCGCTTGTGCTCCGTCCACTTGTTCAACACGGGGCAATTGCGCCGACCGGGGTCATTGTCGACGCAGCGTGTGGCGTGTCGGGCGCCGGTCGCACCCTGAAGCACGGCAACCTGTACGGCACCGTTGCCGAGAACTACGAGGCGTACGGGTTGCTGACACATCGCCACACTCCGGAGATGGAGCAGAACACCGGTGCCCAGGTGCTGTTCACGCCGCACCTCCTTCCGATGACCCGCGGCATTCTTGCCACGTGCTACGCAAAGCCGACGGGCAGGACATCAACCAAGCAGCTCCTTGCGCTGCTGCGTGGTGTGTATGTCAACGAACCGTTTGTCCACGTCATCGACGGTTCGCCTTCCACGAAGGCCACATACGGAACCAACCTCTGCATCATGAGCGCCCGGTTCGATGAGCGAACCGGCACCGTGATCCTGCTCAGCGCAATCGACAATCTCGTCAAGGGAACAGCGGGCGCCGCAATCCAGTCGTTGAACCTGGCCCTCGGTCTGCCAGAGGCAATGGGCCTTCCTACGGTGGCGGTCTACCCATGACCGGGTCCATGACCGGGTCCATGACCGCGCCCATGACCGGGGCAGGGGCGCTACAGCCGCATCACAAGACCGAAGTTCTCATCGAGGCGCTGCCGTACATCACTCGATTCCGCGACAAGATCGTCGTCGTCAAGTACGGCGGCAACGTGCTCAGCGGGTCCGACGACGCGGCGGCGCTCAAGGTGTTCGCCGAAGACATCGTGCTCATGCGGCAGGTCGGTATGAAGCCGGTCGTCGTGCATGGCGGCGGGCCGCAGATCGGTGACCTACTCGCCCGTCTCAATATCAAGAGCGAGTTCCGCAACGGCCTGCGAGTCACCGATCAGGCAACGCTTGACGTGGTTCGGATGGTGCTCGTCGGCCGGATCAACCGCGACATCGTCAGCGCAATCAACACCCATGGTGCGTTGGCCGTCGGCGTGTCCGGAGAAGATGCTCGGCTCATCGAGGTCAGGCCGCTCGACCCCGACCTGGGGTTCGTCGGCGACATCACCCAGATCAACACCTCGGTGCTGGATCGTCTGCTCGCAGAGGACTTGATCCCCGTCATCGCAACCATCGGCTGCGATCGTCAGGGACAGGCTTACAACATCAACGCGGACACCGCTGCTGGTGCGCTTGCCGGTGCGCTCAAAGCAGAGAAGCTGGTGTACCTGACCAACATCGAGGGGTTGCGGCGAGACGTGACCGACCCGTCTTCGCTCATCTCCACGATCAGCGTCGGTTCGCTCGAAACGATGCTGAGCGACGGCTCCCTTGAGGGCGGCATGATCCCGAAGATCGAGTCGTGCGTCCACGCGGTCAAGGCCGGCGTCGGCAAAGCACACATCCTCGATGGGCGCGCTCCCCACGCGCTCTTGCTGGAGATCTTCACCAACCGGGGTATCGGAACCGAGGTCACCCCATGAACGCTCCATCAACAGCTCCGTCGGCGCTGGCCGAGCATCTCTCCGCAGTAGCGGGAATCGGCACCCCTGATCACAGCCCCGAGCACAGCTCCGAGCGTGGCCGCGACTACTGCCCGATCATGCCGGTGTTCGGTGCCCCCACCACCACGTTCGTGCGAGGTTCCGGCACCGAACTGTGGGACAGCAAGGGCAAGCGCTATCTCGATTTTCTCTGTGGCCTCGCGGTGACCAGCCTCGGGCACTCCCACCCCGAGATCGCCGATGCGATATCGGCCCAGGCGCGCACGCTGGTGCATGTGTCCAACCTCTTCGTCACCGAAGTCGGCCCACAGGTTGCGATGCAGCTTGATTCGTTGCTCGGCGGGGGAGGGCAGGTGTTCTTCGCCAACTCCGGTGCCGAGGCCAACGAGTGTGCTGCCAAGCTCGCCCGGAAATGGGGTGGCCACGGGAAGTACGCGGTGATCAGCGCGTTCGGGTCCTTTCATGGCCGCACGCTCGCAACGCTTCACATGACGGGCCAACCCGCCAAGCACGAAGCATTCCAACCGCTGCCTGAAGGTTTCCGTCACGCCGTCTGGGGTGATGCTGCCGATGTCGAGCGAATGATCGACCCAACGGTTGCCGCAGTCATGATCGAACCCGTTCAGGGCGAGGGCGGGGTGATTCCCGCTCCCGAAGGGTACCTGCGCGACTTGCGCAAACTGTGCGACGAACGCGGTCTGCTGCTGATGATGGACGAGATCCAGACCGGGCTCGGCCGCACGGGGACCTGGTGGGGTTGGCAACATCATCTGCGCGCAGATGAACGGCCCGATGTCGTGACCATCGCGAAAGGCCTTGGCAACGGCATGCCGATCGGTGCGTGCTGGGCCAAGCGAGAAGTGTCGGCAGCGTTCAAACCAGGGGACCACGGGTCCACCTATTCGGGGCAGCCTCTCGCTGCAAGCGCTGCGTTGAAGGTGCTCGAGATCATGCAGCGTGACTCCATCCCGGCCTTGGCGGCGGAACGCGGAGCAATGCTCAGTTCAAAGCTCGCTGCGGTGCCAGGAATTTCAGCCGTCCGCGGCGACGGGCTGTTGCTTGCCGCAGAGTTGGCAGCGGGAAACGCGAAAGACGTCTACGCCGCAGCGATGCACATGGGTCTGGTCACCAACGCGGTCACCGCAACAGCCTTGCGGATCGCGCCGCCGCTCAACGTCAGCGTGGCACACATCGACGAAGCGGTCGCGATACTCGCAGCGGCGATCGCACAGGTCGCTGCTCCGTCGGGAGCTACCTCGTGAAAGCGAGAAACTTTCTCGAGGTCGACGACCTCTCCGGCGTCGAATTGACCAGGGTGCTGGATCTGTCCGAACAGCCTGCCCGTCCGGTACTTGCCGGGGTGGGGGTGGCCCTGGTGTTCGAAAAGCCCAGCTTGCGCACCCGCAACTCGTCGGAGATGGCGGTGGTGCAACTCGGCGGGCATCCTGCCTACATCACCGACGCCGAGGCCGGCCTGGATACTCGTGAGTCCGCTTCCGACGTGGCGCGCACACTGCAGGGTTACTACGGCATCATCGCGGCCAGGGTATTCGGCCACGACAAGCTGGAACGGATGGTCGAAGTTGCAACGGTTCCGATTGTCAACCTCCTTTCGGACCGAGCCCATCCAGTTCAGGCCCTCGCCGATCTCCTCACCATCCGGCAAGAATTCGGCTCGGTCGCTGGGCGTCGCGTGAGCTGGCTGGGCGACTTCACCAACGTGGCCCGGTCGATGGCGATCGGCGTGATGATGCTCGGCGGCCACGTCTCGGTCGCATGCCCGAAGGGGTATGGCCCGTCCGAAACTGACGTGCTCCGGTTCACTGCACTTGCTGGCGAGCATGGAGGTTCCTTCGAGGTGGCGGGCAGCCCGGTGCAGGCGGTCGATGGTTCGCACGTCGTCAGTACGGACGCGTGGTATTCGATGGGCCAGGAAGACGAGGCCGAGCTACGCCGGCCGATCATGGTGCCCTACCGGGTCGACGACGGACTGATGGCGCACGCCGCCCGTGATTCGATCTTCCTGCACTGCCTGCCGGCGCACCGCGGCGACGAGGCGACCTCCGAGGTGCTCGACGGTTCACGCAGCAGAATCTGGCCGCAGGCCCAAAACCGTATGCACACGATGAAAGGGTTGTTCACATGGCTGTGCGAGTAAAGCGAACGGGTGGGAAGACCGAGGCAGTGATGGCCGAGAAGAAGATTCCAACCTCGCTTCGGGTTGCCCTCGCTCCGCCTGCCGAAGACCCGGCCCGCGGCGAGGAGGCCGGCCGGCTCGCCAAGCCGCAGCGCCAGCATCGCATCGCTCGGTTGCTCGAACATCACGCGGTGAGCAGCCAGGGGCAACTCGTGGAACTGCTGGCCGGCGACGGCGTGGTGGCGACCCAAGCGACTGTCAGCCGTGATCTCGAGGACATGGGAGCAGTCAAGGTGCGCGTGCCCGGCGGGGAACTCGTCTACGCGATCCCGGAACTTCCGACGGAGCAGTTCGCCCCGGAAGTTCATCTTCGGCGTGTCTTCTCCGATTGGGTCGTCGACGCTGCCAGCTCGTTGAACCTGGTCGTGCTCCGCACGCCGCCCGGAAGCGCGCACGTCGTCGCCAGCGCGTTGGACAGGGCAGGACTCGAGGACGTCGTCGGAACAGTGGCCGGCGACGACACGATATTCGTCGTGGCGTCCGAACGCATCGGCGGCGCTGCACTCGCCGACCGATTGCGAAGCCTGGCTGGGCTATGAGACTGTCGTCTTCGGATGGGGATCTGCTCGGTCCGTGTCAGTGGGTCGTGCAAAGGCCGGGTCGGCCGGCCCTCCGCCCCGATAGGTTTGCAGCGTGAGTCCCAGCAGCACACCGTCCAGCCCTGCGAAACCGACGAAAAGGGTCAACCCGACCAAACCGGCGATCCCGGCGAACCCGGCCAAACCCACCAAGGGCGGGACGGGCATCGCCGGCGGCGGTGCGCTCTGGCACGGCCGCTTCTCAGCGCCGCCGGCACAGGAACTGATGGAGTTCACCGAAAGTCTGACCTTCGATCGGGCGCTTGCACTCGAAGACATACGCGGTTCACGCGTGCACGCCGCCGGGTTGGGTCGAGTCGGTCTGCTCAGCCCGGAAGACGTCGAGGCCATCCACGAGGCACTCGATGTCGTGCAGACCGAGATGGCTCAGGGAACCTTTGCGTTCCATGGGTCTGATGAAGATGTCCACACGGCGGTCGAGCGTCGTGTCACCCAACTCGCCGGGGAAGCCGGAGCGCGGCTGCACACCGGGCGGAGCCGCAACGACCAGGTGGCCACGGACGTCCGGCTCTATGCAAAGCGCCACCTCATCGAGCTTGCCCACCGCGTGCACAAGCTCCGCGAAACGCTGCTGGCCAAGGCCGTCGACTCCGGCCAGGTGTATCTCCCTGGCTACACCCACATGCAACGAGCCCAGCCCGTGCTGTTGGCTCACCACCTCATGGCTCACGGGTGGGCGCTCGGCCGCGACCAGCACCGTCTGCTGGACTGCCTCCGACGGATGGATGTCTCTCCGCTCGGCGCAGGTGCACTGGCCGGGACGTCGCTGCCCATCGATCCGGACTGGGTGGCTGCAGAGCTTGGCTTCGCCCGTCGTTTCGACAACTCACTCGACGCAGTGAGCGACCGGGACTATGTGGCCGAGGCGCTGTTCATCATCTCGCTGCTGGGCGTCCACCTGTCGCGGATGGGCGAAGAGATCGTGCTCTGGGCCACCGAGGAATTCGGCTTCGTCAAGCTGCCCGATGCGTACTCGACGGGGTCGTCGATGATGCCGCAGAAGAAGAATCCCGACATTGCAGAGCTCTCGCGCGGCAAGGCTGGCCGTCTCATCGGCAACCTCACCGGGTTCCTCGCAACGCTGAAGTCGCTCCCGTTGGCCTATAACCGCGACTTACAGGAAGACAAGGAACCGCTGTTCGATTCCATCGTGCAGATCAAGCGTGCGTTGTCCGCGATGACGGGCATGTACGCCAACTTGCAGTTCGACGCGCAACGGATGCAGGCGGCAGCGGATCAGCCCTTCGTGGCTGCGACAGACCTTGCTGAATACCTGGTCACAAAAGGCATGCCGTTTCGCGAAGCACATGCTGTCGTGGGCGAACTCGTGCGGTCCGCGCTTGACCGTCGTCTCGACTTCGCCGAGCTGGTCGAGAACCATCCCGCGCTTGGCCCGACAGCGGTGAAGCTGCTGGGCGAAGGTGTGGCCGTTTCTCGTCGTACGTCTCCCGGTGGTGGTGGCCCCGGCCCCGTCGCCAGTCAGATCGTGTCCTATGCCGAACAGCTCGAGGCCGACCGCAAGCGCCTTCCGGTCGTCTGATTCAGCGACGGCGGAGAGCCAAGTCCGGTGACTCGCACCAACCCGACGCCAGCCAGTGCTCAACACCTGACCCCGGATCTGCCCCAGGATCTGCGCCTGTCCGATCCGTGTGTGCTGCAGTCTGATGCCCCCGAGGTTGCTCCTCAACTCCTCGGAGCGTTGCTGATCCAGCCAGCTTCCGGCGTCAGGTTGCGCATCATCGAAACCGAGGCGTACATGGCGAACGATCCCGCGTCGCACTCGTTTCGCGGGCGGACCCGGCGCAACCAACCGATGTTCGGCCCGGCGGGCTGTTGGTATGCGTACTTCGTCTACGGCATGCACTGGTGTCTCAACGTCGTCACCGGGCCCGAGGGCGACGGTCAAGCGGTGCTGTTGCGCGCCGCCAGGGTCGAAGCCGGCTGGCCCGTCGTCGCCGAACGGCGGGGCATCGCTTTCGGGCGAGAAGGGTCGGGCGGATCCAGCGATGCAGTCCGGGCTCGGTCGGTCGATGGTCCAGCCAAGCTGGCCTCGGCGCTTTCGGTCGGTGCGGGGATCAACGGCCAGAGCTGTGTGTCCGTGGATTCACCCGTTGTGCTCGCCAGCGACGCAACGGCGCTGGGAGTGGACCGCATCACCACCCGCGTCGGCATTTCTGCTGGTCAGTACTCCCTGTGGAGGTTCTGCGCCGACGGGGCACCTCGTCGGCAGCCAGACCTCGTCGCGCGCCCGAGCCGCTCGCCGACAAACTGAAATCCCCATCTGCACACAAATGATCTGCGCGCGGGTAGTCAGTGCACGTTCAACCTGGGGACCGAGAATTGTCTACCGATTCAACCATGAACCGAAGACACTCACCGGAACAGCGGGCGAACGCTGGAAAGCGGTAGGGTTTGCGATATGAGCCAGGAACTTCCTCGATCCGGCCGGTCCCCTCACGGGTATCGCCGGTGGTCCCTGCTGGTTGCCGTCGGTGTCGTCGGAGTGGCTCTGTTGCCACTGACGGGTCCACAGGCGCAGTCCGCAACGGCCAAGACGACCAAGAAGAAGACGGCAACAACCGTCAAGAAGACGGCAACAACCGTCAAGAAAACCAGCACCACAGTCAAGAAATCCTCCAGCACCGTGGTGCCCGATGTGACCGAGCCGGCTGCTGCGTCAACTTCCACACCTGCTTCCACGAAGCCGCCCACCTCGCCGCCCGTCGGGCCGAGCGGTTTGGTCACCTGGTTCATTCCCGGCACTGGCAAAGTGCTTGATCTCGGTTCCGGCGACGTCACGAAACTGGCCGCCGGGGCTCGTGTCGCGATCGACGTCCGCGGCCAGCAGGGTCTCGCTGCCGCTGGCACCGGTTCGGTCGTGCTCGACATCACGGCGCAGACGCCGACCCAGAACGGGCGTGTCACGCTCACGCCGTTGGCGGCTTCGTACGCACAGCCGGTCGTTTCCGCCCAGGCCCAGTTCGTGGCCGGAGCGACGACCATCAACCGCATTGCGGTGCCCATCGGCGAAGAGGCGCAGATCCGCGTCGAGACCACACCGGGCCCGCAGAATCTCACCATTTCCGTGGTCGGCTGGGTAGTCACCAGCAAGCCCGGGGTCGTCGAGGCTCGTGGCTATGCCATGCAGCCGTGCCGGGTGGTCGACAGTTCCACGGGCACCGGGCTCACCGGGCTCCTCACGCCGCAACGGCCGTTCGACATTCCTGCGGCAGGGGTCGGCAAGATCCCTGCTGCCTCGGCCGCTCAACCGCCGGCCATGGTGTTGGTCGCGGTCGGTCTGAAAGACGCCACTGCGCCGACGGGGCTCAACGTTCTCCCCACTGGACAGCAGACTCCGGCGTTGTCGCTCACCGCAGTGGCTGGCAACAATCCGTCCGGCGTCTTCGCCATACCCGTTGGCGCCGACCCCAGGGTTGCGTTCTACGTCACGTCCGGGTCGGCAAATCTCACCGTCGACCTGCTCGGGTACACCGACAAGGATGGAAACGGGTTCTCAGCGGGCCCCTGCTGAGCGTTTCCCTCTTCCGGGCTCCCCCGAGCCAGCGGAAGAGCGTCAGTAGCAACCAACGTTGGAATTCCGGGCCGATTCCGGGCCCGTCTTTGCAACGTTGGCCGCTACCGGCTCAACGTTGGATTCCGGGTTCCGCCTGAAATCTGACCGCGATCCACGATGTTCTCGCTGCTCGGATTCCTGGGGAGCGGGATTGGGTGCGCGTTTGCGTCACGGGGCGAGCCCGTCACGCCCAACGGGCGGCATGCCATTGCTTGCGGCCGCGCCGGATCAGGAGCGTGTCGCCGAACAAAAGGTCGGCGATGCCGAACGTCGAATCGAGTTCGACCCGTTCGCCGTTGACGAGAACCGAGCCGGCGGACAGGAACTCGCGTGCCTGGCGGTTGCTGGTTGCGAGCCCGGTGCTGACAAGCAACTGGACCGCATCGATCCGCTGCGCCCGAAGATCGTCTGCATTCCACGTGCTCGACGCAACGTCGGCGAAGACCTCGGCCACCGACTGGCGGTCGAGGCTGCGCACGTCGCCGCTGAACAACGCCTTTCCGGCCGCTTCGGCTCGTGCAGCAGCCTCCTCTCCGTGCAGCCACGCAGTGACTTCGTTCGCCAGCGTCCGTTGCGCCAATCGCCGCGCCGGGTCGGCGGTCACGGCCCCTTCCAGTTCGGCGATCTGCGCATGGTCGAGCAACGTGAACCGCTTCAGGTAGCTGATGACGTCGGCATCGTTGACGTTCAGCCAGAACTGGTGAAACGCGTACGGGCTGGTGCGATCCGCAGTCAGCCAGACAGCACCCGATTCGGACTTTCCGAACTTGGTCCCGTCCGCTTTCGTAATCAGCGTGCCGGTGAGCGCGTAGGCCGACCCACCGTGCAGCCGTCGGATGAGTTCGACGCCGCTCACGATGTTTCCCCACTGGTCAGAACCGCCCATCTGAACCGTGACGCCGTGCTGTGAGTACAAGTGCGCGAAGTCATACGCCTGCAGCAGCATGTAGCTGAACTCGGTGTAGCTGATGCCGTCACCTTCCAGGCGATTCCTAACGGTGTCGCGCTTGATCATCTCGTTGACGCTGAAGTGCTTCCCGACGTCGCGCAGCACCTCGATCCAACTCAGCTGTGTCAGCCAATCCGCGTTGTTGAGGACGATGGCCCCTGGCAGGAGCGCGTCGTAGATCCGCATCTGGGACTGCACATTGGCGCGCACCTGCTCCATCGACAACAGCGGACGCTCGGCGGACTTGCCCCCCGGATCACCGATCAAGCCTGTTCCGCCACCAGCGATGACGACTGCCGTGTGTCCCGCTCGGATGAACCGGGCGAGGATCGTCAAGGTTGCAAGGTTCCCGATGGTGAGGCTGTCCGCTGTCGGATCCAACCCGATGTACGCCGTTCGTACCCCGGACGACAGGTGGGCGTTGAGGCCGTCCAGGTCCGAGCACTGGTGCAGGATGCCGCGCCATCGGAGTTCGTCAAGGAACTCGTGCATCGGCTTGGATTGGGTTTCGTCAGGAGACACGGCCATCATCGTACGAATCGTACGAACCTGGCCAGGCACCGAAAGAACTATTCAAGGTTTGCCGTGCAAGTGCCGAAGGACCGAGTTAGTCAGTGAGCAGACCATCCGCCGATCCATAAGTCCCGCACTGGTTCCGGCTCGCTGCGGACCGGCTCGGACTGGTTCGCTTGCACAAGGAGGCACCGAACCTGGCGCCGTCAAACGGCACCCCGAACAGGGTTTCCAGAGGCGCTTTCAGCGTGACGAGCGTCACGTTGACACTTTGCGCCCAAATCCCGTAATGTCTCCTCTCGCCCCGCAGCGCCGGTCACACACCGAAAACTGCGAGTCCAGCACTCCGCTGAAGCAATTGTACGCCTTCGGGTGACACGCTTCAAGAGTCTTTGCTGCTCCTTGAAAACGAGAGAGAGAAACGCCGAAGGCTAATGCCGGTCGGACGTTCACCGAAACCTTCGGTGCGTCTTACCAAATAACGCATTAAGCATTCAAAAAAACTAGAACGTAAAGTTCTACGGACAACAGTTGGAAACAACAGTTCTTGAATGCCAGTTGGCTCATAACCTTGTGAGGTTGTGCAGCCGGCTCTCCCAGTTTGTTCCACGTCAGGTGGGACGCTGATTTCGATGGAGAGTTTGATCCTGGCTCAGGACGAACGCTGGCGGCGTGCTTAACACATGCAAGTCGAACGGATTCTCAGTTGGTAGCAATACCTTCTGGGGGTTAGTGGCGAACGGGTGAGTAACACGTGACGAACCTGCCCTGAAGACGGGGATAACTGACCGAAAGGTCTGCTAATACCCGATGCCGTCACATGGTCGCATGGCCGAGTGACGAAATGGATTCCGCTTCAGGAGGGCGTCGCGACCTATCAGCTTGTTGGTGAGGTAACGGCTCACCAAGGCTTCGACGGGTAGCTGGTCTGAGAGGATGATCAGCCACACTGGGACTGAGACACGGCCCAGACTCCTACGGGAGGCAGCAGTGGGGAATCTTGCGCAATGGACGAAAGTCTGACGCAGCAACGCCGCGTGGAGGACGAAGGCTCTCGGGTTGTAAACTCCTTTCAGTAGGAACGATAGTGACGGTACCTACAGAAGAAGCCCCGGCTAACTACGTGCCAGCAGCCGCGGTAATACGTAGGGGGCGAGCGTTGTCCGGATTTATTGGGCGTAAAGAGCTCGTAGGCGGTTCAGTAAGTCAGATGTGAAAACTCAGGGCTCAACCCTGAGCCTGCATTTGATACTGCTGTGACTAGAGGTTGGTAGGGGATCACGGAATTCCTGGTGTAGCGGTGGAATGCGCAGATATCAGGAGGAACACCGATGGCGAAGGCAGTGATCTGGGCCAATTCTGACGCTGAGGAGCGAAAGCGTGGGTAGCAAACAGGATTAGATACCCTGGTAGTCCACGCCGTAAACGTTGGGTACTAGGTGTGGGTCCTTATCAACAGGATCCGCGCCGCAGCTAACGCAGTAAGTACCCCGCCTGGGGAGTACGGTCGCAAGACTAAAACTCAAAGGAATTGACGGGGGACCGCACAAGCGGCGGAGCATGTTGCTTAATTCGATGCAACGCGAAGAACCTTACCTAGGTTTGACATGTACGGAAAAGCTGCAGAGATGTGGTGTCCTTCGGGGCCGTACACAGGTGGTGCATGGCTGTCGTCAGCTCGTGTCGTGAGATGTTGGGTTAAGTCCCGCAACGAGCGCAACCCTTGTCTTGTGTTGCCAGCACGTAATGGTGGGAACTCGCAAGAGACTGCCGGGGTCAACTCGGAGGAAGGCGGGGACGAGGTCAAGTCATCATGCCCCTTATGCCTAGGGCTGCAAACGTGCTACAATGGGTGATACAACGAGTCGCAAGACCGCGAGGTCAAGCTAATCTCTTAAAGTCATTCTCAGTTCGGATTGAAGTCTGCAACTCGACTTCATGAAGTTGGAGTCGCTAGTAATCCCGGATCAGCATTGCCGGGGTGAATACGTTCCCGGTCCTTGTACACACCGCCCGTCACACCACGAAAGTTGGCAACACCCGAAGCCGGTGGCCTAACCAGCAATGGAAGGAGCCGTCGAAGGTGGGGTCAGTAATTGGGGTGAAGTCGTAACAAGGTAGCCGTACCGGAAGGTGCGGCTGGATCACCTCCTTTCTAAGGAGTCACACGGATCTCTCATTCCGAGAGGTCGACTCTTTGTTGATCACTAACTTGCTTCAGCGATAGCGTCATCACAGGTCGTAGGGTTTTGCCCTCCCTCGGTGACACTTCGATGAAGACGGTCCTCTGTTTCGTTTTGAAGGTGCAGCCACTCGGCCTGACCGCTTCGCGTATGCGTTGGGGTCGGGCCGTTTCGCGTGCGTCTTCGCCAGTCAGTTCTCTGATTGGATTCGTTCCTTGAAATCTCTATAGCGAGCACGAGCATCTTTGATATTC
>JANNBN010000024.1:0-2131 GCA_031385545.1 Acidimicrobiia bacterium | reverse complement strand
CAGACGAGGTTGAATCCGACGACCTGACCCGAGTCGAGCGCCGATGCCCACGACTCATCGTTGGCCACGTTGGGCGGCGGCGAGGCTTCGACTGCTCCCCAGGTTCCTGCGAGCACTAACGGCGCGAGCTCGGGCGAGAACGCTGCGCGCTTACCGTGTTGGCGATGATGTACGCCTCGATCGTCGATTGACGGAATCGGATCTTGCGACCGACCTTCACGTAGGTGATGCGCTTTTCGCTCACGAGGCGGAGGGCGAATCGCTGCTCCACAATTCGGACAACTTCGGCAGAGATAACGGTTGCGGCCACGATGGCCTCCTTGGTGACCCGAACCCTTTCGAGCCGGGACCCAAGTCATCGACGCGGCCACCCCCGGAGCTGTGTGCCGAGTGGGGCGTCGGGTTGGTCAGGCGACGTGGAGGTAGCGGCGGAGCGCCTCGCGGATCACGTCGCTTGTGGTCGTGTGATCGTTGGCGGCTCGCTCTTCGACGGCCGCACGAAGGGTGGCGTCGAGGCGGACGGGATCGACGTCGGCTGGGCCGCCAGCGAGTGGCGGGCGTCCGCGCCGGCGTGGTTTGAGTGTGGCGAGGTCGATGTCACCGGCGACCTCTTCGGCCAGGGCATCGACGTCAGCGTCGCTGAGGACGCGCCCGGTTTGGTGACGTAAGGGGTGGCCGAGGAAGTGGACGTGGGTGTGGTCATGTCAGAGGCCTCGTCGCGGGAGCAGGTTGTGAAGTGTCGGTCGAAGGGCCATGGCGTGGATGACAAGTTCGCGGTCGTCTACGAGGGACGCCGATGATCACTTCGAGGAGTTGGCCATCGCTACGAGGGCCGATCACGAGCACCTTCGGCGGATCAGCGTCGGGGGTCCATGTCTACGACGACAAGCGCATGGTCGACAGCGTGGATCACGTCGTCCGCGGCCATGCCGTGTCGACCCGCTGCTCGATGAAACTCCACCGATTAATCGTATTACGAATACTGGTCGCACGTCAACCCGAAGGTTGGCCGACGCCCGGGAGGCGCACGTCTCGGGTTGAAGTAGGGCGCTCGAACAACTACGAGCCGAACTGGGTCGTTGAGAACCAGATAGGCCCGAACGCTCTCTGGCTGACCGAAGCGCTCACGGAGATCATGCCCATCGAACCGGGGATGAGTGCTTGACCTCGGTTGCGGAAAAGCGATGAGTTGTATCTTCCTTGCCCGGGAGTTCGGGGCAAGCGTATGGGCCACCGATTCGTGGATCCCAGCCACCGAAAACCGGAAGCGGATCGTGGAAGCAGACATCAGCGGCCTCGTCACGCCGGTGCACGCAGAAGCACACACGCTGCCTTCGCCGCGGACTTCTTCGATGCGATCGTCAGCTTCGACGCCTACCAGTACTTCGGCACAGCGGGCCTGCACCTCGGCTACCTCGTCGACTTCCTCAAACCCGGTGGAAAAATCGGTGTTGTGATGCCGACCACCACCCGCGGAGATCGGCTTCGTCCGGCTACTCGCAACGAAACAGTAGGGCACAGGTGAGCGCAGCGGTGTTTTGGTGCCCCAGTCGCTCCCGGAGCGACCAACTCCACAAGAACGCTTAGCTTGCGCATCACCGGCGAAGTGTTTGAGACGAGTGCTCGGTAACTCTCGGCGATACAAATCCACTGCGCGCGTAGCAATTCAGGGAGTGATCTCGGATGCAAGAGTGGGGCGGGAGTATCCCGAAGGCTCGGCCCTCGCTCAGGAACATCAAATCGTGGGACAGGAAGTCCGGTGTGTTGCTCCGGGACGCGAACGGTCGAGCTGCCGGTCGGACTTCCGACGGCTATTGATGCCAATGCGGGCGTGCATTTGGGAGCTTCATGGGACACTCATTTGGCGGGGCTCCGTTTGCCAAGTCGAGCCATCACCGTATGTGTACACAACTTCAGAAAATGAGTCGGTGGCAAAGCAGTAAAAAAGACTGAGCGCTTGATCGGATTCGTTGACGATCCGGTGCCATGCGTTTCCCGGGATGAAGACTGTGTCGCCCTTGCCAACGAGAAACACCTCGTCGTTCACAAAAACCTTGCCCGAGCCATCGAGGAAGTGGTATACCTCCGCTTGTCCATGGCGGTGTCTTGAAAGCTCACCTCCTGGTTCTAC
>JANNBN010000019.1:0-2630 GCA_031385545.1 Acidimicrobiia bacterium | reverse complement strand
GGCACTTCCTCTTCGAGATCGGCCCGACCGAACGCGACCACTGGATGACCGCAATGACCGGTGCTCTCGACGAACTGCAGGTGCACCCCATCGTCCGCGACAAGTTTGATGCGTATTTCACGTCGACGGCGGAGGCAATGCGGAACCGGGACTGAGCGCAGCGAAGGCCCGTGAGGAGCATCGTTGTCATGCGGAACCGGGACTGAGCGCAGCGAAGGCCCGTGAGGAGCCTCTCTCCCTAGGCCACGGTGAGCAGTTGGTCGGGCCGATCTCGAAGGGGAAGTGCCGCATTCGCAGTCGCGGGTGGCCCCGTTCTTCGGAATAGGTCTGCGGGCCGCCCCAGTACTGGCCGAGGAAGAGTGCGAGCCGCCGGGCTGCGGGCGCAAGATCGGCCGGGTCCGGATACAGGCGCAGCAGAACTTGATCGTCGGCAACTCGCCGGTAGAACGACGCTCCGAGTTCATCGAAGAACCGCTGCCCTCCGACGGCTTCGAACACGGTCATCTGCTTCCCGACCGGGATTTCACTCACCACCCCAGTATCGCCGAGCGCTTCAAGACCGAGCGGCAATCCACCTCGGGGACGCACTTCGAGGTGGATTGCCCACGGGCGCGGCTGGGGGCAACCTCGCTCGCAACTAGCCTGTCAGCCTTATGTCGCAGAAGTTCGAGGACCTGTTCGATCGCATCGTGTCGCTGAGCAAGCGCCGCGGTTTCGTGTTCCCCAGCGCCGAGATCTACGGCGGTTTCCGGTCAACCTACGACTACGGCCCCCTCGGTGCGCTCATGTTGCGCAACGTGAAGAACGAGTGGATCCGTTCCATGGTCCAAGAGCGAGACGACGTGCTTCTCATCGACGTCGCGATTCTCGCGCCGCCTCAGGTGTTCGAAGCCTCAGGTCACCTTGCCAACTTCTCCGACCCCCTGGTCGACTGCACGTCCTGCAAGGCCCGGCACCGTCAGGACCAACTCGAGGACCCCAACACCTGCCCCACTTGCGGCAAGTCCGGCACGTTCACCGAGCCTCGGGCGTTCAACCTGATGTTCAAGACCCAGGCCGGCCCTGTCGAAGGCGCTGGTGCCGAGGTGTACCTGCGCCCCGAGACTGCCCAGGGCATGTTCGTCAACTTTGCCAACGTGCTGCAGACCAGCCGCAAGAAGCCGCCCTTCGGTATTGCCCAGGTCGGCAAGAGCTTCCGCAACGAGATCACGCCGGGCAACTTCGTGTTCCGCACCCGCGAGTTCGAGCAGATGGAGCTCGAGTTCTTCGTGCCTCCCGTAGAAGCCGCCACCTGGTACGAGTACTGGATCGCGCAGCGCCACCAGTGGTATCTCGATCGGGGTATCCCCGCTGACATGTTGCGCATCCGCCCTCATGACGCAGACGAGCTCAGCCACTATTCCAGCGCCACGGCAGACATCGAGTTCACGTTCCCGTGGGGCTGGGGCGAGCTCGAAGGCATTGCCAACCGTGGCAACTTCGACCTCACGCAGCACATGACCCACAGCGGCCAGAAGCTCGACTACTTCGACCAAGCCACCAACGAGCGCTACACCCCGCACTGCATCGAGCCTGCCGCTGGCGCAACCCGCACCATGATGGCGTTCCTGCTTGCTGCCTACGACGAGGAAGAGGTCAACGGCGAGACCCGTGTTGTCCTCCGGCTCGATCATCGTCTGGCCCCATACAAAGTTGCCGTGCTGCCACTGTCTAAGAAGGACGAACTGCAGGGCCGGGCCCGCCAGGTGCTGAAGTCCTTGCAGCCGCATTTCATGTGCGACTACGACGAGACGCAGGCCATCGGCAAGCGCTACCGCCGCCAGGACGAGATCGGCACCCCGTTCTGCGTCACGGTCGACTTCGAGTCGCTCGAGGACCATGCAGTGACCATCCGCCACCGCGATTCGATGCAGCAAGAGCGTGTGTCCATCGCCGACCTGGTCAGCCATCTGCACCGCCTCATGAGCTGAAGGACCGTACCGTGCATCTGAACGCGCGTTATTGCGCACGACGATGTAGCGTTTCGCTCATGCGAACCACGGTGGAATCGGATGCGGATACTGCGAAGGTCGTCGAACAGCTGCGAAAGGAAAGCGGCAAGGGTGTCAGTGAGGCCGTCAATGAACTCATCCGCCGCGCAGTTCTTGCTCCTGAAACTTCACACCACTTCGTCCAGAGGACCCACCCGCTCGGTTTGGTGATCGATGTTTCAAACGTGTCTGACGCGATCGACTTCCGGCATTCGAGTGGGTCAGCACTGCGCTAAACGGATCTCTATGGTAAGTGCGGACAGCGATTGTGCACGTTTCAAGGAAGTTCGCTGGATCAACCCGCTCATTGTGTTGAACACGACGGCGATCCCTCTTGCCCTGTGGGCACTGGCCTTTCGTCGCTGAAGGTCATCGGATGTGGACAACCGGCCTCATGAGCTGAGCAACTTGTGCACGAAATCGGCTTGGGACCGATTTTTTGCACACTCTGCCGTTTGTTCTTTCAGGTCGCGCGTAGGGTGGACCACATGCGGACCGTGGTGGTTGGCACTCGCCCTCCCGAGATTGATGCGCTGATTGCGCAACGCCGGGCCAGGGGCCTCGACTTGTTCGACGAGCTCTGGAACGGCGATTACCACA
>JANNBN010000010.1:0-21007 GCA_031385545.1 Acidimicrobiia bacterium | reverse complement strand
ATCGTTGTCCCGGCCCGGCCGAAGCGGGTCGCACAATTCGTCGTCAGCCAGGGCGACCCACCGCTGAACAAGCAAAGCGAACTGCGACGCGTCCAGCCTTGCGGCCGCATCGACGAAGACCTGCTGATCACGCGTCGCAAGGACTTCGCGTTGCGTTGTGACCGCACCGGTCAAACACGCCAATTGTGCTGTGCCGAAGACTCCGGCGTCGACCGCCTCACGCACGAGCGGCAACACCTGCAGCAGGCGTGCCTGTTCACACCGCGCACGGCCCTCGGTGCGGCGTGCACCGGTCGCCGCAGCGAACCAACTGCTGACATCGCGAAAACCAAACTCTTGGAAACACGTTTCATCGGCCAGCTTCGACACCCCGCGCGTCAATGCCAGATCCGCTACCTCGTACACCCGGCGGAGCAACACCACATCGTCCACACAGACCTCGGATCGGTTCTTCAGTGAGGCTGACCATGAGCCGAGCGAACTCACCCAACAACCCTTCGCTGATGTCCGCTACCGCCGCGCTCATGAGGAAAGACTATCACACGGATACGAACATATGTTCGGATTAGACTACTTTCCGGAGATTTCTTTCCCTCCAAACAGCCCTCCATGCAGCCACAACACCCCGGCCACCCCAAACACGCATAACGCCCGCCGTGGCGGAACCTGAACAGTTGTGAATGCTGCAGCAGGGGGAGAAGCAGGCAGACTGTCCACATGCGAACGAAACCCGTGATGACCCTCGAAGATGCCCGACATGCGATCGAGACGATGCGCTCATTGGCGCAGGCCCACCTCGACGAACATCCAGGCAATGCTGCGGTCATGGTGGTGGTTGACGATCATGGCGAACTGATTGCGCTGGAGCGCATGGACGGCGCCCCGTACCAATCGGTGACCATTGCAACGAACAAAGCCTTCACAGCCGCAAGAACTGCATCGCCCACTGCAGACCTCGGCGCGCTCAATACGGCCGCAAAACGCGGCGAGGGCAACTTCGAGTTCGCGTTCTTCGGCGATGCGCGCATGATCGGCTGGGGCGGCGGAATGCCCGTCATGGTCGATGGTATGTGTGTCGGGGCAGTCGCCATCAGTGGCCTGCCCGAGGCCATCGACAAGCAGATTGCTGCGGCCGGCGTTGCAGCGATCCTTGGCTGACTCCGGCTGACTCCGGCTGACTCTGGTTGAACGTCAGCTCGTGAACCGATAGCGGAACGCCACCATGCCGTCGGTGCCATGCGTCTGCGGCAGGAGCCGCAGCCCACGCGCATGACGGTCCCACCGCTCGGCACCAGGCCCCAGCTCCGGAACCAGGTTCGGGTACTCCTCGGACAGCCAGTGGTCGTGGGCCACTGACTCGTCGATAGTAAGCGTGCATGCGCTGAGCAGCAGCACGCCGCCAGGCTTCACAAGGCGAATGGTCTGCTGCAGCAGGCGACGCTGCAGCACCGCGAGCGCATCGACGTCAGCCGCCGTGATGCGCCAGCGGGCATCGGGGCGGCGATGTAGAACACCCAGACCGGAGCAGGGGACATCGAGCAGGACCTTGTCGAACGAGCGAAGCGCGAACGGTGACGCCAGCCCGTCGGCTGCGACTGGCAGACAGGTCTGCGCCAGGCCCAGCCGGTCGACGTTGTCTGCGATGAGCCCAACCCGGTGCGGCCTGATGTCGGCCGCTACCACCGTTGCGCCACGCGATGCGGCAAGGGTTGCTTTGCCTCCGGGAGCCGAACACACATCGAGGATGCGATCGCCGGGTTGCGGGTCGAGCAGATCAACCACCCATTGGCTGGCCAGGTCTTGCACGTAGCCGTCGTCGCGTTCTGTCACGTCGGGGGCTTCGTTCATGAAACGCAACACGTCGAGCGTCGGTTCTCCGACGTCGGTTCGGAGCCGTTCGACGATCCACTCCGGATAACCCAGCTCGGTTGCGAGGTCCGGCCACTGCACCCCGGTTTCGACGGTGTCTGCCACGCGCCGCAGCACGGCGTTGACGAAGCCTTTGGCATACTCAGGCGCAAGCGTGACGGTTTCGCCGACAGCCGCGTGCGGCGGAACCCGGGAGAACGCAAGTTGATAAGCACCCAGATGAAGGACACGCAGCACGTCGTCGGCCGGTTCACGTTCCACGTGCTGCATCACCAGCCAGTCGATACTGGAACGTCGCCGGACCGCGCCGTAGGCGAGCTCGGTGGCAAACGCCCTGTCGCGTTGATCTAACCCGGACTGGTTCAGCAGGTCTGACAGCACCAGGTTTGCGTACCCCCCCTGGTCGACGCGGGCGAGCGCCTCGACCGCCACGGCGCGCGGTGAAGGCTTGGGAGGACGTGGCGCACGCTGGCCGCGATCTCGATTGTCGGGACCGCGATCCCGGCTGTCCCGGTTGTCCCTGCGATCCCGGCTGTCCCGGCTGTCCCGGTTGTCTCGGTTACCGAAGCCGCGGTCGCGGCTGCCTGACCGTGACGAATCGTCTCGGTAGCGTGGTGCGTCGTGGCGGTTGCGATCGGGTGGGGGGTTCATGTCGTTGTGGTTTCCTGAACTGGCAGGCACGGGAGTTGGCCCAGCAACTCGTCATCGGCAGGGCGCGCACCGTTGACCCAGGCTGCCGCGGGCATCGGTGCCTTACCTTCGGGCTGCACGGTGATCAGCTCGATGAGGCCATCGGCGCACTGCACCCCATAGCCGTGGATCGAACCCATTTGATTCAAACCGGGCCGGCCATCATCGGAACGGTCTTCGGCGAACAGAGGTGCTGCCGCTGGACGAGCATCGAGCACCTTCAGCCGCTTGCCTCGGAACGTGGTCCACGCGTGCCCGATGCGGACCATCCCGTGAACAGCAGACACAGGCGATGCCCAGTTGATCTGGAACTCTTCCGGCCGCAGCTTGGCCGCGTGCGTGGGTTCACCTTGTTGAGGCACAGCCGAACCAAGCGAGGCGAACCCACCGGACAGCGCCCGCGTGAGCATGGCTGACCCGATGGCCACCAGGCGCTGGCGCAGCGCTTCGGCCGATTCGAACGGGCCGATGGGGGTGACTTCGCGGCGGTACACGGGACCGGTGTCAAGGCCGGCTTCCAACGCCATAAGGCAGCAACCGGTCTCGGAGTCGCCGGCCAGAATTGCCCGTTCGACCGGTGCCGCACCACGCCACCGGGGCAACAGCGAAAAATGTATGTTCACAAACGGAATATGTGTCAGCAGGTTGGGCTTGATGAGCCGCCCGAACGCAACAACCACACCAAGTTCTGCCGAGGTGGAAAGCACCTCGTCGACCGAGTCGGTGACTGGGAGACCAAGCTGCAGCGCCGCCTGTTTGACCGGGCTTGCGACAACCCCTCCCCCGCGGCCTCGTCTGCGATCTGGCTGCGAAACCACCAGCTCGACGACGTGACCGGCTGCCACCAAAGCACGCAGCGGCGCAACAGCTGCCTCGGGGGTTCCGAGGTATACCAACCGCATCGAAGGAATCAGCTCGGCCGTCAGCGGCCGGGCAGGCTGAGGCCAAGACCCGACGACCGCGTTGGAACCTGCGGCGAAGTTGGTGCGTCGAGGAGGCGGTTGCGAAGCACCTTCAGTGCTTCCTTGCGACGTGCGTCATCGAGCTGGTCGATGAGGAGCTTGCCATCGAGGTGATCGAGCTCGTGCTGATACAGACGAGACAGCAATTCGCTGGCCTGGATGTCGACCTCGTTACCCTGCAGATCGAGGCCCACCAGGTGGATCTCGTTGGGACGGGTGATCTCCCACGACAGGCCGGGCACCGACAGGCAGCCTTCTTCGTACGTCCACTCGCCTGAAGACTCTTTGATGACGGGGTTGATGAGCGTCTGCGGCCCGCGACCATCGTTCATGTCGTACACGAACAGGCGCTTCTGGACGCCGACCTGCGGGGCTGCGAGGCCAAGGCCCTCGGCTTTGTACATGACCGGAATCATGTCTTCGACCAGCTTGGCCACGGTGCCGTCGATGTCGGTAAGTTCCTTGGACACCTGGCGCAGCACAGGGTCACCGAAGATACGAATGTCGTAGCCAGCCATCTCCCCAGGTTACCGGCTATGGCGAACCCACCCGGAACGCGGCGAACCGCAACGGCACAAAAGGCGCAACGCTGACCGAGCTGAACCACGCATGCTCCGGACGCGCCGCCACATGCCAGCGCGTGCCAGCATGGCCCGATGCAGGCAACCACGTGATGCACGACACACCAACCGGTCCGCTCGTCGGCTTTCGGGTACTCGACCTCACAACGGTGGTGATGGGACCGTATGCCACGCAGCTCCTCGGCGACATGGGTGCTGACGTCGTGAAGATCGAGGAGCCAAGCGGAGACCTCAGCCGGGCAATGGGACCCGGCAGACACAGTGAGCTGTCCGGCACAGCTCTCAACCTGCATCGCAACAAACGGTCGGTCCTGCTGGACCTGAAGGACCCCGAAAAGCGACCGGTGACCGAAGCGCTGGTCGCCCGTTCCGACGTGATCGTGACGAACCTTCGCCCCGGTCCCCTGGCCCGGCTTGCACTGACCTACGAGGACTGCGCCCGCATCCGCCCAGACGTGGTGTTCTGCCAGGCGCAGGGATGGCCGAGCGACTCGCCTGATGCCAACCGACCTGCGTACGACGACATCATCCAGAGCGCAACCGGTGCCGCCGACGTGATGGAACGCGGGGCAGGTAAGGTCACCCTGTACCCAAGCATCGTCGCCGACAAGGTATGCGGGCTGATGATTGTGAACGGTGTCACCGCTGCCTTGCTGCACCGAGCACGAACTGGTCGCGGCCAGCGTGTCGAAGTGCCGATGATCGACGCGATGCTGTCGTTCCAGCTGGTCGAACATCTCGCGGGTGCTGCCATGGAACCGCCCATGACAACCGCCGGTTACGCGCGGGTGACGTCTCCCGAACGAGGCCCGAAACAGGCGCTCGACGGGTGGATCACCGTCCTCCCTTATGACGACCGACAGTGGCGCGAGATGTTCGCAGCAGGTGACCGCGCAGACCTCGCAAACGATGCCCGTTTCGCCAACGCCCATGCCAGGGCGCTGCATCCAGGCGAGTTGTACGCCGAGCTTGGCGAGCTGATCGCCACCCGCACGGTGGCCGAATGGATGCGCGCTTGCAATGAGATGGGCATAGCGGCCGAACCGGTGCGCTCGCTCGACCAGGCGATCGGACTGGGGCTGGAAAGCGGATCGATCACCCTCGAGGAACACCCTGTGGTTGGGACATACCGTCAGGTTCGGCCTTCCGTTCGCTTCGACGCGACCCCGCAGAACGTGTGGCGGCCGGCCCCGCTGATCGGCGAACACACGAGCGAGATACTGGCCGAGCTGGGCCTGACCTGACCGTGCCGGGGTGAGTCCGGTTGGGTCCGATTGAGTCCGGGTGAGTCCGGTTGGGTCCGGTTGGGTCCGGTTGAGTCAGTCCTGGCCGGGGATGCGGTAGCCGAGCCGGTCGAGCAGGTGCGGAGAACGCTGCCAGTCCTTTGCCACCTTCACGAACAGCTCGACGTACGCGCCAGGCGGAAGCTGCTCACGCACGGCCGTACCGACCTGCTTCAGCACCGAGCCGCCCTTGCCGATGACGATGGGCTTCTGCGACTCTCGTTCCACCAGGATCTCGATGCGCACGAACGGCCCGCCGTGGTCTCGGTCTTCCCACTCCACCACCCGACACGCGATGGAGTGCGGCAACTCTTCCTCCGCTATCGCCAGCAGCTGTTCACGAACCAGCTCGGCCACCCACACGGTGTCATCGGTCTCGCGAACGGTCTCGACCGGGTAGAACATCGGGCCGTCCGGCAACCGGTCGACGATTGCTTCGACCAGCGGCCGGATACCGCCGCCATCGGCAGCCGAGATGGGGAAGTATTCGGCGAACCCCAACTCCGATGCCGCGTGCAACTGCCGGAGCACCTGTTGGCGCGACGCAAGGTCGACCTTGTTGACGACAAGGAAACTGCTGGAGGGAAGCCGGGCTGCGATGAAGCGGTCACCCTTGCCGAACGGCATGGTTGCGTCGATCAGGAGGCATGCCACGTCGACGCCGCCGATCGATGCCGTTGCTGCTGCATTGGTGCGTTCGCCGAGCAGCGTGCGGGGCTTCAGTACACCCGGGGTGTCGACGAAGATGACCTGCGCGTCGGTGTAGTCGTCAGGGGTCTGCAGCGTGAGCACACCGCGCACCTGGGTGCGGGTGGTCTGGACCTTGTCCGAGACGATAGACACCTTGGTGCCACAGATCCTGTTGACGAGGGTGGACTTGCCAACGTTCGGCCGGCCCACGATTGAGCAGAACCCAGAACGCATAGGCCGAACATCCTACCAACCACAGCCAAACTCGCGTCCCGGACCCAAAATCACGAGACCAGGCCCACCCGCGAACGGACAAACGGCGAAACTGGACTGTGCATCAGGCGTCGAGGTGGGCGTCTTCGTGGTCGGGGTGGGGCACCTTGGAGATGCGGACCCGGCCGATGCGACGGCCCTTCACACGCTCGGCACGGAGCAGGAAGCCTTCGTACTCGACCTGTTCGCCCTCGGACGCTGGATGACCCAGCTCGTTGAAGACCAGACCTCCGACCGAGTCGTAGTCCTCGGAGGGCCACTCCACCTCGAGGAAGCTGTTGAGGTCTTCGATGAGCATGCGTGCGTTGACCCGGACATCGCCGTTCGGCAGCCGTTCCAGCTGCTGCTCCTCGGTGTCGTACTCGTCGGAGATGTCGCCCACCAGTTCTTCGATGAGGTCTTCGAGGGTGACCAGGCCGGCTGTGCCGCCGTACTCGTCGAGCACGATCGCCATGTGGCTTTTCGAGGACTGCATCTCGCGCAGCAACTCGGACACCTTCTTGCCTTCGGGTGCGAAGCGGGCGGCCCGAGACATTGCGCCGACCTTCGCTGCACCCCGCCCGTCACGAACAGCCTTGATGAGGTCTTTGACGAACACGACGCCGGCAATGTCGTCCTTCGATTCCCCCGTCACCGGGATGCGGGAGAAACCATGGATGATCGCAACGTCGATCGCAACGTCCACAGTCGAAGCGGCGCTGACCGTAACCATGTCCGGCCGGGGCACCATCACCTCGCGCGCAACCGTGTCGCCGAATTCGATGACCGAGTGAATCATCGAGCGTTCATCGCGTTCGATGACGTCTTCTTCAAGCGCAGCATCGGCCAGCGCAAGCAGTTCCTGCTCGGAAGTGATGGGGCCAAGTTCGATTCGTCCGGGTAGCAACGCGTTGCCGATCGCCAACAGCCCGCGGGCCAAGATTCTGATCGGCGGGAAACGGACGATGGCCAACACGATCGGTGCGACGAACAGCGATACCCGGTCGGGGTTCTTGACCGCGTAGTTCTTGGGGCCGAGCTCACTGAAGATGAAGATGCCGGCCAGTTCGACGACGACCGCAGCAACGATGGCGAGGGAACCGAGTGGCGCCACCAGCAACCCCACCAACGTGGAGATCACCAGGTGCGACATCAGAACCAGCAGCAGAACCGGCGACAGGAACTGATCCGGGTGTTCCATGAGACGCAGGAGCGCGCCGCCGCCGCGCCTGCCCTCGTCTCGCATGGCTCCGGCCTTGATCTTGGTCATGCGTGTGAGCGCAGTTTCCGACATCGCAAGGAACCCGGCGACGGCGATGAGCACCAACACGGCGATGATCATCCAGATCTCGGTGGACCCGAAGGAGAACTCGGCTGTGCCTGCGGCGGCTACCGCCCCTCCCGGACGGGATGTGCTGAGTGCTGCGGTCATGCTTCTTCGGCCATGTCCGCCGTGTCGGTCGTGGCGGGCGGGTCGGGCGTGTCGGCCATGTCGGGCGTGTCGGCCATGTCGGGCGGGTCAGCCATGTCGGCCATGTCGGCCATGTCGGCCATGTCGGCCATGTCGAAAATCTCGGTCATCGACTGGGCGGCCAATTCGTCATCGGTAAGGGTGGGCCGGTGGAACGTGTGCAGCAGGACACGTTCACGCGCTTCCATGACTTCGGCCTCGGTCTCGACCATGTGATCCATGCCAAGCAGATGCAAGATGCCGTGCACCACGAGCAACGCCAACTCGTCGTCGACCGTACCGTCGTGATGCGGGCCGAGGTGCTCGGGCGCGTTGTGTGCTGCCACGGTCGGGCACACCAGAACGTCGCCGATGAGGAAAGGCTGGTCGTCGTCGGTATCGTCGAAGCGGTCGTCGTTGGGGCCCTTGGGGCTGTTGTCCGGGGCACGGCCCGCCGGCAAGGCCGCAGCCTCCTCGCCGTCGATCGGGAATGACAGGACGTCGGTCGGCCCCTCCTTGCCCATGTACTGCGCGTTGAGTGCAGCGATGGCTGGTTCGTCCACGAAGTACAACGACATCTCGACGTCTCGGCCGTGCGCGCCGGTGACGCCTTGCGCTGCAAGCACCTGCGCGGCAAGACGGAGCCAGCGATCGGTGTCAATGATGATGGCGTCCTGTTCGTCCGCGACGAAAACTTCGACGGTGCCGACCTGCACTGCAACTGCGCTCGCCTGAGGAGCGGCTGTCTGTGGTGCGGTCGGCTGGCTACTGCCAGAGGTGGTCATCGGGTTCCTGTGTCGGGGCGTGCAGCAGATCGGCTTTCGTCTGCTTCTTCGGACTGGTGCTGGCGGAAGCTCGCGTGCGCGTGATCTGCCCGCTCGTATGCATCGACAATGTCGCCGACGATGCGATGGCGCACCACATCGCGACGGTCGAGGTGTACGAACTCGAGCCCTTCGATGGTCCCCAGAATACGTTCCAAACCGACGAGGCCTGACTTGTCGCCCCGGAGATCGACCTGGGTGACGTCGCCGGTGATGACCGCCTTGGACCCGAAGCCGATACGGGTGAGGAACATCTTCATCTGCTCGGGGGTGGTGTTCTGGGCTTCGTCGAGGATGATGAAGCTGTTGTTGAGAGTGCGGCCGCGCATGAACGCGAGCGGGGCGACTTCGATGGTGCCCTTCTCGATCATCTTGACGGCACCTTCGGGCTCGAGCATGTCGTACAGCGCGTCGTAGAGGGGCCGCAGGTACGGGTCGATCTTGGCCATGAGATCGCCGGGAAGGAACCCAAGGCGCTCGCCTGCCTCGACCGCGGGCCGCGTGAGGATGATGCGCGTGACCTGTTTGGCCTGCAGCGCCTGAACCGCGAGGGCCACTGCCAGATAGGACTTTCCCGAACCGGCAGGACCGATGCCGACCGTGATGATGTTCTCCGCGATTGCGTCGGTGTATCG
Organism: Acidimicrobiia bacterium; assembly: GCA_031385545.1. Taxonomy (GTDB): domain Bacteria; phylum Actinomycetota; class Acidimicrobiia; order Acidimicrobiales; family JANYDT01; genus JANNBN01. The sequence goes on along the minus strand of JANNBN010000010.1, from coordinate 11,771 downwards.
CTTCTGACCCGCGGTCTTGGGGCGAACGCTCTTGCCACGGCCGGCCTTCATGACCTCGGTGGTGAGCACCTGCGAGGGTCGTTCGTCGGACAGCACCATGTCGACGCAGCGAGCGACCAGCGTCTGGTCGATCTGCTGGCCCTGCGATGCGAGCACCACCAGTTCCTGCAGGACCGTGGCTGCGCGTTGGGCGTTGGTCCCGCTGACGGTGATCTCGTTGCCACGAGCGGTGACGAGGCAGCCTGGCAGCGCACGTTCGATGAGCTTGAGGTGCTCGTCCCGGTTGCCCAAGATCTGCATCAGCAGATGATTTCCGGGGACAAGAACGCGCAACGTTTCAGAGCGAGGTTCAGGACGGGGAGGGGCGGTACTCACCATCAACCTGAGAACGGGGGCCAGCCCATGGAGCGGCCGCCCACCACATGCAGGTGCAGGTGGTTCACGGTGTTACCCGAATCTTCGCCGACGTTGAACACCAGCCGGAATCCGGTGCCGTCGATTCCGTCGGCCCGCGCCACGTGTTGTGCGGTGACGAACAGGTCAGCGACCGATTCAGCGTCGGCTGCGGTGATTGCCGCTGCGTGATCGATGTGGACCTTGGGAACGACGAGCACGTGCGTGGGCGCGGTTGGTTTGAGGTCGCGGAACGCGACGGACAGGGCGGATTCGTAGACGATGGTCGACGGGATTTCTCCGGCGACGATGCGGCAGAACAGGCACTCCACAGACGAAACGATAGTTGGCATCGCCGGGCAGCGCAGATGATTGCCGGATGGCCGATCGCAGTGCAGCGGCCACGCACTGCGCTCGGTGGCGTCGAAAAGGTTCATCGGAACGGATGAAATCTGCTTCAGGAATGAGATTCTCATCAATTCAGGGTGTGATGACCGGTACAAACGCTTCGTAGCGTCTCTCGACGTGATGGACCCGGCCGAGCACCACGACGAAAACCGAGATCGGGCGTTGGAGGAGCTCCTTGCAACGTCGCACGCCGACGGACTGCGCGACCGGCGGCTGCGGGGAATGGTCGCCCGCGAGGAGTCGACCCTTTCCGGCGTGTTGGTCACCCTTGCAGAGCAGCGTGCGCGAGTGACCATCCGCACATCGAGCGGGTGGGAATGTCGAGGGTCGCTGACCGCTGTCGGCACCGACGTTGCTGTGTTGCGCGGCGACGACTTTCGCAGTTACTCGGTCCGAACGTCGCACATCTCGTCGGTCGCTCCCGATCGGACGTCGGTTCCGCTGGCCGGCAACGTGACCGGAGACCGACAGGGATCTGCGTTGTCGTTCGAATCGTTGCTGCGCGACATGCACGCGCTTGATGCAGCAATGCACGTGGTGATGGACGGTGACTCACGTGCAGGAGTTGCCAGCTGGGTGGGAATCGACCTGGCCTGCATCGTGGCTGCGGGAACCGGTGGACCGGGTCACGCGTTGGCGACCCCGTGCTTCGTGCGCCTGGATGCGATCGTGGCGGTGATCACGGAGTGAACGCCGCACCTCAAATCGATCAGTCGTCGATGCCCAACTTGGCTTCTGGATACAAATGCTCCAGGGTGCCCGGTTCGATTCGGACGGATCCGATGAACGCATCGACCTCGGCTTCTTGCAGCCGGATGACGCGTCCGAACTTGTATGCGGGCAGATTGCCTTCGTCGATGAACTTGTACAGCGTGCGCAGCGACACGCCCAAGCGCTTCGCAGCATCAGCGGTGCTGAGCCATCGGATATCTCCAGACATGGGCGGCATCGTAGCCGGGTGGCGTTTGGGTAGGTCCATGAAGCGTCTCCATTTTTCGCTTGCTCAGAATGTATCTCATGGTTATACAATGGATTTCACATGAACGCACCGTCTCTCGATCAGGTCGGCCACCGTCTGGCGCCGCCACACCGTGCGGTCGGGCGGGGTCGCACCCTCCCCTCCGGCAGAGCCGCCGTCGGGGCCTTGCTTGTGGTGCTCAGCGGCCTTGGTCTTACCGAAGCCGCACGTCGGGCAACTGCCGAGCCCACCACGCGGTTCGTCGTGGCCACCCGTGAAGTCGCTCCGGGCGAGGTCCTGACGGCGAACGACGTGCGCCTCGAAACAATGCAGCTGAGCGCCCAGGTTGCGGGTCGGTCGTTCTCCGATTCCGGAGTCTTGGTGGGGGCGGTGACGGTCGGTCCGCTCGGCGCCGGCGAACTCATTCAGTCCTCGCTGGTCCAACGCGGTGGTCCGGCGCTGCGCGAAATGAGTTTTCCTGTCGACTCCGCCCGTGCACTCAACGGCACCCTCGACCCGGGCGATCGCATCGACGTGGTCGCCACGTTCGGCTCGTCCAGCAGTGGAGCCAAGACGGCAACGGTCCTCTCGGGCCTGCAGGTGCTGTCGGTCAGCGGAGACATGTTGGACGCGGGCGAAGGCAGCACCATCGTCGTCACCGTTGCCATCGCAGAGGCCGCTCAACAAGTGGTTCTCGCAGAGGCGGTCAACACCGCAGAACTTTTCCTCGTCAGGGCGAACGACAATCTCGACCCACAGATCGTTGGTGGCGCGGACGGCAGGGAAAGCACCGCTGCTCCGTCACCATCGAGCCGAGGCAAGGCGGCTTCGTGAACTCGTCCAGGTACGTCCTGCTCGGCCTCGCGCATCCACGCAGCGAGTGGTTCCGCAAACTTGCGCAATGGTGCAACGGCAGTGCCGTTCCGGCCGAACTCATGAAGTGTCTCAGCTGCGAAGACGTTGCGCACCGGCTTGATTCCGGGCGGCCTGTTTCGGTGGTCATCCTCGACGCGGGGGTCCCCGGAATCAACCGCGACCTGCTGAGCACCGCACGGTTGGCCGGCTGCGCAGTGATCGTGGTGGACGACAGCCGGGTGGTCCGGGACTGGTTGTCCGTCGGGGCCTCGGCCGTCCTCGCTCCGGACTTCGGCCGCGCCGAATTGATCGATGCGCTCGCGACGCACGCCGTGCTCATCGATCGTGCCAGTGACACGCCGGCGTCGTCTCCGGGGGTCGCCGTGGACCCCTTGCGGGGCGAAGTCGTCGCTGTCAGCGGTGCAGGCGGCACCGGCGTCTCGACGGTCGCCATCGCCGTTGCTCAGGGGTTGGCCGGACGTGGCAAGCGGGTGTTGCTTGTCGACCTCAAGCTCAACGCGGAACAGGCAATGCTGCACGATGTCGTCCGCCCCACAGGCGGGTTGCTCGCGCTTGTCGACGCGCACCGTCTGGGTGGAATCGGTGCAGAGCAGATCAGCGAACTCTGCCTCGCAGTACCTGAACGCGGGTACGACCTGTTGCCTGGCTTGCACCGCGCCCGGTTCTGGGCGTCCATCCGGCCCGTGGCGTTCACTGCTGCATTCACAGCCCTGACCAACCTGTATGACGCGGTGGTGTGCGATGTCGAGGCCGACATCGAACGCGAGGAGACCGGGGGTTCGATCGAGGTCGAGGAGCGCACGGCCATGAGCCGCATTGCTCTCGGCGAGGCCGCTTCAGTACTTGCCGTCGGCCAACCATCGATGAAGGGGTTGCATTCGCTCAACCGGCTGCTCATCGAACTCGGCGACCTGGGAGTCGACATGGCCCGGGTCATACCGGTGTTCAACCAGGCCGCTCGGTCACCCCGCGTGCGAGCGGGTTACACGTCAGCCTTGGCAGAGCTCATCGAGTGGCGCAACGGCGTCCACCCTGCAGTCACACCGGTGCACCTGCCCGCACGGGAGGTCGACGAACTCCTTCGCACCGGGTCAGCACTGCCCGATGCCCTGGTGGGCCCGGTCACCGTTGCGGTGTCGTCGCTCGGTTCCGGCTCCGCTCCGCGTGCAGCCACATCCAGGTTCGCTCGCATCCGGCCCGGATCACTCGGGTCCATCGCGCAGGAGGCTTCATGAGTCTGATTGCTTCGGAACGCCCGTTCAGGGGCGCAAAGGAAGAGCTGGCGTCGCCGCTCATCGCCATCGAACGCGCCGTCCAGGACGAGGCGAAAGGACTCGGCTTCGACCCTGATTCCCCCGGCGGCAGAACTGAACTCGAACGGTTGGTGGTCGTCCAGCTCGATCGCTGGCAGCTCGACTACGAACGCGGTGAACGTCCACACCCCATCTCCGATCCCGTGATGACGCTCACCCGGGCGGTGCGCAACATCGCCGGCTATGGCCCGCTCGAACCGCTGTTGGCCGACGACGACGTGTACGAGATCATGATCAATTCGCCGTCAGCGATCTTCGTCAAACGGCACAGCAGGCCCAGCGAATACCACGACGAGGTCTTCCACGACGACGAGCATGTACTTCGTACGCTTACGAAGATCCTCGACGACGCAACGTCTGCCGGCGCCAATCGGAAACTCGATCCATCGGAAGGGTTGCAGGATGCGCAGCTTGACACCGGGGCACGGCTGCACATCGTGCATCAGGACATCGGCCGAGACGGTCACATGCTCGTCAACATCCGCAAGTTCACCGGCGTCTCCATCCGCTCCATGTCCGAACTGGTCAAGCGGGACATGTTGGACCCTGTCACATCCGAGTTCCTCCGACAGGCTGTCCGCGCCGGCGCAACTGTTGTCATCGCAGGCGCACCGGGGTCGGGCAAGACGACACTGCTGTCGTGCCTGGTGGCAGAACTTGACCCGGCCCTCAGGGTGGTTGTTGCAGAAGAAGTCTTCGAGGCCGATGTTCCCCTGGCCAACGTCGCGGCAATGCAGACACGGGCGTTGCGCCCCGATCGCCGCGAAGTCGACCTCCGGCGGCTCGTCGCTGGATTCCTTCGCATGGCTCCGGATGTCGCCATCGTCGGTGAGGTACGCGACCGTGAAGTGCTGCCCCTGCTCCTCACACTTTCCTCCGGAGTGCAGGGCTTCACGACAATTCACGCCGGGTCCGCCCGCCAAGCACTCACCCGTTTGCGGTTCATCGCCCAGTTGGCCGACACCAGCAACGAAATACCCATGTCGGCCTTGAACTCGCTGATCAGCGAAGCCGTCGATCTCGTCGTCTTCGCCGAACGAATCGGCGGCAGCCTGCAGGTCAGCGAAATCATTGCGATCGAGGAACCTTCGGCAGGAGCTGATGCCGTCGCGTTCACCACCACCGACCTGTTTCGGCGGAGCACTGCCACGGCTGAGTTGTCGTGGAGCGGCCAGGTTCCGGTGCGGCTCACCCGGATGTTCGATCGTCACGGACTGGACTTCCGTCGGGTTGTCCATGCCGTCGACCACGCTGATCACATCGCTCACAACGGCGCTGGCGGCGGCTCATGATCGCCCTGCTGATCGGGATCGTCGGCGCCATCGGGGTTCACTACCTCTTTACGGCCGCACTCGGCTGGCGGGGTCTGGGACTGTCCGCCAAGCGAGCCGACGAACTCCCAGCGCGAACGAGCCCGTCACTCGCACTTCGCACGTGGATGACGCAGGCCGGCATCGTCGAGGTCACGCCACTCGAGTTCGTCGCCGCCGCGGGTTCGTCGGCCCTCGTGGCAGCGTTGTGCGCGATGGTCCTGTTCGGCGCAGTCACGCCCGCTGCGGTCGTCGGCCTTTTCGCCAGCACTGCCCCGGTAGCTGCGTACCGACGCCGACGCACCAGGCTTCGCATCCAGGCCCGCGAGGCCTGGCCTCGGCTCATCGAGGAACTACGTGTACAGACATCCTCGGTCGGCCGTTCCGTCCCCGCTGCATTGCTCAGCGTCGGCAAGCGGGTGGAAGCCGGTCCGATGCGCGCCGGCTTCGAGGCCGCTGAACGGGAGTGGCTCCTCACGACCGACTTCGCTCGCACCATCAGCGTATTGAAGTCACGCCTTGCGGACCCCGCCGCCGATGCTGTCTGCGAAACCCTGCTCGTCGCTCACGACCTTGGCGGCTCCGACCTTGACCAACGCCTCCGGTCCCTGATCGAGGACCGGACCGCAGATCTGGAGGAGCGCCGCGACGCAGTCAGCCGTCAGAGTGGCGTTCGGTTCGCGCGGTGGTTCACGCTCGTTGTTCCGATCGGCATGGCTCTTGTCGGAATGACCATCGGCAATGGGCGCGACGCGTACCGCACAGCGGCCGGACAAACCGCTTTGGTGCTCGCCGTGTGCTGCACAGCGGGTTGCTGGGTGTGGGCCGGGCGTGTCATGACCCTGCCTGACCAACAACGGGTGCTTGACCGATGACGCGCCTCGTCATCGCTGCAGCCCTCGGTCTGTGGACCGGGCTCACCATGCTGTTGTCGGTCACGGCATGGGGCAGGCGCATTTCGCTGGCCGAGAGACTCCGCCCGCATGCACCTGGAAACCCTGGACGCGCACGTGCGGGCCTGCTGTCAGCCGAGTCTGCCCGGCAGTCGCTCGGCCCACTTGCGGCAAGTATCGGTACCATCGCTGCGTCCTGGTTCGGTGTGCACGAGGAGCTGGAGATCCGACTGCGGCGGGTGCATTCGCCAACCGATGCAACGGAATTTCGGCTCCGACAAGTGGGGTTGGCGACATCATCTCTGGGGGTAGCTGTTGCGTTGACGTTGGCTCTGTCGCTGCCGGTACCTGTCGTGGCGTTGTTGTTGGTCGGAGCTCCGATCGGTGCCTTTCTAGCGGTTGAACAGCAACTGAGCATCCAGTCGTCTCGCTGGAAGCGACGCCTCTTCTTGGAGGCACCCGTCATCGCGGATCAGATCGCCATGCACCTGGCCGCCGGAGCGAGTCTGTCGAACGCCTTGGCACGGGTGACGCGGCGCGGGAGCGGCGCCATCGTGACCGACCTTCGGGTTGTCCTGCTTCGCGTGCGTCAGGGCCTTTGCGAGGCTGACGCGCTCACCGAATGGGCGCAGGTCGCCGACGTGGCCGAAATCGGTCGCCTCGTTGCAGTGCTCTGCCTCCATGGCGAAGCAGGAGACCTCGCTCGGATCGTTTCAGACGAAGCCCGGTCGCTTCGGCGTGAAGTTCACCGCGAGCTGATCTCCACCATCGAGTCGCGTAACCAGCAGGTATGGATTCCAGTCACGGTGTCTGCCCTGATTCCCGGCGTGATCGTGCTCGCAGTCCCGTTTCTCGCCGCGGTTCGCTCGTTCGCCGGATGACCGCCTCACCTTGTTCACAGTTCAGCATCGGAAAACCCAACCACCAGCCAACCAGGAGTCACCATGAACACACTCAACAACATCGTCCTTCGCCATTCCGTGGCAACCCACACACTGCTGATGCGGGGCACCCATCGTGTTGCTGCCGCAGGTCGTGCGCGAACCCGTCGCAGCGAACGCGGCGAAGGCGTCATCTCCGTCGCCCTGGCGGTGCTCATCATGGCCGCACTCGCGGCAGGCATGTGGGTCGCCTACAAGGCTATGTGGGACGACGCAAGCAAGCGGACCGCTGACGAGGTCAAGAAGATCGGCGGCTGAGCCCGCTCGGCTGCTCCCAATGACGTCCGTTCCGATCGACAGGCGCGCATGATGCCGCTCAAGACAACGAGCAAGACAACAAGCTTGCTGAGCGTTCGGACTCGAACACGAGCCCGAGGCGAGGACGGCATCGGAGCCATTGGATCGAGTATCGGCGCGCTCATGCTGCTGGGCCTGCTGCTGCTGGCGCTGCACACGATGCTTGCGCTGCAGACTCGTTCGCTTGTCGGTGCTGCTGCCTGGGAGGCGGCACGCAGCCTTGCGGTTCACGACGGCAGCAGCGCTGCTGAGGCGACAGCACGCGTCCAAGACATGATTTCTGGCCTTGACCCGACGGTGCGCATCGTCACGTCAGGCGACACCGTGTCGGTCACCGTGACCGCGAAATCGCCCGGGTTCTTTCCCGGCGTCACAACGTTCGACCGCGTCCGCTCGGTCACACGTACTGCAACGATGCGAAGGGAACGGGTGCAATGAGCCGCCCCTCGAAAGCGCACTGCCTCGGAGACTCGTGCCTTCGCGCAAGGCTGCTTGGCCGACAAGTTTCGCTCGACGAACGAGGGCTCGGCGGGGTCGAGGTGCTTCCGATCGGGGTATTGGTCATGACCATCGTGACCATCGTGGTGATGATGGCCTGGACCGTGATCGATGCGAAGTTCGGGGCCACTGCGGCGGCGCGTGAAGGTGCTCGGACCGCAGTGGAAACGTTCGACGTCGGCGCTGCACGAGCCGCAGCCGGCCGAGCGTGGCGAGATCACGGGCAGCAGACTCCACTGGGCATCGACATCAGCGGCGAGCTGACCCGCTGCGGTCGCATCACTGTCACCGCTACCGCTGTTGTGGCAGCCATCCCGGTGCCCGTTCTGCGCGGTTGGTCCTCGACCCCGGTGAGGTCGGTGCATTCCGAGGTGGTCGACCCATACCGATCCGGTCTTGCAAGCGAGGCAACGTGCTCGGCGGCCACCGGATGAATCGGTCTTGCGTCACTCCGGGGAACGATGTGAACACTGTCGCTCGAACGCGGCGCCAGACAACTGGTTCGGCCTCCGAGCGGGCATCGGCGCTGGTGCTGATTCCGGTTCTTGTGCTCGTCATCGTGCTTGCGGCCGGACTGGTGATCGACTCGGCTGTGGCGTTCAGTGCGAAGCGGGCGCTGTTCGAAGCCGCTGCGGCCGCTGCGAACGACGCGGCCAACGCGCTGCAGGACGACCCGCTGTACGCAGGCAGTTCGCTCGCCCTTGATGCCGCTCAGGTGCAGCACCTCGCAACCGCGGCCGTGAACGCTCGGGTCGATGGAGTCGACGAGGTGCGGGTGAAGTCCGCAACCGTGACGATGGTACGCGGACGGCCAGTGGTGAGGATCACGATCACCGGGCACGCGCGGCCCGTGTTCGGCGTCCTCCCCGGGGTCAGCACCTTCGAACTTGTCGCAACCGCATCCAGCACAGCGTGGGAGACCCGATGAAACGCGAACCGATCGTCCACCAGACCCGCCGCGCAGCGACGATCGTGGCACTGCTGCTGGCGTGCGGGCTCGGCACCCGCGTCGCATGGGCAGACGGATGGCACGCTCCGGGCGCCGACGACCCCACCGAACCAGTTCTGCTGCTGGCCCGGCTTGCGCTGCTCACACTCTCGGTCTGGGTCGGCGGCGCCACGATGGTCGTGGTCGCGGCTCAATTGCTGCGGCTCACCAGTGCGTGCGAGGCCCTAGCGAAGATGCTTCCATCAGTCGTGCGCTCGGTGGTGCTGCGCTCGATCGCAACGCCCGCGGCCGGCATCGGCTTGGCCGGCACGCTCGTGTTCTCGCCAGCGGCCGCAGCAGCGCTCCCGGGCATCACCACACCCACGGCGATCGCTCAGGCTGGTGGAGACGTGACGAACGGACAACAGTGGCCGGCAGGTCCGGGAGTACGAGCTCCCCTGCCCGATGCCGAAGCACCTGTTCTGCGCGCACCGGGGACACGGACGGGTGCGTCCAAACTGCCCGCGGCGGTCTCGACGGACAACCCAGCGGTGGCCGACACCCCAGTTCACCGGACCTCGATTCCATCGCCGGGGCAGCACTCCGTGCCGATCCCGACCGCTCCGTCCGCATCCGCGTCGACATCCACATCGACATCGACATCGACATCGACATCGACATCGACATCGATCGTTCCGACTCCACCAGTTTCATCCCAACCGCTGAAGCGCCCAACCCAGGTCGCCACTTTCGGCGTGGCGAAACGCCCGGTAGCGGTGGACGCACTACCTGCGGCCAGCACCTACTCCGTGAAGCCGGGCGATCACTTCTGGTCGATCGCGGAACATATCGTGCTGGCCGGAAACCCGGACGCCGACGAAGCACACGTGCGTCGTTATTGGATTCGTCTTGTGGAAGCGAACCTGACCAAACTGCGCGACCGTTCGAACCCCGACCTTCTCCATGTGGGAACCCAACTCACCATCCCGGCGGTTGAAATGCGCTGACGGGCGCTGACGGGCGCTGACGGATTCGACGTTTCCGACAGTGACCTCGGCTGGCGGTCCTACCGTCCAACGAGCAACGTCACCAACGGATTCTCTGCGAAGTGTTTCACGCGTGCCGGAAGGTCATTTCCGGCGCCCTCCAGGTCGCGTGGGTCATAGGTGCGCAGACGAACTGTCGACGACGCGGCTAAAGACCGAAGTGGCGCAACGAACCAGCGGTCACTGCGTTTCACCACCACGATCTCACCCAGGTCCTGCGGTGACGAGAGCCAATCAAGGTCACCGACGTCCGGAGCTGTGGTACCGAACAGGTCGGCAATGACCTGAGGAATCGCGGCACCGCAGTGACGCGACGTCTCACGTTCAACAGTCACCCGAACACAATCGCCGTTCAGCACAGCGCTGCTGCCCACACCGAAGTCCGACGGCAGGTCGAGCTGCGCAGACAAACGGGTGACGCGTACCGCGGCACGCGAACCGCTGACCTCGGAAGACAACCCCACATCAGGAAAGGACCACACGGCGTTGGCCTGCGACCATGCCGCCAACCGGTCGACCTCGGGTTGCTGCACCAACCCGTAGCGGTAGATTGCGGCGGCCTCGTCGGGGTCCAGCACAGAGATGAAACCGGGCAGGTCGACCGCCGCGATGGCCGACAGCATCTGGCGCACCGCAGCTTCTGGGTTGGGTGCTCCTGCTGGCTCGACCGGCGTGTCCGGCAGCCGACGGCCTAGAGCCACCCGTCGAGCCTCTGCGGCGGTAAGCATTATGGACACGTACCATCGGTCACCACGACGGACTGCAACCAGCTGACCCGGCCACCGCACAGTATCCGCAGCGTCTGCGCCGAGTGACTTCACCAACACCGTCGGCACGGACAGCGCTCCGTCGATGCGGACGCTCGACAGCCCGTCCGCCAGCGCAACGGCAGGGCCGACCCTCACCGCGCCTCCCGCAGTCGAATCGCCCGCCGCCGCAGCGCGCTGCACAACCCTCAACCGACTCAGTTCATGCAGCAGGCGTGGACCCTGCTCGAACAGCGCAGCCCGTTCGAACGGGTCGAGTTGCTCCAACGCCGCCAGGTTGTCGCCCTGGCGCAATGCGGTGGTGAACGTTGCTGCTGCGGCCTGCGCATTGCCGGAACCACCCCGCAAGCCAGCGCAGAACACCCACAGTCCTGCGACACCAAGCACTCCCAGCACACCGGTAGCGGCCAGGCGCACTCCCCGGCGTCGTCCAGGTAGAGACGATTGTGGGTCGGCACCGAGTTGCGACATGGACCGCCGGGCGAGCAACAGCGAACCGACCATCCCGCCGGCACCAGCGAGGGTCACCGCCGAGCCGCCACGCATGCTGCCGGTGGCCCAGAAGCCAAGCACCGCAGCCGCTGCAGCCGAGACCGCCAGCATCCCGGCAGTTCGGGCTGCAGCCGACGCCCGCCCTCCGAGCACGAACGCAATGAGCACGATGGCGCTGACTGGCAAAGCAAGTGCGGCGAGCGCAACCACGATTCGCACGGGTGAGCTGACCAACCCGACCCGCGCCGCGGACTGCAGCGCGCCGACGAGCGACCGGCTGGTGCCGCCGACCCCGGCGAACGGCAGGACCGTCGTCCCCACCACAACCGCCAGGGCGGCGAGAATCAGCGAAACGCCACCAGGGGTTCGGCCGTTGGAAGGGCGCTGCGAAACGGCAGAGACGCCCATATCGGGCGTGAGGCTAGATGGCCGCTGCGACGCGGGAGACGGCGGTGCGTGACACGGTGCCCGCCTCTCGGGCAACTTCCGTGGCCGGACGCATCTCGGTGATGGCCGAATCGATCCGGGTCTTCATGGATTCCAGCGAAACGATATTCAGCACACCCTGGCCCTGGCGGACCAGGTCGAGGATTTCGCCGCCGTCACGGACCAGAAGCGGGGTTTCGCCCGACAGCACCAGGTTGGCGTTGG
>JANNBN010000150.1:0-3645 GCA_031385545.1 Acidimicrobiia bacterium | reverse complement strand
GATCTCGGCGATGGTTGTGTCGACAGCGGCAACGGTGGCGCTCCTTGTGGAAGCGGGCGCGGTTTCGATGACGTTTCCGGCTTCGGGTGCACTCGGTGCCGAGCATGCGCCGAGCAATCCTGCACTGAGCGCGCACAGGACGGCGGCCGCAGTGTGTCGAATGGTGGTTTGGCGCCGCACCCGAACAGCATGACAGTGCATTTCATGTTTGCGCAACCCGATCATTGATGAACCTCACGCCACCGGAACCGCAACCTCCGCACCAACGTTGCCTTCTCTGCGGCCACCGTTGCGAAAAGGGGCTCGATCCGAGTGCGAAATCGCATGGTTGGTTGCTGGGGCGTCCACGTTGGTTGTGGGAAGGGTCACGTTGGAGCGGCGGGGTCGGTTTGGGCTGGGGAGGGTCAGATCTGGGCGGAATTGGGCGAAGTGGTTGGCCGCGCTGTGACCCTGTCACCGAGCGAAGGACCCGTCTCCGCCCGGGTGACCCTCACTTCTCGGGTTTTCGGCTTATGGGGATGGCGAAAGTGACCGAAGTGAGGGGGTCGCCAGCTAGAAAGCAACCGTCGGTGACGAGGCAGATGGGCGGGTACCGTGGTCGGATGCGCAGGATGTGGGGTTGCTATGCCGTGGTGTGACGCCTGCGCGGCCTATCGGGCTCCGAAGGATTGCAACAACGACGGGTCGTGCCCGGGGTGCGGCACGGTGCTGGCGACCAAAGGCGCATTGCGTACCGAGGCTCGGTCCCTGGGCCTGCCGGGCCAGGGCCAACAGGAGGGCGAGCTGCCGAAGGCCCCGTGGCACTTCAAGTTGCTGATGGTCGCCGTGGTGCTGTACCTGGGTTGGCGGGTGGTCCAGCTCATCCAGTGGTTGCTGTGACCGGAAACGTCGTCAACTTCGGCAACGTCGGCACCGACGAGCGGCGCACATGCTGCTGATCGCGCTCGACCTCATGGGCATCTTCGTGATGGCCATCACCGGCGCGCTTGACGGCGTGAAGAAGCACCTCGACTTCTTCGGCGTGGTGGTCATCGCAGTCGTGTCGGCACTGGGTGGTGGGCTCGCCCGTGATGTCCTGCTTGGTGCAACTCCGCCCGCGGCATTGCAGGACTGGCGCTACCTTGTGGCTCCGCTGCCCGCAGCGCTGATCGCCTTTCGCCGGAGCGACCGGGTGGTGAAAGCCTCGGAGCCCTTGCTGGTACTCGACGCAATCGGGCTCGGGTTGTTCGCCGTCGCTGGGACGCGCAAGGCACTCGACGCGGGGCTGAGCGGGATGGCCAGCATCGGTATCGGGCTGATAGCTGCCGTCGGTGGAGGACTGGTTCGTGACGTGCTTCTCCGGGAGATCCCCACCACGCTGCGGCCCAGCGAGCCGTATGCGTTGGCAGCACTGGTCGGAGCAGTGGCGATGGTCGCCGCCGATGGGTTGGGTGTACCACAGACGTCGAGCGCCATCGCTGCAGCAACGCTGGTCGCTACCGTCCGCATTCTCGGAGTGCGTCGGCAGTGGCGCACCACCGCTCCCACCCAGTAGCGAAACGGGCTACTCGATCCGGTCCAGGCGCACCGAGGTCTTCATGCTGAACACGTCGCCATGGAGATCGATGATGTCGGCCCGGCGCGGATCGGAAAGGTAAGCCTGCAGAGCATCGTCGTGCGGGAACCAGATGACGTGGAACTCGGCGGGGAGCGTGTCTGCTTCGCCGACACCGCGGTGGCCACGGAACAACACTCGAGCTCCATGACGTGCGAGGACCGTCAGCACCTCGTCCTCGAATGCGCGGGCCAGCGCGGCGTTGGTCGCATCGGCCATCCCGATGAACCCAAGGGTGATGCCATCAGGGGAAGGCGGGGTGACGGTCGAGGCGGTGGAGGTGATCGCTGTGCTCACGGGGTCGAACGTAGACCGACTGGCGGGTGTGACGGGAGATTTCTTCCTGCCGAGCGTGGTGCGTCCCCGCCCACGCCCTGCCCCGTAGCGTGCGTCGCCGGCCCGCTTGACGTGTGACAGTCTCTCGACGTGGCTCCCGTCCCTCTGCCCTCGCAAAAGCATCCCGCGTGACTGCGAGCATCATCGCGTTTCCGGCTGGTCGTTCGTGGCGGCGCGACGCCCTCTCTGCCCTCAGTAGCGACGAGCTGGCCAGTTGGCTGGCTGACATGGCCGCCTTTACGAAGGTGGCGATGTTCCCGGATCGGCAACCGTTTCTCGACGATGTGCCTGCGGTGTTGCGGCGCCGGCTGGATCTGGAGCCGAAGGTGCCACGTGACCTCGATGCGCTGGTGGCGGTGGTGGAATCGGCGTCGGGGCTGATGGGCCTGACGGCCAGTGTCGACATGACGGGTCGGCGGTTGCTCGGCGAAGCGGCGTGGCGGGGAGGCGCGCTGGACCTGGATGAACTGCTGTCGCACTGGGCATCGGGCGACGGGCCGGACCACCCTCAGCGCGAGTTGTTGGAGGCTGGCCGCCGATCGCTGCAGCGGGCATTGCTGGTCGAGCCGCAACGTGCCGGTGGGCCGTGGATGCAGATCTCGCGCGATGTGATGCCGTTTCTTCAGTTGCCGGGCCGTTCTGCGGCCGACGGGCTGATGAACGCCGTGTCGGAGGAGCTCCTCGCAACACTGACAGCGATGGGTGTGAAGGACCCCCCGCGCCTGCGAGACGAGCGGGCGCAGTTGCTGGTGCGGTTGATGCTCGACCGCGCGCACATCGAACGAGTTGTTACCACGTTGTCCCCGGGTGCAAGGCAGGCATTCGAGATGGCGATCGATGCTCGGGGTCCTCTGGACGCTTACCAATTCGGCATGATCGGCATGGTGCCGCTGGACCGAAGGTATCGGCGTTCGTATCCGTATGGCGGGCGGTTGGGAACGATTTACGAGCTGCACGACGTCGGCCTGATGGGCGCCAACGACTATGAGCGCGAAGTCTGGGTGTGGCGTGAGGTGCTGCAGTCGCTGCGGCCGATGTTCATCCGCGGCTGGGCTGTACCGCTGCATCCTTCGCCGGTTCCTTTGCTCAGCGCGATGCGCAGCTCGGCGATGGCCACGCCGTTGTCCCTGCTGGGACGGATGCTGGACGAGTGGCGTGCTCAGCCGCCGACAGCGTTGGCCGATGGGGGGTTGGGTGTCGGGCCTGTACGCGCGCTTGCGAAACGATTGAAGGCCCCAAGCCCGCACGTGGGATTGTTGGCACACATAGCAATCGAGATGCAGATGTTGAAGAGCAGCGTGGTCGGCACCGAAGGCCGCGGTCGAAACGCGCGACCGGTGTATCGCTGGAGCGTGACCGAGGCGGGGGCGACGTGGTCTTCGCAGCCAGCAGTGTCGCGGTGGGCGGGCTTGGTCCGCCATTGGTTGTCCGATGGGCGGCTGGCCGACGCCGAGGGTCTGCCCGAGCGGTGGTCGTATGGGTACGGAGAAGCTGATCGTCTGCCTCGTCATGTGGCGCTTCGATCGTTCGAGGCGATCGAGCCTGGTGCGGGCGTGGATGCAGCGGCGTTTGCGTCGTGGCTGTGGGGGCGTTGGCCGAGTGTTTTTCGCTCCGATGTGCACTCGGCTGCGGTGATTGATGCGCTTCGCGCTCTGGGGTTGGTCCCGGCCACGGGGCCGGTTGGGTTGACGGATCAGGCTCGTCGATTGCTGGCC
>JANNBN010000149.1:0-71248 GCA_031385545.1 Acidimicrobiia bacterium | reverse complement strand
CCGACCTCGCCGACCTCGCCGACCACACCGACCACACCGACCACTTCGACCGGACCGACCACTTCGACCGGACCGACCTGGCCGACCCAGTTGCCGGCCGGAAATGGCCCTGCCGTCGGCGATGACCCGTCCGAGACCGGGATCGGTGCACTTCCGGCATTGGCTGCGGTCACGACAGAACTCCGCAGAGGCCACCACTCGGTCGAGGATCTGATGTCGGTCGTCGAACGGGCGCTGGCACACCGTTTCGCCACTCGCTGCGCCGTCTACCGCATCTCCGGGGACGGGGCGCGCATGCAAACAGTCACCGGTTCGGCCGACCCGTGGACCCCCGCCCCAGCATCCATCCCGGGGTCCACCGGAACGAACCTGCCCGCCGATCCAGCCTCCCTTTGGCAGCCGGTGACGGGGCCTGTTTCAGACGTGCTCACCGTCCGCCAGCCCATCGAGCTCGGCCTTGCGGCCAGCGCCGAGCGGGAGGCCAGGTCGTTCGCCCGTTTGGTGCCCATCTGGCATCGCGCTCGCATCGTTGCCGTCATCGCCGTCGTGCGAGACGCCCCGCTGCCCCTCTTCGGCCCCGACGACCGGGTCGTGCTCGATGCAGTGTGCGAACGGGTCGAACACGCGTTCGAGAAACAGGACCTCCGGGACCAGCTCCTCAGCAGCACCAGCAGCCCGTTCAGGGGCGGTGACGCGGGTGCACACATCAGCGAGGCCCTGTTCAATCAACTTGCGTTGCACGGCGGCGAGGTGGTGTTCCGCCATCGATTCGGTGCCGGCACGGAGTACGTGAGCGCCGGTGTGCGGTCGGTCCTCGGCTATGAACCACACGAATTCATGGCCGACCCTGGCCTCGCACGCCGCATCGTGCACCCCGAAGACCGCCATCTCCTCACCCGCCTTGCCGAGGACATCTCGGCCTATGACCAGCAGCATCTTCTCCGCACGGTCACGCGCGACGGCACCGTCGTGTGGCAGCTGCTCAGGGCCCGCCCCGTCACCGACGGTACTCGCGTGATCGGTATCGAAGGTCTCGCGACCGATGTCACCATGATGAAACGCACCGAGGCAGAGCTTTCGCATCAGGCGCGCTCCGATCCGCTCACCAACCTCGCCAATCGGTTGACGCTGCGCGAGTACGTCGGCCGCGGCCTTGCAAGACTCACGCGCCACCCCGGCAGCATTGCGCTGCTCTATCTCGATCTCACCGGGTTCAAGGCTGTCAACGACAACCTCGGGCACCCTGCCGGCGACCAGGCAATCGTCACCGTGGCCGACCGCCTGTCCCGGGTCACAAGACGAGAAGACGTGGTGGCGCGGGTCGGTGGCGACGAGTTCGCCGTGCTCATCCCTGACCTGGGCGCTGTGTCCGACGCAACAGCGACCGCGCAGCGCATCATCGCCTCGATCGAGACACCGATCGACATCGGTGGACAGCAGGTTCGCATCTCCACCGGCGTCGGTATCGCCGTCACCAGCCGTGCCGATGCCGATGTCGACGAGCTGCTGGCCAACGCCGATACGGCGTTGCTCGCGGCGAAGCGATCAGGCCGAGGTCGCTGGCAACTGCACCAGGGTCCCTCGGGCAATGCGTTGGGCGCCGATCGCGGTGAACGGACCATGATCACTCCGGAGCAGATCACGCCAGGAGCCGTGCGTGCGGCGTTCGCTTCCGGGTCGTTCCGTGTGTTCTATTCGCCGTTCGTCGACGTTCGCACCGGCCGCAGCGACCGGGTCGAGGCGCTGCTCCGGTGGGACCATCCGGAACTTGGCATGCTCGATGCCGACGACTTCCTCGCTGCGTGCGAACGGGCCGAACTCATCCACTCGATCGACGATTGGGTTCTTGCCCACGCATGCCGCCAGGTCGCCGACTGGAACGAACAACTCACGTCGCCACTTGGGCTCGCCGTCAACGCGACACCCAGCAACCTCGCCCGCCCCGGTTTCGGCGAAGCCGTCATCAGCACCCTTGCAGCGACCGGGCTCTCCGCACGGCTCCTCACCGTGGAAGTTCCAGAACCAGCGATCCCCGATCTTGCGTCCATCGAGATCGGGCAGTTCGAGCTGCTGCGCCGCGCCGGAGTTCGCATTTCGGTCGACCGCTTCGGTCTTGGTTCGACCTCCATCCGAGCGTTGCGACGGGTACCGATCGACGAGATCAAACTCGACCGCACCCTTGTCGCCGTGCTGGACCCGGCGCGCGCAGCAAGCGAGGTCGACGTCGAAATCACCAAACTGGCGATGCAGGTCAGCCAGTCTTTCGGCGCCGACACGGTGGCCGTCGGTGTGGAGCGCATCGAGCAGGCACGGTCGCTCATCGCCCTCGGCTGCACCCGCATGCAGGGCCATCTGTTCGAAGCTGCACTCCCGGCCGACGAACTTGTCCGTCGGTTCGTCGACGGAGCGCTGGCCTACCCCGCCATCTCCTGAGCGTCTGTCTCCAAGGTTCCGCTCCTGCCTCCAACGTTGGCTCCTGACCAACCAACGTTGGAGTGGAACTGGCGGCGAAACCGGCAGTCGAGGGTAGCCTCGACCGCCATGCGCTTCCCCGGCCGTGTCCTCCTCCTGCTCGTCATCTTCCTGGCGGTCTTGGCAACCACGATGGTCGCGTCGTCGGGACGCACGTCGGCTCAGACGTCGTCCACGGCGTTCGCAGCAGTACCGTCAGGCAGTTCCGTCCCCGACGACAGTATCCCGGCCGGCAAGGGACGAACAGCTCCCGGGTCGCAGGAGAGCGGCACCACCCTTCCGTCTGCGCCAGGGACGTATCGCCTGGCGTCGATGGGGAGAGCAGACCAGCCGCTTGCCGTCGTTATCAGATCGTTCGACTCGATGGCGTACGTGGTCGAGAAGACCGGGCGGGTGAGGCCCCTGCGCAACGGCAAGGCCGAAGCTCCGGTGCTTGATCTCAGCCCCGTCGTGTCAACCACCAACGAGCAGGGGTTGCTGGGACTTGTGTTCCACCCCACCGACCCGACCCGCCTGTTCGTCGACTACACCGACCGGCGGGGCGCAGTGACGGTCAGCGAGTTCACGACCAACAAACCTCTTGCCGGGCAGCCCATCGCCGTCGATGGTGGGTCCCAGCGAGTGCTGCTGAAGATCGCGAAGCCTCTCAACGAGCACAACGCCGGCACCATCGTCTTCGACCGCACCGGCGCCCTGCTCATCGGCATCGGCGACGGCGGCGGGTCGGGTGACCCCGGCAACAATGCGCAGCGAACCGACGTGCTGCTCGGCAAGGTGCTGCGCATCCTGCCCGACCCTCGGGGCACAAAGCCCTACGGCATCCCGACGGACAATCCGTTCGCGGCCGCTGCTGCCCCTGTGCTGGGCAGCAACCGAAAGCCGACACGACCGGAGATCTTCGCGTTCGGCCTTCGCAACCCGTGGCGGCTGTCCGTCGACAGGGCCACGGGTGACGTCTGGGTACCTGACGTGGGCCAGTCCAAAGTGGAAGAGATCAACCGGGTCCCGAAAGGTATCGGCGGGCAGAACTTCGGCTGGCGCAACCGCGAGGGGACCTCGCCTTACACCGGGGGACGGCCGCCCAAGGCGGTCGAGCCTGTCCACGCGTATGCGCATGCCGACGGCCGGTGCGCTGTCGTCGGCGGCTTCGTGTATCGGGGCAAGGCGTTACCAGCACTGGTCGGCTGGTACCTGTTCGCCGATGTCTGCAGCGGTGAATTGATGGCGCTCGATCCGCGCAATTCGTGGCGCGCCACGTCGTTGGGTATCACCCTGAGCTACCCCACGGCGTTCGCAGAAACCGCGGACGGCGAACCCCTCATCATGTCGTTCGAGGGACCGATTGCACGATTGACAACCCGTTGACCCTCGGCCGACCTCCGGACTCCCTTACTCGACCGTTCCATATGCGCGCGTACGATCACCGGCAGGTCCGCTGTGCGCAAGTATCTGGCCGACCACCGAAGCCAGGTCTGTCACGAACGCATCGACGGTCTCACGATGGATCGAGTTCACCGTGAGATGCAGCGAGTCCGGCGGGGTCTGGCGATCGACGAACCAGCCATGGCGCGACAACAGCGTGTCGGCCACGGCAAAGATGTCGAGCGCTTCGGGATCAGTCGCGCCGAACGCGATCAGCGTGGCATCGGGCCGTCCGCGCACGCTCAGCCCTTCGATGGACTCGACCCCTGCCTGAATCGTTCGGCGCGCAGCAAGCGCATCGGCAGCCAGCGAGCGGTAACCTTCCGCGCCCAGATGCTGCATCACCGCCCAAGCCGACGCCAGGCCGCCGCCTGAGCGCGTTCCCAGCAACGCCGGCGAACCGTAAAGCCCACCGAGCCAGTCAGACGTGACGAACGTCTGGTGACGACGCAGCGACTTGTCGCGGTGCAGCAGAACCCCCGCACCCTTCGCGGCGTAACCGAACTTGTGCAGGTCACAGCTCATCGACGTGACCCCACTCGCCAAGAAGTTCCACGGAACGGAGACTTCGCCCAACTGCTGCAGCCACGGCAGCGTGAAGCCCATGCACGCATCGACGTGACACAGCAGCGAGTTCGCGTCGGCAATGGCAGCCACGTCCGCGACCGGGTCGATGACCCCCTGGGGATACGCAGGAGCCGAAGCCACCAACAACACGGTGCGGTCATCGATGGCCGCCTCCATTGCCCGCGGGTCCGCTCGATAGTCGTCGCCGACGGGAACACGGACCGCTTCCACGTCGAAGTAGGCCGCAGCTTTGGAGAACGCCGCATGAGCCGTTGTCGGGAGGATCATCCGGGGTTGGTCGATGCCTTTGGCCCGCCCCCAACTGCGCGCGCCGTGCACGGCGGTGAGGATGCTCTCGGTACCGCCGCTGGTGAACACGCCGACCGTTTCATCGTTCCCGCCCAGGAGGGAACCCACCGCGCTCAGCACATCGTTCTGCATGGCGCGGAGGCTGGGAAACGCGTCGAGGTTGAGCATGTTCTCGCTGGAATACGCGCTGTACGCATCCTTCGCCAGCCGGAGCGCTGCAGGGCCGGCGGAGTAGGTCAGCGAGAACGCACGGCCGTCCTGCCATTTCACGTCGTTGGACCGAAAGCCTTCGAGGCGCCCAAGCACATCATCGGGGTCCGAGCCGTGCTCCGGGATGCATGCCCTTGCGCGGGGCCCGGTTGTGGCGTTGGTCGATTCGCTCATTGCTGTGACGGTAGCGCTGCCGGAACCAGGTCTGCCCGGAACTTGTCCGACCCGCGAACCAACCCCAGCAAATGACGAGCCTGCTCAGGACTGGGCCTCCAGCTGGATCGCAAGAACTCGGTACGGGTCGTGCCGGTCGCCTGGTTCACCAGTTCGACGACAAGGCCGTGCGTCGAGCGATGCAGCGTCATCACCTTCAGCGCACTGATCTCCTCCCACGCATAGCGATGTGTCCGGAAACGGAGATGGTCGGTGATGCCGTGCGACGAGATGCCGAGCCGACTGCGACCTGCCAATGCGAAGGGGACCCAGTGAGCAAAACAGACCATCACCACAATCGCGAGGACTGCCGACATGCCGATGCTGACGAACCCCAGCCAGGACAAGAGTGCCGTGAAGCACGCGAAGCCGATTGCACGGACAGGGGACCCCGCCGACCACTGGACCCGCTGCCACCGGGTCAGCGCAAAAGAGTCCACGACCGGACCGCGTTGGCTGTGGGACACAGGGGCGATGGTAGCTGCGCATACTGAGTGCGCTGCGCGCATGAGCGCCAGCTCCGAACGAGCGCACGGCACGCCAACGCGAGCGATCTACGGCCTATCGTCTTGGAGATGCACGAACTTCCGGAGACGGCGAAGGTGGTTGTGATCGGCGGAGGGATCATCGGCTGTTCCACGGCCTACCACCTCGCCGAACTGGGGTTGACAGACACGGTGCTCGTGGAACGGCACGCGCTCACCTCCGGCTCGACGTTCCATGCTGCAGGTCTGGTGGGTCAGCTCAGGACGAGCGCGAACATCACCCAGCTGCTCGGGTACTCGGTCGACCTCTACCGTCGCTTGGAAGCCGAGACCGGCCAGGCAACCGGATGGAAGATGAACGGTGGTCTGCGGTTGGCCTGCAACGCAGAGCGGTGGACCGAGGTCAAACGACAGGCGACCACTGCGAAGAGCTTCGGCCTGGACATGCATCTCCTGTCGGCCGCCGAAGCGCAGGCCCTCTGGCCGCTGATGCAGGTCGACGACGTGGTGGGTGCGGCGTTCCTTCCGACCGACGGGCAGGTGAGCCCGAGCGATGTCACCATGGCGCTTGCCAAAGGTGCGCGCCAGGCCGGAGCAACACTCTGTGAACATACCAATGTCCTCTCGATCGAAGTGACCGACGGAGTCATTCGCTCCGTCCTCACCGATCAGGGCCGCATCCGGTGCGAGAAGGTCGTCATCTGCGGCGGACAGTGGACACGGGCGATTGCCGCAACGGTCGGAATCAACGTGCCCCTGGTCCCGGTGCAGCACCAGTACGTGATCACGGCACAACTTCCCGGTGGGGTCCCAGCAACGTTGCCGACGCTGAGGGACCCCGACCGGCTGACCTACTACAAGGAAGAAGTCGGCGGGCTCACCATGGGCGGGTACGAACCGAACCCCGTCCCATGGGCTGTTGCGGGCATTCCGACCCCGTTCAACTTCCAGTTGCTCGACCCGGACTACGAACACTTCTCGCCGACGATGGAACTGGCAATGGGCCGCGTTCCGGCCCTGGGTGAGGTCGGCATCAATCAGCTCATCAACGGACCGGAGAGTTTCACACCCGACGGAAACTTCATCCTGGGAGAGGCCCCAGAGCTGCGAAACTGCTTCATCGGTGCCGGGTTCAACGCGTTCGGAATCGCGTCGGGCGGGGGTGCTGGAATGGCGCTGGCCGAGTGGGTCCACAAGGGCGCGCCGCCGTTCGACCTGTGGGTGGTCGACATCCGGCGGTTCGGCGATGCACACCGCAGCACGGACTGGGTGCGCACACGAACGCTCGAGGCGTACACGAAGCACTACACAATGGCATGGCCGTTCGAAGAGCATCGCTCGGGGCGACCGAACCGGCAGTCACCGTTGTACACAGACCTGCTGGCTGCAGGCGCGTGTTTCGGCGAAAAGCTCGGGTGGGAGCGGCCGAACTGGTTCGCAGACCGAGACGCCGGCGAGACACCGATTGATGTGTACACATACGGACGGCAGAACTGGTTCGCTGCTGTGGGGCGAGAACATGTCGCATGCCGAACCGCCGCTGTACTGGTTGACCAGACGTCGTTCGCAAAATATGAACTGGTGGGTTCTGACGCCGCCGCAGCGATGGACCTGCTGTGCGCGAACGATGTGACCAAGCCACCTGGCAGCCTGACGTATACGCAACTGCTCGACGAGCGAGGTGGTATCCAATGCGACCTCACGGTGGCTCGGCTCGACGATGATCAGTTCTACGTGGTCACCGGGACGGGATTCGCCACCCACGATGCGGACTGGATCCGCAGGAATCTCCCGGCCGGCCTCCGCGTCGAGTTGACCGATGTGACCAACTCGTGGGCGGTGCTGTCGCTCATGGGGCCCGCGTCACGTTCCGTCCTGGAACGGCTCACCGACGCAGACGTCTCCGACCCATCGTTTCAATTCTCGACGTTCCGGACGATCTTCGTGAACGGGGTCGCCGTCCGGGCGCTGCGGATCACATACATGGGCGAACTCGGTTGGGAGCTGCATGTTCCGATCTTGGAGGCACACCGGGTCTACCGGGCGGTGATGGAGGCCGGCGCGCCGGTGGGGCTGTGCAACGCCGGCTACCGCTCCATCGAGAGCTGTCGGCTGGAGAAGGGATACCGGTCGTGGGGAAGTGACATCGGTCCGGACACCACCCCGCTGGAAGCAGGGTTGGGCTGGGCGGTGAAACGCGCAGCCGACGTCGAATTCATCGGCCGCGGCGCAATCGAACGCCAGCGCACCGAAGGGGTTCGTAAACTCCTGGCTACGTTCTCGTGCGACCCATCCGTTGTCCTACTCGGCCGCGAGACCATCTACCGCAACGGCCAGCGGGTCGGGTGGCTGTCCAGCGGCGGCTACGGCTACACGGTCGGCCGGTCGATCGGCATGGGCTACGTCCGCAACGCCGGGGGACTGGATCGGGCGTGGGTCCTTGATGGCGAGTACCAGCTGGACGTCGCGACGCAGCGGCACCCCGCCGAGGTGAGCCTGATCCCCCTGTACGACCCCAGCAACCGCCGCATCAGGGGCTAGCCGCGGCTTGCAGCAAGGCGTCGATACCTTGGCCCGTAGCCAATCGCAGGCAGTTGTCCAATCGTTCGTTCGCATACGACACGAAGTCGGTGTCCAGTGTGCTGATCGCCTGTTGCACCACCGCCCACATGCCTTCGCGGAACTCGCTCATGATCTTCATGAGCACAAGGCGCGCCCGGCTGCGGTCCGTCACCGAACCGAAGTACAGCTGCAACAGAGTGTCATCGGCAGCGGGTCCCAATGCTGCGTTGACGGCCAGGTTGCCGAGGTCGAAATACCGATCGTTCATACCGGCGTATTCGTAGTCCAGCAACCATGTGCGGCTTGGTCCGAACAACACGTTGGCCGGCAGCAGGTCGTTGTGACACGGCACAGCGGAATCCGGCGTCGCTGCGAAGGCAGCTTCGATTCGCGCAGACACGGCGAGCAGCCGATCGACCGTCTGCGGCGGCCGAACGCCGTGGAGCGCAGCATCGCGTGTGTGCCATTCCACCACTCGGTGAATCGGAAAGGCTCCGGCGAGGTCACCCGATCGATGGAACCGCTGCAGCAGCTTCACGACGTCAGGAAGCCGCTTCTCGAACTCCACGCCCTCGTGGTGCACACCGGCAACAAGTTCGGTGACCAACGTGCCGACGCCTTCGAGAAGACCGACAACGGGAGGGCCGACTCCCAAAGAGGCTGCCCGCGTAGCGGCTTCGGCTTCGTTGGCCCGGTCGATGCCAAGCAGCTCGGTTCGCTCGCCGGGTACCCGCACCACGCACGTGCGACCCGCGTGACTGAACGTGAAGTTGCGGTTGGTGAGGCCGCCCGCCAGCGGGACAAGCTCGACTTCATCGGGCAGTTCGCCCGATGAAGACTCACCGGTATCGTCAAGGTGCCAGGCGCGGAAACTCCGCTGCACGAGCTCGGCGAGCGAGTCCATGCAGCGGAGTCCGATTGGCGTTCGAGGTCGCAGCGGCGGCTGGGTCAGCCGAGCGCGTCGAGCTCCCGCTCGATCGCCAACAGCTCTTCGCGTGAACCCTGGACCATGGGTCCGGAGAACCACTTGTTGGCCGAAGCCACCCACCAGATGCCGACAGCGATTGCAATCCCACCGATCACCGGAAGCGTGAGGTTGGCCGTCTCCCACTTGTTCCACGGAACGAACTGTGGCAGCAGGCCGACGAGGCAGATCACCAGCACGTACGCCACAGCGAACCAGCCGACCAGCTTGCTGCGCGAACCCAGGTTCCATGGCCCCTGCTTGAAATCAGGATTTCGCAACCGCAAGAACACGGGGATGATGTAACTGATGTAGAGCCCGATCACGCACATGAGGGTCAGCGCGAAGAACGCCACGGGGACGCCTCTCTTGGTGGGCAGCAGGGTGAGCGCACCGGCGAGCGCTGACAGCACGATGCCGAACCAGATCGAGTTCGTCGGCGTGCGGGTGCGCGGGTTGATCTTGTGCCACAGCGACGAACCGGGCAGCCCTTTGTCACGCGAGAACGCGTAGATCATGCGGCTGTTGGCGGTGACCGATGCCATCCCGCAGAAGAACTGTCCGACGGTTGCGATGATCACAAGCAGCTTTCCCACGAACCCGGTGATCGCCGTTGTGAACACCAGCGCACCGGCAAGAATGCCGCCGGCCGCGATCTCGTCGTACTTGCCCTTCGGCATCGCCAGCAGCATGGCACCGTTCATCAGCAACGCTGCGATCGCCGAGATCCAGATCGACCGCACGATGGCTTTCGGCGCACTGGTCGCTGCTCCCTTCGTCTCCTCGCTGACGTGCGCCGAGGCATCGAACCCCGTAATCGTGTACTGCGCCAGCAGGAGGCCGACCAGGAACACGTAGATGCCGGAACCGGGGAAGCTCCAGCCAGTCGAGTTCTTGAACGCGAAGATCCCCGTGGTGCCGGTCTTGTTCTTTCCAAGGGTCAGGAGCGCGAGCACGATGACTGCTACACCGGCCACGTGCCACCACACGCTGATGTCACCGAGCTTCTTCACCAGGTTGACACCGAACGTGTTGAGCAGGCCATGGATGGCCAACAGGATGAGATAGGTCACGTAGACCGTCCACTTGGTGGGCCGCAGGCTGTCCCAGCCCAACAACTTGAAGCTGTAAAGCACGTAGTTGGCCAGAGCCCAGTCAACAGACGCAATCACACCGATCTGGCCGACGAGGTTGAACCAGCCCGTGAACCACGACCAGGCGGCGCCGTTCTTGCGTGCCAGTTTTGCCGACCAGTAGTACAGACCGCCCGCTGTTGGGTAGGCCGAGCAGATCTCACCCATTGCCGCACCGACTGCCAGCGCGCCGATGCCCACGATGACCCAACCCAACAGGATCACGCGGGGGCCGCCGGCGAACATCCCGAGCGAGAAGCTGGTCAGCGCTCCGGCGAGGATCGAGATGATGGAGAAGCTGATCGCAAAGTTCGAGAACGTGCCCATTCCCCGATGCAGTTCCTGGGCGTAGCCCAGGGAATGGAGCTGGTCACGATCGGCGTCGTGGACGCTGTCCTGCGATGGTCCGGTGGAAGCAGACACGCATGTCTCCCTTGGTGTGGTGACGGCGACCTCGTCGGCATGCGCCAGACGTCGCGCCCATCATGGCGGTGCCCGGAGTATTCCATAGGGCCACTGAACCGCGCCGAGCGGAACGCAAGATTTACGCGGCTGCAGTGCCGAGTCATGCACCATCAGATGCGCTCGAAGTACCGCGCCCGTTCCCATGTGGTGACCGTGGCGCCCCACGCGCGCCACTCGTCGCGCGCGAAGTTGAGCACGTGGTGGTGCACATCCTCACCGAAGCATTCCTTCGCCAATGCAGACTGCTGCCACAGTTCCATGGCTTCGTTGAACGTTGATGGGATCCGCTCGATGTCGGCTGCGGTGTAACCGTTGCCGAGGTACGGATCCGGTGGCTCGATCCGGTTCTCAATCCCGTGCAGCCCGGCAGCGATTGTTGCCGCGAACGCGTGGTAGCTGTTGGCGTCGGCCCCTGGGATGCGATTCTCTACGCGCATACCGTTCCCGTGGCCGACGACCCGGAAACCGAGCGTTCGATTGTCGGTGGCCCATCCAATCCCGGTTGGCGCCCACGACCCAGGCTGGAACCGCCGGTAGCTGTTGATGGTCGGCGCAGTCATCAACGAAAACTCTCGTGCCGCTTTGATCTGCCCGCCGATGTACCAGCGGAACACATCGCTCATCCCGTGCGCGTCATGGTCGTACATCAAGCTGTGCTGGCTGTCCCACAGCGACGAGTGGATGTGGCACGACGAGCCCGCGTCGTCGAAGTGCGGCTTCGCCATGAAACAGGCGGAGCGGCCGTTGAACAGGGCGATCTCTTTGACCGCGTTCTTGAACAGCAGGTTGGTATCGGCCATCTCGACAGCCGTTTGGTACGTGAGGTTGAGTTCGTGCTGGCCCTTGCCAGCCTCACCCTTGGAGAACTCGACGGGCATGCCCGCGTCTCGCAGGCCACGCCGGATCGCACCAAGGACGTTCTCCTCCTTGGTCGTCTGGAGGATGTGATAATCCTCCACATACGGCGAGTTGGGAGTCAGGCCGACATACCCCCGGGCGTTCGCTTCGTCGTAGGTCTCCTTGAAGAGGAAGAACTCGATCTCCGATCCGATCTTGGCCGTGTACCCATGGGCCAGCGCGGCCTCGGCCTGGCGTTGCAGGATGCGCCTCGGCGACTCTTCGATCGGGTCGCCTGTATCGACGTCAACAAGGTCGAGCAGCACCACAGCGGTCTTCTCGAGCCACGGAAGGTAGCGCACCGTGGAACGGTCGACCACACCACGCATGTCGCCATAACCCTGGTCGTAGCTGGTGAAGCGAAAGCCCGGAACCGGGTTGTTGTCGATATCGCATGCGATGAGATAGTCACAATTCTCCGTTCCCTCTTCGGCAACGACATCGAGGTAGAACTGACCATCTGTGCGCTTACCGATCAGGCGCCCGTGGAAGTCGCCGAACGCGGCGATCACCGTGTCGATGCGACCATCGGCGATATCGGCCTCAAGCTGTTCGTGCGGGATGTGCGTGTTCGGTGCCATGGATTTCCCTTGTGCGTGTACTACTCGGGTGTTGTGTACGCGGCGGTGATGCCGCCGTCGATGAGCAACGACTGGCCGGTCATGAACGACGAATCGTCGGATGCCAGGAACAAGGCACCTTTGGCGATCTCGATCGCCTCACCGAAGCGGCCCATCGGTATATGGACCAGACGGCGTTGGCGTTTTGCATCGTCGGACAGGAATTTTGCAAGCAGCGGAGTGAGGACCGGGCCCGGGCACAGCGCGTTGACACGGATGCCCTGCCGGGCGTGGATGACAGCGATCTCGCGCGTCATCGCCAGCACAGCACCCTTCGAAGCGGTGTACGCAACCTGCGGGGTGGCTGCTCCGACATGGGCGACGAAACTGGCCACGTTGATGATGCTGCCACCGCCCGATGCGAGCATCGCCGGAATGCCGTGCCGACAGCAACGCGCCACGCCGGTCACGTTGACGTCGAGCGTTATGTCCCACGTGGAGTCTGCGGTGTTCACCACACCGTCGTCATCGCCGGGTGAAATGCCGGCATTGTTGTACAGGACATGGAGCCCACCGAATGTGGCTACCGCGTGGTCGATTGCGGCCTTTACGCTGTTGTCGTCACGCACATCGCACGCGACGTATGACGCCCGTCCTCCGGCTGCAGCGATGGCGCTGACAGCTTCTGTTCCATCGGTGATGTCGGCGATGACGACTGCAGCGCCCTCCGCTGCGAACAGCTCGGCTGCCACCCGGCCAAGACCGCTTGCGGCCCCGGTGATCAGTGCAACCTTGCCGGACAATCGATCAGCCATGTATGTTCCTGTCCGTCTTTCCGGTGTCTGATGTTGAGTTGCTGTATGTGTACGTAGTTTGTTCCGCTGCCGGAACCAGGGCGCAAACCCTAGGGAGCAGTCGAGATGAACACCGTCTTGGTCTCGGAATAGTGCGCAAGCGCATCGACACCGAGGTCTCGGCCGATCCCTGACTGCTTGAAACCGCCGAACGGCATGGAGTACCGCACCGACGAGTTGGAGTTCACCCCGAGGGTACCGCTCTGAACCGCTCTTGCCATGCGCAAGGCCTTGGCAGTGTCCCCGGTCCAGATGCTGCCAGAGAGGCCGTACACCGTTGCATTCGCCAGGGCTGCTGCATCGGCTTCGTCCGTGAACGGAAGGACCGCCACGACAGGCCCGAAGACCTCTTCGGTTGCCAGGCGGCCAGTTCGGCTGACACCCGTGACAACGGTCGGCGGGAACCAGAACCCCGGCCCGGCCGGGGTGGTCCCCCGGAATGCAACATCGCCTTCACCGTCGAAGGACCGCACCTTTGCCAGGTGTTGCGCACTGATGAGCGGGCCCATGTAGGCGTCCGGGTCGTCGGGCGTGCCGACCTTGATGTCTTTGCTGACTGCAACCACCATCCCGACGAAGCGGTCATGGACCGACGCCTCGACCAGGATTCGGCCACGAGCACAGCAGTCCTGTCCCGAATTGTCGTAGATCGCCCCGGGGATGGCCGCCGCTGCCTTTTCCAGGTCTGCATCCGCGAACACGATGTTGGCGCTCTTGCCGCCGAGTTCGAGCGTGACGCGTTTCAGCGAGTCGACCGCAGAACGCATGATCTGCTTGCCGGTGGCAGTGGACCCGGTAAAGCCGATCTTGGCGATGCCAGGGTGTTCCACCATCGCCTGACCGACCACCGGACCGGTTCCCACGAGGACCTGCAACAGGTGTTGCGGGAGACCGGCATCGAGCGCCAGCTCACCGAGACGCACAGCCGTGAGCGGCGTCATCTCGCTCGGTTTCAGGATGAGCGCGTTACCGCACGCCAGGGCCGGCCCGATCTTCCACGCTGCAATGAGCATCGGAAAGTTCCACGGCACGATGGCCCCCACCACGCCGAGCGGTTCGTGGATGGTGAGGGCCAGCCCGTCGTTCCACGGCAACGTGGTGCCACGATGGTGTTCGACCGCAGCGGCGTAGTAGCTGAGCGCATCCGCCGTTGCCTGTGCCTCCCATCGAGCGTTGCCGATCGGCTTGCCGCAGTTGAGGGCCTCGAGTTGCGCGAGCTCCTCACCGTGTTCCTCGACCGCGCGGGCGAAGCGACGAAGCTGGCGGCAGCGGTCCTGCGTCGTGAGGCCCGCCCAGCGGTGCTGCGCCACCGTTGCTCGGGTAACCGCCGCGTCCACGTCTGACGGCGTTGCCAGGTCGACGGTACGGATCTCCTGAGCGGTGCACGGGTCCAGCACCGTCCAGGTTGTCGCGCGAGCTGCGGCGTCTGCGTGAACACTCATGACCCTCCCGACCGTACCAGCGCGCTCCCACGACCGCTCAGCCGCTCACTCGGTTTGGCGCCATCGCGATAAGGCGGGATCGGCGGGAGCCGGTCAGGTGTTCTTCGGCAGCTGGGAGAAGGGTGACTTTGCGTCGATGCCAGCGTCTTTGGGGAGGCCGAGCACCCGCTCGCCGAGGATGTTCTTCTGCACCTGGTCCGTGCCGCCGTAGATGGGCGGTGCCTGGGCGAACAGAGCCATCTCGGTAATCAGGGCGAGCATCGGATTGCCGGTCGCCGCGTTGAGCACTTCTCGCCCAGCCGAGTCATAGCTATGGAGCGTCCCCGACGGGCCCGCGAGGCGCATTCCCAGATCTCGCTGCAGGCGCATCATGTCGCTCATGGACAGCTTGGAGATGTTGGGCATGCCAGGGATGTCTCGGCCCTTCGCCCGTTCGGCCTTGACCCGCAGGTTGTTGTATCGCCCGATCTCCTGGAGCGTGTGGAGCTTCATCAATTCCTGGCGCACGGTGGGGTCTGCGGCTGCCCCGGTCGCCTGCGCCAGCTTCGTGAGCATGCCGACAGCTCCTGCGAACTGAGCGCCTCCACCACCACCCCTGCGGGTTCCGATGAAATCTCCAGCGCGCTTATGAAGATCACCTGCGATCTGTCCGGCGATGGCCGTCGAACCACCATGCCCGCCGCCTGATCCGAGACCGGCCCGTTCGAAGTTCAGAGTGGTGTTGGCCACGGCCCAGCCGTTGTTGAGGTCGCCGATCATGGAGTTGCCCTCGACGCGTGCATCGGTCAGGAACACCTCGTTGAACAGCGCACGTCCCGTCATCTCTTTCAGCGGCCGAATATCTATGCCCGGCTGCTTCATATCGCACGCGAAGTAGGTGATGCCCTGGTGCTTGGGTGCCTCGGGGTTAGTACGCGCGATGAGCATCCCCATGTCGGCGAGGTGGCCGCTGGACGTCCACACCTTTTGCCCGTTCACGAACCATTCGTCACCGTCCTGCACGGCTTTGGTGGTGAGGCCCGCCAGGTCCGACCCCGCCCCTGGTTCGCTGAACATCTGACACCACGCAGCCTGACCGGTGACGATTGGTCTCACGTACCGCTCGATCTGGTCCTGGTTGCCGTGCATCGCAATGGTCGGAGCGGCGAGCAGCATGCCAAGACCGGTGGGTGCGCCAAGTGCACCGAAGATGGCGATCTCGTTGCCCACCAGAACGCCGTCGTTGCGGGTGAGGCCACGACCGAATGCGGTGGTCGGCAGTGTTGGTGCCGCCCATCCTGCGAGGCCCAGGCGTTCCCACCACTGCGCGACGGTAAGGTCGGCATCCCAGTTCTCCGTCAGCCAACTCCGCAGTTCATCGACAAGTTCGCTGCTGTCAGTGTTGGCTTGTTTGGCGGTTTTGGCGGCCGTTGCAGTCGCGGTGGTCATGGACATACGACCATGTTCGCGAAGTGCGTGCTCTCCGAGCCAAACGAGCCCTGTTCGGGAGCTGCCCCCGGTCCTTACGGGGGCGGATGGCAGGAGATATCCGGAGCCGACTGTCCGGTGTGGTTCGGGTGACCAGGGCCCTGTTTGCGGGGGTGATAGGTGACAGATCACGAACACACGTTCGATTGGATGATGTATACTGCAGGTCATGGGCGGGCGGCTGGCAGACACGTTGAACTCGATACTGGTGATGGTTGCCGACGCCCGCGAACAAGTCACCGCAGGTGCGGACCTGGCCCCTACGTCTGCATATGAAGCGCGACCCGCCGGCGGCACCCTCACCGGTAGCCACGTCACCGGCCAACTTTGGCGATCGAAAAATCCCACTTTCACCGGAACTGTGGTTCAGGTGCAACACATTCGAAGTGACCAATCGAGTCAAGTTTCACTCAGAGTGTGTCGACGTGTCACCTATGTCGATAGGAAATGTGCCCAACCAAATTGCTGCAATACAAGAGCAGCGCTTCGGGAGGTCGCCTCTTTCGACAATGTCCAAAATCTTCGTTGCTGCAGCCGTCATGCTGTCGGGGCTCGGGGTGCTTGCCGTCAACCCGGCCAATGGCGCCGCCGATCTGCAACGTCCGGTTTCCGAACGCCTTGCCTCGGCACACCAGACATGTGTCGTGATTTCCGACGGCGGCGTTCGCTGTTGGGGTCTCAACAACGGCGGACAGCTGGGTACGGGCGGCGGTACCCCGACTTCGAACGTCGACCTCGGTGGCGTACGAGCAGCAGCGGTGACTTCGGGGTCGCATTCATGCGCGTTGCTCGTGGATGGCAACGTGCGTTGCTGGGGAACTGCGACGGCCGAGTTGGGTGGGTCCACCCAATCGACGAACATCAATTTCGGCACCGGCATCACCGCATCTCAGATTTCGAGCACGAACTCGCACACGTGTGCCATCGTGACCGGCAACGAACTCCGTTGCTGGGGCGAAAGCTCGTCGGGCCAACTCGGCGGTTCATCGCTCACGACATCGGTCGTTTTCGAGCCCGGCGTGACCGTGAAGCAGGTCGCCACCAGCGTCAACAACACGTGCGTCGTCCTTTCAACCGACGATGCCCGGTGCTGGGGGTACAACACAGAAGGCCAGCTGGGCGGCTCGTCGCAAACGACCAACATCAACTTCGGCGGGCCGAAGGTCTCGAAGATCGAAGCAGGCGACTGGCACTACTGCGCCATCCTCGTTGGTGGCAGCGTTCGGTGTTGGGGATGGAACGACGGTGGTTCGCTCGGAGGCTCGTCGATCTCTACCGACGTTGACTTGGGTGGAGCAACAGCGATTGACATCGCCGCTGGGCGTAGCCACTCATGCGCCGTGCTGACCGATGGCAACGTGCGCTGCTGGGGCTCCGATGCCTCCGGCCAGCTGGCCGGATCGTCGCGGCTCGTGAACGTGAATCTCGGTGGAGCAACTGCGGTTGCTGTCGATGCCGGCTGGGCAAATACGTGTGTCGTGCTCAGCACGGGCGCGGTCCGCTGTTGGGGCGATGCGACGAACGGCGCGGCCGCAGGTTCCACAAACTTGATCGACGTGAACATGGGAACGGCCAACGTGCTCAACACGCCGACCACGACGACAACCAGCACGACGACAACCAGCACGACGACCACAAGCACGACCACCACAAGTACCACCACAACCAGCACGACCACGAGCACCACCACCACGCTGGCACCAACAACTTCAAGCACCACCACAACAGAGCCAACGACGACCAGCACCACGCTGGCACCAACAACTTCAAGCACGACCACAAGCACCACAACCACATCGCCGACGACCGTTGCGACGACCACTCCGACCACTGTCGCAACCACATTGGCTCCGACTACCACAGCACCAACCACCGCAGCGCCAACAACGGCTGCGCCGACCACAGCAGCACCGGCCACTGCCGCCCCGACAACTGCCGCCCCGACAACTGCGGTTACGACGACTGCGGCAACGACACAGGCACCCGTATTGCTGGCTCCAGTCACCGCCGCGGCATCGCAACCGACGCAGCCAGCAACAACCGGCGCGCCGACCACAGCAGGACCGACGACTGCTTCACCGACCACCGCTGTCCCGACCACGGCCGCGCCGACGACACGCCTAGCCGTCTCGCCCACATCTACGACGAAACCCCGCTCCCTTGCGCTCGTTGCTCCGACTGCAGCCAAAGCCGCAGCGGCGAAGACCGCCGCAGCAGCAACTAAAGCTCAACAGGCAGCGGCAGCTGCAGCGAAAAAGGCCGTAGCTGCCGCGAACGCTGCGACGGCCGCTCAAGCCGCCGCAAAAGCTAACCCCACCGCCGCGAACAGGAAGGCAAAAGCAGCGACGAGAGCAGAAGCTGCGAAGGCCGCAGCAGCCGCCAATCAAGCAAAGGCTGCGGCCTCAAAAGCAACAACGGCAGCCAAGCAGGCAAAGGCTGCAGCCACCAAGGCTGGTAACGCCACGAAGCAAGCGTCGACTCCTGTGAAGTCACCAGCCAAGACACCCGTTCAGAAGAAGGCGGCAGCAGCGGCCAAGGCCCCGGCTGCGGTTAAGGCCCCGGCTGCGGTCAAGCAGGCTCCAGCGAAGCAGACGTCCAAGGCAGCTACCAAGGTTGCCGCAGCAAAGGCATCTGCGTCAAAGGCCGCGACCAAAGCCGGAGCAGCAAAGTCCGCAGCCAAAACCGCCGTCAAAGCACCCCTCCCGACCAAGGAGGCCGCAAAAGCGGCGGCTACGGCAGGAACGAAAGCTGCAGCCAAAGCAGGAACCAAGGCAGCAGCCAAAGCAGGTGCAGCCAAGTCCGCAGCCAAAGCCGCCCTCGAAGCACCCATCAAGGCACCAACCAAGGCACCAACCAAGGCACCTGCAAAGACTGGAACACAGGCGGCCACCAAAGCGCCGGTGGCCGCCCCAACCAAGGCAGCCAACAATTCAGCAGCCAAAGCACCGGCCAAGTCTGCAACCAAGTCAGCAGCCAAGGCATCGACCAACACACAAACAAAAGCAGCGGCAAAGTCTTCCGCAAAGGCACCCGCAGCAAAGGTACCCGCAGCAGCAAAAGCACCCGCAGCAGCAAAGGCGCCTGCCAAGACTGCGACCCCGACAAAGCAAGCCATCGCCAAACTTTCGGACAAGAAGTCCACACCTCCGAAAAAGGCTGGCAAGTAGCAGGCTGGGGCCCCACGGCGTTGCGGCAAAGCGCCGTGCCCCAGCCAAACCCCTCGCTCGAATCGGTTGCGTCACCACCGAACGCGTCGTGTCGGAGCAGGGTCAGCTGTTGTTGTCGGGTTCTGCCATCGGGGGGAGGAACGCGCGGATGATTTGCTGATTGGACCGCCACCCTCGGGACGACTTGACGATCAGCCCGACTGATCTGAGCCGGTTGAGGTCACGGCTCAGCGTGCGGGGGCCTGCCTTTGCGTACAGGACGGTGAGCTTCGTGGTGAGTTGTTCCAGCTGTGCCCTGGGGAGTGTTGTGCCGGGCGGCATGGCCAGCACGAGTGACCTTTGCCGGTCGCGGCTTGGGCTGCTGGGGAATGTCGAGTTCATGGTTTCGTGGACGTAGTTGATCCACGCGACGTCGAACTGTTCCTTTCGCACGTGGCTGATCTGGTCTCGGATGCCGTCGACGAGGCCTTGCACGGCGTAGGAGAGAAACGAGGTTGTCTTGAGGGTTCGGCTCGCATCGGCAAGCCGGGAGTAGTACCTGTCTCGGGTCAAGTTGTAGTGATTCGAAAGGAGGTTCGCTGCGGGGAGCGGCACCATCCCGGACCGGGCCAGGATGAGGAACTCCAGCAGGCGAGCTGTCCGTCCGTTCCCGTTTCCGAATGGGTGTATCCAGGCGATGTACAGGTGTGCGTAGATCGCACAGGCGACAGTCAGCGCGAACGCATACTCCCGGTCGGCGTTCCGGAACGTGTCGCTTTCCAGCCAGGTGGAGAGACGATCGACCAAGTACTGGCAGTCTTCTGCCGGTGCTCCCCGGTACCCGGGCACGCCGACCGAATAGCCACGGATCGCGCCGGGGATCACGTAGTCCTCGTACTCGGTCCCATCGAGGATGCGTCGGTTGAACTCGCAGATCAGGTCGACTGTGATGGTCGGCCGTTCCCCCGAGGTCACGTGGCGGGTGATGTCTTCCAACGCTTCGATGACGTTCCGGACCTCCCGTGCCTGGTACTCGCGCGACGGGGGCGGCGTGTACGTGCCGGCGACGAGACCTGCGACCTGATCTTCGGTGAGGGTGTTTCCTTCGATGGCGGTAGACGCCAGCGCGCCTTTGATCAACGCAACTTCGTACAGTTTCCGCGCACTGTCAGGCCGCAGCGGGGTACCGGCGAGATGCTCGCATTTGGCGTGGGCTTCACCGAGAAGCATCCACAGGTCGGGACCGAGATCGTTGATGCCGTTCGCTTTGAACGTGATCCACGGATGTGTCTGCTCGTACCCTCGCACCAGCTGATTTTAACTATCAGGGTATTGTTTTGTCCATTTACTTGTCCGTCCGAATGTCTTCCGTTTGTCCCTCGCCCGGTTCCGTGTCGATTTCCAGGGCAGCGCGCCCGGAGCGCAAAGCGTCCACGGCAGGACTTGAACCTGCGACCTACCGCTTAGGAGGCGGTTGCTCTATCCGCTGAGCTACGTGGACTCGACCGCTTTTTGCGGTCCGGGCAAGGCTAACCCTCATCGCACTGCGGCAGCCCACCTTTCGCCCGATCGTCATGGTGTGACGTGAGTAACACAAGTTACGGTAGCAATGTTTGTATATCGTCGTTACTGTATCGACAGTAACCACCCAGCAGAACAGCAGAAAGGCCCGCATCGTGTTGTACGAACTCCTCGCCCTCTCACACACCGCCGCAGACACGCAGGTTCGCAATGCCGACCTGGAACGTGCCGCTTCGCTCGGCGCAGCGGTCGCAGCCCTTCGCTCGC
This sequence comes from Acidimicrobiia bacterium, assembly GCA_031385545.1. Classification (GTDB taxonomy): domain Bacteria; phylum Actinomycetota; class Acidimicrobiia; order Acidimicrobiales; family JANYDT01; genus JANNBN01. Next base: position 50,292 of record JANNBN010000149.1, on the reverse strand, counting down.
GGTCGAAGCGGTGCGCCGCCAGCCCATCGACGGACATGACCCCGGCGATGCCCACCATTCCGGCCGTCCCAGCCATTGTGGTCACGCCGACCAACGCTGCTGTCTGCCTCGCAGCCAGCTGAAACCGCTGCCAGCACCATGCCTGCTTCTTTCGCACGTTTCATCGTCCGCCGTCACCGTCTCGTGTTGCTGGCGGCGCTGCTCTTCGTCGTGGTCTCAGGGACACTCGGCGGTTCGGTCGCCGGGACGCTCTCCAACGGCGGGTTCGACGACCCCACGGCTCAGTCCACGCTGGCCCATGACCTGATCGAAAAGACCTTCGGTGCCGGTTCACCCAACTTGGTCCTGCTCGTCCGTGCGCCTGGCCGGTCGGTCGACGATCCCGCAGTCACCGCTGCAGGCCTCGCGCTCACCCAAGAGCTGTCGAAGGAACAAGGCGTCTCGGGCGTTGCCAGCTACTGGTCGCTGCAGGCGTCTCCACTCAAATCGCGTACAGGCGATCAGGCGCTGGTACTCGCGCGCATCACCGGCACCGAGGACGACATCCGCGTTCGCATCGAAGACCTGTCCCCCAGGTACACCCGGCCCGCCGGTGACAACGCACCCGTCGAGGTTGTCGTCACCGGCGAGGCCGAGGTGTTTCGCCAAGTCGGGGAAACAATCGAGAGCGACCTCACCCGGGCCGAGACAATCGCGCTGCCCATCACGCTGCTGCTGCTCGTGCTGGTGTTCGGCGGTCTCGTCGCCGCAGGCCTTCCGCTGCTGATCGGTGGCGTCACCGTCATCGGAACATTCCTCGTGCTGACCGTCATCAACGGGTTCACCGACGTGTCGATCTTCGCGCTCAACCTCACTACCGCCATGGGCCTGGGCCTGGCTATCGACTACGCGCTGTTCATCGTGTCCAGATACCGCGAAGAGCTGGACGCTGGATGGCCGGTGCCAGACGCGATCGTCCGCAGTGTCCGTACCGCCGGACGCACCGTCGTGTTCTCCGCCGCCACCGTGGCGATTTCACTGGCGTCGCTTCTGGTCTTCCGCCAAGCCTTCCTGCGCAGCTTCGCCTACGCCGGAATTGCGGTGGCAGCCATCGCCGCCATCGCGTCGGTCGTCATCCTTCCTGCCGTGCTCGCATTACTTGGTACACGTATCAATTCGCTGCGCATCGGACGGCGGCGCCGAAACACATCCACCGCCGCAGAGACCGGGTTCTGGCACCGCAGTGCAATGGCCGTCATGCGCCGCCCAGGCCAAATCGCAGCCGTCGGCATCGCTGCACTGTTGTTGCTCGGTGTGCCGTTCCTGCACATCAACCTGGGTCTGTCCGACCACCGAGTGCTTCCGACGACAGCGTCGGCAAGGGGCGCGCTGGACCGCATCTCGGCAGACTTCGATTCACGGGAGAACGGCGCAGCCGAGATCTTCGTCGCTTCGTTCGACCCGAAGAACAACGCGAGCCTCACGGCGCTCAACGACTACGCGACCCGCCTTTCAACGGTGGCCGGAGTCGCACGGGTCGACGCGCTCACCGGCAGCTACCTCGGCGGCAACCTGATTGCTCCACCCAACGAAGTCAGCCGGCGGTTCGCTGCGGCCGAGGCAACGTGGCTGTCGGTCGTCCCGTCGGTGGAACCCGTCTCGGCACGTGGTGAGGAGTTCGCCAAAGCAGTGCGTGCCGTCGAAACGACCTTCGACGTTTCCGTCGGAGGGCCATCAGCACAGCTGGTCGACTCGAAGGCCTCACTGCTCGGCCGCCTCCCGTGGGCGGGCGCAATCATCGCCATCGTCACGTTCGTCCTCCTGTTCCTGATGTTCGGCGGAATCCTGGTTCCCGTCAAAGCGGTGCTGCTCAACCTGCTCAGCCTCACTGCCACATTCGGTGCAATGGTGTGGATCTTCCAGGACGGGCATCTGTCCGGGTTCCTGAACTTCACGCCAACGGGCACCATCGACGCCACCACGCCGGTGCTGATGTTCTGCATCGCGTTCGGCCTGTCGATGGACTACGAGGTGTTCCTCCTGTCCCGGATCAAAGAAGAACACGACCGCCATGGCGACAACACCCGGGCTGTCGCTGTCGGGCTGGAGAAGACCGGTCGCATCGTGACTGCCGCAGCGCTGCTGATCGCCATCGTGTTCATTGCCTTCGCCACCTCTGGGGTGTCGTTCATCAAGCTGTTCGGGCTCGGCCTGGCACTCGCAGTCCTGATGGATGCGTTCGTGATCCGCTCCACGCTTGTCCCCGCGTTCATGCGGTTGGCAGGCGAAGCCAATTGGTGGGCGCCCGCTCCTCTTCGCAAACTGCAGCTGCGAATCGGTCTCAGCGACCACGTGGAGCTGGAACCGCTCCCGCTCGATCTTGAGGACGTTCGACCGGAGCTCGCCGACATGTCGACCACGGGCTGAGGTTTCACCGATGACCACACGGATAGGATCACTGCGTGGCCATGGAGGCCATCGGCAGGTCTCCCGCCGTTTCGAACGCAGTGAACCCACCGTGACCGACTCCGTGACTCGCGCTGCACTACCCGGGCGTCAACAGCGAGGCGACCAGACCAATGTGATCGCGCTCGCTGATCGACCACGGCGGGTCAGGGCCCGGCGGGGTGAAGGCGACCGGTTGCGGGACGAGATCATGGACGCCGTCGACGCGTTGCTCATCGCTCACGGCTCGGACGGCGTGTCCATTCGTGCCGTTGGCAGCCTGGTCGGCGTCACCGCGCCGTCGATCTACCGCCACTTCGACGACAAAGACGCCATGGTCCATGCAGCGTGTCAGCGCGCATTCGATCGCTTCGACGCGTACCTCGTGGAAGCAAGCAAGGACGCTGCCAACCCGCTCGAAGCCATCCATTCGAGTGCCATCGCATACCTGCGCTTCGCCGATGCGAACCCGAGCCAATACCGCGTGCTGTTCATGTCCGAAGAGTCGCACCACCACGACTCGCACGACCTCGACAGCACCGAGATGAAGGGCCTTGTCCATATCGTCGAACAGGTCAAAGCCGCGGTCGATGCAGGGTTTGTCGCACCCGTGGCCGAGCCGCTCGAGCTGTCGGTGATGCTGTGGTCGATGGTGCATGGGATAGCCGCGCTCCGTCTGTCCATGCCGGACTTCGCATGGCCGCCCATCGAGGCGCAGGCCAACCTCATGTTCACCATGTTGGCGCACGGCATGTGCGCCACTCCTGAACAGCTCCCCGAACATCTCTCCGAACAAGCGAACCGCATCTGAGCGCCACACAGCTGGCTCCGGCCAAAACGGAATCGGTGATGGGGCCGCGCTACCGGCCGATCATGCTGTCCACCCTGACGCTGCTTGCCCTCGCAGCCTTCGACGGGATGTCAGTTGCCGCGGCGCTGCCGGAAATCGGCAACGACCTTGGTATCACGCGCCTCACGTGGGTGCTCACGGCATTCCTGCTTTCCTCCACGGTGTCGATGCTGGCGGCCGGAACCGTGATCGACACGCTGGGCGTCGCCCTCACGTACCGCATCACGTTGATCCTGTTCTTTGTCGCATCCGCACTCTGCACCGTCGCTCCCGGGCTGGGGCTCCTCATCGCCGCGCGGGTCCTGCAAGGCATCGGCGGAGGCATGGTCATGGCCACCACGATCAGCATCATCGGAATCAATATCCCGGACCATCTCCGGTCCCGCGCCTATGCGGCCAACTCCGCCGTTTGGGGAGTGATGGCGCTCGCAGGTCCGGCGCTCGTGGCGCTGATGGTTTCCGTCGGCAGTTGGCGGTGGATCTTCGCCATCAACCTACCGCTGGTGCTGTTCGCAGCGGCGATCGGCTGGAAGCGAGTCGCTGCCAACGACGAATCAGTCAGCCCGGAAGAACCCGCCACAGATCGCGCTGCCAGAGTTCGTTTCGACACCGCAGGACTGCTGCTCGTCGGCGTCTTCACGGGGTTGGTACTGGTCGGCCTGTCCGACCTGCGCCGCTCGTCGTTCTACGCAGCAGCGGCCGCAGCAATCGTCGCCGCGGGTTACTGGTGGCACTCGGGGCGCGCCGCGAGTCCCATCCTCGGGCGCCGGTACTTCGCTACGGCCCCGTTCGGGCTGCTGAACGCAATCCCGTTCACATTCTTCGCGGGGTCATTGGCCGTGGACGCCTACATCCCGCTCTACGTCCGCGGTGGTCTTGGGCGGTCGACGAGCATGGCTGCGTTCGCAGTCGCGTTCCTTGCGCTGGGGTGGACGACCGGAAGCACGATCACCAGCCGTTTGCTGGACCGGATCGACAACATCACGGTGATGCTGACCGGGTTCGGTCTCGCCATCCCGCCACTCGCGGTCGGAGCTGCCTTCTACTCCGCGTCCACGCCGCTGCTGCTCGTGTTTGCACTGTCCTTCATGCAGGGGCTTGGCATCGGCAGCGTCACCAACTCGACACTCAGCCTGTTGCAGCGCATGGCGACGGCGGGCGAAATGGGCCGCGCATCGTCGGCACATCAGTTCGTCCGCAACCTGGGCGGCACGTTCGGAACTGCGCTTGCTGGTGCGATGCTGTTCGCAGTCGTGGACTCACGGCTGGGCAGCGTCGAGTTGGTCCGTGACCTGCTGGGTGGGTCCGACGACCTCGCGGTCAGCGGGCCGGCACGCGACGCGATCTCGGCCGGGTTTCGCGCAGCGGCCATTGCCGCGCTTCTGATGACGTTGGTCGGAGTCGGCTTCGCGCTTGTCACCCGCCGGTGGCTGCGACGGCACCCAACGGACCGAGGCGCAACGCAAGCCACCGACTTAACGGACCATTCGCAGGGACTTGCTGGATAGTCACGACTAGAGGAAGCCGAGCAGCGGGAACGCTCCGCCCAGCGATACTGCTGGGTCGATGCCAAGCGTCTTGCCGAGCACGGTTGCGTACACGGACCGAAAATCGGTGGTGAACTTGAGGTCACCAAGATCAAGGTCGGTGAGGCTGGGCGGCTGGCCGTACTGGCCGCCGTTCACCTGCGGGCCGAGGACCAGAACCGGTGCCGCAGCTCCATGGTCGGTGCCGTCGGAGCCGTTCGCCTGCACGCGGCGGCCGAACTCGGAATACACCACCACTGTCACCTTTTGGCCGCGTGGGCTGCCCGCGATTACGGCGTAGAAGGAGGTCAGCGCCTGGTCCAGGTAGCCCATCAGTTGCGCATGCTGTCCCAACTCACCGGCGTGGGTGTCGAACCCGCCGAGCGACACGCCGTATACACGGGCGGGTGCCCCTGCGTTGACGAGGCGGGCTACTTCCTGCATGTCCCGGGTGAGGCTGTTGGTGCCATCACCTTCCAAGTTTGTGGCGCCGCTGGACGCCGCTTCGGTGCTGCTGTTCAGTAATGGCGCATACGTGTTCTTCACCCGCAGCAGGTCTGCATTCGAGGCAGCGATGCGAGCACCCCATGGGCCAAGTGCTGCGGTGTTTTCGGCGTTGCGGCCGATGCCTTGGATGGCTTTCTCGCCTGCTGCGCCGCCGGGAAGTGTGAGCTTGCCGGGGTTGAGGTTGGCACCGGCACCCTTGGTGCCGATCATGAAACGCGGAAGCGACCCACCGATGTTGATCATGTGGGTTGCGTCGGGACCCGTTGCGTCGTACCAGCGGCCGAGCCAACCTGTGTTGATGACCTCGGTCGGGCGCGCTGTCTGCCAGATATCCATCGAGCGGAAATGGCTGCGGTTGCCGTTGGGGTAGCCGACGCCGTGCACGATGGCGAGGCGCTTCTGGTCGTAGAGCGCCTTGAGTCCCTTCAGCTCCGGGTGCAACCCGAAACTGTTGTCCAGCTTGTGTACCTGATCGGGGTTGATCGCCACTGACTGACGGTTGGCTGCGTAGGCAGGGTCTGCGTAGGGCACCACGGTATTGATGCCGTCATTGCCGCCGTACAGGGTGACCATGACCAAGATGCCGTCACCGGTTGAGCTTGGCGACGCCGTCGCTGCCTGCGTTCGTGCGTTGACGCCGCGCAGCGAACCCGCAACGCCGACCGTCGGCGCAGCGGCCGCACTGACCAGGGGCATGGATGCCGTAGCCGCACCAAGACCGAGCGCCGCCATAAAACTGCGACGGGTGATCCCTGGGGCGATTTCCACGTCGGGAGCGAAGGCGCCCAATGTGGATGATGTGTCGCCGTCGACGAGGGCGGATTCGTATGTGTGCGTATTCTCTGTGTGCAGACTGTTCTGAGGCGTGTTCATCGTGACATGTTCCGATCGGTGTAGGCGCTGAACGCTCAGTTGAGGACGTACTCGGGGGTGACCAACGCAGCGGCAAGCTGACGCCGTGGTTCGCCTGCAGCGGTGATGGTTTCAGCTGACGATGGTGTCCACTCGTCGACGCCGAGGCGGGCCGCGATCGCCGTGAGGCGCGCCGCGTTGTTGGCACCCGCGATCCAGTCGAGACGCGCCCTGGCCGAGACCTGCAACGCGAACTGGTAGCGGACCAACGCGCTTGCGGTCGAGATCCAGTACCCGTTGTCCGGCCAGCCACCGACGGACGGCGGAAAGAACGGCTTTTGATTGAGCTTGTTGAGCGTGGCCATGTTGACGTTGCCGACCATCTCGCTGGGCCGCATGTCGAGCTGCCGGAAGATCCCGGCCATCCACTCGACCGGCTGCTTCACCAGACCCTGCCGTGCTTCAGGTGACACGAACTGCGGGTGCAGAAGAATGGAACGCACCAGCTTTGTTACGTTCAGGTCGGCCGCGAAGCCTGGTGCGAGTTCAGCCACAACCGGATGATCGGTGCCGACCGGGAAGGCGTAGTGACGCCACAGCTTGGCAGTCACGAACCTGGCAGCGGCGGGCGACGTGACGAGCATGCCAACCACTTCTTCGCCGGTGAACGCAGCGGTTTTGCCCAGGATGGTCTTCTGGCCCGGGTCAGCCTGCCCCTTGAGAACCCGGAAGCCCTCTTGGCGGTTGTAGCGCCAACCGGCGAAAGCGCGAGCCGCTTCACGCACATCATCGTCGGTGTAGTTGCCGATGCCGATGGTGAAGAGCTCCATCAGCTCGCGGGCAAAGTTCTCGTTGGGGCGGTTGCGGTTGTTCTTGTTCGAGTCGAGCCACAGCATCATCGCCCCGTCCTTGGCAACTGCCTGTGTGAGCGCATCGAACCCGGCACCACCCTGCTGACGGAACAACTGGTTCTGCGCCAGCATCAAGTGAGGGTTGTCGACCTTCTGCGCGGACGTGGCGTAGTGGTCGTGCCAGAACCAGGCGAGCTTCTCAGCGCCCTGCTGGTCGGTAAGAACCATGCGCTCCAGCCACCAACCGACCAAGTCCGTCTCTTGCTGGTTGCGGAGCTGGCGCAGCTCCTTGCGCGCCTGCTGGGTGTCAGCTGGTTGCAGCGTCCTGGGGTCCAGCGCCGGCGGTGGGATTGCCCCGGGGTCGTTGCGACTTCGGTCGAGGAGGTAGTCGACCGTGGCAGAGTAGCCACGAGCAACCCCGGCAGTCAGGTCCTCGGGGCGGGCACCGAAGCCGGCCCGACGGTAGAGGTGGGCGAGCTGCAACGTGAGCTGATCTGCCATGCGCCCATCAGACAGCCACCGTATGAGGAAGAAGTGAACACCGGACAGCAATCCTGTGAGCGCCTGGACTACCGGATCGACGTTTAGCTGAGCAATTCGGTGGGAATGTCCACGTGGCGGGCGCGGAGCCACTCGCCGAGGCCCTTGGCCTGACCGTCGAGCCGGGTCGACGACGCGACACCCTCTTCCAACAAGCCGATGATCACAATGTTCAGCGCGCATAAGTTCGGGAACTGGGCGATGCGAATGGGAAGCGACGCAGCTTCTGGGAGCAACTCGCGGACCTTCGCTTCGTCCAAGAACTGGGCAAGCCACTCGAACGCCGGCTGGGTCTTCGTCCAGACGCCAACGTTCGCGTTTCCACCTTTGTCGCCGCTGCGCGCTCCGACGATCGTCCCCAACGGCAGGTGTTGAGTGCCACCGCCGACACGTCGTTCAGTGTGCTCCGCGACCGCCGCGTCCGAAGCGACCTCCTCATCGACGGGCGAGGAAACGGAGGCCGATGTCGGCGGGGCGGACGATGGCACGACAACAGGCCGAGTCACACCGTTGATGGTGATCATTTCTGTTGCTTGGGCCACCGGGATGAGAGCCGGCCAGTAGACGCCATACGGTTCGGCCGCACTGGGGCCACCGATGCCGAACATACCCGGATACGTAGCCAGCGCCATTTCGATTGCAGCGTTTGCGAACGCACGGCCGATCTTGCGTTCGTCGGGGTCCTTCACCGTGAACCGCAGCTGTGCAATGGCCTGCTCGTTCGTGATCGGGTCCGGCCGATCGGTGCGAACCAGATCCACCCGGGTCTGCTGAATGGAGTCGCTCCCGCCGGGGATCTGCGCCCAGAGGGTGCGTTGGACGAGCGCTGCCTTCTCCTCGATGTCCAGCCCGGTGAGACAGAACGTGAACCGGTTGCGGTAGCCGCCGTCGAAGTTGATCGCAACCTTCAACCGGTCAGGCGCCGGCAGGCCCTTGGTCCCTGCGACTCGCACCCGGTCCGGACCTTCCTGGGTGAGCGCAATCGTGTCGAAGCGAGACACCACATCGGGGTTTGCGTACTGCACACCGTCGATCTCGTACAGCAGCTGCGCAGTGACGGTGCCGACGGTGACGGCTCCACCCGTATCCGGGTGCTTCGTGATAACAGATGACCCGTCCTCGTACATCTCGGCGATGGGAAAGCCGGGCCGCTCGAGCCCAGGGATCTCTCGGAAGAACGCATAGTTGCCGCCAGTTGCCTGGCACCCGCACTCGATGACATGGCCGGCGACAACCGCTCCGGCGAGACGATCCCAGTCATCACGCTTCCAGCCGAACCGCCATGCAGCAGGGCCGACCACCAGCGCCGCGTCAGTGACGCGCCCGGTGATCACGATGTCGGCACCAGCACCCAACGCGTCGGCGATTCCCCAGCCGCCGAAGTAGGCGTTGGCGCTCACCGGCTTGCGGTCGCCGAGCGGTTCTCCCGTGTCAAGATTCGAGAATTCGATACCATCTGCACGCATATCATCGAACCTGCTCATCAGGTTGTCGCCGCTGACCACCGCAACCCGTGGATTGAGACCCAGCTTCGCAGCAACGGCTTCCACTGCTGATGCGCACGCATGCGGGTCCAGCCCACCAGCGTTGGAAACCACCTTGATACCCTTGTCGAGGCACGAGCCCATGACCTGCTCCATCTGGGTGACGAAGGTGCGGGCATAACCGGGGCCGCCCTTCGCCTGCGTCTTGGCGAGTATCAGCATGGTGAGCTCGGCCAGCCAATCGCCACACAGCACATCGATAGGCCCTCCCTCCACCATCTCTCGTGCAGCGCTGAGACGATCCCCATAGAACCCGCTGCAGTTCGCAATGCGAAGCGGGGTGTGATGCGGCAGCGATGCAGTCATGCCATCAGCTAACAGCCCTCGAGGCTCGCGCTGCAATACGGTCGCTTCGCCGGTGACCGGCTGTCAACCCCTCGGTTCCGACGCTGCACCGACCGTTAGGACGACCGATATGCGTCCGCTCGGGAAAAGACACCGACAACGGTTACCGTGCCAAGCTGTTCATCTATCCGATACAGCACTCGGTATGTCCCGCGGCGAGCGCTGTAACGATCGGCCAAGGGAGCGCGAAGGCGCTTGCCAACGCGATGTGGATTGTCCAGCAACGGTCCCACGATGAACTCGAACGCTGCGAATGCGATCGTTTCTGGAAGCTGTTCGGCCAGTTGACATCGGGCTGATGGAGCCACGACGAGGTGATAGCGTTCGCTGGTCACCGCAGAGCGCGTCGTGCGCTCATCGCCGCACGCAAACTGGCCTCACTCTCGCCGTCGCCAGACGCGATTTCGGACTCGGCGAAGGCCAGCGCACGAACCATCGCGCGGTCCGACAACACTGCGATGGTCTCCTCAAGACTGTCGAGATCATCCACCGCAACGAGCACCGCCGCAGGCCGTCCGTGCACGGTAACGGTCACCCGGTCGTGTTGTGCGTCCACCTGGGCGACGAGCTCCGAGAGGTGCGCCTTGACGTCAGCGAGGGAACGTGTCATGGACATTAGTCATATTTATGACCACAATGGGCTGGAGACGCAAGCCAGCAGCTTCGTGCCAAGCTCGGGCCGGTAGCCTGGCGTAGTGGGAAAGACGACATCACCGCTGCAGCTGAAGTTCGTCACGTCATCGGTCGACGCACGCAACCTGCCGTTCACCAAGGCTGAGGTGGCCATGGTCGGGCGGTCCAACGTGGGCAAGTCGTCGCTCATCAACGCGCTGGCCAACCATCGTCAGTTGGCACACGTGTCAACCACCCCCGGCCGCACGCAGCTGCTCAACCTGTTCGAGCAGCCAGACGGGCCCACGGTGATGGACCTTCCCGGTTACGGTTACGCCAAGGTGCCGGCGAAGACGCGTGGCTCGTGGCAGGCGATGATCGAGGGGTACCTGTTGGGCCGCGAGAACCTGGTCACCATCTTCACGCTGGTCGACGGTGAGATCGGCCCGACCAAACTCGACATCGGCCTGCTCGACTGGGTTCGCCATCACGAGCTACCCATCCAGATCGTGGCTACCAAGCTGGACAAGGTCAAACCTTCAAAGCTCGGCGCACGCAAGCAAGAGCTCGCTGCAGGCTGCGGCGTTGACATCGCCTCCGTGGTGTGGGTCAGCGCGGACAAGGGCACCGGCATCGACGAACTGCGGGCCATGATCCGCCGCGCGGGTTCCCGCTAGCCTCACCCCATGGACGTACACGCCGAGCTCGCTGCCAATGTCTGGAAGGTGCTCGTTGAACCGGGCACCCTTGTCGCCGAGGGCGACGTCCTCATGATTCTGGAGTCCATGAAGATGGAGATCCCCGTCGAAGCGCCATGCGCCGGCACGGTCACGTCGGTTGCAGTTGCGGCCGACTCGCAGGTTCAAGACGGTGACCTGCTCGCCGTCATCGGCTAATTCAGGCGAGCGCAGCCCGCCGATGACCGCGTTCGACCCCACCATCGCCGCTCCATCCCTCGGCGAAGAGCTCGACGAGCTGCGAGCCGTTGTGCGCAAATTCGCCGAGGCTGAGATCGCCCCTCGGGCCGAGTCCGTCGACAAGGACAACCAATTCCCTGCCGACATGTGGCGCAAGCTCGGTGACCTCGGCACGCTCGGGGCAACGGTCCCCGAGCAGTACGGCGGGTCCGGGCTCGGCTACCTCGCTCACCTGGTGACGATGGAAGAAATCTCGCGCGCGTCGGCCAGCGTTGGCCTTTCGTACGGGGCGCACTCCAACCTGCTGGTCAACAACCTGCACCTCAACGGAACCGACGAGCAGCGGGCGAAGTACCTGCCCAAGCTGTGCAGCGGCGAGCATGTCGGCGCGCTGGCGATGAGCGAGCCAGGGGCCGGCAGCGATGTGGTCGGTTCCATGGCGTGCCGCGCTGTCCGCCACGGCGATATGTGGGTGGCGAACGGGTCGAAGATGTGGATCACCAACGGCCCCGATGCCGACGTGCTCATCGTCTACATGCGTACGGCCGATGCCGACGCAGGTTCCAAGTGCGTTACCGCGTTCATTGTCGAGAAAACCATGGGCGGGTTCACCACCGGGCCGAAGCTCGACAAGCTCGGGATGCGCGGATCCAATACATGCGAGCTGATCTTCAACGATTGCGAGATTCCGCACGCCAACGTGCTGGGCCAGGTCAACCTTGGCGCACACGTGCTGATGCGCGGGCTGGACTCGGAACGCACCGTCTTGTCCGGCGGTCCCATCGGCATCATGGCCGCAGCGTTCGATTCGGTCATTCCGTATGTCTCCACCCGCAAGCAGTTCGGCCAACCCATCGGCACCTTCGAGCTGATGCAGGGCAAGCTTGCCGATATGTATGTACGCCTACAATCAACGCGCAGCTTCGCCTATCAGGTGGCACGCAATCTGGAAGCCGGTATGAACGTGCGTATGGATGCGGCGGCCTGCCTGTTGTATGCGTCCGAGTCCGCCGTGCAAGTTTCGCTGGAAGCCATCCAGTCACTCGGCGGCAACGGCTACACCAACGAGTACCCCACCGGCCGGCTGCTGCGAGATGCCAAGCTCTACGACATCGGCGCAGGCACCAACGAGATCCGCCGCATGCTCATCGGCCGAGAGATGCTGGCCGGCACCCGCAACTAGCCCGCCCGCTCGGTTGCACACAACTCGGGCCAGACATACGCGCAACTTGGCACTTTCGGTCCAAATTTTCGCCCATTTTGGTCGAGTTGTGTCTATTCGCCACACGAGTTGTGTCTATTTGCCACACGAGTTGCGCTCAGTTGCACTGCAGGTTGCGCGTGTGACACAGCGAAGGGGTGCCTGCCGTCAACGACGACACGCCGGAGCTCATGGCTCCAGAATGCCGTCCAGCCATGTGAGGAGCGGTTCGAGAGCCGACGGCAACGTGTGCCCGTAGTCAGCGAAGGACTGCTGGACAGGTGTTCCCACTGCCGTGGCCAGCCGAATCAGGCGCCGTGCATGAAACGCGTCGACGACCTCATCGTCTTCGCCGTGGCCCACGAACAAGGCACATTGCGGTGCCACAGTCACGTCATCAGGAAGGAATCCGCTCAGCGAAGCAACTCCTCGTACCTCAGCTGCGGTGACCGCCGCAACCGTCAACCCAAGCGCCGCACCCTGTGAGAACCCAATGAGCACGGCCGGCCCATGCAAACGAGCAGCGAACAAATTGGCAGCCTCGGCAGCACGCTCACCGTCGAACCATGCCCCGGTTGCGGGTTGCACCGGAATCGGCCCGGCAGGAATTTCGATCGAGACCCGGGAGAAGCGTTTGGCGATCGCATCGGCAACCGGCATCATCGCCGACGGAGTGCTGTCGTAGCCGTGCAGCAACACCACAGACACGGGCTCACCCGAACGCGTCACTCCAGCACCACCAGCACCTGGCGGGCATCGACCTGATCGCCTTCGGCCACACGCACCTCGACCACGGTTGCCGCAGCAGCCGCACGGATGGTGTGCTCCATCTTCATCGCCTCAAGCACCACGAGCACCTGTCCTTCCTCAACCGCATCGCCCACGGCAACTCGCACCGCAACGATCCGTCCAGGAACCGGGGCACTGGTGCCCGACCCTGCCGCGAGCGCGCTCGGCACCGTGAACCGGGGCGACACCGTCAGCGAGCTTTGCCCCTGCGCAGAGTTGGCCCACCACTGTTCTCCGGTGACATCGGCACGGTGATTCACTGTCACGACAATGCCAGCGGTTCGTATGTTCGCTGATGATGTGTCGTCCGCTGTACCTGGCGTAGCCAACCAAGAATCATCGCCACGGCGCACGGCGAGTGCAGACATCGTGCGGCCACCCATCGTCCACGAAACGCGGTCACGGTTGATCCGGTACTCGACCGGCACGCCTTCCCCGGCCGTCACGAACTGCTGGCCCTGCGTTGCCACGTTCCGCCACCCCGAGGGGGCAAACCCCCACCGTTGATCAGCGGATCGGTGGGCCGCTGCCCGGGCAGCCACGATGGCGGCCATGTGTGCATCAGCAATGTTGCCTGGCAGGTGCGGCGACATCACATGGGGGAAGCGATCGAGGAACGCCGTCGTGGTGTCGCCCGCAATGAAGGCCGGGTCGCCGAGGATGGCCGCCAGACTGGCCGCGTTGGTGGTGACACCGTGCACCTCCGTACCCAGCAGCTCACGGCGTAAGACGGCAGCCGCCTGCGCACGGGTAGGTGCATGGCTGATGATCTTGGCGAGCATCGGGTCGTAGTGGGGCGACACGACGCTGCCGGTTTCGACGCCACTGTCCCACCTCACCCCACGGGTACCAACCGGCTGCAGCCGATGCAGCGTTCCGACCGATGGCATGTAGCCATTGGCAGGGTCCTCTGCGTACAGACGAACCTCGATGGCATGCCCCTCGCAGGTGATCTGGTCCTGGGTCAGTGGCAGCGGCAAACCGTTCGCAACATCGATCTGCCAGCGCACCAGGTCAGAGCGTGTGATGCACTCGGTAACCGGGTGTTCAACCTGCAACCGAGTGTTCATCTCCAAGAAGTAGAACGACCCGTCAGCGTCGAGCAGATACTCGACCGTGCCGGCACCCACGTACCCGATTGCCTTTGCGAGTGCGACCGAAACCGACCCCATCGACTCGCGCAGCGCAGCAGAAACAGCAGGCGACGGAGCCTCTTCCACAATTTTCTGGTGGCGACGCTGGATTGAACACTCCCGCTCGAACAGGTGCACCACGTTGCCGTGCGTGTCGCCGAATATCTGGATCTCGATGTGTCGTGGGCCGACCAGCAAACGCTCCAGGAACACGGTGCCATCGCCGAACGAAGCGGCAGCCTCGCGTTGAGCGCCTTCGATCGCTTCCGCCAGATCGTCAGCCGCATGCACTGCGCGCATACCTTTGCCGCCACCTCCGGCAGAAGCCTTGACGAGCAGCGGATATCCCACAGCGCCGCCAGCCGCCGCCCAGCCCACAGGGTCAGTTCCCACTGTTGCCGACGGAAGCGTCGGCACACCAGCAGCAGCGGCCAGCGCCTTCGCCTCGACCTTTGTACCCATGGCTCGAATGTTGGCTGCCGTCGGCCCGATCCACGTGAGCCCGGCGTCGACCACGGCCTGGGCAAAGGCAGCGTTTTCGGACAGAAAGCCGTAGCCCGGGTGAATGGCGTCGGCACCACTGCGCCGAGCCGCGTCGATGATGGCCTCGACCCGCAGATAGCTATCAGCCGCGCTCAGCCCGCCCAAGCCAATGGCCGTGTCGGCCTCACCCACGAACGGCGCTGCAGCATCGGCATCGGAATACACGGCCACCGTGCTGAGGCCCAGCAGGCGGCACGTGCGGAAGATGCGGCGAGTGATCTCGCCACGGTTCGCAACGAGGACGGACGATATTGTCATGATACGTATACCTACATCCTGAAGACGCCGAAGGCCGACGAACCCGCAATGGTTTGGTTGTGCACCACGGACAACGCGATGGCAAGCACCGTGCGGGTGTCTCGCGGATCGATCACGCCGTCGTCCCAGATCTGCCCACTGGCAAAGAGCGCCGTCGATTCAGCTTCGACCTGCGCTTCGAGCGCTGCTACGGCTTCAGGGTCTCGGCCCTTGGTAATGATGTTCATGACGCCCGCAAGCTGCTTGGGACCCATCACCGCAATGCGGTGGTTGGGCCATGTGAACACGAACCGCGGGTCGTACGCCCGGCCGCTCATGCCGTAGTTGCCGGCTCCGTAGGACGCTCCGACCATCAGCGTGAGGTGCGGCACCGTGGAATTGGACACCGCGTTGATCAGCTTCGCACCGTCTTTGATGATGCCGCCCTGCTCGTACTGGGTGCCCACCATGAAGCCAGTGATGTTCTGCACGAAGAGCAGCGGCACGTCGATGCGATTGCACAGCTGGATGAACTGCGCACCCTTCTGCGACTCTTCGCTGAACAGGATGCCGTTGTTGGCAAGCACGCCGACCGGGTAGCCCTGAATCGATCCCCATCCTGTCACCAGTTGCGTGCCGTACAGCGGCTTGAACTCCTCGAAGCGGCTGCCGTCCAGCACACGGGCGAGAATCTCGCGGGTGTCGAACGGAACACGCACATCGGCTGACGCGCACCCGAGCAATTCATCCGGGTCGTACACCGGCGCATCGGATGGGAACGACGGTCCTGGGCCAAGCCGACGCCAATTGAGATGGCGCACGATGTCGCGGCCAAGCCGCAACGCATCCATCTCGTCGACCGCCAGGTAGTCCGACAGACCGCTGATGGTGGAGTGCATGTCTGCACCCCCGAGCGACTCCTCGTCCGCGTCTTCGTTGATGGCCATCTTCACCAGCGGCGGCCCGCCGAGAAACACCTGCGCACGTTCCTTCACCATCACCACGTAGTCGCTCATGCCCGGCGTGTACGCGCCTCCGGCCGTCGACGGACCGAACACAAGCGAGATCGTTGGGATTCCAGCAGCGGACATCCGTGTGAGGTTCTTGAAGCTCGCACCGCCCGGCACGAAGATCTCGGACTGCTTCGGGAGATCAGCTCCAGCGGACTCGGTGAGCGAAATGTACGGCAGCCGGTTCTGCATCGCGATCTCCATGCCACGCGCCCCTTTCTTCACCGTTGACGGGTTGGCTGAGCCGCCCCGGACAGTCATGTCGGTTCCAACGAGAAAGCACTCCACGCCGTGGATGAGCCCGATGGCGTTGACCGTGCCGGCGCCGACGCTGCTGGAACCCGTGCCGTAACCGGCAAGGGCGTGCAGTTCCAGCAGCGGTGTGTCGGGATCGACCAACAGGTTCATCCGTTCCCGGACGAGCATCTTGCCCCGCTCGCGATGCCGTGCGATGTAGCGCTCACCACCTGCGGTGACTCCCGCCAACTGCTGCGCGTCGACCTCGTCAAGCAACACCTGCATCGCTTCGCGGTTCGCGACAAAGGCCGAGGAACGGGTATCCAACCGTGTGGCCAGGACCGGGGGTAATTCGATCACCGGGTCAACCTACCGTGCCAGGCCAACCGCTCCACAGTTTCCGTGTTCAGTGGTGTTTGTCGCCGAGCTTCTCGGTGGACTTGGGTGGCATCTCGGCGCGGGCGACAGCAGCCGCACGGTCGAGAGCACGCTCCAGTGCCTTGTCGACCTCGCTGACGGTCGCGACGTCGGACAGGGCAAGCCGGATAGAGGCCAGCTCGCGGGTGATGAACTCGGCGTCGGCCTGTGTTCGTGATGCGACCTGGCGATCACGCTCGTTCTGACGACGGTCGCGAATTTCTGTGCGGTTCTGCGCAAGCAGGATGAGCGGCGCGGCGTAGGCGGCCTGCAACGACAGGATGAGCGTCAGGAACTGGAACGGATACGGATCGAACGAGAACCGGTGCGCATCGCGTGATGGCGTCGCGCCCTTGAAAACGATGTTCCACACGATCCAGGTGGCGATGAAGACCGACTGGTAAACGAGGAACCGGCCGGTGCCGATGAACCGGGCGATGGTCTCGGAGAACCGGCCGAACACCTCGGTGTCATAGCGAACCCCGAACCGAAGACCGCGGCGGCGCGGCGCACCAAGGTCGACCTTCGAGCGCGCAGACGGAGAGATGACTCGCGGCCGACGGTCGGCAACGATGCCCTTGGAACTGACTTCGTTCAGCAACGGGGCACGTTCAGTTTCGGGTTGACCGTCGAACAGGTCGAACCCTCCCCGCGCCGCTGGCTTGTTGTCCTCGGAACGGCGGCTGACCCGTCCGAGTGCTCCGCGTCTGGTCATCGGCGTCGCCACCCTTCAGGCAGAAGATGGTCGAGCACGTCGTCGACCGAGACGGTGCCAAGCAGGCGGCCCTGTGCATCTGACACGGGAACTGCGA
This sequence comes from Acidimicrobiia bacterium, assembly GCA_031385545.1. Classification (GTDB taxonomy): domain Bacteria; phylum Actinomycetota; class Acidimicrobiia; order Acidimicrobiales; family JANYDT01; genus JANNBN01. The sequence continues at coordinate 32,945 of JANNBN010000149.1, read as the reverse complement.
CGACGTCGTACTGAGCCAGGCGCCGCGCCAACTCACTCATGCTGAGATCGGGCGGCACAACGCTGGGGCCTTCGTCCAGGCACCGCGACAGGTGCGTGGAGGGACGTTCGCGCAGCAACCGCTGGAAGCCGACGGGACCGAGATAGCGACCGGTCGGCGTTTCGAACGGAGCCTCGCAGACGAACACGTGCGAAGCCTCAGCAGCAGGCAGGTCGGGGTCACGGATATGGGCTAGCGCTTCGGCCACCGTGGCAGTCGGCCCGAGGATGACCGGGTACGGGTTCATCAGACCACCGGCGGACTCGGGTGAGTACTGCACCAGACGGCGCAGCGTCTCGGCTTCGGTGGGATCCATTGCGGCCAGCACTTCTTCACGCTCAGCAATGGGCATTTCGCCCAACAGGTCGGCGGCGTCGTCGGCCTCCATCTGCTCGAGAACGTCTGCAGCACGTTCCACATCGAGCGACTCCAACAACTGAATGCCCTCTTCGTCCGGAAGCTCTTCGAGCAACTCGGCCAATTCCTCGTCGCCCATTGCGTCGGCGACGGCCATACGGTCTGCGTCAGTCATGGTGAACACCGCAGTGGCTGCGTCGGCCGCGTTCATTTCGCGAAGCGTTGAGACCTGTTGTGCAACGGCCGTAGTCGGAAACAGCTCGGCCAGCACATCACTGCCGGTGAGACGCCCTGTGCGTCGGCGTCGAATGAGGCCGCTTGACACCAGCGACACGCCGGCAACCTCCCATGCCCTCGCCGCGCCGGGGGTCAGGCGGATGGCGACGTCGTTGATGACTTCGCGTCCCACGCGCTGGTCGAACAAGTCCTTGCGGACAAGCACCTCGCCGGAACGCAAACGCAGGCGGCGAGGATCAACCATGCCCACCAGGAGCCGCGCCCCGGTGACGTCAAGCTCGCCGATGCGGTTGGAACCGATGAAAATCAGCCGCCGCTGAACCTCGGCCACGAAGCCCACAACCGGGGGTGGCGATCCAGGGGCTGGGTGGCCAAGGATGACGTCGAAGAGTTTGCCGACCGGGCTACCGTCAGGCGCGTGCAGTGGCAGGCCCACCAGACGCGACACGAAAACAGGCGGAGAACTCACCGTGCCAACCTACCCGCAGAAACGGATGGCTCAGCGGCTACAGCCATGGCTCGCGTCGTAGCTACAGCAACGCAGCAGCGCGTTTCGCGAGTGCATCGACGCGCTGCTGGCTGAGCGCGAGGTCGAACCCCGTCGAGTCCCCCATCACCCCAGCTGCGTACCGGGCGAGCACGCCCTCGGCGATGCACGCAAGCCGCCAACAGGAGAACGCTTCGAAGTACTGGATGTCAGCCACGCTGCGCCCCGTAGCCGCCGTATAGCGCCGCACCACTTCGTCTCGAGACGGAAACCCAGGCCGCCCGGACGGATCGTTCTCCGCCAGTTGTGGACCGGCCGGATCGCTCCAGTACACAAGCAGATATCCGATGTCGGCGAGCACATCGCCGAGCGTGCACAACTCCCAGTCCAACACCGCACACAGATCACCGGTTGCCGGGTCCACGATGCAGTTGCCAAACCGATAGTCACCATGCACGATACCGACCGTGTGCTCTTCGGGCTGCGAGGCAATCAGCCCGGCATGGACCTGGTCCATCAAGGGCAGATCACGAGACTTCGACTGGTCCCACTGAGACTTCCACCGCTTCAGCTGCCGGTCCAGGTACCCACCCCGTCGCGCTAGCTCGCCCAGCCCGACTGCATCGATGTCGACCGAGTGCAGCGCCACCATGACGTCCAGCAATTGGTCAGACGCATGAGCGCGCACCGCCTCGGGCACGGCATCGCCTGCCGCCGGCGAGTCGAGCACCACACCATCGACGAAGCGCATCACAGAGAACGGAGCACCGTTCACGGCGTCATCGGTACACAGCCCAACCACCGGGGCAACCGGCACGGCGGAGTTCTGCAGCGCGCTGATGATTCGATGTTCGCGAGCCACGTCGTGCGCCGTTGCAAGCACGTGTCCGAGGGGTGGCCGGCGCAGCACGTATCGGTCGCCCGACGCATCCGTGAATCGGTAGGTGAGGTTGGACTTGCCGCCGGCGATGAGGGAAAACGTGAACGGGCCGACAAGGCCGGCCTCTCGCAACCAGTTGTCGACGTTGACAGGATTGATCCCGGGCGGTGCGGCTGTTGTAGCCAATGGGTCTGACACGGCGCTGACCTTACCGAGCCCGATGGTGCAGGACCCAAGCACCTATTGATCGCGCGCGGTGCCGCCTCGACTTGATGTGTCACGAATCGCGCGTTGCGGACCAAAATGTGACATCTCAACGAGACGAACGGATGCGGGCGGCCCAGCGGTCGCCGTTGCGGTCTACCGCTACATCAACCCCGAACGTGGCGGCCACGTTGGCCGAAGTCAGGACCTCGGAGATCGGGCCCTGGGCAACAGCCCGGCCACCCCGCAGAAGCAATGCGTGAGTGAACCCCACAGGGATCTCTTCCAAGTGGTGGGTGACCAGCACGATTGGCGCGGCTGCCTCTGCCGCAGCCAGGTCAGCAAGTCGTCCGACGAACCGTTCGCGTGCGCCCAGGTCGAGGCCTGCAGCCGGCTCGTCCAGAACAAGCAGCTCGGCAGCTCCCATCAACGTGCGTGCAAGCATCACCTGCTGGCGTTCCCCTTCGCTGAGCGCCCCGAACCTGCGTTGGGCGAGATACCCGAACCCTCCCGCTTGAAGCAGGTCATATGCGCGCTGACGTTGTGCTTCTGTGTACTCGTGCCACCACGGTTCGAGTGCTGCGTAGGCGGCTGTCATAACCACGTCCTGCGCCACGAGATCCGGACGCAGCAACTTTGCGAACGATGAACTCACCAATCCGATGCGTTCGCGATGGCGCCGCCAGTCGACCCCGTGGCCGAGCCGAGCACCCAGAATCTCCACTCCTCCGTGCGACGTGTGGAGCCACCCCGTGATGATCTGCACCAGCGTGGACTTGCCACTTCCATTCGGCCCGAGCACCACCCACCGCTCGCCGAGCCTGACCCGCAAGGACAGCCCGTCAAGCGCCCAGGTGTCTCCCCCGTCGTGCGACAGCCGGACGTCGTCGAGTTCCAGGGCGTTCGTCACGGCCGACCAACCCTACCCGGCCGGATGCGACGCAGAAGTGTGGACGGTGTTGCTCCCTGCGCAACATTCGCCACAACTATCGGTGGACTGTGTGACGCTGGAACACATGCACCTCATGTGGCGGCTCCCCGCAGACATCGGTCCTGTCGTCTCGGCCTGGGTCACCTTCGAGCTGACCGAGGCCCCCCGAGTCGAAGAGCTGTATTTCTGGGCGTTGCAAGCCAGCTTCACCGACGCACAGGGTGGCGACTTCGGCGCTGCCCATACCGGGCTGCAGTGGAACCCACGTCACCCCCACAACGGCGCAGTCAACTGGGGTGGTTACCCGCCCCAACACGCCAATTGGAAAAGGAACCTACAAGGCTCGCCCCCGATGCTGCCCGGCTTCAAGGACGACCCCAACACGCGCCACTACCGATGGGAGCCGCACACGCCGTATCGGATCACCATCTCACCGGGAGAACCCGCTCCAGACGGCACGTCGGGTTGGCGGGCGAGCGCGCGAAACCTCGCTACCGGAGAGCACACTTTGCTCCGAGACCTCTGGTGCGGAGGTGACCGCCTGGCCGGCCTCTGCGTATGGACCGAGTGGTTCTGCCCCTGCGACGCGCCAACGGTTGCAGTGAACTGGACCGGCTTCCGGGTCCGTACCGACGACGGAGCGGAGCATGAACCCGAGTCGGTCTTCCTCAACCACCCAGCTGACGGCAACTGCAGCAACGTTGGCCATCGGATCATCAGCCAGTATCCAGAGCTGGTCATCGAGCAGCGCATGAACACAGTGCGCGAGCTTCCCCATGGCACGGTCGTACCGATTCGGCTCCCGGCGCCGGAGGCCGGTACCGTATCGCTGTGACAGCAGCGGGACAGCATCAGTTCGACATCGACACCACCCCGACCGAGCAGGGGCTGACGCTCGGCGCCGGTTGGAACATCGGCGACAAGCCGAACGGCGGCTACTCCATGGCTGCCATCGCCCGCACGATGTGTGCCCATACGATTCTCGCCGGTTCCGTCCACGCCGACCCAGTCACGGTGACCACCCATTACCTTCGGCCTGCGCAACCGGGGGCGGCAATGGTCAGCACACAGATGATCCGCGCAGGACGCACGTTCACCAACGCCATTGCCGGGATGGAGCAGGGGTCACCAGCGACCCTACGTACACAGACCATCGCCACGTTCGGCACCCTGGGCGAAATGCAGCCCCCGGACTACCTCGGTACTGCACCGCCCGACATCCCTGAGCCCGACGAATGCATCGACCGGTCAGGGGCAAACCTTTTCGTCAACCTGTCGACCATCAACGACAACACCGAAGTCAGGTTGCATCCCGATACAGGATGGGTGCGGGGCGAACACTCTGGCAAACCCGAGTCCGTCGGGTGGATCCGTTTTCGCGATGGACGCGAGCCAGACCCGTGGGCGTTACTGTTCTTCGCCGATGCACTGCCGCCCACGGTCTTCGAGGTCCTCCCTGACCGTGCCTGGGTGCCCACCATCGAGATGACGGTCCACGTGCGGGCCAAACCAGCGCCCGGCTGGATGCTGGTGCGGATGACGTGTCGGCACCTCGCGAATGGTCGCTTCGAGGAAGACGGCGAACTATGGGACTCGACCAGCCGCCTGGTCGCCCACTCCCGGCAGCTCGCGATGATCCTCACCTGATCCTCCCTGATCCTCCCTGATCCTCCCTGATCCGCCCTGATCCGCCCTGATCCTCGCCTGATCCCCCCGCTGACTCCTAGCCGCCGGTCGCCGAAGACTGCAGACTGAGCCGCGAGGGATGCGCCGATGTGACCGCTCTCAGGGCCGCCGTTACCACCTGCGGCCCGTCAGCTACCGATGCCAGGAACGCAGAAATGGCGTCGGTGTAGAGCAGCCCTGCTTCACCGGCGAGGTCGGCCCGGCCGTCGATGCCGAACGTGTGGTTGCCGCCTATCATGGTCATGAACCACTTGGGTGAGCGCGCGGCTGCATAAGTTGAGAGGCCGAGCGAGATCGGCACCGTTGCATCAAGGTCGCCATGGATGAACAGAACCGGGACTGCGGGCGTTTTATCGAACAGCTTCGCTGAACCGAACAGGTTCGCAGTGCCCGAGATGACCACGGCACCATCGACCCGCTCGTCAACCATCGCCGGGTTGCCGATCAGGTCAACGGTGGTGATGGCGCCCAACGAATGCCCGCTGACAAACACCCACTCCGAATCGACCTGCTTGTCTGTCAGCAGCTGCGTGATGACGAAGCTCATGTCACCGGGCTGGTTGGGTTCGTCGAACAGGCTGGGTCCACCAGGCGCGTTGGTGTTGGACAACGGGAACGTCGGAGCCGCAACCACGAAGCCGGCCGACGCGATTCGGCGCAACAGTTTTTCGTATTGGGCTGGGCGGCCGGTCAGGCCATGACCGAACACCACTAACGGAAAGGGTCGACCGGTGTCGACCGGCGTCACGATCAACGTCTCAAGGGTGCGAGTCGGCTTGGCGGCGCTCGCCGTTGTCGCCGCTGTCGGACGGGACGGATCGACGAACGTCTGCATGCGGGAGTCGACTGCGAGAGCACTGACCGGCAACGTTGCAGTTGCCACTGCCATCGTTGTTGATGGTGTGGTCGGCGGTTTGGAGGTGGTGACCGGCTTTGCAGTGTCCGCACGCTTGGTGGTCGATGGACGAGTGGGCTTCGCTCGGCGGGTGGTGGTCACCCTGCGCTTCGTCGCCGCAACTGCGTCCGCCCCGGTGGAAGGAACCGCAGCAACGGTGGCAACAGCAACCACGGTGACAAGCGTGAGGAAAACCTTCGCAGGGCGCGCCCTTGCGGCACGGGCAGCAGAACCGAGTTGAACGCGCGGCACGACACGAGGGTAGTGGCGATGGCGACAAACCCGATCGGTTTCGAGCAGTCGGCCGCCTCACGTCACACAGGAGACGTCCGCACGAACACTCAGCACGAAAGCATCCGCTCACTTTCTGACTGCCGGTGACGGATCACGCTTACTGGCCGTTGACGGATTACACCTCGGCCGGGTAACCGACCTCCCACAGGCACAACCCCTGCGGTGGCGCAACGGTTCCGGCAACTGAGCGGTCCCGGGCGGCGAGAACAGCCAGCACGTCTCCTGGCGTCCGTCGGCCGCGGCCCACGTCGACGATGAAACCGGTGATGGACCGCACCATCTGACGGCAGAACGCGGTCCCCAGCAGTTCGAACACCAACAACCGCGTGTCGTCATGCCCACGCGTGATGGTCCCCGAGATCACGCGTCGCCGGTTCGTCTGGCCCTCGTGCTGCACTGCGCCGCAGAACGACGAAAAGTCGTGCTCGCCGACGAACGGATCGATCGCCATCCGCATCAGGTCCACGTTCAGGGGCTCGGCGATGTGCCATGCGGTGTCGACCAACCACGGGTCTGGCACGGGGTCGTTGAGGATGGTGTAGCGATAGCGGCGCCACGTGGCCGAGTGGCGCGCGTCGAAATCTGCAGCTGCGGTCGCGACGGAACGGACGACAATTTCGGGGCCCAGCATCTTGCTCAGCGAGCGTTGGACCCGAGCCGGGTCGGTGTCGTCGGGAACGTCGACGTGCAGCACCTGCCCCCACGCGTGCACACCGGCGTCGGTACGACCGGACATCGTGAACTCGGGCAGCTCCGTCAATCTCAGCACCGTGGCCAGCGCATCGGTAATAACCCCGACGACAGTGCGTTGGCCCGGTTGAGGGGCGAGGCCGTGAAACGCAGCACCGTGGTAGGCAATGAGCAGACGGAGTCGGAGCACGCGTTGCAGGCTATCTGTGCTCGTCGAACCGACGGGTCCTGTTCGCCGTACAACGCCGCTCCAACCTCGACGGCTGAGCAACCAACCCGTCGAAAAGGAGGCCGCACACCGCCGTTTCAGGCAACGTTGGTTGCTGGGAGTTCAACGTTGGTTGCTGGGAGTTCGAGGTTGGTTGCTGGATGGGAGGAAAGTCCTCCAGAAGTTCCACTCAGTCGTCTCAATGGCGACAGGCGCCCCCGGGGAGGCGCCTGTTGCGTGGTGGTACAAGTTGGCAGCGGACTCGCCGCCGTGAATCAGTTGGTGATCAGACGAGTTCGATGCGCGCCATGGGGGCGTTGTCGCCGTGGCGTGTGCCCAGCTTCAAGATGCGGGTGTAGCCACCGTTGCGCTGTTCGTAACGCGGGCCAACCTCGGTGAACAGCTTCGAAGCCATTTCTTTGTCACGGATGAAGGCAACGACCTGGCGCTGATTGTGCACGCCGCCGTTCTTCGCCTTGGTGATCATCTTCTCTGCGACTGGACGCAAAGCCTTGGCCTTGGCCTCGGTGGTGACCAGGTACTCGGCCGCGATGAGCGACGAGATCAGGTTGCCAAGCATGGCCTTCTGGTGCGCAGGACCGGAACCGAGACGGTGGCCCTTCTTTGGTGTTGCTGGCATGGCGGTTCCTTACCGGTCCTTGGTGCGCAGCGACAGTCCGCGCTCGTCGAGCTTCTGAATGACTTCGTCCAGCGACTTCTGGCCGAAGTTGGTGATGGCAAGCAGATCGTCCTCGGTCTGCTGCACAAGCTCGCCGATGGTGTTGACCTGAGCGCGCTTGAGGCAGTTGCGGGGACGCTCGGACAGCTCGAGGTCTTCGATGGGAAGGTCGAGGTCCGGTGAGCCGGAACCGATGGCAGAGGTTTCGCCGAGTGACAAGCCCTGCGGCTCTTCGCTCATGTCTGCAACGAGGCCGAACAACGTGCGCAGCGTGTCGCCGGCCGAAGCCAACGCGTCCTGCGGGCTGATGGAGCCGTCGGTTTCGATGTCGAGGTTGAGCTTGTCGAAGTTGGTCGACTGCTCCACACGGGTTGGCTCGACGCTGAAGGCAACCCGGCGGACCGGTGAGAAGATCGAGTCGACCGGGACAACCCCGATGACCGACGACTTCTTGTTGCGGTCTGCCGAGACATAGCCGCGGCCGCGTTCGACGGTGATGTCGATTGCGAGACGACCCTTGCCGTTGAGCGTGGCGATGACCAGCTCGGGGTTGAGGATCTCGGTGCCGGTCGGCAACGGGATGTCGGCCGCGGTGGCCGTAGCCGGTCCGCGCACGTCGAGGCGGAGCTGCACCGGCTCATCACCTTCGACCTGCAGGACAAGGTCCTTCAGGTTCAAGATGATGTCGGTGATGTCTTCCTTGACGCCCGAGATGGTTGCGAACTCGTGCAACGAATCGTCGAAGCGGACCTGCGTGATAGCAGCCCCGGGGATGGACGACAGAAGTGTGCGGCGCAGTGTTGCGCCGAGCGTATGGCCGAAGCCCGGCTCGAGTGGCGAAATGGTGAACTTCTGGCGATTGCCTTCTGGTTCACCGGCTGCTTCGACGGACGGCCGCTGGATGATGAGCATGGAGACCTCTTGAGGTGGTGATTTCTCTACTCTGGCGGCCGGCCCGAAGGCCCGGCCCCAGCGGACGATTACTTGTTGTACAACTCGACGATGAGCGACTCGCGCACGGGAGCATCGACGTGCTCACGAAGCGGAAGTTCCCGGACCGTAACGGCCTTGCCCTCGTCGCCCTTTTCGAGCCACGCAACCAGTTTGCGGTCGAGGGTGTCGATGTTGTGCTGAATCACGATCATGTCGCGACCCTTGGCACGCAGCGAGATGGCGTCTCCGCGGCGAACCTGGTAGCTGGGGATCGTGACGCGCTTGCCGTTGACGGCAACGTGACCGTGGCGGACGAACTGGCGAGCCTGCGAACGGCTTGCAGACCAACCGGCGCGGAACGCCACGTTGTCGAGGCGAAGTTCGAGCATGCGCAGCAGATTCTCGCCGGTGACGCCGCTTTGGCGGTCTGCTTCTTCGAACAGGTTGCGGAACGGCTTCTCCAGCACGCCATAGATGCGACGGGCCTTCTGCTTCTCTCGAAGCTGAAGCATGTACTCGGATTCTTTGACACGGCCGCGGCCGTGCTCACCAGGAGGGTAGGGGCGCTGCTCGATAGGGCACTTCGTGGAGTCGCACTTTGCGCCCTTCAGGAAGAGCTTCTGCTTTTCGCGACGACACAGACGGCAAACGGGGCCGGTGTAACGAGCCATGACTAGACCCTCCGCCGTTTCGAGGGGCGGCACCCGTTGTGGGGCATAGGGGTGACGTCACGGATGACGCCGACCTCGATGCCTGCGCTCTGCAGCGAACGAATCGCCAATTCCCGGCCGGAGCCAGGACCCTTCACCATCACGTCGACCCGGCGCACACCGTGCTCCATGGCCCGACGGGCGGCTGCCTCGGCGGCAAGCTGCGCCGCGAACGGCGTGGACTTGCGGCTGCCCTTGAAACCCACGTTGCCGGACGACGACCACGCCAGGACGTTGCCCGACGGATCGGTGATGGACACGATGGTGTTGTTGAACGCGCTCTTGATGTGGGCAACGCCGAACGAGATGTTCTTGCGTTCCTTTTTGCGTGGGCGACGACCGCCCGGCTTTGGCTTTGCCATGGCTTACTTCCTCGGAGCCTTCTTCTTGCCGGCAACGGTCTTCTTAGGACCCTTCCGAGTACGAGCATTGGTGTGCGTGCGCTGACCACGGACAGGCAGGCCACGACGGTGACGAATGCCCTGGTAGCAGCCGATTTCCATCTTGCGCTTGATGTCTTGCGAGATGTCGCGGCGCAGATCGCCTTCGACCTTCACGTTTTGGTCGATCCAGGCACGGAGGCGGTTGACCTCGTCGTCGGTCAGATCCTTGACCCGGGTGTTCTTGTCGATCGCGCACGATTCGAGCATCGAATTCGCCGTTGGGCGACCGATCCCGAAGATGTACGTGAGCGAAATCTCGACGCGCTTGTCACGCGGAATATCGACGCCAGAAAGACGAGCCATGAATCAGCCCTGCCTCTGCTTGTGCCGCGGGTTGGTGCAGATGACCATCACGCGGTTGTGCCGACGGATGACCTTGCACTTCTCGCAGATCGCTTTGACCGAGGGACGGACCTTCATGCCCGAACCTCTTTGCATGCATGCTTCACACTGAGCTCGCTATTTGTATCGATAGGTGATCCGACCTCGGGTGAGGTCGTACGGGGTGAGTTCAACCTGAACCTTGTCGCCGGGGAGGATACGGATGTAATGCATCCGCATCTTGCCGGAGATGTGGGCCAGAACCTTGTGGCCATTTTCGAGCTCGACCCGGAACATGGCGTTCGGGAGTGGCTCGGTGATTGTGCCTTCAAACACAATCGCATCGTCCTTGGGCTTTGGCAGAACGTCCTCCTAGACGCGGTGGTACAGGGTTGGCCAAATAGGCCGAGAGGAGAGTGTAGCAGCGCCTGTTCGGCCCGCTGACCGGTCTGATCAGCCGACGAGACGGGCGAGGCGGAGACGCACCGCACCGTCACCAACGAAGACAAATCGGTACGTTCCTGGCGGCATTTCGACGAATCCGTCCGACCCATCCGAGCCGTCCGACCCATCCGAGCCGCCCGGCCCACCATAGCGCCGTTCACGCTCGTCGGCGGCATACAGGAACCGCACGGAACCGCCTTCGGCGGCGAACAGGTCCAGCGCAACTCCCGACACTTTTCCCTTGCCTGGATTCGCAACGACTACTCGCGCTTCGAGCCTGGTCCCATTGACCAGCGCAAAGACCGAAGACTTGGCCGCACCGACCTTCAACGCAGTCGTCGAAACCTCGGCCGGTGCACGCCTGATCACACCCGACCGAGCGATCGTGCCAAGCGTCTGCGCCACTCGCAGTTCGTAAGTCCCCGGGGCCGTGGCCACGTACACAGGACCGACGTCTCGGACCGTGCCGTCTGGCTCGACGACGACACCGTTGAGTTCGTCCAACTGCACCCGATTTCCCGCTGAGAGCGCGAAACGGACGACACCGACCGACCCACCCAAAGGAATGCTGATGCGGCCTCCCAGGGTGGCGTTCACCGTCGGCCGGAGGTCCGGCGAATCGGCAGCAACAGCGCCGAAGGTGGCGGAGACGACGACCTTCGGACTGAAGCTGAAGCGGTGCACTCCCACAGGGAGTGTGATCGACTCCCCGCTCTGAAGACATCGCCTCTGGCCACCCATCTCGACCGTGGAGCTCGCCTCCATGCATGCGGTTGTGCCCTGCACCCGATACCGAGTCGGCGTGCGGACCTCGACGACACCGGTCTGTGTGCCGCCGGGAAGCACCGGAATAGCTCCTCCGCCAAGTGGGACGTCGCTGATCACAGGCGACGACTTCACCGAGACCCGGAACCGTCCGGACACGTTGACCAGCGGATCGATGATCAGGGTGTAGGCGTCGGCTGCGGCCACCGTGGCAAACCGTTCCGTGAGGTCCTTCTCGGTGCCGAGCCGCCCGGACAGCACTTCCTCGTCGACCGTCCGGTTGTTGCTCCACACGAGCCTGCCACGCGAGTCCCACAGGCTCATGTCGACGGCAGACGGCTGGAAAGTCTTGTTGCGGAACTTCAGTACCTCGGGCTGGATGATCTGCGGTGTCGCGTCGTCCAGCTTCAAAGTGAACCGGGCGAACTCGTTCGGGCTCAGCTGCACATCGGTCTCGTCGCCCACCGTCAGGACGTCATCGACGACGACCGCTCCTTCGAAGGACCCCCCGCCACCGACTTTGAGCAACGACACCGCCACGTCTTTCACCGCGTTGCCCGACGGGCGGATCTCGATCGCCCAATTGCCGCCTCGATCGGCGGTGAACGAGGTGACGGCGCGCTGCTGTGCACCGTCTTCGGTCCACTGCCACGGTGCGAAGTTGGAGGTCAATTTTCCGGCGGGGTCTCGCAGACCCAACGAAACCGGACGGACGGCCGAACCGGTGATCTGCAGCACGTACCGACCACCCGGCTCCACCGGAAGCGAACCAACGGCAGCGAACCAGGCGCTGTTGCGAACCGCAACCGGTTGCCCGGTGGCCGGGACGACAACAGCCGTATCCTCGCCTCGGTACACACCGAACCGCTGGGCGCTGAGCCCATTGGACCATGCAACAAACGGAGGCTGCTTCGGGCTGAACGACACCGGGGTTGCGTACACCTTGACGGAGCCCGCCGAACCCGCTTCCTTGTCGATCCAGGGTTGGCCCCACGGTACGACGTTGCCCGCAACCGGTGAACTGAGGACAGCACGCTGTGCCGGAGTGCCCCAGAACGGAATGACCACACGCTGATTGGGTGCTGGGTTGAGTTCCGTGATGGGCGTGACCGTCGGGTCGACGAGGATGTCGCTCGGCAGTTCCTCGATGCGGACGGTCGGGTTGGGAACTGTTTCGCCCGGGACATACGAAGCGGAGACGACGACTTCCTGATCCACGGTCGGAATGAACGTCGCTGCAGAATCAGCGTCACCGACCGAAGGAGAGGAGACACAGCCCAATGCCTCGATGAACTTGGTCCAATCGGCGGCGCAGAACGAGGCGGACTGCCCGGGCCGAGTGGCAATCATGTAACGAATGCCCCCGCGAACTGGCACGCGCGCATACTGTTCGCGTGTTTGTGCGGAGTCGAACACGATGAGTTGACCGACGCCTGCCCGGAGCACGACCGGAGTGGGGCTGACGGCAGTCACCGCAACCGTGGCTGGCGCCAGCAGCCCCTTCTCAAGATTCAGGAGATAGCGACCCGAATGCACCAGCCGGACCGTGGAGCCACTGAGCGGCGGACGCGCACCGTACGGGTCCTGCATCGACCAGGGTCGGTTGGCGCGGACGAACACCGTTTGCCCAGCTGTCCCCAAAAACACGAAGTTGACGGTTCCGTCGGTCGGAACACTCACCCCTGGCCCGCCGATAACGATCGGGTTGGCCGGAATTGTGGTGTCGAAGGCCGCTCCCGACGGTGCAACCGACGGGGCGCTGGTGGCATCCACCGGCGGCGCACTGCCCGACGAAGTCGGTGGCACCGTTGTGGTGGTTGCTGGTTGGGCCACGCCCGTGGGGGCGGACGCGATCAACGTCGCCGCTATCACGACTCCGAGAACTGCGCTTCCTGCCTGCCAGTTCCTCGCCATGGGGGCACCCTAGAACGGCGGGGAGCCGAACGCCAGGACCGATGCGAATACTGAATGGTGAACCGTGCTCACCCTTCGGCCACCGCTCGCTGCCACTTCGCCCGGTCTATGGTCGTGCCATGCGCACCGGAAGGCGATTCGCTCGATTCGGAATCGTGGTGGTCGGCTGTTTGTTCATCCTCCTGCGCTCGTTGACGATGGAATCTGCCGGCGGTGCCGGCGCCCAGGGAATTCCTGCTGTCACCGTGGTGATGTCAGTCCTCGGCACACCGCCGGCCGGTGTCGTTGCGCGGACCTATGAAGCCACCGTGGTCTGTCGGACGGCTTCCGGCGCTGCCGTCGGACAACGAGTTGCCTCGCTGGCTCCCGGCGCATCAAGAACGATTGGCGCAGGTGACATCCCAGGCCTGGCGACCGGTGACCTTTGCACCGTCACAGCGGCAGCTGAGGGCGCGCAGACCCAGTACACAACCACCCAGACCGATCGTAGCGACGGGTCCACTCCGGAACCGCTCGGTGGAATCATCGACGCTGGCGTATTCCGATCGGCTCCAGCCCTGGCGAACGGGCAGTCTGTGACCGTCGCACACCGCTACACCGGCGACCTCATCATCAGCAAGGTCGTCTCTGGCGCACCAGAAACAAGTATCGGCACGTATCAATTGCAGGTCACCTGTGGCGAGGTCGGGTTTCTGCAGACCCTCTTGTTGTCCAACGGGCAGACGCGTCTCATCACGGGAATCCCGGTTGGCAGCACCTGCCGTGTCACCGAACCGTCGACACCAGCATCGCGCTTCGAGGACAACAGCGGCGACCCGCTCGACGGCATCGTCACGATCGTCAGCACCGCCGCACCCTGCTGGGACCTGCGCAACACCGCACCGTCGTGCCGGGTCACCGTGGTGTCCACGCACGCCTATAGCGCCGCCGACCAGCAACTGGACAGCGTGCTGAACACGGTCCCGGGTCAAGCAACCACCACCACGCCACGCACCGAGACGACGCTCGCCGCGGCCGCCACAACCGCGGCGCCGGCGGCACCTGCACCGGTCGAAGAACCGAGCATTCTCGACGAAAGCGAAGAAACCGTCAGCTGACGGCTGCGCAGCTTGCACCTCAATTGGGGCGAACCGGTCAAAGTTTGGAAAGGTACTGGCCCCAGGTTTCACGACCCAGTTTTCGCACAGGAGCACCCATGCCCGAGGCCTACATCGTCGATGCCGTCCGCACCCCGGTCGGTAAGCGCGGCGGCTCGCTGTCCCAGATCCACCCGGCTGATCTTGGCGCCCACACGCTCAAGGTCCTGATGGAGCGCACAGGTATCGACCCGGGCGCAGTCGAGGACGTCGTGATGGGGTGCCTGGATCAGGTCGGCCCGCAGTCGGGCGACATCGGTCGCACCGCGTGGCTCGCGGCCGGCTTGCCCGAACACGTACCCGGCGTCACCATCGACCGTCAATGCGGCAGTTCGCAGCAGTCGGTTCACTTCGCAGCCCAGGCGGTGATGAGCGGCACGTCCGACATCGTCGTTGCAGCCGGCGTGCAGAACATGAGCATGATCCCGATCAGTACCTCGGCGTTGGTCGGCGACAGCCTCGGCACGCCGCACCCCTTCCATGGGTCGCAGGGGTGGCTGGCCCGTTACGGCGACCAAGAGGTGTCACAGTTCCGCGGCGCCGAGATGATGGCTGAGAAATGGAACCTGTCGCGCGAGGACATGGAAGGTTTCGCCGTCGAGTCGCATCTCCGGGCGATGCGCGCCCGAGCCGAGGGTCGCTTCGACGGACAGATCGTCCCCCTGAACGGATTGACCTTCGACGAGGGCGTCCGTGAACCGAACCTCGACAAGATCCGCAGCCTGTCCACGCTGACGCCTGGCGGCCGGATCACCGCTGCTGTCGCCAGCCAGATCTCCGACGCCAGCGCGGCGGTGCTGGTGGTCAGCGAGCAGGGTCTGAAGGACCATGGCCTCACTCCTCGGGCGCGTATCCACCACATCAGCGTCCGCGGGGCAGACCCCATCATGATGCTGAGCGCACCCATCCCAGCCACACTGAAGGCGCTGGAAAAGGCAAAGATGACCATCGACGACATCGACCTCGTCGAGATCAACGAAGCGTTCGCTCCTGTTGTGATGGCATGGATGAAGGAGACCGGTGCCGACCACGCCAAGGTGAACGTGAATGGCGGTGCCATCGCTCTCGGTCACCCGCTCGGTGCCACAGGGGTGCGGCTGATGACCACGCTGCTGTGCGAGCTTGAACGCACCGGCGGCCGGTTCGGCCTGCAGACAATGTGTGAAGGCGGCGGCCAGGCCAACGTCACCATCATCGAACGCCTCTAGTTCGAATCAGCTAATTCGCATCAAATACGCTGACTTTCAGGACGGGCTGATGGTCTGGGTGTCGTCGAAAGGTTTCCTTCCGAGCGGTTACGGACGACGGGCAACCCGATCGTCGATCACGTCAACGATGCGGTTGAACACGTCGTCCATAGGCTCGGACCCGTCGACCTGGAAGAGCAGTCCTTCTTCGCTGTAGTGGTTGATCAACGGTGCCGTCTGCGATTCGTAGAGGTCAAGGCGGGTGCGGATTGCCTCGGGTTTGTCATCGTCGCGCTGCACAACGTCGCCGCCGCAGTGCTCGCAGATCCAACCCATCTTTGGTGGCTTCTGGACCGAGTAATTCTGGCCGCACGACGAACACACACGCCGAGACGCCAGGCGGCCGAGCACCAGCGTGGTATCGACCGCAAGGTCGATCACCACATCGAGTGCCTGCGGCTTCAGCAGTTTGGTGAGCGCCTTGGCCTGATGCACGGTCCGCGGGAACCCGTCGAGGATGAACCCACGGCCACGCGCGTCCTTCTCGGACAGACGCTCAGCCACGATGCCGATGACGACTTCGTCTGGGACCAGCTTGCCGTCGTCGACATAAATACGTGCGAGTTGTCCCATCGCAGTGCCCTGTTTCATCGCGGCGCGGAAGATGTCGCCGGTGGAAATGTGGGGCACCACGTAATGGCGGGACAACTGGACACACTGGGTTCCTTTACCAGCACCCTGCTTCCCCAGAATCAACATCCGAACGCCGACACTCATGACGAACCAGCCTGCCCCGTGGGAGCCGGCCCGCACAAGTCAGACGCGCCAGTGAACCGTGTCCGGCGACCGGAAAGGGCGAAGGCGGGGATCGCTGTCACAGCCCGCACGGCCGAACGAGGTAACCGACGAGAGCGTTCCAGAAGAGTGAGTCGTCGGTTCGACGACTCAGCGAACCATCTGCTGAGGGCGTCGACGGGTGGCAGACCCTTCGAGGAAGCCCTCGTAGTTGCGCAGCATCAGCTGCGAGTCGATCTGCTTGACGGTCTCGAGTGCAACGCCAACGGCGATCAGGATCGACGTGCCGGCGAACCCAAAGTTGGACACGTTGAACACGTACAACAGGAACGACGGCACCAATGCAATCATCGTGATGAACAACGCGCCCGGCAACGTGATGCGGTTCAGCAACCGCTGCAGGTAGCGCTCTGTGTCGCGGCCAGGACGAATGGGCCGGATGTAACCGCCCTGCTTCTGGAGGCTTTCTGCCTGCTGGTGCGGGTCGAACGAGATCGCCGTGTAGAAGTACGCGAAGAACACGATGAGCAACCCGTAGAACGAGATGTACCAGAGGTTGTCGGACTGGATCAGGTTGTCGTTGATCCACTGCCGAGCGCCGGCTGGAAGCACGTTGCCGAGCAGCACAGGGAAGTTCAGCACCGAGCTGGCGAAGATCAGCGGAACGATGCCGGCCTGGTTCACCTTCAGCGGAATGTAGGTGTTCTGACCGCCCATCATGCGCCGTCCGACCATTCGTTTCGCGAACTCGACGGGGATTCTGCGCTGGCCGTTGTCGACGAAGACGATGGCCACGATCATCGCAAGGATGAAAAAGAGGATGATGACGAACGTTGTCCAGCCCTGGGACCGGCGGATGTTCTCCAACTGGAACGGGAGACGGCTCACCACGTTGGCGAAGATCAGGATGGACATGCCATTACCGATGCCGCGTTGGGTGACCAGCTCTCCGAGCCACATCACAAGGGCAACGCCCGCTGTCAGCGTGAGCACCACCAGCAACACCCGAGGCACGTTGTATGCGCCGGCGGGAAACAGGTCGATGTTCTCGCCAGCAGCGCCGAAGAAGCCGCGGCCACCGTTGTGGAAGATGTAGCTGTACGTGGCGGCCTGCATCACGCCGAGGGCGATAGCCAGATAACGCGTCCACTGGGTGATCTTCTTCTGCCCGGTGGCACCTTCCTTCGACCACTTCTCCAGCTTCGGGATGACCACCGTCAGCAACTGCATGATGATCGACGCGGTGATGTACGGCATGATGCCGAGCGAAAACACGGAGAAGTTCGTCAGTGCGCCACCGGAGAACAGGTCAAGGAAGCCGACAATGCCGCCAGCGCCGGAGCCCGCGTCCCGGAGACGACGTACCTGGTCGAGCGAGATACCAGGGGTTGGGATGTGGGTGCCGAATCGGTACAGCGCAAGGATGAAGATCGTGAACAGGATCTTCTTGCGGAGCTCGGGAACCTTGAAGACATTCAACAGGCTGGACACGGGGCATCGGTCCTTTCAGGATCGATCACGTCTGCGCCGGGTACTTGGCTCCCGGCGCTTGAGAACAAGTTAGGGGCTGGCCAGGACTTCGCCGGTCGATGCACGAACGTGCACCGCATCGACGAATGCCCGGTCAGCCCCTGAAGAAACTTAGCGGTTGGTGAACTGATTGCCCTGAGCCGCCGGGCGGACACCGAAGGGCAGAGGAAGTTCGGTCACGGTGCCACCGGCTGCGGTGATTGCAGCAAGCGCGGACTTCGAGAAGGCGTGAGCACTGACGTCGACCTTGGCAGAAAGCGCTCCCCGCCCGAGAACCTTGATGAGGCCCTTCTTCGGTACGGCGCTCGCTGCACGCAGCGTTTCCGGCGTCACGACCGTGCCATGCTCATCGGCGAAGGCCTGCAACGTGTCGAGGTTGATGACCTCGTACTCGACCCGGAACGGGTTGTTGAAGCCGCGCAGCTTCGGCAGACGACGGTACAGCGGCGTCTGACCGCCTTCGAGACCGGGTTTGATGTTGCGACGAGCCTTCTGGCCCTTCGTTCCACGCCCAGCGGTCTTACCGCCACCGGCGGCAATACCACGGGCGACGCGCTTGCGTTCTTTGACCGAGCCGGGAGCCGGCCGAAGGTCGTGCAGTTTGATCGCCATCTCAGTTCTCCGAGTTCTCTGCGACTTCTTCGACCTTCACAAGATGCGGTACACGAGCGATCATGCCGCGGATCTCAGGACGGTCTGGGAGGGTGTTGCTGCGGCCGATCTTGCCCAGGCCGAGTGCACGGATGGTGCCCCGCTGCTTAGGAAGCGTACCGATGGTGGAATGAATCTGAGTGACCTTCAACATCATGCCGAGACTCCTGAAGAGGCGGCCCTGGCGCGCTTGGTTTCGTTGTACGCACGCAGCACGCCGCCGGGAGTGACTTCTTCCGGCGTCTTGCCGCGGAGCTTCGCGATCTGGTCAGGGCTGCGAAGCCCTTGAAGACCGGCGATCGTTGCCTGGGCGACGTTGAGGCCGTTCGACGAACCCAGCGACTTGCAGAGCACGTCGTGGATGCCAGCGGCTTCGAGGATGACACGGGCAGCACCACCGGCAATGACGCCGGTACCGGGAGCAGCGGGCTTCAACATGACCCGACCGGCACCCTTCTCGCCCATGATGGGGTGGGTGATGGTGGAGCCGGCAAGCGGCACGGAGAACAGATTGCGCTTGGCCGCTTCGACACCCTTCGCAATTGCGGCGGGCACCTCCTTGGCCTTGCCGTAGCCGAGACCGACCTTGCCGTTGCCGTCGCCGATCACCACGAGAGCGGTGAACTGGAAACGACGACCGCCCTTGACGACTTTGGCCACACGGTTGATGTGGATGACCCGCTCTTCGAAGCCGTCAGCGCGTTCCTGGCGATTGTCGTTGCCGGGGCCACGGGAATCTCGCTCGTTTGCCATCTCAGAACTCCAGTCCTGCTGCGCGAGCAGCGTCGGCAACCGCAGCGATGCGGCCGTGATAGATGAACCCGCCACGGTCGAAGACGACCTTGTCGACGCCGGCTGCCTTGGCGCGCTCGGCAATCAGCGTGCCGACCTTTGCCGAAGCGACCTTGTTGCCGGTATGACCGGCCGACTTGATGGAAGCCTCGTGCGATGACGCAGCGGCCAGGGTACGACCTGACAGGTCGTCGATCACCTGAGCCACGATATGGCTGTTGGAACGAAACACGGCGAGACGGGGCCGCACGGCGGTGCCGGCGACCTTCTTGCGGGCGCGTGCATGGCGGCGGATGCGGCCCTGCTGCTTCTTCTGGGTTGCGGTAGGCATCTAACGATTCCCGATCACTTCTTGGCGGCCTTGCCGGCCTTACGACGGACGTTCTCGCCCAGGTAACGGACACCCTTGCCCTTGTACGGCTCGGGCTTGCGGATCTTGCGGATATTGGCAGCGACCTGGCCGACCTGTTCCTTGTCGATGCCCTTGACGATCAGCCTGGTGGCCGTCGGGACCTCGAACTCGATTCCCTGAGGGGCATCGACGAACACAGGATGGGAAAAGCCGAGCGCCAACTCGATCTTGTTGCTGCCCTGAGCAATGGCGCGGTAACCGACGCCGATGATCTCGAGCTCTTTTGTGAAACCGGTGCTGACGCCGGTCACCATGTTGGACACCAGGGTGCGGGTGAGGCCGTGCAGCGCCTTGGAGGAACGCTCCTCGTTCGGGCGTTCGACGACAAGGGTGGAACCCTCTTCGCGGACACTGATCGAGCCCGGAAGGGTCCGCGTGAGCGTGCCCTTGCCGCCCTTGACGGTGATGGTTCCTTCGGCGACGGTAACCGTGACGCCTGTTGGAACAATGATGGGGTTCTTACCGATTCGAGACATTGACCATCACCACACGAAGCAGACGATCTCGCCGCCCACGTGGCGATAACGCGCCTCGCGGTCGGTGAGCAGGCCATGACTGGTGGATAGGACAGCCACACCCATTCCGCCCAACACCCGGGGGAGCTGGTCGGCTTGGCGATAGACACGTAGGCCAGGCTTTGAGACCCGCTGGATGCCAGAGATGGAGCGAACGCGTTCGGCCGAGTACTTCAACTCGATCTCGAGCGTCGAGCCAGGACGGCCGTCGTTCAGCTTGATGTTGTAGCCAGCCACGTAGCCCTCGCGGACGAGGATCTTGGCGAGCGATTCCTTCATTTTCGACGAAGGCATTTTGACGGTGTCGTGCATCGCCGTGTTGGCGTTGCGGACACGGGTCAGCATGTCGGCGATTGGATCAGTCATTGACATTGTGCCCCACCCCTACCAGGAAGCCTTCTTGACGCCGGGAACCTCGCCGGCGTGGACCATCTCGCGTAGGCAGACGCGACACAGGCCGAACTTCTGGAACACCGACCGAGGGCGGCCGCAGCGCTGGCAGCGCGTATACGCACGTACCTTGTACTTCGGCTTCTTCTCGGCCTTGTTCTTCAGCGCAGTTTTTGCCATGTCAGTTCTGTCCTTCGCGCTTGAACGGGAAGCCGAATGCATTGAGCAATGCTTTGCCTTCGGCGTTGGTGCGGGCGGTCGTCACGATCGTGATGTCGAATCCGCGAGGTGCGTCGATCTTGTCGTAGTCGATCTCCGGGAAGATCAGCTGGTCGGTGATGCCGAACGTGTAATTGCCACGTCCGTCGAACGACTTCGGGTTGAGGCCGCGGAAGTCGCGGATGCGGGGTATCGCGAGCGCCACGAGGCGGTCGAAGAACTCCCACATCCGGTCGCCTCGAAGAGTGACCTTGACGCCGATCGCCTGAGTTTCACGCAGCTTGAAGCCAGCGATCGACTTATTGGCACGCGCTATGGCCGGCTTCTGACCGGTGATCTTGGTGATGTCGGCGATTGCACCTTCGAGCAGCGAAGGCTGCTGGGTGGCACGACCAACACCGGAGTTGACCACGATCTTTTCGAGACGCGGCACCTCCATCACGTTCTTCAGGCCAAGATCTTGCTGCAGCTGCGGACGGATGGTCTCCACGAAGCGCAGCTTGAGCCGCGGTGCCAGGGTGGTGCTGCTCATAGTGCTGCTCCGGAACGCTTGTCGAAACGGGACTTGGTACCATCTGCGGCAACCTTGTAGCCGACCTTGGCTGGTTTGCCGGCCTTGCCGACCGGTGCGACGTTCGACGCATCGATCGGCATTTCCTTGTCGAAGATGCCGGCTTGGCTGTTGGCAGAACGCTGCTTGGTATGGCGCCTGGCGACATTGATACCGCCTACGAGCACCTGGCCCTTCGAAGGCATGGCGACAAGAACCTCGCCGGTGCGGCCCTTGTCCTTGCCGGACAGCACGATGACGGTGTCACCCTTTTTGACCTTGAGACCTGACATGTCAGATCACCTCCGGTGCGAGCGAAACAATGCGCATGAACTTCTTGTCGCGCAGTTCCCGGCCGACTGGGCCGAAGATGCGGGTTCCGCGTGGTTCGAGCTTGTCGTTGATGACCACTGCCGCGTTGTCGTCGAATCGGATGTAGCTACCGTCTTTGCGGCGCTTCTCCTTCTTCGTGCGCACCACGACGCAGCGAACCACGTCGCCGCGCTTGACCGACCCGTTGGGGATGGCGTCCTTGACTGCGCAGATGATGACATCGCCGACGCTGGCATACCGGCGACGGGTGCCACCGAGAACCTTGATGACGAGAACTTCGCGTGCGCCGGTGTTATCGGCGACACGGAGTCGGGATTCGGTTTGAATCATCGTGCACGCTCCAGGACTTCGACGAGGCGCCAACGCTTGAGCTTCGACAGCGGGCGGGTCTCCATGACCCGGACACGGTCGCCGACCTTGGCGTCGTTGGCCTCGTCATGGGCATACAGGCGCTGGGTCTGCTGGATGGTCTTTGAATACCGGGCGTGGCGGGTGCGCTCGACAACCGCGACCACGATGGTCTTGTTCATGCCGGCCGACACGACCTGGCCTTCGCGCACTTTGCGGCGGTTCCGGTCGGCCGACTCGGTTCCAGCTGTGTCGGTGGCAGCGGGGGAAGCAGTTGCTTCGATGTCGCTCATGGTCACTTCTTCCCTGTTGTCGCAAGCGCTTCAGCGGCCGCAATTTCACGGGCACGCAGCAGCATGTTGATCCGGGCGACGTCCTTACGAAGGAAGCCGAGCCGTGCTGAATTCTCGAGCTGTCCCTGAGCCCGCTGGAAGCGGAGGTTGAACAACTCTTGCTTGGTCTCGGCGAGCTTGCCGACAAGTTCGGCGTCGGACAGCTCGACGAGGGTCTTGATCGAACGGGCCATCAGAGTGCCTCTTCCTTGCTCACGAAGCGCGCCTTCATCGGCAGCTTCTGGATGGCCAGTTCGAGCGCCTCGCGCGCAAGCTCCTCGGAGACGCCCTGCATCTCGAACAGGATGCGACCTGGCTTCACGACGGCCACCCAGTACTCCGGGTTGCCCTTTCCGGAGCCCATGCGGGTCTCGGCCGGCTTGGCCGTGACTGGTTTGTCGGGGAACACCCGAATCCAAATCTTTCCGCCACGCTTGACACGGCGGGTCATGGCAATACGAGCTGCTTCGATCTGGCGAGCGGAAACCCAGGCCGGTTCAAGCGCCTGAATGCCGTAGTCACCGAAGTTGAGCTCGGTGCCACCCTTGGCGACACCTGTCATACGGCCGCGCTGATGCTTGCGGTGCGCGATGCGTCGGGGCATCAACATGGGTCAGTCCTCTCCCATCCGGAAGTGAGGCGTCTCATGGCCTGCATTCGCACGACGTTCCAGCTCTTCTTCGCGGTTGAGGCGTGCTTCGAGTTCGGGGTCGGCGTTCTGGATGATGGGAGCTGTGTTGATAGGTGCGTCTTCGGCTGGCGCTTCATCAGAAGCAACTGCGGGAGCTTCGGCAACTGCTTCGGTTTCCTCGGCACGACGACGGCCTCCACCAGCCGAAATGACTCGACGGGGGCGAGCAGCACCAACAGTCTCGCCGGCAGCCATGGCAGCTTCGCGGCTGATCTTGTCGTCGGTGATGGTCTTGTACGGCAGGATGTCGCCCTTGTAGATCCAAACCTTGACGCCGAGGCGGCCGTACGTGGTCTCGGCCTCGCGGAAGCCGTAGTCGATGTCAGCGCGAAGGGTGTGCAGAGGCACACGGCCTTCGCGATACCACTCGGAGCGGCTCATTTCAGCCCCGCCTAGACGACCGGAACACTGAACCTTGATACCGAGCGCTCCTGCCTTCTGGGCGGTCTGCACGGCGCGCTTCATGGCACGACGGAAGCTGACACGACCGGCGAGCTGATCTGCGACGCCCTGTGCGATGAGTGCAGCATCAAGTTCGGGCTGCTTGATCTCGACGATGTTGAGCTGCACCTTGGGGTTCTGCGTGATTGCCTGCAGACCTGCGGTGAGGCGCTGGCTTTCAGCACCCTTGCGGCCAATCACAATGCCTGGACGTGCAGTGTGCACATCGACGCGGAGACGATCGCGGGTGCGCTCGATCTCGACGCGGCTGATGAAGGCCTTCTTGAGTTCCTTCATCAGGTAGCGGCGGATGCGCTGGTCCTCGATGAGGTACTTCTTGTAGTCGCGATCTGCGAACCAGCGTGACTTCCAATCGGTGGTGATACCGAGGCGGAAGCCGTAGGGATTGACTTTCTGACCCATTGTCTTGTCGTTCCAGTTCTTTCCGGGGGTTCCGCTCAGGTGTTCTTCGTGCTCGTGTCAACCCACGTGCCATCAAGGATCTGCTGCGCTTGTGTGCGCCATTCCTTGATCTGGTCAGCGGAGCGCGTGACCTTGGCATCGAGTGCAGTGACTTCGTCGTCTGACAGGGCAGCGAGCTGGGCGAAGGTGGTGATACCTGCCGCGTTGAGCTCTTCTTCCAACTTCGGCCCGATGCCGATGATCTGGTTCAAGCGGTCGGTACCGGCAGTGGCGCCAACTTCGTCAGCTTCGTCAGCTTCGTTGGAAGCGTTGGCTGCATCGGCCGTCGTCGAGACAACGGTTTCGGTTGCGGAGACGAGCGGCTGTACCTCTGGCGTTTCCACCTCGACTACGTCAGTTGCGACTGCGGCCTCTTCGGTCATCGTGGCACCGGCAACGGTCTCGGTCGTTCCGGACCCTGCACGACGGGTGTCGGCGGCGCCGGCCTCGGACTTGGCCCGGTTGCCAGCGGTACGACGAGCACGAGCTTCGACGGCCGCATCGGACTTGGCACGGGCAGCGCCGAGCTGGTTCTCCGGAAGCTGGCTGACCAGCACCGTGATGTGGCTCGAGCGCTTCAGGATTTTGCCGGTGCGCCCACGGGCACGCGGGGTGAACCGCTTGATAGTGGGGCCTTCATCAGCGAAGCAGGCAGAGACATACAGCTCGTCTGCGGACTTACCATCGTTGTTGACTGCGTTGGCAACCGCCGAACGAAGGACCTTGCCGATGGTGGTGGCAGCATCGCGTTCGCACAGGCGAAGGATGTCGGCAGCGTCTGCCACCTTCTGCCCGCGGATGAGGTCCAGGACGGGGCGCATCTTGTACGCGGACGTACGGATGTATTTCGCCTCGGCGCGAGCGTGATCGCCCGAGGGGCCGTGCTGGCCACCCTTCGCAGCGCGGACAGGTGACTGGTTGGTCTTGGGACCGGTCATGCTCAGCGCCTCCCGGACTTTTCCTGGCCGGCGTGGAACCGGAAGGTACGGGTGGGCGAGAACTCGCCGAGTTTGTGGCCGACCATCGCCTCGGTGATGTACACCGGGACGTGCTTGCGGCCGTCGTGAACGGCAATGGTGTGGCCGATCATGTCGGGGATGATGGTTGAACGGCGGGACCAGGTCTTGATGACCTTTTTGTCGTTCTTCGAGTTCTGCTCATCGACCTTCTTGAGCAGATGGTCATCGATGAACGGACCCTTTTTCAGGCTACGAGGCATGTGTGTTCACTCACTCCCTGGTCAGCGACCCGTACGGCTCTTACGCCGACGAACGATGAGCTTCTGGCTTTCCTTGTTTTTGTCGCGGGTGCGGCCCTCAGGCTTGCCCCACGGCGATACTGGGTGGCGGCCACCCGACGTTCGGCCTTCGCCACCACCATGGGGGTGGTCGACAGGGTTCATGGCAACGCCACGGGTTTGCGGCCGACGGCCCTTCCAGCGGGAGCGTCCGGCCTTGCCGAGCGACTCGAGCTCGTGCTCGGAGTTGCCGACCTCACCGACGGTTGCCCGGCAGTCGATCGGGACGCGCCGCATTTCGGAGCTGGGAAGGCGGAGCGTGGCATAGTCGCCTTCCTTGGCGACGAGCTGCACGCCGACACCGGCGGAGCGAGCCATTTTGCCTCCGCCGCCGGGCTTGATCTCGACATTGTGGACAACCGTACCGACCGGGATGAACCGCATCGGCAAGGCGTTACCAGGCTTGATGTCGGCACCCTGGCCGCTGACGACCGTGTCTCCGACGCCAAGCTTCGACGGAGCGAGGATGTAGCGCTTCTCACCGTCGGCGTAGTGCAGCAGTGCAATGCGGCATGTGCGGTTGGGGTCGTACTCGATGGTGGCGACATTTGCTGGCACGCCATCCTTGTTGCGACGGAAATCGATGATCCGGTACTGGCGCTTGTGGCCGCCGCCGCGGTGACGCGACGTCTTGCGGCCGTAGACGTTGCGTCCACCGGTCTTATGAAGAGGCGCGAGGAGCGACTTCTCGGGGCGGTTGGTCGTGAGCTCGGAGAAATCTGATCCGGACTGGAAACGACGACCAGCGCTTGTTGGTTTGCGAGTGCGAAGAGCCATGGTTGCTTACCTCACGCCTTAGTTGTCGAACAACGGAATACGGTCGTCGCCCTTGAGCGAGACGATGGCCCGCTTTTCGGTCGGTGCGGTATGGAACTTGCCGGTCTTTTTGTTGCGGTTGCGCTTGCCCTTGCGGTTGAGCGTGTTGACGCTCTCGACGCGCACGGAGAAGATCGACTCGATCGCCTGACGGATCTCGGTCTTGTTCGAGCCGGGTGCAACCACAAAGGTGTACTGGCCGTTGTCGATGAGGCCGTAGGACTTCTCGCTCACGATCGGCGAGATGATGACGTCACGTGGATCTTTCATGTCACTTGCTCCCTGCAACTGCGTCGGCTGGCAGACCCGGAAGTGTGGACTTCGAGAAGACCACCCAATCGTTGAGCAGCACGTCGTAGGTGTTGAGTTCGCCCGCTTCGATGAGCTGAACGCCTTGCAGGTTGCGCAACGCTTTGCCGCCGTTCACTTCCGCTTCGCTCGACGCATCGAGTACAAACAGGACACGGCCCTGAATACCCATTGCTTCCAACGACTTGACGCCGTCCTTGGTCTTAGGAGCAGCACCGGAGAACGAGTCGATGACGACGACACGACCGTCGGCTGCACGGTCTGACAGGGCCGAACGGAGGGCAAGGTTGATCATCTTCTTCGGCGTGCGCTCGTTGTACTTGCGCGGCTTCGGGCCGAGTGCGACGCCACCACCAACCCACTGAGGTCCGCGCATGGAGCCCTGACGAGAGGTACCGCCGCCCTTCTGACGACGGGCCTTCTTGGAGCTGCGGGAAACCTCGGCTCGGGTGAGCGTGCTCTGGGTGCCGGCACGACGGGCGGCGAGCTGAGCGGTGACAACCTGGTGCATGACCGAGATGTTCGGCTCGATACCGAACCAGTGCGGGTCGCCAGCGACGACGCCGAGGTCGGCACCGGCGTGGGAACGGAGCTTGAGGTCAGTCATAAGGACCCTCACTTACCCTTCGAAGCGGATCGGATGACGACGGTGCCGCCCTTAGGACCGGGCACAGAACCACGGACCAGCAACAGCTCGCGCTCGGCGTCGGCCTTGACAACGCGCAGGTTCTGCGTGGTGACCTGATCGGTGCCCATGCGGCCTGCCATCTTCTGGCCACGGAACACACGGCCCGGCGTTGCACATGCACCGATGGACCCGGGTGCACGATGGTTACGGTGCGAACCGTGTGAGGCAGACACACCGGAAAAGTTGTGCCGCTTCATGACGCCGGCGAAGCCTTTGCCTTTGCTGACCGCAGTGACATCGACGAGCTGACCATCGGTCAGGAGGTCGACGCCAATGGTCTGTCCGACCGTCCATGCAGACGCATCCTCGACACGGAACTCGAGGAGCCCGCTACCCGGCTCGACGCCGGCCTTGTCGAAGTGCCCCTTCTGGGGGCCGTTGAGTCGGGAAGCCTTGACGGTGCCGAAGGTGACCTGGATGGCGGCATAGCCGTCGTTCTCCGGGGTCTTTACCTGGACGACGCGCGCCGGGCTGACCTTGACCACAGTCACGGGAACGACGACGTCGTTCTCCCAGAGCTGTGTCATGCCGACTTTTTCGCCGACGATCGCTGTACGGGTCATAAGAGTTCTCGCTGGGTTGGTTCGAGCGGGATTCGAGCGGTCCGGACGACCGGACGCATCACACACAAACGCTCCGCACGGCGAGAGGCCGTACAGAGCGTACGTATGTGGTGCGCCGGAGGGTCCCCGACCAGCTGCTTGCAGCGGGTCGGGCACAACCGGACATCGACTTGGCCTTGCCGTCTCGGATGTACACAACAAGTTGCGCACATCGGTTTCGGCAGGGCTTGAGAACCTTAGCAGGGGTTCAGGGGGCCGAATTCACGCTTCGCTGGCTGCACCGGAACGGGATCTGGGTCAACGTCATCGTGATCGGAATCCGGGGCGCATCATCCGATTGATCGATGGTGATTTCGTCGTAGGTACGCGTGTCGAACTGTGGAACAAGGTTCCGCAGGCACGTTGGGAGGTGCACGATGTGAGCGGACTCAGCTGTCCCAGGGTCGAAGCGATACTTGGTTCCCCCGTCAGCAGGACCGAGCGAAAAGGTCCAGGTTCGCGGTCTCAGACGTATCGCTGCGTCCAACTTCTCCAACGGCCGACGATGCAGCTCGAAACTGGCAACCACGATCGACTGGTCGTCCGCGAGCACCGGTTGTGCAGCCCTCCACGCGAATGGTCTACCCAGCTGTCCCTGCAACGGCTGACGCGCGGTCGGCGGCCCGCACTGTGTTTGGGTTCGCGTGAAGATCTGGAACCTCAAACCTGGAGTGGTCGGTTGAAAGTTGCAGAACAGTGCAACGAGGGCCCCGGGCGACTGAAACCGGGGATGATGCCCATCGCCGGGCTGCGAGAAATACAGCACCGCGTCCGCCCCGCGCTCAGCGTCCTCGTATCGGTCTGCGTTCAGTTTGTCGAGGTATGCGGTGTACGCGGCGTAGGACTGGATCACTGGATTGGGCGTCCACACAACTTGTGACCCGAGCGCCCAAACCACGGCGATGTCTTCGGCGTCAACGTGGACACGCCGCCCGCGCAACTGATCCACCTGCGCCGGTGACAGTTGCGCCCAGTCCAACACCGACGCCGTTCCCGAGCGCGAAATCCGTGCCCTGGCTGCCTCGGATGTCAGCGGGTGCACAGCTCGTGCGAGGTTGGAAGGGCCGCTCCACGGTCGAGCGAAGGGCTCTGCGCGTCCTGGTATGGGGGTGAGCACCAGGCCGAGACACAGAACTGCGCCAAATCCCGCGGTGCCGATCGTGGGATGCAACAGCCGCAACCTGCTCGCACGTTCGGCGCGTGGCCGCGGCCCGCCCCAAACGACGCACGCGACGGCTGCCAGGAACCACACATAACGGTACGCGTGGCCGTCAAAGCGCACGAACCCAGACTTTCCGAACGTCCACCCAGCAAGGCCGACGAGGACCGAAGCCTGCCCCTTCGCCCAGGATCGGATGCCGCGAAGGCTGAGCTCGTATGCGAACAGGAGTGCGACTGCGACCGTCGCGGCGCCAGCTGCTGCGGGGCTGAACGGCGGTGAGCGAAAGACGCCGTACTCATTGAAGCCGCTCATCAGCTCGCGAGATGCCTGGAGCCAACTCAAGAGATTTCCATAACGTTGGCCGAGCAAACCCCACCCGCTCACCACAACACAGGTGAGGCAGAGCGCGCTGACGAGAAGTCGTCGAAGCAAGTCCCGGAGCGCAGGTAGACCAGCGCTTGAAATGCCGATCATTGCCAATCCAACGACGACCACCGCGTCCAGTTTCATCAACAGCAGCAGGCCTCCGGCTGCACCGACTGAGCCGCACCATCTGACCGGCACGACACGGTCTTCCAGCACAGCTGCTAGTCCCGTTGCGAACAGCAATAGTACGAGCGGAGTGGCGATGCTTTGTTCGAAGGTCCACGAGGCCCGAACGAGGAGACCTGCGAGAATGGCTGCCCCAAAGGCAGGGATGCGGAACGAAAACCATCGTGCCAGCACAATCACCTGGGACAGCAAGACCACCACCGCTGCAGCGATCGCGAGGAGTGACGGCCCGCCCCAGAGAGTTGGATGCGCTAGGAATCCCAGGGGCCCGTACGTGAACGCAATGTCGGGGCCGAACTGCAGGCGTTGCACCCTCGCCATCACGAGCCCGGCGCGCCAAGACTGATCGGGAAGCGAAGAGGGGACAAGAGCAAGCCGCGGGAACCACGCTACTCCCGCTGTGAGAGCCGCAACGTAGAGCGAAACCCTCCGGTTCAAGACCGGAGTACCCCGCCGACCAGTTGGCCGGCTCTGTGACAGGGAAGCAAGCGGGCTCC
Organism: Acidimicrobiia bacterium; assembly: GCA_031385545.1. Lineage (GTDB taxonomy): Bacteria > Actinomycetota > Acidimicrobiia > Acidimicrobiales > JANYDT01 > JANNBN01. The sequence continues at coordinate 3,121 of JANNBN010000149.1, read as the reverse complement.
GACCCGCGCTGCTCGACGCAGAGCTGGGCTGCGATTGACCTCCGCGCTCGCGCATTCGGGCAGAGTACTAGTTCGGCCCAGTGGGCCACTGGGGCCGGGGGCTGGCCCCTTCGGAACGCAAAGCCCTCGCAAGAGGTCGGCGGCGCGCCTCCTCACCATCGAACGAGCTGTTGGCCGATGTACCGTGGCAGGGTGAAGCCGACTGGCATGGCGCGATTGGTTTTAGCAGTCGGACTCACCACTGCCATGAGCGTCTCTGGCTGTGAACGATTGGGCAACGCAATCGGAGGGCGAGGTATCTCGGGCGACTCGGCAGACCGCGGATTCCGTTTCCAGACGGCACGAGCTTCGACGAAGGAGTTCGCCACAGTCGAACGGAAACTGGAGTCCGAAGGAATCATCGTCAGCCCCGCAGTTCGGAGGGCGTTGACCGCGATGATCGGCATCTGGGAGCACCATGATGACGTGATGGCTGCGCATTCACTTCCCGACGGTTCGCCGGATGTTGCTTCGTTGGTCCATTGGAGCCTTGCCGCGAGGGGAGCGAACGAGGTCGGAATGGTTCCTTTTCTTGGCGGTGTCCGAGAGCTGGGAGGGCGAATGGGACTCCTGCTTGATTCTCAGATTGCGCCGGTTCTCTATTGGACACTGCAAAACGAGCCCGACTTTCGCGAAGACATCACCTTTGTGCTCGACCATCTGCGCGCTTTATGGGAGAGCGACGCATCCATTCCACAGCGATTCACTACTGATGGCGTGGTAGATGTGCTGGGATTCCTTAAATTCGCGAATACCCGCGCGACCCTCGACCCGTCTTCTCAAGCACAACGGTTTGACCTGTTCGTGGTTCGAGAGGCGATCCACTATTTGGAGAACGATTGATGGAGGAGAGACGGTTTCCCCTCATCGGCGCTCTTGGAGTCGGGTTGCCAATTTCCTTGTCTGTGACAATCCTGACGCTTCGGTTGAGCGTGGAGCTGGAACTCTCCCAAGGAATCGCCTGCATTCTCAGCCTGCTTGCGGTCGCTGCGTTGATCCCACTTCTATGGCCCCCGGCGCGGTGGAGACACACCCGGCTGCCGTCCGCACAGGAGACCGGGGTCACCGTTGTGCTGGCGCTCACGCTCGTCATGTTGTGGGTCTCCGCCGCTGATCGTTCGCTCACCTGGCCCCATGCCTTTGGCGTCGACCAGGCACACAACGGAGCACTCGTCACCGCAATTCACGATTCGGGCTCCCTCAGCACGGGCGATCCCCGCCTCGGGCCAATGTCTGGCTATCCGCCAGGCGCCCACTTGCTGAGTGCGGCGGCGTCCAGAGTGCTGCACCTCGATCCGCTGAGCGCAATGTGGCTGGTTGCCATGGTCACGGTTGCAATGCAGTTCCTGTCCGTCGTCTGGCTGACTGCGAAAGTCACTCGCCACACGTGGACCGCTGGACTGGCGGCAGGGGCGTTGTGGCTCGTCGGGTGGCGGATGGGCCTCGGCATGGTGACGGTGGCCTTCTGGTTTGCGCAGAGCGTGTCCGTGACCCTGTCGTTGGGTGGCGTCTGCGCAGCCTGCCTGGCCGTGCAGCAGGGAGTGAGATTCCGCTGGCTGGCAGCCGCTGCAGTGTCTGCCGCAGCCAGCCAGTTGACCTATCCGCAGTCAACACCGATCGTCCCCCTGGCCACCCTCGGAGCGTTCTCGATTGCGTTTCCTTCGCTGCGCCGCATATACAAGATCTTGACGGCGCGGAGGCGAAACATTGCGTTTGCAGCCGCCTGCGTCGTCGCGATCGGGCTGCAAACCGCGTTCATCCGTCGCCTCCCATACTTCTCCATCGCGGCCTTCAGCGGCAACGGAGAAGGAATCGTGACGCCCATCACGGTGGCAGCGTTCGGGGGGCCAATCGCCGTGACGTGGATTGCATGGGGCGTTGCAGAGGTGTGCGCACTGGCATGGAGGCGTAATGCAGCAGCCCGCGCGGTACTGGGCGCCGGGTTGGGCCCCCTCGGCTTCGCGCTCCTTTTGTTGGCGCTTCGATGGTCAGGAACGCCGGTGACGCAATACCGCCTATTGAAGAACTGGTTCTCGCTTTTCCCGTACCTGACGGTTGCCGGTGGCGTCGCCGTGGCAGTGGCATGCGACGTGACTCGACGCTGGGCCAGTGGAACCGATCTCGGGGCCAACCCCGGCCAACGGTCCTACAGAGGTGCCGTTGCCTTCGTCGCGACTTTATCTGTCATGTTCTTCGCCAGCGGTCTGCGGATGCGATCGACGGATCTCCCACTCATCAGCCGGAACATGTACATCCTCGGCCGCAGCGTTTCCACGCGTTACCCCGTCGAAGAGATCGGGCTTGCCGGAGATGCCCTCGGTCCGTATACGGCATGGTGGACCTCGATACGCCGTTTACCACCCGGAACACTGACCGACCAGTTGATCCCCCGCGCATCGCGTTACGACCAGTGGCCGCTCGGAGCGGCGGCCGACCGCTACCTTCTCGTCGATGAGTCTGTTGCGAAAGACTACGCAGCTCGGCCGGGGGTGCGAGTGATTGCCCGACGAGGCGGTGCACTGTTTCTCGAGAAGGTCACGGCCCCCTAACTATCCCGCGGAGGGCGCGAAGAAGGCCCAGGCTGTTTGAGAGCCGGGGCCTTCAATTGCGGACAAACGGGTGTTTCGCTAGACGTTGAGGATCTTGATCTCGATCTCGACGCCCGCAGGCAGGTCGAGGCGAGAGAGCGAGTCAACCGTCTTGGGAGACGGCTCAAGGATGTCGAGCAGGCGCTTATGAATGCGCATCTCGAAGTGCTCGCGACTGTCCTTGTCCTTGTGGGGACCACGGATGACGGTGTAGCGGTGCTTCTCGGTCGGCAACGGCACCGGGCCGCGGACCTTCGCGGAGGTACGAACGACGGTCTCGACGATTTTACGGGTCGATTGGTCGATGATCTCGTGGTCGTATGCCTTGAGACGGATGCGGATCTTCTGAGCCATCGGAGTCAGTCCTGTCCGATCACTTGTTGATCTTGGTGACGCGGCCGGCACCAACCGTACGACCACCCTCACGAATAGCGAACTTCAAACCCTCTTCCATCGCAATCGTCTTACCCAACTCAACCTGCACCGCAATATTG
>JANNBN010000127.1:0-43277 GCA_031385545.1 Acidimicrobiia bacterium | reverse complement strand
GCAGCTGGTTGACCCGCGGCTTGCCGAGTCCCGGCGAGTTCTGGCAGAGCCTCGAGTGAACAGGCTCGCCATCGCTGACCTCTTGCGAAGCCACGTGGGCAACGGCGGGTGGTCGGTATGCATGCATGTGACACATCCGGAACACGCCAACCCGACGCAGGACATGATGACTACGGCGTCTCTGATTGCGGAGCTCCCGGTCGGCCGACCACCACGCATCTGGGTTGCTGACGGCTCACCTTGCACCGCCGGCCACCACGAGATCGGGTTCGGCCCCATTCGCCCGGTCGGGTCGGTGTGGCACCGGTCGTAGCGGGCGGGCACGGCTCGTGACGGATGACACTTCCGCAATCATCTGAATTCGAATCCAGGGCGGCGAGTCGCACCGGATAACTCTCCAGCACCTCTGACGCGCAGGTCGGCCCTTGCCGGAACTGCTTCGAGGCGCCCCACCCCACAGGAGACCCCATGAGTTCACGTTCACTGTCCATCTTCACGATCGCCGTCGCCTCTGTCGTCGGCCTCGCCGCGTGCGGATCCGAATCATCCACCGAAAACACTGACAGCGTCGCTGCCGTCGAGACCACTGCTGTTGCTACCGAGACGTCTGCCCCTGCAGCGCCAGCTGACATCGTCGATACAGCAGTTGCGGCGGGAAGTTTTACAACTCTGGCAAAGCTGCTCACCGACGCTGGGCTGGTGGAAACGTTGAAGGGTGCTGGTCCGTTCACCGTGTTTGCCCCGACCGATGCGGCGTTCGCAGCTGTACCGAAGGAAACACTTGATGCGCTTGCCGCCGACAAAGACCTGCTCGTCAAAGTACTCACCTACCACGTTGTCTCGGGTGCGGTCATGGCGGCTGACATAAAGCCTGGCGAGGTTCCGACGGTCGAAGGTTCCACGCTTGCGGTCACCATCGTTGACGGCAAGGTGATGGTGAACGACGCCACCGTTTCGACTGCCGATGTGAAGGCGTCGAACGGCGTCATCCACGTAATCGACAAGGTCCTCATGCCACCTGCGACACCGACCGACACCGCTCCGGCCGCCGTTCCGACCGAAACCACTGCTCCGTAGGTCACGAGCAGATCAACTGACCCCCCTGAGTGAGGTCGGGTCGCTGATCACATCGGCGATCCGACCAATCTCCGCCGACCCCCACAGGTGTGGGTCATGTTGATGTACGGCTACCGGGCTGCGTGCAGCTTGCCCCATGGGGCTCGGGTCGCTGCAGAGCCGTCAGCTCGAATTGCTGCACCAACGGCGGGACCTGCGGGTGCAGCAGAACACTGAGTTTCAGCGTGTGGGTCGTGGTCTGTGTGGTGAACGTGCCCTGGGTGGCCGAAGTCGCCGTCAGCTCCCATTCCGACGCGGGGCCGACGGAGCCCGCTCCGCCGACAGTCCGGATCACGGCCAGCGCCGTGTCGGCCCGCTGAGCAAGCGGTGAGTCCAGTGAAACATTGAACGCGAACTGGATGCCATCAAAGCGAGGACCGTCGGGCCCCACGATCGCGCCGATCAGCTGATCACCTGCGGATCGCAACATGTTGGTATCGGTCGGCCACCTCCTCTCTCGTGCGGCGAACACTCCAATGTGTGCATACGATTCGATCAGTTCGAGCGTCAAGGATCGCATCGGCGCATACGTACGGTTGGCCAACGCGACGAAACCAACTCCTGCGTCGACCGACCATCGCATGTTGGACCCATACCCGGGCAGCCCACCCGAGTGGTTCACCAATTTGCCCATCGTCGGGTGCTCACTGATCATCAACCCGAACCCGTACGCAAGTTCGTAGAAGCGCGGCCCTCGAGGAGTGTCTTCGATTCGGGGCGGCCATGACGTCTGGGCCTGCTGCATCTCGCGACGAGTCGCCCTGCACAGCACGGTGGAGTCAGCACCGTCGCGCGGTGGAAACGCGTCGGCCAGGAACTCGACCCATCTCGCCAAGTCACCCACCGTCGACCAGAGGCCACCCATCGGGGCGAAGGCACCGTCGGCGAGCGGTTCCAGCTCCGGAAGCTGTTCGCTGCGGGGGGCTGGTGCCGCAAAATCATGCGTGGACGGCACACTCCAGGTGGTGGCACCCATGCCCAGCGGGTTGAGCAGTTCGTCGGTGATGTAGCGCTGTGCGGTCCGCCGGGTAGCGCGCAGGATTGCTTCGCCCAACAGCGCATATCCGAAGTTCGAATACTGCATCCCGGTGCCTGGCACCACGGCGAACGTTGCGGGCGAACTCATGACAGAACGGAACCCGGCAGGGTCGAGGTCCAGCAACCGGTCACCCCACGGATCGTCTGTGGACATACCGGCTGCCATCGACATCAGGTGGCGAAGGGTGATGGCCGGGGAGTCCGAAGTTGGCCCGACCAACCCGATCGTCTCAGGAACCCAACGGCTGATCGGGTCGTCGAGGCGCCACACGCCGGCGTCGCGAATTTTCAGGACGGCAGCGGCAGTGAAGCTCTTCGTCATCGACGCAATCCGAAACCTGGTGTGCTGGTCAGCGTTGTGGCCGTGAAGGTCCGCAACAACCCCGTCCTCGACCCGGCCGACGGCCATCCGCGGCGGGGCTACGTGGTCCCCGATGACAGTCGCCAGGGCGCGCTCCACTTCATCGGCGAACGTGTTCATCGTCGCCGGGCTCGGCCGAGTGGTGAACGGACGGATCGGAGTGAACCCGAGGTGGAGCAACCCATTGGAAACAGTCAACCAGAGCGAACCCGCCGCTTCGTGGAGCACCGACAGAACGGCTCGACGCCACCGTCAGAACGGCAATTCTTGTTCGAAGCGACACTCGAAAACCCGCTTCTGTCAGTTCCTCGTTCGCGTCCTGCCATGCGACGGACCCCGGAACCCTGCTTTGGCATCTCTTCGGGCGGTACGTTCCCTGCATGCCAGTTCTGCCGGAACTCGAACCCATCCTCGCCGTGGTCAACGACCCCAACAGACCGAAGACGGGGACCGTGCCCGTTGCCGATGTCCGGGCCGGGTACGCGAATTTCCTTATACTTGCCGGGCCCGCACCGGCGCTGCACTCGGTCGATGACCGCTGCATCGACGGCCCCGGAGGCCCGTTGCCGGTACGGGTGTACCGCCCTGCACCGGGTATCCGCCCGGTCCTGGTGTGGGTGCACGGTGGGGGCTGGTCCATCGGCAGCATCGAGACCGACAACACCCGCTGCGCGGTCATGGCGCTCCGAGCCGGGATCGTGGTCGTGTCGGTCGACTACCGGCTGGCGCCTGAACACCCGTTCCCGGCCGCGATCGACGACACCGTTGCGGCCGTCCGGTGGGTAGCGGCTCACGCTGCGGAGCTGGGCATCGACCCGACCGCCATCGCACTCGGCGGCGATTCGGCAGGCGGCAACCTCACCGCTGTCGCGGCGCAGTTGCTACGCGACGAAGGCAACTCACCACTTCGGTTCCAGTTGCTGGTGTACCCGGCCACCGATCTGCGGGGCGACTACCCCAGCATCCGTGACAACGCTGAGGGCTACTACCTCTCCAAGGCAGGCATGGACTGGTTCGACCTCATGTATTCCCCCGGTATCGATGCCGCAGACCCACGCCGCAGCCCACTGCTCGGCAACCTCGAACAACTACCGGCAGCCCACGTCATCACGTGCGAGTTCGACCCGTTGCGCGACGAGGGCGCTGCCTACGCTGCGGCTCTCCGCTCAGCCGATGTCGTCTGTACCTATATGAACTACGAAGGAATGATCCACACCTGTTTCGGGATGGAAGCGCTGTGGCCCAGTACCCGGGTGATGATGGATGACGCAGTCGCGGCGCTTCGGTCCGGCCTCGGCCTCTGCCTCGGCATCGAGGTGACGCAGTGAGCGAGCGTCTTGCAGGCAAGGTCGCTCTCATCTCCGGTGCAGCACGTGGGCAGGGTGCAGTCGAGGCAGAACTGTTCATCGCAGAGGGTGCGACGGTCGTGCTGACAGACGTCCGGGACGACGCGGGTGTTGCCACCGCTGCGCGTCTCGGATCCAACGCCACCTATCACCGGCTCGACGTCACGAACACAGAGGAGTGGGAGCTCGTCGCAAAGACAGTGGTGACCGAGCATGGGCGCATCGATGTCCTGGTGAACAACGCGGGCATCTTCACGCCGACCCCGTTGCTCACGGCTTCCGAAGCGGATTTCCGCCGCATCATCGACATCAACCTGGTCGGCGTGTGGCTGGGAATGCAGGCTGTCGCCCGGCACATGGTGGAGCGACACACGAAGGGCTCGATCATCAACATCTCATCGATTGCCGGGCTGACCGGGGCCCCGCTGTTCGGCGCATACAACGCCTCCAAGTTCGCTGTGCGAGGAATGACCAAGTCCGCCGCTCGGGAACTTGCTCCACACGGGATCAGGGTCAACTCGGTGCACCCCGGAATCATCGCTACCGACATGCTGGACCTGCTGGACGAACTCGGCGTGCGCGAGGCGGTCGACGCTCGCATCCCGCTCGGCCGCGAGGCTCAAGCCATCGAGGTTGCCCGGCTGGTGCTGTACCTGGCGTCCGACGAGTCCAGCTACTCCACGGGGTCGGAGTTCATCGTCGACGGCGGGATGACCGCCTGAAACTCACCGGCCTGCGACACCAAGGTGGCGGTCGTGGTTGCACGGCCATCTAAGTTGTGGCGATGGCTGGCGACACCACCGCACCCCCTGTCGGAACCGAACCAACGCGCATCCCATTGCGGGTCGCTGGGCCGGGCCGCACGCTGACCGACGAGCAGTTCAACGGGTGGGCTGCGGAGGTGAAAGCGTTGGCCAAGCAACGCAACGCCGTGATCTTGGCCCACAACTACATGGTTCCTGAGATCCAGGACATCGGCGACTACGTGGGCGACTCGCTGTACCTGTCTCGCATCGCGGCGCAGACCGATGCCCCAGAGATCATCTTCTGCGGTGTGCATTTCATGGCCGAGACGGCCAAGATCCTGAGCCCGCAGAAGCGGGTACTGCTCCCCGACCTGGCTGCCGGCTGTTCGTTGGCAGACACCATCACAGCCGAAGAGCTCCGTGCGTGGAAGGCCGAGTACCCCGGCGCGGTCGTCGTTGCCTACGTCAATACCTCGGCTGCGGTGAAGGCCGAGAGCGACATCTGCTGCACCTCGTCCAACGCTGCCGATGTCGTGCGCAGCGTCCCCGAAGACACCGAGATCCTGTTCCTCCCTGACCAGTTCCTCGGCGCGCATGTGAAACGCCAGACGGGCCGCGAGAACATCCACATCTGGATGGGCGAGTGCCATGTGCACGCAGGCATCTCGCCGCAAGATGTCCGAGACAAGGTGGCTGCGCATCCGAACGCCGAGGTGATGGTCCACCCCGAGTGCGGCTGCACCACATCCATCCTGTGGATGGCTTCCAATGGTGACCTGCCCAAAGAGCGCACGCATGTGCTGTCCACCGGGGGCATGGTGAAACTGGCCGAAGACACCCAGGCCGAAGAGATGCTGGTTGCCACCGAGATCGGCATCATCCACCAGTTGGAAAACCTCAACAGCACCACCAAGTTCATCCCCATGAACGACCGCGCCAGCTGCCACTACATGAAGATGATCACGCCGGAGAAGCTGCTCGCGTGCCTGCGTGCGGGCGTCTGGGAGATCGAGGTCCCCACCGACATCGCCGACCGCGCACGGTCTTCGGTCGAGCGCATGATCGCCATCGGCCAGCCGTCACGCGGCGGCGAGTGATGCCGGCACTCCACCTGCCCACTCGTCTGTGGGCACCAAGTCCGTTGTGGGAACGCTCGGCCGACGTCGTCGTCATCGGCTCCGGCGTCGCCGGCATCATGGTGGCACTGTCCGCGGCTCGCACCGGAAGCGTGCTACTGATCACGAAAGCTGCACTCGACGCCGGGTCGACGAGCTGGGCACAGGGCGGAATCGCTGCAGTCATCGACGTGGCCGACACCACCGACGCGCACTACCAGGACACCATGGTGGCCGGAGCCGGCCTGTGCAGCGAACACGCTGTGCGCATCCTCGTGGAAGAGGGTCCAACGCAACTGGCACGCCTCATCGGGTACGGCGCAAAGCTCGACCACAAGCCAAGCGGCGAGCTGTCGCTGACACGCGAAGGCGGCCACGGCGTTGCGCGCATCGTGCACGCCGGTGGCGATGCCACCGGCGCCGAAGTACAACGCGCGCTTATTGCCGAGCTGCAGCGCAGTTCCGTTGCGGTGATCGAGAACGGGTTCGTTGTCGACCTGCTCCGCTCGGCCGACGGCACCCGCTGTGTCGGTATCAAGGCTTCGGTCAACGACAACGGCGTCGAGTCCATCGGCATCGTACGTGCACGTGGTGTTGTGCTGGCCAGCGGTGGAGTGGGCCAGGTGTTCGCAGCCACCACCAACCCGCCGGTCGCCACCGGCGACGGCATCGCTGCGGCATTGCGGGCCGGGGCTGCGGTTGCGGACGTCGAGTTCGTGCAGTTCCACCCCACGGTGTTCTACGCGGGCCCCAACGCCCGCGGCCAGCAGGTGCTGGTATCTGAAGCCGTCCGCGGCGAGGGCGCAGTGCTGCTCGACGCCACAGGACGCCGGGTGATGGAAGGCGTACATCCTTTGGCCGATTTGGCGCCTCGAGATGTGGTTGCCAAAGCGATCTCGATTCGCATGGCCGAAATGCCGGGTGGCATAGATGACCACGTGTTCCTTGACGCAACCCGCATCGGCAAGGCCACGCTCGAAGCACGGTTCCCCAACGTCTTGAAAGCGTGCCGTGAACGTGGGATCGATCCCGTCACGGACCCCATTCCCGTTGCGCCCGGCGAACACTTCGCGTGCGGCGGTGTGTGGACAGATCGGCTGGGCCGCACGTCGCTGAACGGGCTGTACGCGGTCGGTGAGACGGCATGCACCGGCGTTCACGGTGCCAACCGGCTGGCCAGCAATTCGCTGCTCGAAGGGCTCGTCTACGGCGAACGGGTCGGGGCTCAGCTCACGCTGAACCTGCCGGCGTCGGACAAGCCTTCAGCCGAAGATCTTGCGTCAGGCGGCACAACGCTGTGGGGCATGACCCGGACGGCCATCGCAACCACGATGAGCCGTCATGCTGGGGTCCGTCGGACTGCAGAGGGTCTCGCCGAGGCAGACTTGCAATTGGCCTCGCATCGAGCGGGCGCACATCCCAACGCCGGTCGTGCAGGCTGGGAGGCCACCAACGTCGCAACTGTCGCGGCAGCGTTGCTGATCGCTGCCACTCAGCGCACCGAAAGCCGCGGCTGTCATTGGCGCGAAGACCACCCCGCAACCTCCGCTGACTGGGCGAAACGGATCGTCACCACGATGAACCCCGACGGTACCCTGTCGCATCGCACCGCAGGGCTGGAGGACACCCCATGACCGCACTCTCGCCTCCCACCCGTGCCGCGCTGACCGCAGCAGGGCTGCGACCCGACGACGTGGTCCACTTCGCTCACCGGTGTATCTCCGAAGACCTTGCTGGTGGTGTCGATGTCACGTCGGTATCCACCATCCCCGCTATCGATCGCAGCACAGCGTCGTTCGTCGTGCGCGCTGCCGGGGTATTCGCCGGTGCGTCGGTTCTCGCTGCCATCCTCGAGACCAACCTCCCAGCCGACTCGCGCATTCACGTCACGGCCGTCGACGGGATGCGTGTGCAGCGCGGCGACGTGCTGGCAACCGTCAGTGCGGCCACGGTGCCGCTGCTCACCGTCGAACGGACAGCGCTCAACGTGATCTGCCGCTTGTCCGGAATCGCGACTCATACCCGCAAATGGGTCGACGCCCTTGCAGGGACCTCCACCCGGGTCCGTGACACCCGTAAGACGACGCCCGGCATGAGAGACCTCGACAAATATGCGGTGCGCTGCGGGGGTGGGGTCAACCACCGACGTGGCCTGTCAGACGCTGTGCTCATCAAGGACAACCACGTGCTGGCAGCCGGTGGGGTTGGTGCTGCGGTTCGAGCAGCCCGGTCATACGTTGCTGCGCATGGTCGGCCGGACATGGTGGTGCAGTGCGAGATCGACCGGTTGGAACAGCTGCACGAGGCGTTGCAGGCCGGCGCCACACAGATTCTGCTGGACAACATGACCCCCGCAGACATGGCTGAGGCAGTTGTGCAGGCCAAGGCCTTCAACCCCGCTGTGCTGCTCGAAGCGAGCGGAGGACTCACGTTGGCCACCGTGACCGAGGTCGCCGCCACGGGTGTGGATTTCATCGCTGTGGGCGCGCTGACGCACTCATCCCCCATCCTCGACATCGCACTCGACTTCACCAGCTAGATGTCAGCGACTTCTCGCACGGGTTCCGCCGAGCCCGGGTTCTTCTACGGATGGGTCATCGTGGCCACCTGCTTCGTGCAGCTCACATTTTCCGCCGGGCTCGGGTTCTATGGGTTGCCCATCTACCTGAAGGAACTCAACGCGCAACGAGGATTCAGCGTGTTCTCGCTGTCGTTGGCCACCGCATTGTTCTGGGTGTCCGTCGGATTCGCCGGAGTGCTGATTGCTCGAATAATCGCGCACACTGACCCGCGGTACGTGATTGCCCCAAGCGGGCTGATCGCGGCGCTGTCGATCATGGCTCTCGGCCGGTCCACCGAGCTGTGGCAGGTCATCGTTTCCTATGTCGGCTTCGGCATTGGATTCACGGGGACGGCCGTGCTGGTTGCCAACACGCTGGTCACGCGGTGGTTCCATGTGAAGCGTTCGATCGCCATGTCGGTAGCCTCCACCGGCCTGTCGTTCGGCGGCATCGCGCTCACGCCAATCGCATCCAGGTTGTTGCGCGACCGGCCGATTGCCGACGCGATGTCGGTCATCGCGCTCATGTTCTTCCTTGGCACGGTGGTGCTGTCGGTATTGCTGCTTCGGCCGGCTCCGGCATCGAAGGGCCAGCATCCCGACGGTGTCACCCCAACCGCTGCCGAGGCTGCACGGGAGTTCGCTCCCGGTTATCAGTTCGGCCCGGCGGTGTCTACGCTTGCGTTCCGAGCCATCACCGCCTGCTTCGCCCTTGCGCTGCTGGGCCAGGTCGGCGGCATCTCTCAGCTGGTGAAGCTCGCCACCGAGCGGGCAGGCAGCCCGACCAACACACAAGTCATCAGCGCGCTTGCGGCTTGCTCGGTATTCGGCCGTCTCAGCGGTGGAGTGATCGTGACCCACCTCAGCACTCGCCGATTCGCCTACGTGGCGTTGTGTCTGCAAGCAACAGGGCTGTGCACGCTGGCCTTCGGCCAGTCCCGGCCGGCCATTCTATTGGGTGCTTGCGCGTTCGGCCTGGGCGTTGGCAATGTGCTGCTGCTCCATCCGCTCCTGCTGGCCGAAGCATTCGGAGTGCGTGACTACGGGCCGATCTACGCGCGTTCGTCGATCTTCGTCTCGGCCGGCAATGCTGTCGGCCCGCTCGCGATGGGCTACGCCCGCGACCATCTGGGTGGTTACCAGACCGCCTACCTGATTGCGTTCGTCATCAACTTGATTGCGCTCGCCGTGTACCGGTTGTTCGGAACACCTCCTCCCGAGATCACGTGAACTCCGATGTGGACATGTGAATCGTGCAAGCGGTCGTTCGGGCGGGCCGGGCAGTCCCACGAGTGCGCACCGGCACTGAGCATCGAGGAGTACTTCTCGACCGGCCCGCCGTTCGAACGGCCGGTGTTCGAAGTGGTGAGCGCGTTCGTCACCACGCTTGGCCCAGTGCACATCGAGCCGGTGCAGGTCGGCATCTTCTTCAAGCGCCCATCCAGTTGGATTCAGCTCCGCCCGAAGCGGGCATGGGTGTCGCTGCTGTTCCCGCTGTACCGGAACACGGTTGACCATTGCACCGTCACCACCAAACCGTCCTCCACCGGTCGCCCTGGTGCAGCGATGTGGTTCGACGCGAAACTACGCGAACCTACCGATTTCGACGAGGCGCTACAGGATCTTCTTGTCGAGTCCTGGCACTCGACCTGACGCTGAACGTGCCGGGTCTTGCGGAGGCTTTCCATCCGGAAAGGGTGGGTTCATTCCAGCTGGATCAGCCCACCGATACCGGTTGACGAGTTGGCGTTTCAATGTCGCGAAGAAAGAATCAGCACCGGCATTGTCAGACACCGGGCTGCCCATCGATGGGCGGATCTTGTACAAGGCACCCATGACACCGAACTCAGCCGACGTGTACTGCGAACCACCGTCAGAATGAAAAATGATCCCAGCCCAGGAGGGCTTTCCCGCGGACGCGCCCACCACCACCACCACCACCACCACCACCACCACCCACACCGCCACGAACAATCAGGGTCAATGATGGGTCAATGACCTCGCCGTCATAGTTCTTCCACTCTCCCGGTGTTCCGCCACGAGTCAAGTCATCCCACTTCTCGCCGAGCTCAGCATCAGATCCCGCCACACGAACACGATCGCCCTTCGAATCTCCCTTCGGCAACGAACCGAGAACATCATCGACTTCAGCTGCTGGTTTTGTGGCCATCGACGTGCGCGAAACGCGCAAAGGGACGGGCACGTCGTACTGGAGAACGACAGGGCGCGGCATCGCGAAGCGACCTGAACGCGACGCTGCACTTTCGAGGCTTTCCGTCTCATGGTCTACTGAGGGAGCAGACGTGCGCGCCGCGTCGTAGGCGTAGGCGAATGTGCTTGCTGCACTCACAGTGGGGACTCTAAGCAGACCGCTGGCGCCAAGTAAGTAGACCAGGGCAGAGAGCAGTACCATCAGCCTCCGAGCCGAATTTCCTAAGCGCAGCTTCATCGAAGGTCGGCTCGCACCATTGCTGCGAGAACAGTGGCCGATCCCTCGACAACGAGCGCCCACCTACCATCATCGAGGTACGCACCATCCTGCGCCTCCCCGAGGTCATCGATCAAGGGGCCGAGGACGGCATGAAGATCTAGCAGCCTCTCTATTTCTTCACTCGGCATTAGCACCGAGCCGACACGGGATTCAGGGTCGGGGAGAACCTGGCAGTCGTCGTAAAGAATGTTGATGTTGGCCGTGAGGTCGTCTGAGTAGTCCGGTCGACCTTCGCCGCGTACCCACACTCGGTCCTGGTACTGGCGGTCCGACAAACAGGCGAGCGCGAACTTTACGTCGTCTCGCATCCGGGGAAAGTCGACTGCGCTCACGGCTTGAACCAGGAGTTCCACTTCAGCCAGTCGGAGAGTGGGATATGCGCCTGGGACGGGTTGTTGGCGATGCTTCCGGTGATCGGGCGACCGTCTCGGCCGATCACTTGCCCGTTGTAGCGCACGACAACGTGGTCCACTTGCTGAGTCACTTGTGAGTTCGCTGGATTGCCGGCGTCGATTCGAACCCCGTTTCCTGGGTTATTCGGATCACTCCATCGCGTCCCGACTCCCTTCTTGTTCGGCGCGCCAGCCCCCCACCCCCCCCGAACCTTTCCTGCGCCCGCGGCGAGGTCGTCCACCGGTGTGTTTGTGGCTTTCCCTATCCCAAGTTTTGATGATGCTTTGTGTGCGACGATGGCCTCGACGACTTTTTCGGTGGCGTATCCGGAGGATTTGGCGCAGCCTTTAGCACTGGTCACGCACGCGTCGGCGAGGCCGAGGGCGACTATCGGCATTTGAGCGAGACCGATCAGGAATTGTTGCACAAAACAACTTTGAGGGTCACTTGCAAATGCACACGATTTCACTGCGTGTACTGTCCCCATCACAGTATCGAGCGCTCCGGTTCCGAATCCTTTGAAGAACTCTCCACCGTATTGCTGGCAGTTCTTCAGGAACGGTGCGACCATGCATGCAGACACTTTCAGTTGGTTTGCGGCGATGGAGCCAAGGGCGCCGGCGTCAATGTGGACTCCGTTGCTGCGGTTTACTGTCTCATCGAACCCGAGCACGAAGATGTTCGCACCTCGGACAGTGTTTCGCATTCCAACAACGACAGCGAAGTTGCCTACCACGTCGTTTCGGCTTCCGACTATTACGGAACCAGAGCCGAATAGTTTGTTCCCACCGCCGAGCAGTACGTTCCCCGATCCATTGATGACGTTGCTGTCACCAAGCACGAGATTGTAGTCACCCATCAGAATATTTTGGCTTCCTCCCACGACGTTGTAGTCCCCGTCCACGATGTTTTTCGAGACACCTCCCCCGAACACTGTCGTGTAGCTGTTGGACCAGTTCCCATTTCCGAAGTCGATGTATCCCCCGTGTGTGAGGCAAGATGCGTCTAAACTCTCATCGTCATTTTGGCATTGATGCGCCGCTGAACGGCCTGTTGGGTCCCAGTATGTGAGTGGGTTGTTGTTGGCGTAGGTGTGTCGGTTGTGGGTGACGGTGGGGCCGCCGATGTTGCCTGGGAGGGTGTCGCGGTTGGTGAATGTGGCGGTTTTGGGTTGGTACCAGCGGGCGGCCATCCAGGGTTTGCCGGTGGCTGGTTCGGTCCAGTCACCCTGGTACCCGATGTTGGTGACAGGTGTGCCGATGGGTGTGCCGTAGGGGTCGAAGCTTTGGGTTCCGGCGAGGGGGTTTGTTGCGGTGGTGTCGAGGAGGTGTGTGACGTCGCCGTGGCGGTTGGTACCGGTCCACCGGAACGCCCCGGTGGTGACGGTAGCTGTGACTGCTCCTGATGGGGTGCGGATGAAGTATTGGGTTTGATCGAAGACCGGGTCTGTTTCGAATCCGGCGTAGGAGAAGGTGACAGGACCTGATTGGGGTGCGGGTGGCCGCGGGGTGGTTGTAGCTGGTGTTGTTGTTGTCGTGGTCCCAGCGACCGTGGTCGTTGTCCCGACGGTGGTAGTGGTGCCGGTTGTGGTGGTTGTTGGCCCTGGTGCGGAGGGTGCTGGGGGACGGGGCGGTTCGATGGTTGGGCCGGTTCGGGTGGTGATCCGGTCCCAGTTGTCGTAGGCGTAGCTGACGGGCCCGGTTTGGGTGACTCGTCCGAGGGCGTCGGTGAGTGAGGCGGTGGTGGTACCGGCTTTTGTTTCTGTGCTGAGCGTGCCTCGTTTGGTGTACCCGTAGGTGGTTCCGTCGGTGGATGATACGAGCTGGTTCCGGTCGTCGTAGGTGTAGGTGACGGGGCCTGCCTGGGTGCGGTTGCCGGCCTTGTCGTAGTTGTACGAAGTAGGAGCGGTTTGCCCTGGTTTCGTCCAAGTCGCGAGGCGTCCGGCTAAATCGTAGGTGTACGTATGTGTTCCAGCCCCCGGGTCGCCCGGTAGCCCGTATTGCTGCGAGGTGACGTTCCCTGCCGTGTCGTAACCGTACGCAGACCAAGCGACTGGCACCATGTTCTTCGAGACGATGTCGCTCTTAGGGCGTCCGATGTTGTCGTAACCGAGGGTTCGTACCGTTCCGGTGGATGCCCCAACGGTGGTCTTGTAGTCGGTGCTGCGAAGCTCTCCACCAGTCCAGCCGTGTATCAATTTCCCTCGGCCAGCAATTGTTTGAGTCTCGAGTTCGCTGAGTGGTGTCCATGTGAAGCTTGATGTGCCGGCAGCATCGCTGCGGGAAGTCATTCGTCCGATCCGGTCGTAGGAGAACGACGATTCCGGAACGCCTCCAACGTTGGTCACCGCTTTCAGTTCGCTGTACCCGGAGTAGTTGACCAGTTTTTCGCCGACGGGTGTCCCGAACTGGGACAACCGGCCGAAACTGTCGTAGGAGAAGTTCTTCGTCGCGTTCACGGCACCGTTGTCTGCGCCGGTGACGGTCCGCAGCCGGTTGATGCTGTCAAACGTTCGGGTGATCACAACACCGCCGGGTTCGATGTCACGAACCGGATTGCCTGATGCGTCGTAAGACGTCGTCCATGTGCGGTCAGCGACCGGTTCGGTGCCGGGCTCGACGAGCGACTCTCGCATGTTCCAGACGTTATAGGTGTACGTCGTTGCTTTGCTGCGCCCGTCAGTCAAGACCGTCAGGTTGCCTACTTTGTCGTAACCGTATTTGGTACTCATCGAATCTGTGGCTGACAGTGTTTGTCGTCGTTCGGTCGTCCGCCCCAACGCGTCACGGAACTCTGTTGAATTTTCGTTGCGGAGGTTCGTCGACTGCGTGATACGCCCCGGGATGTCGTACCCGTACGTGGTCACCTCGCCCTCGGCACCGGCTGGCGATCGTAGCCCGGCTCTCCCAACGCGGCCATCGGCTCGGAACTCGGTGAACGACACCCGCCCAAGCGGGTCGGTAGATTTAGTGAGCCGACCGAGGTTGTCGTAGGTGTTCGTGACCAGCGCAGTACCGGTCGGACCGGTTGTCTCAATGAGCTCACCCGCCCGGTTGTAGTAGTTCTGATACGAGTTCGACTCGGCATCGGTGGTGGTCAACGCCCGGCCTGCTCCGTCGTAGTTGTACGTCGTTACCCGGTTCGTTTCGCCGGTGGCGGTGGCAACGATCTCAACCGGCCGGTTCAACGCATCGAACGTGGTCGTAGCCGATGTCAGCGATTCGAGCACACCGTTGTTCACACCGCGTGACGTGAACGCGGTTTTGTTCGCCACGTCGTCATAGGCGGTGCTGCTTGAACGATTGTCGGGATAGGTGACCGTGGCGACACGGCCCGCCCATGGTTCATAGGTGTACGCGGTACTCGCACCGTTACGTGCCACCTGATGCTCGAGCAGCCCGGTGGTCGGGAAGTAGAAGTACGACTCCGACGGGGTGAAAGCCTCCCCTCCTGGTTGGGTGTACGTGGGGTATGTCCGCTTACTCAGTTGGCCGAACGGGGTGTATTGGGACTTGGTGATGTTGTTGCGTTCGTCGCGTTCTTCGGTTGATTCTCCAAACGCGTTGAAGCCGACTGCGGAAACGGGTTGCTCCATCGTCGTCGTTCCGTTTACCGGAACCGATGGAGCAGTGAGCTGTATCCGTCGGTCGAAGGCGTCGTACTCGAATGCTGTTATTGCACCAGTGAGATCTTGCGCTGTTTTCGCGAGTCCTCGTTCGTCATAGGTAACCGACTCGGTCCCAGTGGGCCGCGTGGTCGACTCGACGAGCCCGCCTGCGGTGTAGGTGTAGGTCGTGATCGCACCGGTCGGGTCGGTGATCATTTCGAGCTGCCCGGTGCCGAATCCGCTGGTCTGATAGGTGTAACTGGTGGTCCGGTTCGTTCCTGTTGCGCCGAGCACCTGGGTGGTTGTCTTCACCCGGCCCTGGGGGTCAAATGTCAGGGTCTGTTCGGTGAGCCCGTTGTCTGACCACATGTGGTCCGCACGGCCGGCCGCGTCGAAACTGTTCCGCTGCAACAGGTATACGTTTGCCCCGTAGGCGAGCTGCACGCGAGCAATCTGACCGTCTGCCGCGTAGTCAGTGACTGTCGTCCGTTGCGCAAAGTCCCGGACTTTGACGGGCCGCTCGAGTGCATCTACTTCCACGACGCTCGACACAGTTCGCTCAGCCCCACCGACCGTCACCGCTACCTCCTTCACGGTTCCCCCAGGAAGGAACGACTTGTTCGTCGTGACTCGGCCGTCTGGGTCGGTTGTTTTTTGTAGGACACCAGACGCGTAGTAGTCGGTTTGGGTGGTCCGGTACTGGCTGTCGTTACCGACCGAAGTCAAATGAACCCGATCGAATCCGTCATAGTCGAACTTCACCACCCGTTGAGCTGGCGAAACTTCAGGTACCGGTCCTGACACGTGCACGGACGACATCGTTGACTTCAGCAGGTTGCCGTTCAAGTCGTAATCGAACAGGGTCTCAAGTTTGCTGACCTCATCGGTGACTTTGTTCGTGACCTGCGGACTAGTCGTCTTTTTTGCCCTGCCCGCAGCGTCGTAGGTGTCAACGGTTGACTGTCCGAACAGGGTGTCGTTCGTTCCTGTGCCTCGTTTGGTACCCTTGACCCGCCCCAAAAGGTCGTAAGTGAACGTCGTCATGAGACCGCGCGGAGACGTTAGCTTCGACAGGTCAGACCCGGTGTAGTCGAAACCAGTCGGTCCGCTGCTGGAGTCGACGATCGAAGTGACGAGGTTCAACCGGCTCGCGTCATAGTTCCATGTCTTCGTGACTCCGGCGGTGTCGATATACACATCGACGTTGCGCGAACCCGGCTTGTAGGTCCAGGACTCAAAGGCTCCCGATGGGAACGTTCGCTTTGTCAGCAGGTCAGGGAAGAGAGCTACTCCGTATTCGTAGGCGGTTTCACGTCCTAGCGGATCCCACATCGTTCGGACGTTCCCGCGGCTGTCGTTTTGGAATGTTGTTATCTCACCGTTGACGTTTTCGATCGTCGCCAGGAACCCGGCTGCGTCATACAGGCGGCGGGCCCCAACTTCAGGTTGACCAGGCTCGACTGTCCTGATCAATTGACGTTGACCGTTATACAGATCAATCCGGGTTCGTTGTGCTTGGGTGGTTCCAGGCAACACGGGAAGTAGCGTAGTGGTGCGGAACGCGGGGGTTCCCGGGCCAGCGAACCCGAGCGGCTGACCGTTCGGGAACAAATTCTCGTAAGTGAAGCCTGTGGTTGCTCCGTTGTCGGTGCGCGTGTCGACCGTTCCGTCGGCCTTATAGGCGACGGCCATCACCTGGTTGCCTTTCGGTCGGGTCAATGCGGACAGACGGTTGCTCGCATACCCGTAGCGAGTTCCGCTGCAGGTTGCCGCAGTCCCGCCATCAGGTGCACACACTTTGTCCAACAACGAACCGGCGTACGAATATGTCCAGGTCGAGTCCGTGACAGCTGTGCTGGTCTTCAACGCGACGGTTACGACCCTTCCGTCGGGAGCGCGCGACGCAACAAGAGCCCGTGACGTCTGCGAATCCTGGATCGTGAACTGGGTCGCGGTGGTCGTGATGTTCAGCGCCCGGCTGTTCGCGTCAGTGATGGCGACAACCGGGAACGGCCCAACCGTCGAACCTGACGGCGGCCGGAACGTCATCCGGGTCCCGTCGCGTAGGGTCACCCAGAAATCAGCTCCGCTCAACGTGAGGCGGGCGTTGTAGCCCTTCTGATCTCCCCACGTAACGACGCCGTTCACCATCGGGTTTCTGCCGTGGAACTCGCGGCGACCGTCCGGGTAAATCACGACGGCACCGGTCGCGGTGGTTGTCGTCGAGCCCGCTGGGATCAACACGACACGTGAATCGAGTACCGATGACCAGCCAAGACCGAAAACGCCCTGGCGGACATCGTTGCTGTTATAGGTCCGTGAGATCGACAAACCCGGGCCTGCCGTTCGGATGCTGGCGTCGGTGTCAGTGTGGACAAGCGCACCGTTTGCCGAGTTGACGGCCAGTCCGCCGTCCTCGCCGTCATAGGCGATGAACGGGGACCAGCCAGCAGCTGCGAGGTCGGACTTCGTTGTTGCGTCCAAGCCGGCCCACTCCTGGCTGGACGTCGTGAACGGGGTCGGAGCAGTCGTTGTCTTCAAAGAACTGAACGCAGGGTCGGTGGTGTTGTACTTCATGGTGACGTTCCAAAAGTACGTCGTGTTCCAGAACAACGCGCTCGGGCCCTCGGCCGGGAGTGTCACTTCGGGGTTCGGGCTGAGCGTGGTGGCCGGCAGGACCCGGCAAGCCGATGTCATCTGAGCGTCCTTGCACACGTTGAATTCGTACTTGACTGCCGGGTAGTTCGCGCCATGAGACGGCGACGGGAGAACAGTCAACTTAGGTGTGTTCGTTGTCAATGTCCCAATGATCGGGTTGATATGCGAGGTTGAGGTCGGCGAATTCAGGACCGTGACCTCGACGACCTGCGCAGAGAAGTCGCAATACAGACCATCGTCATATCCTGGTTGGCCAGCGCGGTAGGCGAGCATTCCGAGCGAGTTTGCGGTTTTGTTGGTACTCGCCATAATTTGACGCACCCAGTCTGTGACGTCAAATTCGAGTATTCCCCACTTGGCGTTTCCGTTCGCTGCTGGGCTGAGGTCCCAATAGTTGGCCACCGTCACCTGGGATGGCAACACTCCAGGTATGCGAACCAATTCGATGGTCGGGGGAGCCGAACTCACTTCGCTCCAATACACGTCGTACTGTTGCGACTTTTGCTGCTTGCAGTCAGCGGTCGTACGCAACGTGGCCTTCTGGATTGACTGGTTCGAACTCACAACAAGCCCACCCAGATCAAGATTCGACAGGGCACCGAACCGCGTACCGTTCGAAAATGCGCCCTGCCATCCATACTTGTGCCCTGTGCCAAAGGTCGGAACAGTCACTCCACCAACCAGATCAGCAGCGGTCCCCAGACCTCCCGGGAAACCAAACAACACGCGACGCTGCCCGGTTGGAATGACCTGAGTCGATCCGCCAGGCGTGCTTCCCGGAGTAGCCGAGATGGAGCTGTTGCTGTCACGCAAGCCCCCGTCTGAGGCAACATCAATGACTGGCTGAATCCCGCGGGTGTTCGTCGCCGGGATCGGAGCGAACGGAACGGCCATAGAGGCGGCAGATCCGTTCCGCCCAGCCCGTGTGGACGCTTGCGGTTCCGCTGCAGGAACTGGCCCCGGATCGCTGGCTGCTGTGGGAGCGGCTGCGGTGGAGAGTTTGATGTTGTCGATGGTGAGTGTTGCGGTGGTGCCGGTGTTCTGGAATGCGAATGCGATGGGGCCGCCGGGGATGGGGGTGGCCCATCGGCAGGTCCAGGTGGTCCACGTGCTGGTAGCAGTGAAGTCGGCTTGTCCTTTTCCAACTCCGGCTTCGCTGCCGATAATGCGCCATGTGCTGGTGCCTTTGACGGTGAAGGTGATGGTGTCGACCCCGGCACCGCTGGCGGGGTTGTGTCCGCCGATGGCTTTCCATTGGTCGCGCGTCGCCGTATACCCAGCCGTGCCGTTGAATCCGCCGGTTGGTGTCACCACACCTGGTGTGTCCCAGGACCCGTCGATCCAACCGGCAGCGAATGCGTTTTCAAAGACGGTGGTGCCCGGTGTATCGCCAGCGGCACAGGTATTGGGTGCGACGGAAGGCGCACCGTTGATAACAGTGGTCGTCGAGCCAGGCGACGTTGTTGTGGTTCCGGGCGTGCTCGTTGTGGTGGTTGTTGGTGCTTCCGTGCAGTCGGTGGTGGCGAGTTCTGTGGGGGTGAGTGCCCGGTTGTAGATGCAGAGGTCGTCGATCACACCGGTGAAGAGATCTTGAGCCGTGTTCGGGGTGCCGTCGTTTGCGTTGCCGCCGATGATGAGCGGGTTGTTCGTCGCGACGATGTTGCCGGTGCGTGCGGTCGAGTTGACCTGGGCACCATTGACATACACGCGCAATGTGGTGCCGTCGTAGGTGGTGGCGACGTGTGTCCAGGTGTTCTGGGTCATGGTTCCGCCGAACAGGCCCTGATTACCGTTAGTGGTGGTGTTCAAATATTGGCCGACCTGGGTCCCCGAGGTCATGAGCGTGAATTGGTCGCTGGACCCGGTTCCTTCTTGCCTCGATACAACTGCGTTCCATGAGTTCGCGGCGGTTGACATGACCCACATCGACACGGTCATCGCTGTTGTGGGTGTGTTCAACGAGGCCGATGACGGGACTTGGGCAAAGGTGTTCGCTGTGCCGTCTAGGACAAGTCCATTTCCAGTTCTGCCGGTTCCATAGGTTGCCGCGCCGATGGTTTGTCCCGTGTTGCTATTGCCCGACGAGTCAGCGATAGAGCCTTCAAACGACCACCGCCCCACCAACCCAACAGCCACGCTCGGGAGAGTCGTCGTTGCCGTCGTGGTGGTCGTCGGCACCGAGGTGGACGCTACGGGTGCGGTCGTGGTGGAGAGTTTGATGTTGTCGATGGTGAGTGTTGCGGTGGCGCCGGTGTTTTGGAACGCGAACGCGATGGGGCCGCCGGTGATGGGGTTTGCCCATCGGCAGGTCCAGGTGGTCCACGTGTTGGTGGCGGTGAAGTCACCTTGTCCCTTTCCAACTCCGGCTTCGGTACCGCTGACTCGCCACGTGCCGGCGCCCAGGGCGCTGAAGGTGATGGAGTCGACTCCGCCACCGCTGGCGCCGTTGTATCCGCCGAGCCCCTTCCATTGGTCGCGTGTTGCGGTGTATCCGGCGGTGCCATCGACTCCACCGGTTGGTGTGATGGAACCTGGTGTGTCCCAGGACCCGTCGCCCCAACCGGAAACGAATGCGTTGTCAAAGACGGTGGTGCCCGGGGTGTCAACTGGGGCACAGCTATTGGGAGCGACGGAAGGCGCGCTGTTGACACTGGTGGTCGTCGAGCCGGTGGTCGTTGTTGTGGTTGGGGAGGCAGTCGTGGTGGTGGTTGGTGTGTCGGTGCAATCGTTTCCGGAGGCGAGTTCTGTTGGGGTGAGTGCCCGGTTGTAAATGCAGAGGTCGTCGATCACTCCAGTGAAGAGATCCTGAGCCGTGTTCGGGATGCCGTCGTTCGCGTTCCCTCCGATAATCAGCGGGTTGCTCGTCGCCACAATGGTGCCGGAACGGGCGGCGGTGTTGACCTGTGCGCCGTTGACATACACGCGCAGGGTGGTGCCGTCAAAGGTGGTTGCGACATGTGTCCACATGTTCTGGGTGATGGTGCCTCCGAACAGGCCTTGGTTGCCGTTCGCGGTGGTGTTCAGGTATTGGCCGACCTGGGTGCCGGAGGTCATGAGCGTGAATTGGTCGCTTGACCCGGTGCCTTCCTGTCGGGAGACCAACGCGTTCCACGAGTTCGATGCGGTTGATTTGACCCACATCGACACGGTCATCGCCGTGGTAGGGGAGTTGAGCGAGGTTGACGATGCGACTTGGGCGAAGGTGTTCGATGTTCCATCCAACACGAGTCCGTTTCCGGTCTTGCCGGAACCGTAAGTTGCTGTACCCATGGTTTGTCCGTTGTTGCTATTGCCCGACAAGTCAGTGATCGATCCCTCAAACGACCACCTCCCCACCAACCCAACAGCGGCCCCGGCCGGCCGGGTATTGGGTAAACCCACGGCGACGATGCCCAGGATAAACACGGACAGGGCAATGGACAGAAAACGATTGGAAGTTCGCGAAAACATGACGCCGCCTTCGAAAGAAGATATGGCGACTAGTTCGGGATACTTCGATCAATTCTGAAGAAGACTTTCAGCAATTCTTTTCGCTACCACGGTAAGTGTTTGAATCGGCACGTCTTCGGGTGCTACAGCCCAACATTGACCACGCCACGCGGTGATTGCCGAAGCAATATTTGACTGAACTATCACAGCGGCTCGACCACAACTGATCCGGAAGGGATTCCTTGGCTGGCGCACATGGCCATGATCATCGACTTGAAGCGCTGCTCGTCGGCTTCCCAGATCACCTCGGTCAGTGGGATTGCGTGGTCGCCGACTATCCGGGTACAGCCGCGGTCGTGCTCGCCGTACAGCGCCACATCGATGCGCTGCCGATGTGCACGGGTCGCGATGGTCGGATCGATCGCGATTGCCATCGCAATCGGATCAGGTAGGTCGTAGCCTGCGAGGCCGTGCGCCCGGGCGTATTCGTCGACACAGACGTTGATCTGCTGGGTGAACTCGCCAAGCGGCCCCAGGGTGCCGATCACGGCCTGGTCGGCAGGTGTCATGACTGCAAAGAGCCGCGAGATGTTCCAGCCAACCATCACTTTGTTGCCGGGGGCACCCATCACGATCTGTGCGGCCTCTGGGTCTGCCCACACATTGAATTCACCTGTGGCGTTGACGTTGCCGTACCCGTCGGGGGCCCCGGCCATCATCACCACACGTTCGTAGCGGGTGAGGAGATCGGGGTCTTGCTGCAGCGCAGCGGCAACGTTGGTGAGCGGCCCAAGTGTCACAAGTGTCAGCGCGTCGTGTTCAAGCGGCGAGCGAAGCAGGACATCGACAGCATCTCCCACATCGGCCGTCGTGCGTGTGGGCAGCGCCAGCCCCACATCTCCCATCCCGTCCTGGCCATGGACGAACTGCGCCGTCTCCAGTGGGCGGGCCAACGGCCGCGAACGGCCGGCAAAAACAGGAACGTCAGGTTTGCCCGCACGCTCCGCCGTGATCAGCGCGTTGATCACTGCGCGTTCCAGCCCGACGTTTCCCGCCACGACCGTGATTCCAACCACATCGATGGTCGGATTGGTCAGCGCCAACAGCAGCGCAACTGCGTCGTCGCTCGCAGTGTCGGTATCGATGAGAAAGTTGCGCGTCACATGGCCAGTCTCCCAGCGATCGACCGGTCGGCATGCGGTCTTCTGACCCAACCGGTTGGCAAAACCCACACAACTCGGCGCAATATCCCACACAACTCGACGTTTTCGGCCCCGTTTTGCCCGAGTTGTGTCGCGGCGGCGAGAGGGCCGGACCGAGTGGCCGGGCAGGTGGCAGGGGTGACCGCTACATTCGCCGGGTGACCACAACCGACGAGGACCGCGATCTGGCCGATACCTGCATCGAGGAATGGGCTTCGCTCCGGGCCACCCTCGATTCGCTGGAACCATCGCAATGGGAGCTCCCGTCCGGGCTACCTGGCTGGACCGTCCGCGATGTGGTGTCACACGTCATCGGGTTCGAGCGTCAGTGGTTTCTCGGCGACCAACCGGAGCTTGAGCCGATCGACCCGCGGCCCGATCACGTGCACAACGACGTGGCCGCAGACAACGAACGCTGGGTTCGTCTGTGGGCCGACGAAACGCCTCAGGCGATGCTTGATCGTTTTGACGGCATGGTCCAAGCCCGGAAGCAACAGCTGTTCGACACCATGATGTCATCCGACGGATTCGACACCATCGTCCAAAGCTTCGCCGGGGCGACCACGTATCGGGCGGCGCTGCCGATCAGAGTGATTGACACCACCACTCACGAGATCGATATCCGCCGGGCTTGTGGGCTCCCGTGGGCGCCCGACGCCGCCGGCATAGCGCTGCTCCGCACACAGATGATCGGCGCACTACCCCGCATCGCATCGAAACAGGCCGGTCTGGCCGACGGCACCGTTGTTGCGCTCAGCCTGTTCGGATCGTTCTCCGTCACGGCCACGGTCTTGGTCGAAGCGGGCCGCGGCCGTTCGGTACTGGCAGGCGAGTATCCGCCACGTGCGGCACTCACGATGCACGACGAGACGTTCATCCTGGTCACCACCGGGCGCATCGCAGCAGCAGATGGGGTCGAGCAAGGCAAGATCAAATTGCGAGGCGATGAAGTGGTCGCACGACAGTTTGCGCTCGCGTTGCGGGTCATCACGTTCTGATCGGCATCACCGATCTGGCTGCGCGTCTTGGCCGCACCGGACCATCGAAAACCACAACTCCGAACCAACCAGCACCTCTCAGCAACCAACGTTGGTCCCGCAGGCCAGATCTGGGCGGTTTTGGACCACGTTGGTTGCAGAAGCACCAACGTTGGAGAATGGGCGGCGACCCGGTCAGCTCAGCCTGAGGTTCTGAGCAGCGGTACGTTTGCGGCTCAGCCCCTGGGCAGGGTCTTGGAGCGACCCACGCGGACGGAAAGCAGGTCGATGGGTTCGCCCGTGTCGGCGTTCACCACCGCCACACGAACGCGCCGTCCTGTTTCGCGGTCCTCCAACGCAACCTTCGGGCCGAACTCGCCGAACAACCAGTCCTCGCCGAATTGCCACATCGCCGCGAGAACGTTCCAGAACGCAAGACCGCGGTCGGTCAGCACATACTCGTGACGCGGCGGGTTGTCCTGGTACTGGACGGTGGTCAGGAACTGTTCTGCAACGAGCCGATCAAGCCGCTGCGACAGCGTGGCGCGACTGACACCGAGCCGCTCTTGCAACTGATCGAATCGACGAGGTCCGACAAGAAATTCGCGCATCACGAGCGGCGTCCACCGATCGCCCATGAGGTCGGTGGTCCGGGCGATCGGACACACGTCATCGGCGAATCGGGCTCGCTTCATCCGCCGAGTGCTCCACGGTCGGGTGTCATCAGTTCTTCGGCGAGTTGCTTCGCATCAGATGCGGTAAGCCCCGCCATGGCTGCCAACCAGCACGCAACCGGAGCGGCAATCCGTTCGCTTGCGTGCGCGGCGACGCCAGCCAACGCAAGTAGCTCGGCGAACTCGGCATCGGTTGGCGGCCGGACGCCGAGACGATCTGCATACAGACGAATCCACTCTGCGCCGGAAGGTCGACTTACAAGTGGGTCCGTGGTTGTCATGTCAGTGCCTCGACCCTCACCGGCACCTGCTTGTGGAACGGCGTCCCGGCGATGGGGTCACGGTGTGCCCGATCAGTGAGCTCGTTCGGTGCAACACCGGTGACATCGTCGCTGCTTCCGACTCCCATGCCGTTCGGCAGGCTGACGTGCCCTGACCGCATGATGTGGCTGATGGACACCGGCACGTCAACACTGCCCCGGCTGCTGGTGACCCGAGCGCTGGCTCCATCGACCAGGCCCAGCCGGTCGGCATCTTCCGGACTGACCCGCAATGCGCCGTCAGCGTCCTTTTTGCGCCAGGTGTTGTCTCGGATGATGGTGTTCGCCGTGAAGGAACGGCGCTCGCCGGCCGACAACATGATCGGGTACGCCGCATTGGCAACCGGCGGGTTCTGCAGTTCCGGCAGCATCGCGAGAAGCTCGGGGATGACCAGGTTGAGCTTGCCGTCCTCGGTGGCCACACGGCGCCACGAGTCCTCATATTCATCCACGGTGAACACCACTCCGCTGGGGCTGGTCATGACCGCTGCGAAGAGCTTCTCCCCCGGTTCGAGCCCCTCGCCGGTAAACCCTGCACGCTGAACAGCATCGGGGAAGCTCATTGCACAGCGATGACATGCGCCCCAGAGCAGTGCGGCGCTCGACGCACCCGCGCCATACTGCGCTTCGAGCGACGGGCCAAGGGTGCGGTACAGCAGTACCGGAGCAAGTCCACCAAGGCGCGGATCCGCGGTTGTGGCCGTGAAGAACGCAGCCGCGAACTGGGCTCGACCCTGCGACGCCGCTGCACGCAGGTCGGTGTAGTCAGCTTCGGACAGAGCGCCGAGCGCTTCGACAAGGCGGGCGTGGATCTCGGGTTCGGCAAGGGTGCCAGGAAGCGGGGCGACCACCGGGCGGCGAAGATGAAACACGTTCGACGGGAACTCGAAGTTGAAGAACGTCGCTTCCCATTTCTCGAACTGACTCTGCGCTGGCAACACGTACGACGCAAGGCGAGCCGTCTCGGTCATCGCAACGTCGACGACGACCAGGTGATCAAGCGACAGCAGCGCTTCGCGCATCAGCGCGGAGTCTGCCAGCGAATGAGCCGGGTTGCCGGATTCGACGAACATCGCCCGGTAGCGAGCAGGATGATCGGTGAGGATTTCCTCGGTAATCACGTTGCAGGGCACCAGACCCGAGATGATACGCGCACCTACGACTGGCGAGACGGTGCCCTTAGACGCACCGCTTCCTCCACCTTTGGCTGCCTTGTCGCCTCGGGCCAACGCAACCATGCTGGTGGGCATGAACGCAGTACCGGGCCGGCCGAAGTGACCACCGAGCATCCAGATCAGCTTCTCCAGATAGCTGGCCAGTGTGGAATGAAGGCCCATCTGAATGCCGAGGTCTTCAAATACTGCACAGCTCGACGCCTTCGCTATCGTGCGGGCCGCAGTTCGCAGCAGCTCCTCGTCCACGTCGGCTATGGCGGCGTACGCTGCAACGTCGATACCGCTGAACGCGTCGACGACGGTCTCCAGCCCCGTTGCGTGTTCGCCCAACCAGCCTGTGGCAGCAAGCTGCTCCTGCACGATGACCGCCACCATTGCAGCCAGCGCCCACGCATCGGTGCCGGGTTTCACCCGCAGGTGGATGTCGGCCAGTTCGGCCGTTTCTGACAGACGTGGGTCGATCACGATCATCGTGCGCTCAGGGTCGTTGGCGATCTCCTTCAGGATCGTTCGTGCATGTGGCAGTCCATGGCTCTGCCATGGGTTCTTGCCGACGAACACGGCAACCTGGGTGTGCTCGAAATCGGCACGTGTGGCGCCTCCCAGCATCTTTCCGTTGACCCAGAACTCGCCGGTCTTCTCCTGTGCCAGCGCGTTGGAACGAAAGCGTACCCCCATGGCGCGCAGCGTGGCACCTGAGTATCCGCCGCCCAGGTGGTTGCCCTGCCCTCCGCCACCGTACGCAAAGATCGCCGCGCCACCATGGGTGTCACGGACCTTGGCGAACCCGGCCGCCGTCTCGGCAATCGCTGTGTCCCAGTCGATCTCTTCGTAGGACCCATCGGCACAACGACGCAACGGGTTGGTGAGCCGGGCCGTGCCGTTCTGGTAGTGGTCGAGACGCAGCGCCTTCTCGCACGTGTAGCCCTGGCTGGCCGGGTGGGCCTTGTCGCCACGGATGCGCTCGAAGCGCTTGCCGTCTTCGCCGAGACGGATCTCGATACCGCAGTTGGACTCGCACAGGATGCAGGCAGTCTGCTTCCAGACCGCGGCGTCCGCTCGGCTTGCTGCAGACAGGTTGGCGTCGGCGTTCATCACGGCCTCCAGTGAGTTCAGTAGGTGAACTCACTTTATGGAGGCTGCGGGTGTCAGTGCAATTCGACCCTGACCGGGCGATCGACACCGGCGGCGGCATACGCGTCCATCTCGTCGAGCGTCTCGTTTTCCAGCAGTGCCGCAACAAGCGCGTCGAGCTGTGGGCGGTGATCGCGCAGCTGCGCCTTTGCGAACGTATAGCAGTGGTCGACGATCTTGCGGACTTCGACATCGATGATGCGACGGGTCTCGGGTGACGGCCCGGCCGGCGAGTCACCGAACATGCCGACCTGATCATTCGGTCCGGGCAGCACGGCGAGCGGCCCGATGGCATCGCTCATACCCCACCGGCCCACCATCGAGCGGGCGATGCGGGTAACCGTATCGAGGTCGCTCTCGGCGCCAGTTGTCACGTTGCCGTACACAATTTCTTCGGCAGCACGGCCACCGAGCGCCATCACGATGCGCCCACGAAGATACTCCTCGTCGTAGCCATAACGGTCGTTGTCGGGAGCTGAGAACGTGACGCCCAGCGCCCCGCCACGCGGGATGATCGAGATCTTGCGTACGGGGTCGGCGCCCGGCGTGAGCATGCCGAGCAACGCATGGCCGCTCTCGTGGAACGCGGTGCGCTCCTTCTCGTCCTTGCTGATGACAATCCGTCGCTCGGCTCCGAGCACGATGCGTTCCATCGCATCGGTGAAGTCGGCCGTCTCGACCCGCTCCCTGTCTCGTTTGGCGGCCAACAACGCTGCCTCGTTCACCAGGTTCTTGAGATCGGCGCCGACCATTCCGGGTGTGCTGGACGCCAAACCGGCAAGGTCGACGTCGGGGTGCACCGGAACCGATTTCGTATGCACACGAAGGATTTCGAGACGACCTTTCTGATCGGGTGGGTTCACGACCACCCGACGGTCGAAGCGGCCAGGCCGAAGCAGCGCAGCATCGAGAATTTCTGGCCGGTTGGTGGAAGCCAGCACGATCACACCTTCGGACCCGTTGAACCCATCCATCTCGGTGAGGATCTGGTTGAGGGTCTGCTCTCGCTCGTCGTTGCCGCCGAGGCCGGACCCACTGGTACGCGACCGGCCGATGGCATCGATCTCGTCGATGAAGATGATTGCCGGGGCGACTGCCTTTGCCTGCTCGAACAAGTCGCGGACGCGCGAAGCGCCCACACCGACGATCATCTCGACGAACTCTGAAGCGCTCATGGAGAAGAACGGCACGTTGGCCTCGCCGGCGACCGCGCGAGCCAGCAAGGTCTTGCCGGTACCGGGAGGACCCGAGAGCAATGCGCCCTTCGGGATCTGTGCACCCAGTTTTCGATACTTAGCCGGGTTCTTTAGGAAGTCGACGATCTCGATGAGTTCCTCTTCGGCCTCGTCGATACCGGCCACGTCGGCGAACGTGACGCGAATGTTGTTCGCCGCGTCATACCGCTTGGCCTTGCTCCGTCCGATGCCACCAAGGCCACCGCTTCCTAGGCCCGACGCCATCTTGCGGGTCATCATGACGATGAGGCCGACCAGAAGCAGCGGTGGACCGAAGCTGACCAAAATCATCGTCAGCGTGGACTGCTCGGAGTTGGGGGATTTTGCGTTCTGCTTGACCTTCTTCGCAGCAAGGGCCGTTTCCAGCGACTCGCTCTTCACCCAGACCGGGATCTCAACCTTGAAGTTCTGGACCGTGATGGTCTCGGTGCTCTTCGGGTACTGGATGGGCGCGACGAATTCACCGCGGATGGTGTTGCCGATCGACACCACCTCTTTGACGTTGCCGGCATCGACCTGGGACCGGAAGGTCGGTGAGTAGTCGATGGTGAAGTACTTCGGTCCAATGCTTTGGTTGGCCATCACGATGGCGCCGATCATCAGCGCCGCGGCCAACGCCGCGAGATTCCACCCGCTGCGGAACGGTTTCTTTGCGCTGGTGGGTGCTCCCGGCGCCGACTTCGGCGAACCGGGGGTTCCGGGAGGCGCGCCTTCGACCCGCCACGGG
Organism: Acidimicrobiia bacterium; assembly: GCA_031385545.1. Taxonomy (GTDB): domain Bacteria; phylum Actinomycetota; class Acidimicrobiia; order Acidimicrobiales; family JANYDT01; genus JANNBN01. Next base: position 14,973 of record JANNBN010000127.1, on the reverse strand, counting down.
GGTGGTGGGGGCGGCACTTCACCCGGTGCCAGCCGTCCTGGGTTGCGCCCGGGAGTCTGGCCCTTGTTGCTCTGCGGTTCCGACATATGACACAGCGTACTGACCGGATGCTGTAACAGGGTTCGCTACCTGTGACAGGGTTCACCTGACTATGGTCGCAGCAGACCGTTTCGCACAGACCCCCGGAGCACCCAATGGCCACAGCAGGCTCGATCCTCGGCAACACCGTCCTTCGCCGTGAAGACCCACAACTGCTTGAGGGTGCCGCAGCGTATGTGGACGACATGACGCCTGCTGGCACGCTGGCTATCGTGTTCGTCCGCTCCAACGTGGCTCACGGACTGCTCAACAGCGTCGACGTGTCCGCGGCCCTCACCATGCCGGGAGTCAAGGCCATCTATACGGCCGACAACACACCCCTTGCAGACTTCCAGGCCGTTGGGTTCTTTCCAGCTGCAATGAACCGGCCTGTGCTCGCAAAGGGCAAGGTCCGCTTCGTGGGCGACATCGTCGCTGCGATCGTCGCCGAGTCCCGTGCGCAGGGCGCCGACGCAGCCGAGCAGGTTGTCGTCGATATCGACATTCTCCCCTCGGTGACCGACCCAGAGGCGGCGCTTACAGCCGACGCACCGCTGCTCTTCGAAGAAGCCGGCACCAACGTGGTGTTCCCAACCGCCGTCGGCGACGAGAACGCTCTCGACGACGCCGAGGTGATCGTCAGTTCGCGTACGGTCAGCCAGCGCCTGGCAGGTGTCCCGATGGAGGTCAACGGCATCCTCGTTGTCCCCGAGAACGGCCGCCTCACCTGCTGGACGTCCACCCAGGCGCCACACACAATCAAGGGTGAACTGGCGCGAACCCTCGATATTGATCCCGCAGACCTGCGTGTCGTCTGTCCGGCGGTCGGCGGCGGCTTCGGCCCCAAGGCCGCGATGTACGTCGAGTTCATCGTTGCCACTTACGCAGCCAAGGCACTGGGTGTGCCGGTCCGCTGGTTCGAGACCCGGTCCGAAAACATGCTGTCCCTGGTGCAGGGTCGCGCCATGGTGCTCAACTGCCAGATGGGCTTCACGAAGGACGGCATGATCACCGGAATGAAGGCCGATGTCACCGGTGACGCTGGGGCGTACCCCATGGTCGGCGCCATGTTGATCCTCGGTACACAGACGATGTCTCATGGTACGTACCGCATCCCAAAGCTGCACTACCAAGCTCGGTCCGTCGTCACCAACACAACATCCACCGGCGCATACCGCGGCGCCGGGCGACCTGAAGCAACGCAGATGCTCGAGCGCACAATGGATATGGCCGCCGACCAACTCGGCATTGACCCTGCCGAACTGCGCCGCCGCAATCTGTTGCAGCCGGCGGACTTCCCAATGATGACCTCCACCGGCGCCGCGTACGACTGCGGCGAGTACGAAAAGGCGCTCGACCACGCGATGGAGAAGTCCGACTACAAGGGACTGCTTGTCGAACAGGCACGCCGCCGCACCGCAGGCGACCGCAAGCTGTTGGGCATCGGGCTCTCCACCTACGTCGAGATCACAGCGCCATTCGGGCTGCATGTCGAATGGGCCGGCGTCGAGGTCGAGCCCGACGGCACAATCGTCGCCAAGGCCGGCACAAGCAGCCACGGCCAAGGGCACTCCACGATGATGGCGATGTTGGTTTCAGATCAGCTGGGCGTGCCCATGGAGCAGGTTCGCTACGTCGAGTCCGACACCGACCAGGTTCCGAAGGGCGCTGGCACGATGGGCTCGCGGTCGCTGCAGGTCGGTGGGTCCGGTGTGTATGTGTCTGCTGGCAAGGTGCTTGAGAAGGCAAAACTCATCGCAGCGCACCTGCTGGAAGCCAGCGCCGACGACATCGTGAAAGGCGAGGGCACGCTCCACGTTGCCGGAGTCCCCTCGCGCTCGCTCACCTGGGCCGAACTCGCCGCTGCATCGAACGACCCTTCAAAGCTGCCCGAAGGAATGGAACCGGGGCTGGCGCACTCGCACGACTTCGACGGCCAGGCACCCACGTTCCCCTTCGGCGCACACGTTGCTGTGGTCGAGGTGGACCAGGACACCGGCAAGGTCGAACTCCTGCGCCACATAGCCGTCGACGACTGCGGGAAGATTCTCAACCCGATGCTGGTCAAGGGTCAGCAGCACGGGGGCATCGCACAGGGTGCCGCGCAGGCACTGTACGAGTGGGTCCGCTACGACGAGGACGGCAACCCGGTCACTGCCACCTTGGTCGACTACAGCATGCCGTCGGCCGCCGAACTGCCGAGCTTCGAGACCTACAACACCGAGACACCCACGTTCCGCAACCCGTTGGGCGCAAAAGGCATCGGCGAGTCCGGCACCATCGGCTCCACGCCAGCCATCCAGAACGCAGTCGTCGACGCGGTCTCACATCTCGGCGTCCGCCATATCGACATGCCAACCACCCCCGAGCGGGTGTGGCAGGCAATGCAAAACGCATAGCGAGAGAGATTCCCCCCAACGGTGGGGGCAGATCACCTCCCAACGGTGTCCTGAGGTGTTTTGCCGCACCGCACGAACCACCAGGGGCGCTTGTGTCCACAAGAACAACTAATGTGGACACATGGACGTCGGAGTGCGCGAACTCAAACAACGCCTCAGCGAATTCTTGGATCGAGCTGAACAGGGCGAAATCATTCGCGTCACCGATCGTGGCGTGCCAAAGGCGGTGATCACCGCGGTCCCCGGATCGGGTCAATTCAGCCAGGGCATTGCCGACGGGTGGATCCGTCCAGGTTCAAGCCTCGGGCTACTTCGGACCCAGCGAGCTAACGGCCTGCGCCAGATTCGCGACGTGCTGGCAGAAGATCGCTCCGAATGACCACCTACGTCGATTCGAGCGCGCTCTTAAAGCGTTACGTCGAAGAAGTCGGCTCCGACATGGCCGAGGAGTACCTTTCTGCAGACCCGACGCTCACTACTAGTTGGGTGACCGCGGTAGAGGTCCGTCGCAATCTCGCCCGGCTGTTGGGCGGATCAGACTTGATCAACGCCCAAGCCCAGTTCTCGGTTGACTTGGATGCGCTGGCGATGATTTCCGTAACGGAGGACATCGCAACCGCCGCAGGCGACATCGGCGAGACCCTTGGGGTCCGTTCGCTCGACGCGATCCACCTCGCTTCGGCGCAACGCCTCCGAATCGACGGCCTGGTCTTCCTCACCTTCGACCTCCGCCAAGCCCAAGCCGCCCGTTCGATGGGTCTCCTCGTCCGAGGTGCCTGAGCAGGTTGCCCGGGAGGTGCACCAAGGCAAGTAGTGCATTACATCGGTCCAGAGCCGATTTAGTGCACAAGTTGCGGGGAGCTCGGCAGCACAGACCCTACGGCCGCAATTCAGCCACAGCGGTGAGCAGAGCGTCGATGTCGGCGTCGGAGGTGTACCGCACGATGCCAGCTCGGACTGCCCCACCGCCTGCGCGCAAATCCATCGCGTCGATCAGTTCGCAGGCGTAGTTGTCGCCGCTCCACACGGCGATCTTCCGCGCAGCAAGTTCCCAGGCGACTTGATCGGGGCTCAGTCCATCGACGTTGAAGATGGTGGTGGGAGCTCGCCCCTCGGCGCCCAATGGTGCATGCACGGTGACGCCTGCCAGAGACCGCAGGCCGGATTCCAGACGGGCCAACATTGCCGTCTCGTTGCGCAGTATGGACTCGATGGGCGTTTCCAGCATGAACTCCGCAGCACCCCCGATGCCGGCGATCGCCTCGTATGCCTTGGTGCCGGTCTCCCACCGAGACGGGCCGTCGTAATCAGCCGGGCGCACCCGATACGGCTCGATGCCGGTCATCAGTTCAGGTTGGAGCACCAGCACGCCGGAATGCGGCCCGTACCACTTGTACGGCGAGGTCACGAGGGAATCGATTCCTAGCCCGTTCACGTCGACCGGAAGGTGCGGAGCACGTGCAACAGCGTCCACGTGCAAGCGAGCCCCAGCCTCGTGGCACATCTTTGCGGCGGAGCGCAGGTCCGGAGCGAAGCCGGTGAGGTTCGACGCGCCAGACAAGGCGACCCACTCGACATGCCCCTTCGCCAGTTCGGCCTGCAGATCGGCGAGGTCCAAAGATCCATCGGCCGAGTTGACGGGGACCATCGAGACAGATGCCCCAGCGTCACGCGCGGCCAGCACCCAAGGGGTGACGTTGGAATCATGATCCAGCTGTGTACATACGATCCGTGTGGACGCCGTCCAATGTTTGGCCAACGCCCTGGTGTAGGCAAACACCAGCGCTGTCGAGCTTTGTCCAAAGATCACCTGACGGCCGTCTGCGCCAACAATCCGCCCAACCAGGGTGCGCACTCGCTCGGCCATGGCCTCTGTCTCGAGCGCTGCGTCGAAGAATCCGCCCGTGTTGGCCATGGCCGAACTGGAGTAATAGCTGTGCATAGCGTTGATCGACGAATCGACAGGAAGCGTGCCAGCGGGTCCGTCCAAGCGAACCCAACCATCGGCCAGGCCCGGGAATCGTGATCGAAAGTCTTCGTACATTCCACCATCATTGCCGCGCCGTCAGCCGGCCCATTGAATACTCGTTCGACAAGCACGGTTCGGCCCGGCATAGTCGACAGATGCTCATCGACCTCTCTCATCAGATCACTGAAGGCATGCTGACCTATCCGGGTATTCCGGGTCCTGAACTCAGCGACCACCTTTCACGTGCCACTTCGGCTGAGCGGTTCAGCGGCATCCGCATGCACATCGGAAAAGTCTGTATGGTCGCCAACACCGGAACGTATGTCGACGTACCATTTCATTTCTACGAGGACGGCGACGACCTTTCAGAAGTGGGAGTCGACCGCGTCGCGGACCTACCCGGCGTCTTGGTCGACGTCACGGAAAATTTGCAGCGTGGAGTGACCGTCGGGCACTTCTCGGGCGTTGACGTTGCCAGCAAAGCAGTGCTGATCATGACCGGATGGGACCGTCATTTCGGAACGGCTGATTATGGCATCGAGGCACCCTTCCTGAGTCGTGAGGCGGTTACCTTCCTCGTCGATTCAGGCGCTGCACTCGTGGGCATCGACTCGGTGAACATCGACGACATCGGCGACATCACCCGCCCGGCCCACTGCGGCTTACTCGGCGCGGGCATTCCAATCGTCGAGCACCTCACCGGCCTCGGACAGCTCCACGACGTCGGCCACTTCCGGTTCACCGCAACTCCGCCAAAGTTCACGGCGCTCGGCACGTTTCCTGTCCGAGCGTTCGCGCGCACATTGCTATCGCCGCTTGGGCCCTGAGGCGGTCTTCTTCGCAAGTGGCTTTACCACCACCCCGACCTTTTTTGCTGGTGCAGGCTTGTTCTTCGACGGAACAGGCCGCGGCTGCTCGGCCACAGCGACCGGAGCAGCGACTGGAGCGGCGGTGCGTCCGCCGCCGAACATCCCCACCGCGGAGCCGAACAGTTCGCCCAGCGGGCCAAGCCGCTTCGGGATCTCAGACATACCGGCGAGCACCCCGTTCATCTGCGCAGTGAAGGTCTCGAACAGCTCGGGCAGCGATTCCACCGGTGTGCGATCGAACAGGTTGCTCATGGTGGCAACCCGGTTGGCAAGGCGCTCCATCTCCGGCCCCAGCACCTTGGCCGGGCCTTCGATCTGGCTCACGACGTTGTCGACGCGTTCGAGGATGCTCTCCAGCGCAGCGGCCGACTTCTGCAGCGACTGCACGGACTCGACCAATGCACCCATGGTTTTGCGCATCGTGTCGGCTGCCGCCATGGCCCCGGTGATCATGGTCATAGGGCTCTGAATGAACGAGCTGAAGTCGAAGTCGTTCTGTGCTGCGTCGCGATCGGTTGCCATCCGACAAACCTACGCTCGCAGGGACGTCAGCGAGAAGACGCAATGAATCGATCCCAGGTGTCGTAGCCCGGAGCCACGGTCGGCCACGGCGCACCCGACGAAAGCGCGTCGGCTTCCAGCAACTCAGCCAGCCCGAACGCCAGCCCGTCTGCGAAGCGTGGAGCGATGATCTGCATGCCGAACGGCACACCATGCGCATCGTGGCCGATTGGAACGCTGACCGCAGGGTGCCCCGTGAAGTTGCTGTCCATCGTGTTGAGCGTGATGGATGGCGAACTCACACCGCCGGCCGTTGTCGGTAGGGGCCCTTCCTTCAGCCAGCTGTCAGTGTTGCAGGTGGGCACAATGATCACAGTTCCCGGTGTCAGCAGGTCGTCGAACGCCGCCGCAGCCTCGTACCGTGCCCGTTGCGACGCGATGTACTCAGCAGCGGTGACTTTCGATCCGACCTCGAGCTGGAATCGAAAGCTCGCGTCGAGTTCATCCCAACGGTCCCGGTACACGCCGAGTGACTGAGCTGCTTCTGCGGCTGACGAGAAGAACCAGTGCTGCACGAGCGCTTCAGGATCCACCGGTGACGGCGATACCGTCACGTCGAGGCCCAACGCCGAGAGACGCGAGCACGTTGCTTCGAATGCGGCTTCGATCCACGGTTCGACACCGGCGCGCAGTGTGCGGACAGCAAGAACTCGAACAGGTCGGACCGGGGCGGGGTCAACTGAACCGGTTGGCAGCGAAAGGATGTCGCCGCGTGCCGCACCCATCACTATGCGCGCTTCGTACACGCAGTCGGCGACGGTTCGTCCGGCAACTCCCATCGTGGAGTAGTTCAGCCAGCGAGGTGTGAAGTTGCGGCCGATAGCGCCCATCGACGGCTTGTACCCGACCAGACCAACTGCGCTGGCAGGGCCGCGCGTGCTCCCTCCGCCATCGCTGGTGGTGGCAAGCGGTGAGTATCCAGCCATCAATGCAGCAGCGCTGCCTCCGCTGCTTCCACCCGGCGAACGTTCAGGGTTCCATGGGTTGCCGGTTGCGCCAAACAGAAGGTTGGTGGTGACACCCGTGTGTCCGAACGCCGGTGTGTTGGTCTTGCCAATGACGATGGCACCCTCGGCCTTCAACCGCGCGACGTAGATGTCATCCTGCGTGTCTGGCGCTGCGTCGGCGAACAGGGTGGACCCGAACGTGGTGCGCATCCCGATCGCCCGAGCCATGTCCTTGACGAGCAGAGGCAGCCCGGCAACGAGTCCCTGCCGCGGATGTACTTCTGCTTCGGCGATCGATTCGGCACGAGGACGAAGATTGACGACCGCGTTGAGAACGTCGTCGTGACGCTCGATGCGGTCGTAGGCCTCGTTGACCAGGGTGACCGGGTCGGTGGCACCGGAGCGGACTGATGCGGCAAGTTCACTGATCATGACCGACCAATGTAGCGCTGAGGACCGGAACCTGGCCGGGAGACCCGTCTACGCAGCTACCAGGTTTCCCAGGACACGATCGACAAGGAGGTCGGCACCGTCAGCAAGGCGGCTGCGCTTGATGAGCAGACCACCCTCGTGCGTCATGCCGACCCCTTCGGCGACCTTGGCCATCTTGTTCAGAACGCCGGGAGCGGTGAGTGCGTAGGTGCAGTACGTGACGCATCGCTTGCCCTCGAGCGCAGGCAGCACCCCGGTGAGCTTCTGGCGCAGCTCGAGCGCCGGTGCTTGGCCAACGATGAACGCTCCGTGTACCCACGACCCGAGCACGACCAGATCCGCTGCGCCAACGGCTCCTAGGTCGATTCGGTTCACCGCCGACACGGAAGCCTCGTGGCCCTCGGCTCGGAAGCCCTCGGCGATGAAATGGGCACACCGCTTGGTGTTGCCCGTCAAGCTGTCATAGATCACGGCGACCTTCATGGCCTCAGTCTGCCAGAACCGACCCGAGGCACCCAGCTAGCGTGCCGGGTATGACTGACCGGCCGCCTGTCCCCACCCCACACATCCAGGCCGCCGCTGGCGAGATTGCCGACGCTATCCTTCTGCCTGGCGACCCGCTGCGGGCACAGCTCATCGCCGATACGTTCTTCACCGACGCGCACTGCTTCAACCGGGTCCGCTCCATGTTGGGCTTCACCGGCACCTACAAGGGTCGTCGTATCAGCGTGATGGGGACCGGCATGGGCATGCCATCCATCTCCATCTACGCCACCGAGCTGATGCGATTCTACGGCGTCCGCACGGCCATCAGGGTGGGCTCGGCAGGCGGCCTGCTGGAACGCGTCAAGCTACGAGACATCGTCTTAGCCATGAGCGCGCATACGAACTCTTCGATGATCAGCCGAGCATTCGACGGCATCAGCTACGCGCCCACGGCCGACTTCGGCTTGCTCGCGGCATCGGCGCGCCTCGCAGCCGAACGCGGCATCTCCGCTCACGTCGGGCCGATCTTCACCAGTGACTCCTTCTACGACGACGACCCAACGATGTTTCCCCGCCTCGCTGCTCACGGCACCCTCGCCGTCGAGATGGAAGCCGCTGCGCTCTACACAATCGCCGCACGCGAAGGCGCGCAGGCGCTGGCCATGGCAACCGTGTCAGACCACCTCATCACCCACGAGGCGATGAGCAGCGAGGAACGCCAGGTCGGCTTCATGTCCATGGCAGAACTGGCACTGGACACAATCCTCGCTCTGGACTGAATGGACTGAATGGACTGAATGGACTGACAGGAGTTGGGCCTTGTCTGAGCATGTGGTCGTCATTGTTGGAGGGTGGTCCTTCACCTTCTGCAACACTCGGTCGTCACGGTCACCATTGTGCTGACGCCGACAGGAAATCGACGATCAGGCGGTTCACCACTTCCGGCTTTTCCAGCTGCAGGAAGTGCCCTGCCCCTGCGACAACCTCCACCCGAGACGCCGGATGGGGCATGGACGACGCTACGTCCGGCACGTACTCGGGCCCGATGCATCCATCCACAGCGCCATGCAGATACAGCATGGACTGTGCGATGGGTGCACGAGTGAGGACCTGGCGCTGAGCATCGGCCGGGTCCCTGAAACCAGCCCCGAGAGACGCCCGGTAGTAGCCGAGGGCCGCAGCCAGGTTGGCCGGGTCATGCAACGCATCCTTGACGTACCGCAGGTCCGCCGACGCGTCGTAGCCGGGTGACCAGTCTTCCCACAGCATGTCGATGAACGCATGGTCGTGAGCGCCCACCAGGATGTCGGCAAGCCCATGCTGGAAGAAGAACATGTACCAACTGCGCTTGATCTGGCGGATATCCATGAACGCCCGCGCCATCACGCCACCAGGGGGCACAGCCATACCAACCACCTTGGCCCACCTGCTTGGCTCGGAGTTGGCTGCGCCATACACGGTGGGCGCGCCCCAATCGTGGCCCACCAGAACCGCACGTTCGTCGCCGCCAAGCACCTGATGCAACGCGTTCACGTCCGACCCCAGCACGCCGGTTTGGTAGCGACCATCGGCCGGGACCTGCGTCGGCGCGTACCCACGTTGGAAGTGGGCGACCGGACGGAATCCCGCAGCGGCCAGCTCGGGAAGCAGATGGCGGTACGTCCAGGCCGTGTCAGGGAATCCATGCGCACACAGCGCAAGGGGACGCGACGAGTCGGCCATTTCGGGCGTGTGCAGGTACGTGAAGGTGAGACCGTTGGCTTCGGTCGTGGCGCTCAGCAAACTCATAGGTCCGTTCGTAGCAGACTGAGCAGCGATGTCCCCAGGTTCCACCAACCCAACCCGCCTCAGCGCATATAGCCACGGCGCAGGTTGAGCCTGCAAGCTCGGCGCAACCGAGCTGGCGCACGTGTTGCGCCACTTGCCAACCCCTAGCCATCCAGATCTGCTCGTCGGCACTGCTTCCGGCGACGACGCCGCCGTGTGGCGGGTCGCACCGGACCGCGCCCTCGTTGCCACCGTCGACGTGTTCACGCCGGTGGTCGATGATGCGCGCACATGGGGCGCCATCGCAGCGGCCAATGCAGCGAGCGACGTGTACGCCATGGGCGGCACACCAATGTTTGCGCTCAACATCGCGGGCTGGCCACGAGACACCCTGTCGCTCGACCTGCTTGCCGAGGTATTCGCCGGAGCATCCGAGATCGCCGAACGGGGTAAATGGCTTGTAGTAGGTGGACATACCATCGAGTCCGCCGAGCCGTTCTACGGGCAAAGCGTCGTCGGCGAAGTTCATCCCGACGCGATCATCTCCAACGACGCCGCCCGGGCCGGACAACGAATCATCCTCACGAAGCCAATTGGGGCAGGGTTGGTCACCACCGCTGTGAAACGGGCACAACCGGCCGACATCGCGAACGGCGGCTGGCTGGAACCGAGTTACACAGCCACCATTGCGTCCATGACACGTCTCAACGACGAAGCAGCGCGTATCGCCCGCGCGCATATGGTGCGTGCAGGAACCGACATCACCGGGTTCGGCCTTCTTGGTCACCTCCACCGGGTCGCGGCCGCCAGCGGGGTCACTATCGAGATCTTCACCGACGCCGTCCCGCTGCTGCGCGGCGTCGACGACCTCATCGCACGGGGCATGGTTCCCGGTGGCACCGGCCGCAACCTGGAGTACGTACTGCACCATCTCGTGGTGGTTCCTGACCAGCGAGTGCTCAACCTGTTCGCCGACCCCCAGACGTCAGGCGGCCTGGCCATTTGCATCGACGCGGACAGGGCCGACGATGCGCTGCAGGAACTCATCGCTACCGGTCATCAGGCGGCCATCATCGGAACCGTGCACCAGCAGCACGAGAACAGCGAGTTCACACTCGCTATCACCCCATGACCACGCTGGTCTTCAACAAGCCCTTCGATATCGTCACGGGCTTCACGCTTCCGGACAATGCCAAGGAAGGCCAGCAAACGCTGGCTGACTACATCGACGTTGCCGGGGTGTGGCCTGTCGGCCGCCTCGACCGTGATTCCGAGGGTCTGCTCATCCTGTCGTCTCATCCACAGATTCGAACCCGGCTACTCGACCCGAAATTCGGTCATACGCGCACATATCAAGCCCAGGTCGAGGGCGATATCAACACGCAGCCACAGGCCTTGGTCGCTCTGGAGCATGGCGTGGTCATCGAGGAGATCGCCACTCGCCCGGCAACTGCCAGAGAAATCACCGAACCGCCCGGCCTGTGGGAACGCAATCCCCCAATCCGATACCGAGCCTCCATCCCCACGTCGTGGCTGGAACTCACCATCGCAGAGGGCCGCAACCGCCAGGTCCGCAAGATGACCTCAGCCGTGGGGTTCCCTACGCTGCGCCTCCTTCGCCGCTCGGTATTGCACCTCGACATCTTTCTGCTCGGGCTCCAACCGGGCCAATGGCGGGCGCTCACCAGTGCGGAAGAACACGCCCTCGTGGTCGCCGTGCGCTAGCAACCGTGGCAGTCGTAGTTACCCGACGGGTCGGATTGTTATTCGGGGTCGGATGTACACCGCGAGCGCCCCGAGATCGTCGGGATCGCTCGTAATCACCGTTGCGCCAGTGCGAGCAGCCGTGACGGCAACATGAGCATCAACCACGTCCGTGGTGCCCGACTTTGCGAGCAACGTTCCGACCGCATGCGCTTGGCCGGGCTCGAACCCCACCACGACGCAACCTCGCAGGAACCGTCGAAGTTGAGCCTGCCGCGGCGACCGGCTGGCCTGGGCGATGACCGGGGCGGTCGTGACCGGAACGAGACCTGCTTCGAGCCTGGCCCGGTGATCAGCCCAAACCACGCGATCGTTGCGGTCAGCGGCGATCAGGACACCCGTGTCGTAGACGGTCGTCATGGCGAACGCTTGCGATTCGTTCCGAGTTCCGCCGATACCCGTTGACGGGCCAGTGTCATCTCGTCCGCACTGAACGACCCGTGAAGCCGTTCCCACTCGCCGATTGCTTCGAGGCCATCGCGAACCACGAGGGCGCGGCGCGCCGCCTCGGTCATCCATGCCGAGACGCTGACACCATCCTTCGCTGCTGCGCTCATGACTCGTGCATGGATTTCGGGATCGACCGTGATGGCGAGCTTTGGAGACGGATTTCCGCGAGGCACGCAACAACCCTACTACCACAGTAGGAGGTAATGGCAGCCCTCCCGCTGAAAAGCTGGAGGTTGTATTGGTCGTACTATGGTCGTACCATAGGATCATGCCTTCGGTTGTGAAACGATCTGTGTCCCTACCCGTTGAGCTGTTCCAGCGACTGGAAAGTGAAGCAGTTGGCGAGGGGCGGACTGTGTCTGCAGCCCTTGCCGATGCGGCTGACCTCTGGCTCTCGACAAGGAAGGGGCTTAGGGCTGTCCGTGCATGGGAACGCTCGAACGGGGCACTGACGGCGGCCGAGCTTGCCGAGGCGGACTCGATTCTCGATCGAGCCGGCGTCGGCCGTCGCTGATGGCTCAGCCCAACACTTCGAAGTCCTCAGGCGTGTTGTACGACACTGGTGTGCTGATCGCAGCCGATCGTGACAATCGTCGACTGTGGGCGCTGCATGCACGTGCCCTTCAGCGCGGCGTCCGTCCAATTGTTCCAGCGGGCTGCGTTGTGGAGGCCTGGCGTGGAGGTCGTCAGCCAAACCTTGCCAGATTGCTCGACGGATGTGAGGTCGAACTCCTCGACGACATCCGAGCAAAGCGATCGGGAACGCTCCGAGCTGGAGTCACCGGGTCCGTGAGCGCTGTCGACGCGACGGTCGTCGAAACGGCAATTCGGCGTGGCGCTGCCATTGTGACCTCGGACAGATATGACATTGAGAGCCTCGCCGTGGCTGCGAAGCGGCGAGTCGCAATCATCGACACCTGACAAATTGGGGATGATCGTTGCGGGAAAGCGATGCAGCTGCATCGTGTGACTCCATCGGACGATGGCCGACCTTGGCGCCCACCAGCCCGAATCGGGGTGTCTGCCGTCGTCGACAGCTACTCGTTGGGCTCCACCAACGGCCCGACTGACCACGCTCGGAAAAATCCGGATGCAGAAGTTCATCGATCGCCTGCTGGCTGGCTCGGACCGCAGGGTCGAGCAGGGCCAGTTCCCCAGCCAGCGATTCCTCCACGTGACGCATGCTGGCGCTCATGGCTTACGCCACACCGATACGTGAGACGTCGAGGCGTCGGTTAACGGACTTCCGTGCCAATCGGCCCAACGGGACTCGAAGGTCAACCCGGCAAGTTCAGCCATGAGGTCAAGTTCTGACGGCCACACGTAACGGAACGCCCCCGACACAGTCCGCACCCGATCGCCGCGCCGAATGGGTTGCTCCACCTCGGGTTCAACTCCGATCCCTCCGTTCACCACTCGGCCGCGCCCGTCGAAGAAGTAGTGATGCGACACGAGGATCTGGTTCACGCGATCCACGAACTCATCGAACCCGAGATGGTGTGGTGACACGTCGAACGGCCGGATCGATTCACCTGCGGACAGCCCGAAGAGATTCGGCACCATGTTCTCAATCACGAACCGCCCACCAGGCCGAAGGTGCGCTGCAGCGTTCCTGAAGCAAGCCACCTGCTGCTGTTGGGTGCGCAAGTTTCCGATCGTGTTGAACACCAGATAGACGAGCGAGGCATCCGCACAAACCAGCGTCTCGGTCATATCGCCAAGTGTGAGGCTGATGCGGTCGGCACCGTCCTTCTTCTTGAGTTCGTCCAACATCGCCTCCGAGAAGTCGATTCCAAGCACGACCGCTCCGGTCTCCGCCAAAGGCAGCGCCAGGCGTCCGGTTCCCACCGCAAACTCCACTGCAGGCCCGTTGCCGGCGAACTCGGCCAAAACGTCGACCACCGGGCCTACGGCATCAGCGCTGAATCGGTCAGACACAGATGCGTCGTAGTTGGTCGCTACTGCAGGGCTGAGGTGCTGGTCCGGCCAGGCGAGATAGTCCGGGGTTGCCATGCGGCAATCGTTGCACCAACGGCTGCGCAGGTGCCCGGATATTCGTGCGTTTGGTTGCTCGGGGAGCGACTGGACTCACTACCTCGATGCGAACGCGCTCGACAGGACACATGACAAAGGTATGGTTATGTCAGATACCCCGCAGGAGACCCCATGCCACCCGAAACACCCACCGTCGCCCCAGCATCCGGAAAGCTGGGCGTGCTGACCGTTGGCCTTGGTGCCGTTGCAACCACCCTCATCGCGGGCGTCGAGCTGGCCCGGAAGGGCATCGCCTCCCCGATCGGGTCGCTGGTCGAGATGGGCACCATCCGGTTAGGTAAGCGCACCGATCATCGTTCCCCCAAGATCAGGGACTTCGTGCCGCTCGCCGCTCTTGACGACATCGTGTTCGGCGCATGGGACCCGTTCCCCGACGATGCCTACGTGGCCGCCAGCCGGGCCGGTGTCCTGGAGACCAAGCACCTGGAACCGATCTCCGACGCACTGCGCAGCGTGGTGCCCATGCAGGCGGCCTTCGACCCGTTCTACGTGAAGCGCCTCGACGGCCCCAACGTGAAGCCCCTCGACAAGCGGACCATGCTCAACGGCATTCGCGAAGACATTCGAGCCTTCGCCGAGCGCGAGGGCGTCGCCCGCTTGGTGATGATCTGGTGCGGCTCTACCGAGATCTTCCTCGAGACCGGCCCAACGCATCAGGACGTTGCATCGTTCGAGGCGGCCATCGACGCGAACGACATCACCATCGCTCCGTCGATGTTGTATGCGTACGCAGCAATTCTTGAAGGTATTCCCTTCGCTAACGGCGCGCCCAACCTCACGGTCGACATCCCCGTACTCCGTGACCTTGCTACGGCCCGCAAGGTACCGATCTGTGGCAAGGACTTCAAGACCGGCCAAACGCTCCTGAAGACAGTGCTGGCCCCAATGTTCAAGGCCCGCCAACTGGGTATCGCCGGTTGGTACTCCACCAACATTCTTGGCAACCGAGATGGCGAGGTCCTCGACGACCCCGAGTCGTTCAAGACCAAGGAAGAGTCCAAGCTGGGCGTGCTGGAGTACATCTTGGAACCCGACAAAAATCCCGAGCTGTACGGTGACATCTTCCACAAGGTCCGCATCAACTACTACCCACCCCGCGGCGACAACAAGGAGGGTTGGGACAATATCGACATCTTCGGCTGGCTCGGTTAACGATGCAGCTGAAGGTCGACTTCCTCTGTCGCGATTCGATCCTC
>JANNBN010000063.1:0-124371 GCA_031385545.1 Acidimicrobiia bacterium | reverse complement strand
GGAGGCGCTCTCGGGTCTCGACCCACTTGTGCACCGGCCGTGGATCGTCGTCACCGAGATGTACGCATCGAACCCGCGCAAAGAGGACGACAAGCACGCACTGCTGAGGTCGTGGGGCTTGGTGCATCATTGCAATGTCGGGCCGAACGAGGTTTGGCGACAACCGTTCGTCGCCGAAGGCCAGTCGCCGTGCGTATCGTAAGCCGGATGGAAGTCGATCGGTAAGATCACAGGATGTCGAACCGCCCCACCCGCTTCGAGCACAACCGCTTCCTCGGCGACAAACGAACCCAGGTGGTGTACGACCTCGACGACCCCATCACACCTGCGGACCGAATCGACGAACTGGTCGAATCCGGCAACGGGGCAACGTTCGGTCCCGACACCCTGCCCGAGGCGCGCAACCGCAACTATCGGCTGTTCCGCCCTTCGGCGCGTTCCTGACCGGTGTGTTCCGCTGCGGCCGTCGCCGACTCGGTCATCGCATTCGACACGTCGGGAACGGAGCGTGAACTCGTCGGTCGTATCCGCTCGCTGGTGGGCGCTGACCGGGCGTGCGGGAACCTGTCGACCTCGTCGAATCTGTCCGACACGGGTGAGCAGGCAGCCTCGTTGATCCCGGGTCCGGTCAGGGAGCGGTTGCTGGCAGCGCACCGTACTCGGGTAGACGAGTCGGGGACCGGCGAGCCAGCAATCAGTGTGTTCCTCCCGGCCCAGCGGCCCGGAGACGGACTTCGCAATCGGCTTCGCCCGACCGTCCCAGCAACGCCCGGGCTGGTCGTTGCCCGACGCGCAGCGATCGAGGTTCTGCTGGCTTCGTGTGATCCTGCAGGCGCTGCCCCGGCGACGTGTGTGGTTCTCCGGCTTGGCCGCGCCCACGGATTCGACGTTCGAGTGCAGCACGGGGTGCTTTCCGATACCGAATTCGCCGCGTCGATTCCGGCCCACAGCAGCGAGGCAACATCGGCGGGTTTCCGGGGCGGCCTGAAGCAGTTGCAGCCACGGGTCAGGGAAATCACCCGCCAGCATGCTGCGGATCAGACCGAGTGGGCCAAGCGGTTCCCGGGTTTCGGGGGTCAGGCTCCCGCTGCTGGCAGTACCTACGCCGGCAGCCAGGAACTGCATTCGCTCAGCAGGTCGGTGCGTTTCCACCGGTGGATGGCCGAGATGCTTCGCCCCGCGATGGGCGTGCGGGTGCTCGAGGTCGGCGCCGGTATCGGCACCATGACCCGCGCTCTTGCCGAGACGTATCCGACATCGGCGATTGTTTCGATCGAACCGGATCCGGCACTGTTCCCGCTGCTGGTCCAACGGGTGTCAGGCACGACCGTTCGGACGGCGACGCAGTCCACGTTGGAACTTGACGACGCGGACGGCTTCGACACGGTTCTCTATGTGAACGTACTGGAACACATCGAGGACCATGCCGCCGAACTTCGCCGCGCGTTCGGACTGCTGCTCCCGGGCGGATGCATCGGCATCATTGTTCCGGCCCTCCCGTCGCTCTACGGCAGCCTCGACGCAAAGACCGGCCACTACCGCAGATATCAGAAAACGGCGCTGCGGGCCGTGGTCGAAGGTGCAGGCTTTTCGATCACAGACCTGCACTACTTCGACACGGTCGGCGTTGCGCCGTACTGGGCGACCATCAAGTTGGGGACCATGGCGGCTCTGAGCGACCGCACCACCATGCTCTTCGACAACGTGCTGGTCCCCATGAGCAAGCTGGTGCACCGCACCTGGAAATCGGTGCCGATCGGTAAGAACCTGCTGGTCATCGCTCGTCGCCCGTAACCGCGAATGTCAGCCGCCACAACGGTGCGGCGAATCACCCGGACTGCAGTTGCGAGGTGAATTGCCCCCAGCTCTGGGGCAACCTCTCTCGCGCTGGCTATGCGATGCGGGGGTCCGGGGCTTCGGTGTCGATGCCGAAGCGGGCGATGGCTTTGGCGACCTCGTCGCCTGACACCACACCGTCGAGTTCAAGCGCGTGGAGAGCCGTGACAACAACGTTGGCTGCATCGGTTTCGAAGTGCCGGCGCAGGGCGGCCCGCGTGTCGGACCGGCCGTACCCGTCGGTGCCAAGCACATGGAACCGCGACGAGCCGCCCGGCACAAAACGAGCAACCTGCTCGGGGACGATCTTCATGAAGTCGCTGACAGCAACGATGGGCCCTTGCGTCGAACCAAGGAGTTCGGTGACCCGGGGCACGCGTGGCGTGTCGGTGGGGTGCAGGCGGTTCCACCGTTCAACAGCGAGAGCGTCTTCGCGCAGCGCCTTGTACGAAGTGGCGCTCCAGAGTTCGGCCCCGATGCCGTAGTCGGCGGCAAGGATGCCAGCCGCTTCCTGCGCTGCCGGGTATGCGGTTCCGCTGAACATGATGCTCACCCGTGGGCGACCATCAGGTAGCTCGGGTGCCGCTGCGAAGCGGTAAAGGCCCGCAGTGATGTCTGAAGCCGAAATACCGTCGGGGCGTGCTGGCATGACGTAGTTCTCGTTGTAGAGGGTGACGTAATAGAACACATCCTCGGGCGAGGGGCCGTACATACGGTGCAGACCGTCGGCCAGGATGGCCGCCAGTTCGTATGCGAACGCAGGATCGTAGGTTGCGATGTTCGGGACCGTTGACGCGAGGACCAGCGAATGCCCGTCCTCGTGCTGCAGGCCCTCGCCGTTCAGCGTGGTGCGCCCAGCAGTTGCGCCGAGCATGAAGCCCTTGCCTCGCGAGTCTCCGAATGCCCACACCAGGTCGCCGGTGCGCTGGAACCCGAACATCGAATAGAAGATGTACATCGGGATCATCGGCTGGCCATGCGTGGCGTACGCAGTACCGGCAGCGGTGAACGAAGCCATGGCCCCGGACTCGGTGATGCCCTCTTCGAGGATCTGCCCGTTGACCGCTTCGCGGTACGACAGCATGAGGTCGGCGTCGACCGGTTCGTACTTCTGGCCGAACGGCGCGTAGATCTTGACTTCCTTGAACAGGCCGTCCATGCCGAACGTACGTGCCTCGTCGGGGATGATCGGAACGACCCGCTGGCCGATCTTCTCGTCGCGCAACAGCGAACGGATCATGCGGGCGAACACCATGGTGGTGGACACGGCTACGCCGCGCGAGCCGCCTTCGAACTCGGAGAAAACAGGCGAGTCGACCGTGGGGGTTTCCAGCGGCCACGCCTTCACAACACGCTTCGGGACGGAACCAGCCAGGCCTCGGCGCCGCTGCATGAGGTACTCGTGCTCGGGTGACCCGTCTGCGAACCGGACGTAGGGAGGATCGTCGCCTTCGAATGCAGAGTCCGGGATGAGGTCTTCGAGATGGAGCGTCTTGCGGACCCCCATCATGTTGTCCCGGTCGAGCTTCTTGATCTGGTGCGTGGAGTTACGGCCCTCGACGTCGGGGCCGAGTGTCCATCCCTTGACCGTATGGGCCAGGATCACTGTGGGCTGGCCGGTGTGCTCGACGGCGGCCTTGTAGGCAGCGTGCAGCTTGCGGTAGTCATGGCCGCCGCGTGGCAGCGTGCGCAGGTCGTCGTCCGACAGGTGCTCGACCAGCTTGCGCAGGCGAGGGTCCGGGCCGAAGAAATGCTCGCGGATGTACGCGCCGGTTTCGACGGAGTACTTCTGGAACTCGCCGTCGACCGTGGAGTTCATCTTGTTGAGCAGCACGCCGTCTTTGTCCTTGGCGATGAGCTCGTCCCAGCGGCCACCCCAGATCACTTTGATGACGTTCCACCCGGCGCCGCGGAACACGGTCTCGAGCTCTTGGATGATCTTGCCGTTGCCGCGCACCGGGCCGTCGAGACGCTGCAGGTTGCAGTTGACCACGAAGATGAGGTTGTCCAGCTGTTCACGGCCTGCAAGCGACAACGCGCCGAGTGACTCTGGTTCGTCGGTCTCGCCGTCGCCCAGGAACGCCCACACACGGGACTGCGACGTGTCGGCGACGCGGCGGTTGAGCAGGTAGCGGTTGAACCGGGCCTGGTAGATGGCGTTGATGGGGCCGAGGCCCATGGAGACCGTTGGGAACTCCCAGAATTCCGACATGAGGCGAGGGTGCGGGTACGAAGACAGGCCGTTGCCGCCGACCTCTTGGCGGAAGTTGTCGAGCTGCTCTTCGCTCAGGCGCCCTTCCACAAACGCACGGGCATAGATGCCGGGCGACGAGTGGCCCTGGAAGTAGATCTGGTCGCCTGACCCACCGTCGTCCTTGCCCCGGAAGAAGTGGTTGAACCCGACTTCGACCAACGATGCCGATGAAGCGTACGACGCAAGGTGGCCGCCGATGCCCTCGTGCTTGTGGTTGGCCCGGACCACCATGGCCATTGCGTTCCAGCGGATGACAGCGCGGATACGCCGCTCGAGCGTCTCATCGCCCGGGAACCATGGTTCCTGGTCGGTGGCGATGGTGTTGATGTACGGCGTGGACACCAAAGTGGGCAGGCCGAGCTGGAGCGCCCGGGCACGGGCGAGCAGCTTGTTGACCAATGTCTGGGCACGGACCTTGCCGTGCTGTTCGACGATGGCATCGAGCGAATCAAGCCATTCCTGGGTCTCCCCGGGGTCGGTGTCGGGTAACTGGCGGGCAAAACCGTCAAAGATCACAAAGACATGTTCTCATGCAAATCGGGCCTACGCGGCAACGGACGGACCGTTCGGCGTAGGCTCAGCAGGTCAACCGGGACAGTTCCGAACGAAGGTTGCGGCGAGCCTGGGTTTCTCGCTCGGCCCGCCCACGCGGCGTGTGGAAAATGTGTGGCCGTCCGAGGAACATCTCGATGAACGCAGCTCGTCCCCGGCGCCAAGCTGGATCTGGCACGTGTGCGTACTCCTGACGGATCAGGTCGCCGTACGCGAAATAGTCCGGCTCGCTGCCACCCAGCGTCCAGAGATCCGCATCCGCCAAGATGAAGCCGGCTGTATCTGTCGGTCGATGCTCGATGGTCATCAGTACCAGGTCGGAAACCTGTTTCACGAACGGTGCCGCAAGCCCCAACCCATACAGTTCGCGCATCGCCCGCTCAGCGCTGGCAACCTCGTTGCCGCCGACAACCGGGTCATAGACCACGTCGTGGTACCACGCCGCCATGACAGCCGCCTCGAGATCAGCCGCCGCGGCGGGGTGTTTGGTCGTGCCGTCATGACTGGTCGGCTGCGATTGCGCCAGGTCGTTGACTCGTGTGACCACGCCGACGACGTGCGCAAGCCCGTGGTAGCGACGCGACGGTTCGCTGTACGAGGCCACCAGCGAACGGTGCACGCGCCCGCTCTGTTCCGAAGGCCCTCCACAGATCCGGTCCCACTGAGTGCCGAGTTCCTCGGTGTCCACAGTCCTTGGTCTACCAGTTCGTCCGGCCGCTGTCGCCTTGCATCGAAGCCGGGCCAGATGTCCGAGGGAAAGCGAACGCAGCCGGACGTCAGGGTGACAGCTGCGGGGGCGCAGGTGTGTCCGCACCGACGGTACCCACGGTGCTGCTGAACGCCCGCGCCCAGGTCCCATCCGTGAACGATCGACCCAGTGCCGCATTCACGAGGGCTCGCAGTTGAGAGTCCCCCTTCGGGATGCCGACTCCGTACGGCTCGGTGTGAAACGGGTTGCCCGTGAGAGCGAACGCCGATGGGTCGGTCTGACGCAGTCCAAGAAGGATGACGTCGTCCGTCGTCATTGCGTCGACCTTGCCCGACCGCAGGGCCTCGAAGCACTCGGGATATCGTTCGGCCGTGACCGACGTGTCCGCGTCAGGTGCTGCGGCAATCAGATTGGTCAGCGATGTGGACCCGGTGACAGCGCAGACCTTCAACCCATTGAGCGAACTCACGCCTGAGATCCGTCCTGAGTCCACGTCTTCGGTTCGGGCCAGAATGTCTTGGCCTGCGATGTAATACGGGCCTGCAAAGTCGACGAACTGCTTGCGTGATTCGGTGATCGTGTAGGTGGACACCACAAGGTCAACCGTTCCGGCTTGCAGAAACGCCTCGCGGTCCTTACTCAGCGCCTCGACGAACTCGATGCGATCATGGGCATCCGGCTGGTCGAAGATGTCGGCCGCGACCATCTCGGCAATCCGCACATCGAAACCGTCCAATCTGCCGGCTTTGTCCCGGAACCCGAAGAGGGGGACGTCGAACTTCACCCCAATCCGAACCGTGCCGCGTTCGCGGATCGATCGAAGAGTGGATCCGTCGGCGACCGTGGGAACAGGAGCAACGGCGCTGGACGGAGGCTGTCGTGGTGGCGACGAACTACACGCGGCGATCAGGCCGACGGTGATGGCGACGCACAACAGCCGGAAGGCCGTCAGCGGGTTGCGCAGCCCCGGGTGCTTGGGTAGAGCTGGCGCATGCCCCGAGGAATGCATCACGTCGTGATTGCCGATCAGTGCGGGAGGATCTTTGACAGGAAGCCTCGGGCCCGGTCGGTCTGCGGGTTCTCGAAGAACTGATCCGGCGGTGCCACCTCGACCAGTTGTCCGCCATCCATGAACACGACACGCTGTGCTGCTTTGCGGGCGAACCCCATTTCGTGCGTGACGACGACCATGGTCATGCCGAGACCGGCGAGCTGCAACATGACGTCGAGTACCTCGTTGACCATTTCCGGGTCAAGTGCCGAAGTCGGTTCGTCGAACAGCATCACCTTCGGTTTCATTGCTAGTGCCCGTGCGATAGCGGTGCGCTGTTGTTGGCCGCCGGAAAGCTCTGCCGGGTACTGGTCGGCCTTGGCGGTGATGCCGACCCGTTCAAGCAGTGCGCGTGCCTGAAATTCGGCATCGGTCTTGGACACCCCACGCACCTTCATCGGCCCAAGCATCACGTTTTCGAGGATCGTCTTGTGCGCGAACAGGTTGAACGACTGGAAGACCATGCCCACGTCGGCGCGCAACCGAGCGAGCTCTTTGCCTTCGGCAGGAAGGGGCACCCCGTCGATGGTGATGGTCCCGCTCTGGATGGTCTCCAGTCGGTTGATGCAACGGCAGAGGGTCGACTTGCCGCTACCCGATGGCCCGATGACAACCACGACTTCACCGCGGTTGATGTCCAGGTCGATGTCGGTGAGCACATGGTTCTGACCGAACCACTTGTTGACGCCGCGGATCTGGACGAGGGCTTCGTTGCTCGGGGGTAAATCCATGGGAACTCCGATGGTCAGCGCTGCGTGCGCTGGAGGCGGTTGGCGGTGAAGTTGATGATGCCGATCACGGTGATGTAGATGGCCGCGCAGACGATGAGACTGGGAAGGTAGTTGTCGTTCGCCTTGGCGAGCCGTTGGCTGATGGACAGCAGATCGCTGAACGTGACGATGAAACCCAGCGACGTGTCTTTCAACAGGGAAGCGGTCTGCGTCAACAAGTTCGGGAGCGCCCGCCGAATCGCTTGTGGAAGGAGCACCATCGTCATGGTCTGCGACGGCGTCAGACCGACGGCAAGCCCGGCTTCGGTCTGTCCTTTTGGCAACGACCGGAGTGCTGAACGAGTGACCTCAGCAATGGTGGTGGAGTAATAGAGGGTGAGACCGAACACGACCGACCACCACGGCTGCACTCCGAAGAACCGGAACGGCGAAGCAATCAACAGCACCAAGGCGCACGCTCTGAAAAACTCGACGTAAGCGGTCGACATGTAGCGGGGAAGACCGACAAGCAGCGCAACGATCGCGCCAGCCATGGCGTATCCCCACCACTTGATGGTGAACGCCTCGATCGGGTTCGTGCCGCGCAGCCACGCGGCGCCGAGCAGAACAAGCACCACAGCGGCAGCCCCCGCGAGCACCAATGCGATAGGCGTCCGCCCAGTACCGTGGCGAAGCGCAGCCATCAGCACACCGATGATCAGTGAACAGATGATGCCAACAGCCGCTGCGCTGAGCGTCTGCTGCAAGCCATTCCACAGCCCGTGCCACGTCTCGCTGTGCTTGAACGGCTCCCAGAGCGCAGGTTCGAACTGCCCCTTCGGATACAACCGCGTCGGAGCGCCAAGTCGCTGGTAGATCCAGACGCCGGCCATGACGACAAGTCCGAGCGACACGATGGCGCTGACCAGAACGGAGCGCCTGCCCCGCGGTCCAAGCTCTTCCGTCAGCGCCAGCTCACCGGCGCGGGGACGAGGGACGGTGAGGGCCCGCTCGAAGATTCCAGGCGACGACGGAGGGGCGCCACTCATCGCTTGACCGCGAACTTACGATCAAGGCCGAGGAACACTCCGTTGGTGACTACGGCAAGGATGAAATAGCAGACGAACGCTGCGATGGTGAACTCGGTATAGGCAGCAAGGGTGTCGCCACGTTCCGAGGTGACGTTGACGATGTCAGCAACGCCGATGAACGACACGGCGGCGGCGTTGCGATACGTGGCGTTCAGCACCACCCCGATGGGCAGGATCGACGTTCGCAGTGCCTGAGGCAGGATCACCGAGCCGAGCACCTTTGTAAAGGGGAGTCCAATGGCCCTGGCCGCTTCCGCCTGCCCGTTCGGAACGGAGTTGATGCCCGAGCGGATGGCCTCGGCGAAGTAGGCCGACACCCAGAGGGCGACCGCGACGAGACCGGATCGAAATGTGTCCCAACTGAGGTCGTCTGAGCGGAATGCAAGGTCGATCTTCGGCAGTCCGAAGAAGAACAACGCCACCCAGACAGCGATCGGGATGTTGATCATGAAGTTGGTGTAGGCCCCGGCGGCGATGCGCAGCGGCCGGATGGGACTCACGCGGCATGTCGCAAGCAGCAGGCCGAGCAGCACGCCGAACGCGCAAGCGAGCAGGGTGAGCCGAAGTGTCATGAGGAACGCTTTGACAAGCAGCTTCAGGTTGTCGTCTTCGAAGAGGACGCTGAGATCCACGGCGCTCCAGGCGGGATAGGAGAGGAAGGTGGGAGCCGAGGTGGACACGGACGTGTACCCACCTCGGCTTCCAACCTGTGGCAGTCAGTTTGCGATCAGCAGCCGTCTGCTACGTAGCGGTTGACCTTTGGCGTCACGGTAAGTGGGAGACCTGCGTCACCCAGGGACAGGTCGGCATCCCATGCCTTCTTGTAGTCGCCGTTCGCAACCGACTTCTCGATCAGATCGTTGATCCAATTGCGCATCTCGGTATCGCAGCGCTTGAGGCCGATGCCATACGGTTCGTCGGAGAACGGCTTGCCGACCAGCTGGAACGCCGGGAACTTCTTGGCGAACGAGATGAGGATCAGGTCGTCGGTGGTGACCGCTTGCACACGGCCGTCCTTCAGTGCTTCCACGCACTCCGAATAGGTGTTGAATGCAACCACGTCGGCTTTGGGGGCTTGCACCTTCAGGTTGTTGAGCGACGTTGACCCCTGCACCGAGCAGACTTTGCGACCGTTGAGGTCGGCCACGGTCTTGATGGTGTCTGCGTCGATCTTGTAGATCAGGATGTCCTGCTTTGCCGAGACATATGGGCCGGCGAAGTCGACGAGCTTCTTACGGGCGTCGTTGATCGTGTAGGTGGAAATGACCAGGTCGACCTTACCCTCCTGGATGAACGGCTCGCGGTTTCGGCTGATGGCTTCGACCCATTCGACCTTGCCCTTGTCGGTGCCGAAGATCGCCTTGGCGATGATCCTGCCGATTTCGGTGTCGAAACCGGTGTTCTCGTTGGTCACTGCGTTCTGCAGGCCCATGAATGGCACGTCGAACTTCACGCCGATGGTGACCTTGCCCTTCGCCTTGATCTTTTCTGCCGTCGCAGGGAGCTTGGCCGCGGCGACTGTTGCTGGCGCTGCGGTGGTCGGCGCCACCGTGACGACGGCCTTTGCCTTCGTTGTGGTCCTCTTGACGGTCTTCTTGACGGTCTTCTTCGTGGCGGCGCTGACCGGCAGCGTCAGGGCGACGCTCGCTGTCAGAGCGAGCACTGCTGCGGTACGAATTCGCATTGCTGGTTCTCCTGTGTGGTGCGGCTGGTGGCCAGGTGGTGGCCCGGGTGGTGACGAGAGTCATACAGTCGGGGCGCGCGTCGCAAGGCCTGAGTCGGGGTTTGCCAAAGGGTTCGCCACGCCTTAACGGTGTCTTATCAATCCATCCCGGTCGCCACCCCGTGCCCCGCAGGTGCCGGTGAGGAGGTCTTCCGGGACGGGCTAGCTTCTCGGCCTATGGCCGCCGTGGTCATCATTGAAGACGACCCACTCGTACGAACTGCGCTCGCACGCGCCCTTGAACGCCTCGGCCACCAGGTGGCTCAGGCCGACCGCGCAATGAGCGGACTAGCGTTGGTCGTTGCCGAACGGCCCGATGTGGTGGTGCTCGACCTCGGCCTCCCCGATCTCGATGGGGTGGAACTGCTGAAGATGCTGCGGCCGGTCAGCGATGCAGTCGTGATCGCCGCAACTGCGCGGGTGATGGAAGACGAAATCGTGCGCACGCTTGACGCCGGCGCAGATGACTACGTCTGCAAGCCGTTCTCGCCTGAACAGCTCGACGCCCGTATTCGCGCTGCGCTGCGGCGTTTCAAGGTGGTTCCGAACGACGATGGCCTCATGAGCGTCGGCGGCCTGCAGATCAACGGCCGAACCCGCGTCGCCACCCTCGACGGGCGCACGTTGGAGTTGTCGCGCAAAGAGTTCGACCTGCTCCATTTCCTTGCGGCAAATGCGGGAACGGTCGTCTCGAAACGGGACCTCCTTGCCGAAGTGTGGCGGCAGCCGTTCTTCACGACCGACA
Organism: Acidimicrobiia bacterium; assembly: GCA_031385545.1. Classification (GTDB taxonomy): domain Bacteria; phylum Actinomycetota; class Acidimicrobiia; order Acidimicrobiales; family JANYDT01; genus JANNBN01. The sequence goes on along the minus strand of JANNBN010000063.1, from coordinate 113,700 downwards.
AGACGGTCGACGTCCATATCTCGTGGCTGCGTCGCAAGTTGGGAGAGTCCGCCGATAGCCCGCGTTACCTGCACAGCGTGAGGGGGGTTGGGGTAAAGCTTGTCCCGCCACCCGAGGCCGGATAGCAGGTGCGGCGGTCGTTGACCATTCGTGCGCTGATCGTCAGCGTACTTATTGTCTTGGTGTTCTCGATTCCGCTGGGGTTGCTGATCGCACGTGCTGCGCGCAACCGTGCCATTACGCTCGCCACGTCCGACGCAAGAGCGCTCTCCCCGATTGTGTCATTGGCTGGCGATCCGCGGGTGACCGGTGCGCTGACTCGGGTCGCGTCCGATGCGCTGCCAAGGCAGGTCAATCTGCTGTTCCCGGACGGTTCGGTGCTTGCACTGGCGAGCGCGTTGGAGACCGACCCATTGGCCGACCCTGCGCTGTTGCGACGAGCGCAGCGCGGAGAGACCTTCGTCGTCGACGTGTCTGGGGGCGTTGCCCGCTTCGAGCCTGTCGTGCGTTCGAATGACACCATCGTCGTCGTGCGGGTGTTCGTCCCGGACGACGAACTGCACCGCAACGTCGGGCGGTCAGTCGGCCTCCTGGTCCTGTTGGGCGCCGGGCTGGTTGCAATGGCCGTGGCGGTCTCCGACCGATTGGGTCGGAACATGGTCCGTAGTGTGAAGGCGCTCGACGACACCGCGCGTGCGCTGGCCGGCGGCAGGCTCGACACCCGCATCGAACCCAGTGGGCCACCCGAGGTCGTACAGGTTGGGAGCGCACTCAATCTGCTGGGAACCCGGATCGACGAGTTGATCATGCTCGAACGCGCCACAGTGGCCGACCTGTCGCATCGTCTGCGCACTCCCGTCACCGCGTTGCGAGCAGACGCTGCGCTCATCCGAGATCCCGAGGCCAAGCCGCGCATCGAACGTGACATCGAAGAGCTCACCCGAACGATCGATCAGATCATCAGAGACGCTCATCGCCCGGTGCGCAGTGGCCTCGGCATCGTGTCCGACATCGGTTTTGTTGCCCGCGAACGAGCTCAGTTCTGGGGCGTGCTGGCCGAGGACCAGCGACGGTTGTTCGTGGTTGATGTGCAACCCGGTGAGTACCTGGTTGCGCTCGATCAATCCGACCTTGCCGCGGTCGTCGATGCGTTGCTCGACAATGTGTTCTCCCACACACCTGAGGGCTGCGATCTGCGGCTGCGGGTCAGGGCGGTCGGTGAGCTGGTCGAATTGGTGGTTGACGATCACGGTCCGGGGATTGCATCCCCCGGCAGTGCCGAGCGTGGAACGTCCCCGGCCGGTTCAACCGGGCTGGGGCTCGACATCGTCCGCAAGACCATCGAGTCCGCAGGCGGGTCGGTGGCGTTGCGCAACCGTGCACGCGGCGGAGCACGTGTGCGGGCGACGCTGCCGTTGCTCGCGAGTCGGCCCGACGGCATCGTCCGCTGAGGGAGGACCGGGCGTCCTCCATGACTCCAACCTTGGCGATCTAGCAACCAACCTGACGAATTGGGCCGCTTTTCATTCGGAGTTTCGCAACGTTGGTTGCTGGAAGCCGAACGTTGGTTGCTGGGAGAGCAACGTTGGTTGTGGGGAGGTCAGTACGATCCGGTGGTGAGCCACGACGAACTTCTTGACGATGGCCCTCCCGTCGGCAGGGACCTGGCGCTGGCGACGTGGGGTTTGTTCGTCGGCCTTGCGCTCCTCATGTTTGCCGCGGGTCTCTTCGGCACGTTGCTCGGGGTGCGGTCCGAGCTGGCCGGCTTACCCACATTGGTAAGCGCGCTGATTAGTACGTCGTACTACATGGGGTTCCTGGTTGGCTCGCGGGCGGCGCTCAACGCGTTGACCCGGGTCGGTCACATTCGAGCGTTCTCGGCTTTGGCCTCGCTGCTTGCAGCCGCGGTTCTCGGCATCGGCCTCACCTCATCGGCCTGGGCCTGGGCCCTCCTGCGGCTTGTCACAGGGCTGTGTATGGCCGGACAGTACGTTGTGGCCGAGTCGTGGCTCAACGACCTGGCCGACAACGAGAATCGCGGTCGGCTGCTTGCCATCTACAACGTCGTCGTGATCGCCGCGTTCGGCATGGGGCAGGTGATGCAGTTCGCGTTCGATGCGCGGACGATGACCGGGTTCGCAGTCGGCAGCATGATCGTGTCGCTCGCAGTTGCACCGGTCGCACTGTCCGAACGGGCAGCGGCACCTCCCCTCGGCGAGACGCACCACATCTCGCTACGGGAGCTGGCGAAGGCGGTGCCAACTGGCGTAGGAAGCTGCTTTCTCGTTGGCATCGCGCATGGCGCACTGAGTGGCATGGCTGCAGTGTTCGCAACGCGGGCCGGGCTGTCGGGCGGACAACTAGGCCTGTTCGTTGCGGCCCCCAGCATCGGGGGCGTGCTCCTGCAATGGCCAATTTCCGCGGCCTCTGACGACATCGACAGACGGGCGATCGGTGCCATCGCAGCCGTCGGTGCAATGATGGCCGCTTCGCTCTTGCTCCTCGGCCCGGCGACGGCTCCGATGGCGGTGCTTTTGATTGCGGTCCTTGGTGGGCTCAGCTATCCGCTGTACGCCATTGCCGGTGCGTATACGAACGACTGGATCGATTCCGAGCATGTGAACGCTGCAGCTTCACAGCTCGTCACGCTCTACGGCGTAGGCGCCGTGATCGGACCACTCATCGCCGGAGCGCTGATGAACGGTGTGGGTACCAACGGCTACTTCTGGGCGTTGGTCGTGCTGCATGGGTTGATCGCCGGCTTCTTCGTCTATCGCATGCGCGTGTGGCGTTCACCGCTCGCCAAGGTGCCACCGCACGAAGCGTCGCTGCCCGCACGAGCGTTCTATCTGCCAGCCACGCTGGTGATGGCTCGCCGAGGCCGGCGTCGGGCTCGGTAGGCTCGGACGCAGATCGTTTGGCCGCAAACGATCTCATTCAGGAGGCATCGTGGCCGATATGCATACGTGGGACGAGCACACGGATCTCGCTGCTCACTCGGTCATCGGTTACGCAATCGAGCGGCTCAAAGTTGCGAAGGACCCGCACTGGGGTGCGGTGCCGGCTGAACGTCTGCGTGCAGCGCTACATGGTGTCGTGTGTGACGACGGCATCGGCGCACACAGGGCGCTGCAGGTGTTTCGCGATGTGCTGATGCCGGCGTGCCGGCCGATGGACGATCCGATGAACCTTGCCTACGTTGCAACCGCCCCCTCCAACGCATCGACACTATTCGACCTGGTGGTCAGCGCGTCGTCCATCTTCGGTGGCCAGTGGGAGGCGGGTGCCGGGGCCATTGCTGCAGAGAACCAGGCACTTGCATGGCTTGCCAGCCTGGCCGGTTACCCAGAGAGTGCAGGGGGTGTGTTCGTCAGCGGCGGGTCCGCCGCGAATCTGTCCGCGCTGGTCACCGCCCGGTCCGTGCACCGGAAACGTACCGGGCGGCGCGGGCCGCTGGCCATCGCAGCTACCAGTGAGGTGCACGCATCGGTGCGGGCAACGGCGAATGTGATGGACGTCGACATCGTGCCGGTCGATGTCGATCCCAGCGGACGAATGACCGGAGAAGCGTTGCGCGCAGGGCTCCGTACCACGGACCGCGAAGTGTTTGCCGTCGTTGCCACGGGCGGAACCACGAACGCTGGAGCCGTCGACGAACTGGCATCGATTGCCGACGTGTGTGAGGAGCATGCACTGTGGATGCATGTCGATGGCGCGTATGGGCTGGCCGCGTTGTGCGCCCCGTCAACGCGTTCGGTGTTCGACGGGATCGAAAGGTCTGACAGTTTCGGCATCGACCCGCACAAGTGGTTGTTTGCCCCGTACGACTGCGCAGCGCTGGTGTATCGGGACCCAGCGCCGGCCGTTGTCGCCCACGCACAACACGGCGACTACCTGGCCACTGTCGACCGAACGGAGTGGAACCCGTCTGACTATGCGTATCACCTGTCAAGACGGGCGAGGGGTCTTCCGCTCTGGTTCTCACTGGCCACATATGGTACGCGCGCATACGGTGATGCGATAGAAACCACGCTGAGGACTGCACGGGAATTCGCGAGGCTGGTTGAGGCAAGCCGTTCCTGTCGCCTTCTGGTGGAACAGCAGTTGTCAGTGGTGCTGTTCTCCCGGCGGGGTTGGAACCTGCAGGAGTACCAAGCCTGGAGCCACCGTCATTCGGCTGAGGGTGACTGGCTGGTGGTGCCGACGTTCTGGCACGGTGAACCGTGCCTGCGCATGTGTATCGTCAACCCACGTACGACAGTGTCAATGCTGTACCCACTCTTGGAAAGCCTTGACGTGTGAGCTACCCGAGCAGGCTTGCGACAAGGTTGATGGCGAACCCCAGGATGGCCGATGCGAACGCGTAGGAAACCAGCGCGTGCCCGAGAATCCTGCGACGCATCCCTGAGTCGATCACTTCAACATCGGACACGGCGAAGGACATACCGACGGTGAACGCGAAGTACACGAAATCGCTGCAGCGTGGCTGGGCATCGTCCGGGAAACGAAGCCCGCCCGACCCTGACGTCGCCAACCCGTCGAAGTAGGCGTGCAGATAAGTCAGCGCGAAGGTCGAGTTGACAACGGCGAACGACGCCGCCACGGAACATACGGACGCGATGATGGTTGCGACGGCGACCCACCCTCCGGCGGCTCTGGCCTCGATGACCCCAAGGATGACTGCGACCAGGCTGGCGAGCGATCCGATGATGACAACTGCAGCTGCAGTTGCCCTGCTGTCGTCATCGCGCGAACTGAACGCCTTGGTCTCGATGGGGTCGAGCGACCACAGTTCCCGCTTCAGCCAGGTCAGCAGGGAAAACGCGGCAATATTCCATCCGACGATGACGCCTGCCTGCCACGGTGCGAACAGGGAAATGAGCGCTGCCCCGGCCAGCCCGGCAATTCCGCACGCCAACACCCGCCGAGACTCGTTCACCCGTTTCGGCATTCCCACGCTGGACATCTGTTGAGCTTGCTGCAAACGGAAGGCAAGACGGCGTATGCAGGGTCTTCGGCTGACCGTTGACAAGGTCGTCGCCGCGTTGTGCCGAACCGTTGTGCCGAACCGTTGTGCGGAACCGTGCAGACTGGTCCGGTGCTCCCATCCACCGTGCGTGTGTTCACCGACGGCGCGTGCGCAGGAAATCCTGGCCCCGGCGGGTGGGGTTGGGCGGTCGACCTTGGTCCGGGTGCCACCGGTCCATCGTGCAGCGGGTCGGAGAGGGCTTCGACGAACCAACGCATGGAGGTATGGGCAGTGCTCGACGCGCTGACGACGTTTCTCGAATCCGGTGAGACCGAACCTCACGTCACGGTCGTCAGCGACTCCACCTACGTCGTGAACTGCTTCCGGGACTCTTGGTACCGGGGTTGGATTTCGCGGGGTTGGAAGAACAGCCAGAAGCAACCGGTTGCCAATCAAGATCTCTGGAAGCCATTGGTTTCGCTGTTCCTCGCTCATTCCGGAAGTGTCAGCTTCGAATGGGTCAAGGGGCATTCAGGCAACCGGATGAACGACCTGGTCGATGCCATCGCCGTCCGTGCCGGCGCGTCGCAATATGTGCGTACGTTGGTCGATCCGCTCGGCTGGTTCTCCCCTGCAGCACCCGAACCCGACCCGATCGACACGGACCAATCCACTCCTGGGGCTGAGCAGGCATCGTTGTTCTGAACCAACGTGTTGTGCCACCTGGCCGACCGCCCTATATCGCTGCAGCGCGAGTTGCGTAGTCTGCCGGGATACGCGATACGGGCATCGCATCGGTGCTCAGCCTCACATCGTCGTCGCGGCATTCGCGGAGCAGTTCGATGTACAGCGAGCGGTGCAGCGCAATGACTCCGAGCGACTCGAGATGGGGCGTGGGGAGTTGCACATCGACGAACGCGCCTCCTGCTTCCAGGAGACGCAGGGCGAGTTCGGCGAACGCGACCTTCGATGCATCGGTGTGCCGGTGGAACATCGACTCACCGGTGAACACGCCACCCAACAGCAGGCCGTAGAGACCACCGACAAGTTGATCTTCACCGTCCCACACCTCGACCGAGTGGGCCCAGCCCAATTCGTGTAGCTGCGTGTAGGCAGCAGTCATTTCAGGCGTGATCCAGGTCCCGCTGTCCTCGCGTACTGCGCAGAGGCGCATGACGTCGCAGAACGAGCGATCAACCGTGGTCACCCAACCCGAGCGGTTCATCGTTCGGCGCAGGCTCCGTGAGATCCTGAGTTTGTCAAGACCCAGCACACCCCGGGGGTTCGGCGAGCACCACGGAAGTGGTGAGTGGTCGTCCTGCGGCCACGGAAAGATGCCGTTGCGGTACGCATGCACAAGGGTTGCCGGCTCGAGATCCGCGCCCGTCGCAAGGAGCCCGCTCTCATCACCCTCAGAGCCCTTGCGCCGCTTCGGCGGCTGGAGCGGATCAGGGAAGTCCCACTGACAAGGTGGGACCGGAAGTGGAGGGGCCGTCCGGGCAGCATCCATCGCAACAGGTCTAGCCCATTCGCAACCCTGCAATGCCCCGAAGACCACTACCGGAGTCGACGTGGTTGGATGGACAGGCGCGATGCGGCCTACCTTTCATTGCATGGATATCAACGGAGCATCAGCCATCGTCACCGGTGGAGCATCAGGAATCGGCGAAGCGTGCGTGCGTCTGCTCGCTGCACGCGGCGCGAAGGTCGTTGTCGCCGACCTGCAGGACGAGAAGGGCCAGGCGCTTGCCGCGGAGATCGGCGGTGCGTTCTGTCACTGCGATGTGACCAGGACCGAAGACATCATCGCTGCGGTCGAGACTGCGAAGGAGATGGGTCCTCTCCGTGCGTTGGTGAACTCTGCAGGCATCGGGTTCGCCAGCCGCACCGTCGGCAAGGACGGCAGCTACGAGTCCGCTCATGATCTCGATTGGTTCAAGCGTGTGGTCAACATCAACCTCATCGGCACGTTCGACTTCATCCGCATCGCAGCCACGGCGATGAGCCAGAACGAGCCGCAGGCATCTAATGAGCGCGGGGCCATCGTCAACATGGCGTCCGTCGCGGCGTTCGACGGGCAGATCGGGCAGGCGAGCTACTCGGCATCGAAGGGTGGTGTGGTCGGGATGACACTGCCTGTTGCCCGTGACCTTGCCGCAGTTGGCGTGCGGGTGAATACCATCGCTCCGGGCCTCATCGACACGCCGATCTACGGCAAGGGCGAAGCGGCTGACGCGTTCAAGGCGAACCTCGGCAAGAACGTCCTGTTCCCGCAGCGCCTCGGTGCCCCGGAAGAACTTGGATCGATGGTCGTCGAGCTGATCACCAACAGCTACATGAACGGCGAAACGATCCGGGTCGACGGCGGCATTCGCATGCCACCGAAGTGACGGCGGTCGGTGCTGCACGGTGACCGAAGAGGGGGCGACACCCGTATCGCCGTACGCGGTGCTTGGCGTCGCCTCTGACGCGTCCGACTCGGAAGTGCGATCGGCGTACCGGGCTCTTGCGCGGGTCCTGCACCCCGATGCATCGGCTGCCCCCGTCGATGCGCAAGCGCGTATGGCTGCGGTGAACGAGGCCTACGCCACGCTCGCAGACCCTGGTCTGCGAGCGGATTACGACCGGTCACTGCACGGCGTGCGAGCGGTGTCGGGCGGCACTGCTGGTCGAGGCCGAGGAACCGGGGCTGGTGTCGCCGATGAGGATTTCGGGGACGAGGACCGGGACGAGGGCCAGGCCGAGGACCGGGACCCGTTCGACGGGGACGACGGATCAGGTGTCTCGTCGTCGCCCTTGTCGGCCGCCGTTGCCGTGTGTGCCGCGCTTGGTGGCATCAGCCTCGGGTTGGGCTTCGCGCTGTTCTCCGGGGGTCTTGCGCTGTTCGGAACGCTGCTTCTCGTGCTGTCCGGGGCGTTGACCGCTCTCCGATTCCGGCAGGCAATGCGGAGCGGGCGTACCGTTTCTCGACCCTGAGCGCAGTCATTCGGTCTTGGCCCCACGCGATCGTGTGACGCGAAGATGGTGCCGCCGATTGCCCGGCGACACCACCTTGGTTTGTGTTCGACAATCGCTGAGGCTGGTCCTCAGAGCGGCTTGCTCAAGCAGCGGGCAGCAGGACCGAGTCGATCAGGAACACGGTTCCGTTGGCGACCTGCACGTCGGCAAGAACGCTTTTGACCGTTCCGTTGATGGTGATCGTCTTGCCGCTCACGCTGACCTTCAGCGTGCCGCCGTTCACCGTCTTGAGCTCCGTGGTCTTGGCAAGGTCTGCACTGGACAGCTTCTTGCCTGCCACCACGTGGTACGTGAGGACCGAGGTCAGCTGCGCCTTGTTCTCTGGCTTCAGAAGCGTTTCAACCGTGCCGGCCGGGAGCTTGTCGAATGCTGAGTTCACCGGGGCAAAGATCGTGAATGGCCCGGGGCCGTTGAGCGTGTCGACAAGCCCTGCTGCCTTGACTGCAGCAACCAGCGTGGTGAGCTGTGGGTTGTTCGATGCAGCGGTTGCAGCAGGGTCCGTCGCCATACCAGCGAGGGAGCCTTTGCCTGTCGCAGGCACTCCAACGGCTGTGGCGTCGGCTTCAGCAGCGACCGGAGTGCCGGGAGCTGGATTGGCAGGCATCAGGATGGTGTCGATGATGAACACGGTGCCGTTCGCGACCTGCACATCGGCCAGGACGACCTTGGACTTGTTGACGGTGATGTTCTTGCCGCTCACCTTCAGGGCAAGGGTCTCGCCCTGAATGGTCTTGATACTGGCCATCTTCGCAAGGTCCTTGGACGACAGCTTCTTCCCAGCAATCACGTGGTAGGTCAGGATCGACGTCAGTGTTGCTTTGTTCTCCGGCTTGAGGAGCGAGTCGACGGTGCCGGCAGGCAGTTTCGCGAATGCCGAGTTGGCTGGAGCGAAGATGGTGAACGGTCCAGGACCGTTGAGTGTGTCAACCAGCCCTGCTGCCTTGACAGCGGCCACGAGGGTTGTGAGCTGCGGGTTGTTCGATGCGGCGGTTGCAGCGGGATCCTGGGCCATGCCCTTCAGGCTGCCCTTGCCGGTTGCTGGAACGCCTGCCTTGCGAGCATCCGTCTCGCTTGCAACCGGTGGTTTCGTTGTCTTGGTCGTGGTGGCTGCCTGGACGGCGGTTGAGCCGGCACTGAGTACGCCGATGATGAGCGCGCCTGCGAGTGCGCCGGAGGTGAGTCGAAAGGTCTTCATTGGGATTCCTTGCACAGTTGGTGTGTTGCTTCGGGGGAGTTACAACGACTGTTCGGAGACCCACGCCGGTTGGATTCGAATTTGCGGAGGCGTTCGTCACACAGGGAATGACAGGGATTAGGCGACGAAGACCAGCGTCTGATGCCAGCCGGTGGCGCCGTTCGGCAGCGGCGCAACCCGTTGTTCCTCCTGCAGTTTTCCGTTCGCGTCGAAGGCTCGGACCGTGATCTCGTGCTGGCCGACAGTTGCGTCCCACTCGTACTTCCACTGCCGCCACGTATCGATGTCGACCTCGTCGGCAAGCGTTGCGGCCTCCCACTGGCTGTTGTCGACCTTCACCTCCACCCGGCTGATCCCAACCGTCTGTGACCATGCAATTCCTGCCACCGCTGTCTTCCCGGCCGGCACGGTTGTGAGGCCGCGGGGTACGTCGATCCGCGATCCCATCTTGATCGGGGCTTGTTTCGAGTACCCCCGCGGAACCCAGTAACCGTCGACGGCTTCCAACGTGGTCAGTTCGATGGTCTGCAACCATTTGGTAGCCGACGCATAGCCGTAGATTCCAGGAACCACGAGCCGTGCCGGGTACCCGTGCGCAAAGGGAAGCGGCTCGCCGTTCATCCCAATCGCAACGAGGGCCTTGGATCTCGTCAGCGCAGCGGTCGGGAACCCGGCAGACCAGCCGTCGACGGACCGACCGACGATCTGGGTTGCTGCAGGGTCTGCGCCTGCGTCGGCGAGCAGAACTGCCAGCGGAATACCCAGCCAACGTGCGTTTCCCATCAGGATTCCTCCGACCTCGTTGGAGACGCAGGTCAGAGTGATGTCCTGTTCCACCAAGTCCATGGCGAGCAGATCATCGTAGGTGTACGTACGTTCCTGGGTGACCATTCCCTTGACGGTGAGCGTCCAGTTCGCTGTGTCTATCTTCGGCACGACGAGGGCCGTGTCGATGCGATAGAAGTCCTTGTTCGGCGTGATGAACGGCGTCACCGACGCCAACTCGGTGACCTCAGCAGTTGGCGAGATGGCCTTCAGCAGTCGGCCCGCTCGAGGCAGCGTTCTCACTGCTCGCTTCACTCGATCCGCTGTCCGCTGCTGGAGCAATCGGGCTGAGCCCCCCATCGCCATCGTGGCTGTAGCCACAGCGCCGAGGGCCAGGAACCCCCGACGGCCGAGCACAGCATCGCCAGCCCCGGGCTGGTCGTCTGCGATCTCACGCGCGATTCGGTCCCAGACGGGATCGACAATCCCCGCAGGCGGGCCGGCAACGGGGTCGGGGCCAGCCGCTCTCATGATTGCCAGCAACGCGACGATGGCTACCAGAGCGGCAACGACGGATGGAATAGCGGCCATGAGTCCGCCGGTTCTTCCGGAGGCGGCTGCAAACGCGCCGAGTGCTCCGAAGCTGACCAGTCCGACAATTCCCACCATCCGCCTTCGCCGACTGAGTACACCGACGGCGATCGCGAAAACAGCGATGGCCGCTCCCATACCGAGCAACAGAGCCTGCTTGTCGTGCGTCCCGAACGTGGCGATGGCGAATCGTTTGACCGGAGGAGGAGCTAGATCGACGGCTCGATTTCCGACACCTATCACGGGTGACAACATCCCGTCCACCGTGCTGGCGAGCAGCTCACCTGCCGAGAGGCCCGCGCCAGCTGCGAGGAGGCCGATGAAGCCGGCGCTCCTGCGTCGAAGAACCGTCTGGTGACGTGGGGGTTCGAGAGCACTCATGCGGGTCGTTCGTGGCGGCGGAGCGTCCGGATTGCACCATGACGCCAACCACGCCAACCACGAGGCACACGAAGTGCTCGAAGTGCTCGAAGTATGACGCCGTGCGGCAGCCCGCTGGATCATCGCGCCGCAGGCATCCCCGCGTTGCAGCCGGTAGTCAGCTGACGGCGCCGGAGGCGTAGGCCTCGGCAATTTCCTCATCCGAGAGGCCGAGCACGCCGGTCAGGAACTCGAAGGTGTGCTCGCCCAAACACGGCGCGGGGAACCGCGGCCCGTTGTCGTAACCGCTGATTCGGTACTGATGGCCTTCGTACGGGACCGTCCCCATCTCCGGGTGCTCGAGGTGCCGGAAGAACGAGCGGTGTGCAAGCTGCGGGTCGACCTGATGATCGCTGGACCGTTGCACCATCCCTGCGGGGACACCAGCGGCCTGGAGCAAATTCATCAGCGCACGTGGTTCATGGACCCGTGTGAACGCGCCGATGGCAGCGTCGATCATGGCCAGACCGACTTGTCTACCCGCAAGAGTTCCGAGTTCTGGAGATGCGGCCCATGCTGGGTTGCCGAGCGCAGTCCGCAGTGCCTGCCACTGCTCATCGGTCTCGACCGCGATGGCGCACCACTGGTCCTCCCCTGCGCACGGATACGCGTCGTGCGGACATGCGTTGGGGGAGTAGTTCCCATTGCGTCGGGCACTCACACCGGTGAGCTGCACGTCGATCAGCTCGGGCGAGAGAAAATGCAGTGCTGATTCCATCTGCGCCTGGTCGATGTATTGGCCTTCGCCGGTGGGGCGGCGATGGTCCAGTGCGGCCAGAAGCGTCGACGCCAGAAATCGGGGAGCGACCGTATCGGTGTAGGCGTTGAACGGGCCGCCGGGTGATCGATCATCCCAGCCGGTGACCTCGTAGAAGCCGCTCACCGCCGCTGCGTGGTAGCCGTAGCCCGACATTTTTGCAGCGGGGCCGGTCTGCCCGAGAAGGCATGTTTCGGCCATGATGATCCCGGGGTTGACCGCGCAGGCCACCTCGTATCCGAGCCCGTTCTTGTCCATCGTTCCGGCGGTGAACGAGTCGAGCGCAACGTCGCACCACTGCAGCAGTCGAAGCGCTATGGCATGACCCTGGGGTGTTTTCAGGTTCACGCCGAGTGAGAGCTTGGACGTATTGAACGACCCGAAGAACTGGCAGCGGTTCACGCCGGCGATGTTGTCCTTGAAGGGGCCGGTCATGCGCAGCCGGTCGAGCGGCTTGTCCGTCTCGATGCGGATGACTGTCGCCCCATTATCGGCAAGGGCCTTTGCCGTGATGGGCCCGACACCGATCCACGAGAAGTCGGCGACCTTCACGCCCTCGAGCGGAAGGCGTGTCGCGTCTTCACTGCTCGTCGGAACGGTCGCGAGACGGTTTCGAGTTTGGCGGGTGGACCCGAGTGACCCAAGCACCTCATTGGTATGCGCGCCGAGCGTTGGCGCAGGAAGTGTCCACTCGATGGGTGTTTTCGATGCTTTCGCGAACGGCCCTGGCAACCGAATGGGTTCGCCGGTGCCGAGCGTGATTTCTCGCCAGTAGTCGCGTGACTTCAGCTGTTGGAACGCGACCACGTCCGCCGCCGTGTTCACGGGCGCGATGGTCGCACCATCGCTCAGTCCCCGGGCGAACAACCCGGCCTTCGTCTGGGTCCGCAGATAGGCGGTGACCGTCTCGCGCAATTCTTCGAGGGAGATTGCGAGGGCGTCACCCGTAAGCGTACGTAGTTCGTAGGACGCCCAGTCCTCTTTGGCGACCCAGTCGGCGGTGACCGTTCCGGCATCGACCATCCACGCGAGAAGGGTCTGAAGCGTCGCGCCGGTGAGGATGAGGCAGACCTCGCCGTCGGCGCACGGGTAGACAAGCGGGATTGCTCGGGTGAGCTGTAACACGGTTCCGTTGCGTTCGATATTGCGGCCCTGAATCGCGTGCGCGGTCATGGCCTGTAACCCGGTCCAGAACACCGCAGTCTGCACCGAGACATCGACGAACTGAGCTTCGCCGCTTGCTACCCGACGATGATGTGCGACCAGTGCTCCGACGACGCTCTCCGCAGCTGCGTGGTGCCATGTCTGGGGAACGGTTATTCGGACGGGGCGTCGATCCTGATCACCGTTGAGCGCCATGGACCCACCCATGGCGGACAGCGTGAGGTCGGTGGCCAGGTGATTGGCGAACGGCCCCGTCTGTCCGAACGGCGTGATTGCGACATGGACGATGTCGGGGCGGACTGACCTCATGACGTCAAACCCGAGACCACGCGCGGCCATCTCACCCGGCGCGGCATTCTCGAATACAAAATCGGCAGTGGCAACTAGCTGAAGCACGATCGCCCGACCACCAGCCGTCTCGAGGTCAAGCACGACGCTGCGTTTGCCGCGGTTATATGCGTGGAACCGAGGGTCCTCGCTGTTCCCTCGCGACGTGGAACCAATGGGCGGCTCGACCTTGATGACATCGGCCCCCAACCCGGCCATGACGAAAGTGGCCAGCTCGGCGCGGGCGTCGGTCAGGTCGATGACGCGGTAGGGGGCGAGCACCGGCCCATCGTTGCACCTGTCGCTAGAAAGTTGCCACCGCGATCGCCCCGATCTCGGGAGCTGGTGCTCCTGAGGCCTTCTCGACCGAGACCGCAACCGCAACGGCGTTGGAGCTGATGGCGAACGCGGCCACCGAAGGTTTCCTTCCCAGCAGCCCTGCGGACACAGGCTTGCCATCGACCACCGTCCAAAGTTGGTAGGTGCGGTCGTCGGGAAGCTGCTCGGCGTCATCCATTCTGATGTATCCCTTACCGTCGCTGGTCACGATCACATCGCCCATTCGCTGGGCATTGCCATCGGTGGATATCAGGTCGATACGACGGGTGCCCGGAACCTTTGCCTGTTCAGCCGCCATCTGCGCAAGGTTGAACGATGGTGCTTTCGGCTGCAAGGTCGATCTCGTGATGGGGATCACCAGAGCTGACGCGGCGGCGGCACCGGCGACTGCAGCAATCCACGGTTTGACGCGGCGGCGGTCGGCAAGGTTGATGACAGGTGCGAGCGGTTCGGGTTCGTTCCGAAGGGCTCGCACCACGGTGTCCTGCGCCGGCGGCGCAATCGTGAGGTCGACCTCGGGAGCGTTCATCCCGGACGTGATCCGGTCCCACAGCGCTGCCGGCGGTGGTTCGGTTTCGCTGAGCGCAAGGACCGACGTCGTGTCGAGTAGATCATCGACGTCGACTGTGCAGGCATCGCACTCCAGCAGATGATCGGCTACGTCGAGACGTTCCTCGTCGTCAAGAGCATCCAGTGCAAACGGTGCCAGAAGGTCCCTATAACGCTGGTGGTCGAATGGTCGTATGTTGCTCATGGCTCGGCCTCGATGGGCAAGTTACGGACGGGGGTTCCGAAAAACGGTTCGCTGAGTTCAGCTCTCAGGCGTTTCAGCGCGGATCGCATCCTGGTCTTCACGGTCCCTTCGGGGAGCGACAGAATGGCGGCAACTTCTCGGTAGGTGTTGGCACCGAAATAGGCCAACTGCAGAACGGTGCGCTCGTCGAGCGGCAACCCATCGACTGCGCGCCGAACCATCTCGGCGTCAGTGAGTGCGGTGATTTCATGATCCACTGCGTCGGGTAGCGGACGGCTTCGATCGTCGGAGACTTTGGCCTCGCGCCCGGAACGGGCATTGCGGGATCTGATGATGTCGACACAGCGACCGTGTGTGCGTGTCATCAGCAGCGTGCGTAGTTTGCCCCGGTCGGGATCGAATCCGATGGCGTTGTTCCAGACGGCCAAGAACACTTCTTGAGCGACGTCCTCGGCCAACTGGCGATCACCCAGAACGCGAGCTGCCAGCGCAAATACTGTCCCGCCGTACCGGGCGTACAGCTCGGCCATGGCAGTGGACGCCTGCTCGTCTCGGTGCGCAACCAGGGCCATCAGCTCGCTGTCTGTCACATTTGCTGCTTCGGTCATTGTTTGCGCCTCCTTCCTCCGGGCCAGTTGTATCAGCCGGTTGTGATGCCTGTTCGAAACGGCGAGGAAGTTGGATTGCGGATTCTCAGAACGAGAGGCGATGAGAAGAGTGTGCACGAAATCGGTTTGAGGCCGATCTCATGCACTCGCGTGGGGTTACAGCGAGTCGGCTGATGCGCGCATCACCTGCAGCAACGCATTGCCGTCGGCGATGACGATCCGATTGCGTCCGGTTTCGACCGCGCCGGCCTTTCGAAACAGAGCGAGGGCCCGGGCTGTTGCCTCACGGGTGGACCCGACCCAGGCGGCCACCTCTTCCTGTGACACGGGAATGACCACGCTGCCCGCAGTCGGGCTGTGGCGCCGGAACTTCACCGCCAGCTCGATCAACAGCTGGCCGACCCGTTGCGGCGTGTGATCAGAGCTCCGGGCGGAGATACGCGTGTTCAGCGCACGGAGTTGCTCGGCCAGCCCTCGTAGCACGACGAGCGAGAGCACAGGAACGTGTTGCAACTCGTCGAGGAATTCGTCGCCGGTCATCTGGGCGATGAGCGTGGACTCCATTGCGACTGCGCTCGCCGACCGAGGCCCGGCGTCGATGGCTGACAGCTCGCCGAACCCCTGTACCGGCACCTTGAACCCCAGAATCAGATCGCGCCCCGTCGGCGTGGTGATGAACAGGTTGATGCGCCCGCTGATGATTGCGTACACGGCCGATGAAACGTCGCCCTCTCGGAACAGCACTTCGCCGCTGCGCACGCGGACCTTGCGTCCGCGTGCTGCGATGAAGGCTCCCAGCGTCTGGGCCTCATCCATGTCTTTGTTCCGTTTCTGCGGCCGCTCAGGGCCCGTTCTGGGTGCGTGCGGTGAACGTGGGGTGAACGTGGGGCGAAAGTGGGGCGAACGTGGGGTGAAAGTGGGGTGAACGTGGGGCTGGAAGTGGGTATTCCAGCTTTGCGTGATCTTCATCACGGAAGGCGGGTCCTTCCGGGCACACGATGACCATACGCCGAGCGAGCAGGGCACGCACGGTGCGGTAGAAGGCCGAGCCGTCCAGAGACAGTCCAGAGTCACTGCAGGAGACAGTCCAGAGCCAGCGGGGCCGAACCTCAGCGCCCTTTCCACAAGGAGAACCACGATGTACATCTATAACCGCACCAGTCTGGCGATCGCTGATCGATATCCCGAAGCACTCGCATTCGCCGTTTCGATCGCCGCCAAGGTCGAAGCCGTGTCGGGGCACCCGATCCGGGCGTACGTCACCCATTTCGGTGCACCGGTCACCACCCTCTCCTGGTCCACCCGGCTTGATTCGCTGGCCGACCTGGAGACGATGAAGGGAAAACTGGCCGCCGACCCCGGTCTCGCAGCGGAGATGCAGCAGAATCGCAGTCTGTTCGTCGGAAGCCCGGAGGATGCGCTGATGAACATCGTGTCGACCACGTTCGACGCGAAGCCGAAGAAGTACTACGCCTCGACGGTCGCCATGGCCGCTGGGGGCAAGGTCGGCGAAGCCGTGCAGTTCGGTGTCGAGGTGCAGCAGCACCTCTCCAAATTGACCGGCCTGCAGAGTGCGTTCGGGACCAACCCCTTTGGGCCGTACGGCCAGGTCGGCTGGATCACCGGGGCTGACTCCATGGCCGAGATCGATGCGTTCCAGACCGCGATGGGAACGGATGCTGCCTTCCAGAAGATGGCTGGCGTCGTTGGCGACCTGTTCCTACCCGGGTCGGGCCAGAGCCGCCTCATCGAGCGGATCAACTAGCCGAGTTGTGACGGGGGTGGCTGGACGCTCGACGGATGCGTCCTGTCACTCTCGCGGTCTTCACGGTTCACGTTCCTTGACGGGGAGGTTTTCGCGGGCCGGTCCTCACATCGTCGGGTGGAACGGCGGTGGCGGGGGCCGGCCCGTCCGGCTCGGTGCCCGCGAGGCGGGATAGTCGGTCACCAAGTCGCTCACAGGACGACTTGGTGCCCGACTACTGCATACGGATAATGACGTCAGCAACCTGCGCTGCTTCGTCTGGATCGTGCGTGACGTGCAGCGCTGTGGTTCCGTCGTGCCGGAGCAGCGATGCGAGGTCGGTCGTGAGCTGACGTCGGGTGTCGATGTCAAGAGCACCCAGCGGCTCATCCAGCAACAGGACCCGCGGACGAGGAGCAAGCGCGCGGGCCAAAGCAACCCGTTGCGCCTCTCCACCCGACAGCGTGTCCACCCGCCGCGTTTCGAATCCGGCGAGGCCGACCAGGTCCAGGAGCTGTCCGACCCGGTTCGTGATTGCGCGCTTGTCGGCTCCACGGTTGCGGAGCCCGAAGGCGATGTTGCCGGACACATCGAGGTGCGGAAACAGCACCCGATCCTGGAAGACCATGCCGACCTCGCGACGATGCGTCGGTACGCCCGTGAGGTCGATCCCGTCCCAGCTGACCGTGCCGGAGGTTGGTTTCATCAACCCTGCAACGATCTTGAGCAGCGTCGACTTGCCGCTGCCGCTGCGGCCGGTGAGCGCGACGACGGTACCCGTCGGAATGGACAGCGAGAACCGTTGCAAAACTGGCTGCCCGTCGAAGCCGACCGACACGTTGTCGACGACAAGGGTCATCGGCGTCGACCTGCCAGTCCGGCGGTAGCAGTGAGCGCCATCGTCACCGCAGCGAGGATCACACACAGAGCCGCTGCCTGTGTCTGTAGACGATCACCGGGTCGGGAGGTGAGCACACCGATCGCAACGGGCATCGTCTCCATCCGTTCGCGGACAAGGAACGAGGTGGCGCCGAACTCGCCCATCGCCACTGCGCCGGCGAGGGCTGCGGCAGCGCACAGCGGAGCACGCATCAAGGGTGCGACAACCCGGGTGAGGACATGGAGTGGAGATGCTCCGAGCGTCGCGGCGACGTCGCGAAGTCGGCTGTCGATCGAATCGAGCGCAGGTCTCAGCACGCGCAGCGCGAAGGGGAACGCCACCATTGCCTGGGTGAGCGGCACCATCCACCAGTTCGAGCGCCATGCAACCGGCGACGATGCGAACGCAAGCAGGGTTCCTAGTCCAAGGGTGACCCCGGAGACCGCCAGAGGCAATGTTGCGAACACGTCGACGAAGCGGCTTCCGCGGGCGGCGGCCACCGTGATGAGGGCCAGCAGAACGGCCAGAGCGGTTGCCATGGCTGCGGCTCTCACCGAGGTGAACAGCGAGTCGATCGGGGCCAGCAGGAGGCCGCTCCCGCGGGTTGGTTCCATCAACGCGGTGAAGGCTCCAGCCGACCGATCACCTACCGAAGTATTCCCGGGCCATCTGGTCGCCCGGTCGGCAAGGACCACAATCGGCAGCAGCGTGACAATGCTGAGTGCACTGATGATTGCCCCGCCACCGATACGTGGCATCCGGAGCAGGGTCCGGCGTTCGGGTGATGATCCGCTGCGGCGGCGTGTTGTTGCGACGAGTGCCGTCGACACCAGCGCAAGCTGGGCCACTGCCAACACAGCTGCGCGGTCGATGCGCAGCGTCTGGAAGGTCTGGCGATGGATCTCGGTTTCGATCGACCCGAGGCGCGGGCCGCCGAGAATGCTGATGATCGCAAAGCTGGTGAGACACAACGCCATCACCAGGCCCGCCAGCGACGCGGCTTCCGGAGCGAGGACCCTGAGCATCAGCGCGTTGCGCCTGAACGGACCTGCGCCTAGCGTTGCTGCGGCTTGTTCGATCCGTTCATCGCTTCGCTCCCACGCGTCGCCAAGCACGCGTACGACCATGCCGACATTGAAGAGCACGTGCGCGAATACGATCGAAAAGAGCGACCGCTCGACGTGTTCAGGGAGCAGGGCGAGAAGTGATGCGCCGATGACAACGGCCGGCAATGCGAACGGCGCGCTCCACAGCGCAACGAGTAACCGCTTTGCGCGGAATTGGTGCCGGCCGACCAGCCAGGCTCCAGGCACAGCAACAGCCATCGTGACGGTTGTGCTGAGCGTTGCCTGCCCGATGGTGAAGCCGATGATGCGCCAGATGCGCGCAGAGCCGAACACCTGGCGTATTGCGGTTGCATCGAACGCCGACGCAACCAACCGACCCGCTGGCCACGCCACGAACAGTCCGAGGACAGCGACCGTGAGGACCCGAGCAGAGACCGTGGTGTGTGACGGAGCCCGGTTCGCCGTGTCCCGGCTTCGCCGTGTTCGCGTCAGCCGAGAACGATGTCGGTCCACTCGTCGATCCACGCGTCGCGCATGGCTTGCACTCGCTCGGGGCTGACCGATAGCGGTGAGTCGACCGGGCCGATGCCGAGACGGGTGTAAATCTCAGGAAGCGCAACCCCCGTGCGGGCCGGGTACACGAACAGGTTGGTTGCGAGCCCGGCCTGGAAGGGTTCGGAAATGAGGAACTCAAGCACCGTGCGGGCGTCGGCCTCGTGTGCCGTGTCGTTGTTGGCCAGCAGTCCTGCGTACTCGATGACGCCGATGCACGTGTCCTGCAAGACAGCAAGCGGCGTTGTGGTTGCCGCTGGGTCGGCGCCGAAGAGGACTGAGGCAACAGGAGAGCTGGAGTACGACACGACCAACGGTCGCTTGCCGGCACCAGCTCCGGAGAACTCGGTGTTCCACGCTTCGTCCCAGCCGTTGACAACCTTCACGTCGTTGGCTTTGAGGGCCTTCCAGTAGTCCTGCCAACCGGTCTCGCCGAACTTGGAGACTGTTGCCAGCAAGAACGCCAACCCGGGTGCGCTGGTAGCGGGGTTCTCAACAACGAGTTTCCCCTTGTTCGCTGGATCGACGAGAGAGTCGAAGCCGAAGTCGGCTGATCCGGGGGCGGCGGCTGTGTCGGCATTGACGCACACCTCGGACGTGTCGACCGGGATCACCAGGTCGGCACCGACCGTCGGCCGCAGCGCAGGGTTGGTGGTGGAATCCGTGATTCCGTGGGGTCCGATGACACCGGACGAGACCGCTCGCGAGAGGAACGTGGAGTCGATACCCCAGATGACATCGGCGAAAGGCTGATCCTTTGCGATGATCGCCGTGTTGAGCATCGTCCCTGTGTCGCCCTTGAGCAGCACCTCGATGCTGATGCCGGTGTCGGCGGTGAACTGTTTCAGCACGTCGGCCGGGGGAGTGAACGAGTCGTATGCAACCAGACGAACGGTGCGTGAACCTGCGACGGAGGCAGCCTGGGCCGACGTGTCTGGAGCGCTCGTCGTGTCGGTCGTCGTGTCGGCCGGCGGCGATGAAGACGACGAGCATCCGGCGAGAATCATCACAGCCGCAACTGCAACGGTGCCCAGCCGTTTGATACGCAGCCGTTTGATACGCAGCCGTTTGATACGCGGCCGTTTGATACGCGGCCGTTTGATACGCGGCCGTTTGATACGCGGCCGGTCGGTGGTGAACCGCTTCACACTGCCATCCCTGGCTTGACGACGGGCTGGACGACAAGCAGCGTGCCACGGTCGAGTGAGACTTCAGCCTGCGTGCCGACGAATTGGTTGGACAGGCCACGGGTAGACCCCGCCCTGAGGTCTTCGCCATCAAGTGGCCACCGGAGGCCCGTAGCGGTAACGCCGTAGGCCGTGCCTGCCGGTGCGACGAGCGACACGATGGAGCCGGGCTCGCCGTTGATCGAGACGGAACGGCCGCTCGTCAGTACACGTACGACCGATGGCGGGTGATGGATGGTGACCGACGCGAATGTTCCAGCCCGGTGTGCGATGTGTGCTAGCTCACCCAGCAGGTGATCGAACCGGTCAGCGCCATCGCCACCCACGACCACGAGGTCGGTGCCGGGTTCGGCGAGGTCGATCGCCAGCTCCAGGTCTGTCTGGTTCTTGTCCGTCGGGTGCTCGTCGACCTGTCCACCGGAGGCACGGAACCCCTCGAGGTCGGCAGGTGTCACCGAGTCGAGATCGCCCACAAGGACGGCAGGGGAAAGGCCAGAGGCCAATGCTCGCCGCAGGCCACCGTCGGCGGCGATGACTCGGCCTTCGGGAAGTGGCGGCAACGGCTGTGTGCCGTTGGTGATGACGATGGTGTACCCGGATTGGTGCCCGGATTGGTGCCCGGATTGGCTGGCATGCAGTGACTGCATCGGGTTCGCTCCCTTCGCTGGCATTACCCAGAGCAGGTTCGCGGGTCGATGCCGGCGTGGCACCCTCTCAGCCCGGCGTTCCCCGAGCTCCCCTGGTTGGTTGTCAACGCCAGTGTACGTCGGCGCCGCCGACTTTCGTTTCCCAGCGAGTGCGGCAAACCACCACTCAAGACGCGCAACTTGCCTTCAACATACGCGCAACTGAGCCATTCCGGGCGAAAATTTTGCCCGGAATGCCCGAGTTGCGCGTATCTACGCCATGAGTTGCGCGTATGGGCGGAGACGACGGGTGCTGCGGGGTCCTACGGAGTCCTGCGCGGCAGTGCCTTACACTGCCTGGGTGCAAACACGGACGCTATTGATCCTCGCGGCCGTCACCGGACTCGCCATCCTCGCTGCGTCCGCCGCGTTTCTGATTCGCCTGTCGTAGAACAGGCGGGAAACTGACTTCGCGTCCCGTGTGAGCCGCCGCGTCCTGTGAGGGTCGTCACTGCGGGGACGCGAAGGCGCGTGGGGGACGCGACGTCCGATCCGAGCCGATGAATGCCGGCTGTTAAGCGGTGAGTGGTTCGCTCAATCCTTCGGAGTGTCGGATTGCGCATCCCGGAACGCTCTGCCGGGCCGGTAGGCTCCGTGCGGTCCTCGTCGAGGACGCATGTTGAGAGGGTGATTCCTACGGCTGAGCAGTTCGATCTCGTGGTCATCGGTGGCGGGCCGGCCGGGTATGCGGCCGCCCTGTACGGCTCGGCGGCAGGCCTCAACTGCGCCGTCGTCGAGCGTGACAAGGTGGGCGGCACCTGTCTGCACCGTGGCTGTATCCCCGCCAAAGAGTTTCTGGAAACGGCGCACGTGTACCGGACGGTTGCCGAATCGGCCAAGTTCGGCGTCAGCGTCGGTACGCCGGTGATCGACTTCCGGGTGGCACAGACCCGTAAGCAGCAGGTTGTCGATCAGCTCTGGAAGGGCCTCCAGGGCCTCATGAAGAAGCGCAAGATCACCACCATCAACGGCACCGGCACCTTGCTGCCGGGCAACATCGTCCAGGTTTCCGATGGCACACAGTTGCGCGGCACCAACATCATCCTGGCGGCAGGCTCGGTGCCTCGCACCATCCCCGGTTTCGACCCCGATGGTCGCCTGGTGTTCACCAGCGACGAGTTCCTTGACCTCACGGTCATGCCCGGCAGCGCGGTGGTCATCGGCGCGGGCGCCATCGGCTGCGAGTTCGCCTCGACCATGAGCGACCTGGGTACCACGGTCACCATTCTCGAAGCCATGCCAAAGATGCTTCCCGGCTGCGATGTCGACGTGGTCGACGTGGTTGCGAAGTCGTTCAAGAAGCGTGCCATCGACGTTCGTCTCGGTGTGCCGGTCAGCGGCCACACGCCAACGGCCGACGGCGCTCAGACCACCGTTCACTTCGGCGAAGGAGACAGCATCACCGTCGACATGGTGGTTGTCTCCGTCGGTCGCCGCCCGCGCCTCGAAGAGCTGCTGGCCGACGGGTGCGGTGTCGCCGTCACCGACGGCGGGCATGTGGCAGTCGATGCGTTCATGCGCACCAGCGCGCCAAACGTCTACGCCATCGGCGACCTGGTTCCCACCCCTGCCCTCGCACACATCGGATACGCCGAGGCCATCCTTGCGGTGAAGACCATCCTGGGCGAGCACGCCATCCCGGTTGCCTACGACCGGGTGCCGTGGTGCATCTACTGCCACCCCGAAGTTGCCTTCGCAGGCATGTCCGAGGAGCAGGCCATCGCTGCGGGGTACGAGGTCGCGGTGAAGAAGGAACGGATGCTCGGCAACGGACGGGCCATGATCGTCGGCGAGACCGACGGCATGGTGAAGGTCATCTCCAAGAAGAACCCCGACGGCACCGCAGGGCAGATACTTGGTGTGCATATGGTTGGCCCATGGGTCACCGAACAACTTGGCCAGGCATATCTGGCCGTCAACTGGGAAGCCACGGTCGACGAGGTCGCCCAGTTCATCCAACCCCACCCATCTATTTCTGAAACCTTCGGCGAGGCCATGCTGGCGCTCACCGGGAGAGGACTGAACGGCTGATGTCCGACGTCACAATGCCCCAGCTCGGCGAAACCGTTACCGAGGGGACCATCACCAAATGGTTCAAGAAGGTCGGTGACCGTGTCGAGCGTGACGAGTTGCTGTTCGAAGTCTCCACCGACAAGGTCGACTCCGAGGTCACCTCGCCGGCCGCCGGTGTGCTCGCCGAGATCAAGGTTGCCGAAGGTGACACGGTCGACGTCGGCTCGGTGTTGGCCGTCATCAGCGATGGTGCAGCGACCCCAGTGGCCGAGGCACCCGCACCTGTGCCCGCACAGGCAGCGGTTGAGGTTCCGCCTGCCCCAGTTGCGCCCCCTGCTCCCGCTCCAGTGACGGTCGCTCCGGTCGTGGCACCATCCGCTGCGGCTGCGCCGGTCGCACCTGCTCCTGCAGCGGCAGAGGTTCCTGCTGCTGCTGCTGCTGCTGCCACGGCAGCGTCCACGGCCGAAGGGTTCGCCAAGGTTCTGTCGCCGGTCGTTCGCAAACTCATCAACGAGAACAACCTGGACCCCAACCAGATTGCCGGTACCGGGGTGGGTGGCCGAATCACGCGCGAAGACGTGATCGACGTCATCGAGTCAGGTCGTGGTGCTCAAGTCACAGCGGCCCCAACGGGCCCAGCTGGCCCAGGGGCACCTTTTGCAGCGGCACCGCCGGTCGCTGCACCGGTGGCTCCCGTCGTTGCGGCCCCAGCTGCAGTCGTTGAGCCTGCGCCTGTTGCGCAGCCTGAGCCTGTCGCTGCTCCCGCCGCACCTGCTCCTGCTCCCGTGGCGGCTGCCCCGGCTCTGGCGGCTGCCGTTCCGGCAGTTGCGTCAGCTGCTCCTGCCGTGCTGCGTGGCAGCCGGGACGACGTGGTGCCGTTCTCCAAGATCCGGCTGCGCACCGGTGAGCACATGGTGATGTCGCTTGCCACCTCGCCGCATGCGTTCATCGCTGCCGAGGTCGACTTCTCGAACGTCGACCGGGTTCGCAACAAGCGCAAGGAAAGCTGGAAGGCCGAAGAGGGCTTCTCGTTGACCTACCTCCCGTTCATTGCTCGTGCGGTGGTCGAAGCGATGGCGCAGTATCCCAACGTCAACGCGTCGGTATCCGGCGACAGCCTGGTGGTGCACCGCGGGGTCAACCTCGGCATTGCCGTCGATCTCGATTTCCAGGGCTTGCTGGTCCCTGTGGTCCGCGACGCCGACGGCAAGCGCATGCGTTCCATCGCCCGTGATATTGCCGACATCGCGGGCCGGGCCCGCACCAAGAAGCTTTCCGCCGATGACCTCGTTGGAGGCACGTTCACCATCTCCAACGCCGGTCCCTACGGGATCGACCTCATGAGTTCGATCATCAACCAGCCGCAGGTCGCCATCCTGTCCGCCACAGCGGTGAAGAAGCGTCCCGTGGTGGTCGAGTTGCCGGACGGCAGCGACACCATCGCCATCCACCCAACCGGGTTCATCGGGTTCTCGTGGGATCACCGTGCATTCGACGGTGCTTACGCTGCATCGTTCCTGGCCAAGGTCAAGGAGCTCCTTGAGTCACGTGACTGGAATTCCGAACTCTGACGCTCCAACAGTGCCGGTTGCGCCGGTCGTGTCCGGGCCACTGCACGTGCGGTGGCTCGGCGATGTCGGCTACGCCGATGCACTTGGCCTGCAACTCGGACTGCAGCGGGGCACGGCCAACCATCTGTTGCTCCTGCAACATCCGCCCACCTTCACGCTCGGCGTCCGGGCCAAGGCCGAGCATGTTCTGACAGATGTCCGCGCAGGCGGTGCAGAGCTCGTCACGGTCAATCGTGGTGGCGACGTCACCTATCACGGGCCGGGGCAGCTCGTCGGTTACCCGGTCCTCACGGTCCACGGTCGCCGCGGCGGAGGTCTTGCGGACACAGCGGCCTATGTGCACCAACTCGAGCAACTGCTGATCGACACTCTTGACACGTTGGGGCTTTCGGGCGCTGCACGCCGAGACGGTCACGCCGGAGTGTGGCTTGCTGTCGGCACGACGGCGCAGCGCAAGATTGCTGCAATCGGGGTTCGCATCGATCGTGGCCGGTCGCTCCACGGGTTCGCGCTCAACGTCGATCAGCGTGTCGATGCTGGGTTCGCACAGATCGTGCCGTGCGGTATCCATGATGCTTCTGTCACGTCGTTGGCGGCCGAAGGCATCGACACCACCGTCCATCACGTCGCACAGGTAGTTGCCCGTTTGGCGCTGGAACGGTGGGGTGGCAGCGGGTCGACCGATGCGGCGCTCGCGTGGCGTCTGGCCCCGACCGATCTGTCGGTCTTCAGCCGTCATGGCTCGACCATTGAAAATGGCCCCGACGGAGTTCATCCTGTGAAGCCGTTGCGAGGCCGTGAAGCGCCCAACAACGCGTCGCCGCTCCGAATGCTCGGCCGGTTGTCCGAAGCCGGAGTCAGCGCAGCCGCTGCGGTTTCCATCAGCGACCGAAAGCCCGAGTGGATGCGGGTGAAGGCCAACCTCACACCGGAGTTCCGCACCCTCAAACAGACGATGCGCTCCCTCGACCTTGTCACGGTGTGCGAAGAGGCCGGCTGTCCCAACATCTACGAGTGCTGGACCGCAGGCACAGCAACGTTCATGGTGCTCGGCGAACGGTGTACCCGGGCCTGCGGCTTCTGTCTGGTCGACACTCGCAAACCGCTGGCCCCGGACCCGTCCGAACCGGCCAGGGTTGCGACGGCCGTTGTGCAGATGGGTCTGCGCTACGCAGTCGTCACGATGGTCGCCAGGGACGACCTGGTGGACGGTGGAGCGCAACACGTTGGCGACACCATTGCTGCCATACGCTGCGGCGCTGCGGGCGATCCTCCGATGATCGAGACGCTGGTGAGCGATCTCCAAGGCGACGATGCATCGCTGCGTGTCCTCTTCGATGCGGCACCCGATGTGTTCAATCACAACATCGAAACAGTTCTTCGCCTCCAACGCGCAGTGCGGCCCAGCGCGTCCTATGCGCGCTCACTATCAGTGCTGGCCCGCGCTGGTGCCGCCGGCCTGACGACCAAGAGCGGCATCATCGTCGGGATGGGCGAAACCATCGATGAGGTCAAGCACACGTTGGTCGATCTACGGTCGATCGGGGTGAGCATCGTCACCATCGGCCAGTACCTGCGGCCGACCGATCGTCATCTCCCTGTGGCCCGCTGGGTCACTCCCGCCGAGTTCGATGATCTGCGCGCCTATGGTGAATCGCTCGGGTTTGCTCACGTCGAATCGAGCGCGCTGACTCGCTCCAGCTATCACGCACGTGAAGGTGCTGATGCAGCTCGCCACACCATGTCATCGCCGTCGGTGTAGCCGGCAAGTAACCCGTCACCGCCAACGTAGAAGCGCGTCGCGCCTGTCCATCCTGGAGGGTGCTCGACTGTTGCTGGCCGGCCGGGTTCGAGGTCAACGGAGTATTCATCGGCCCTCACCGGTCCGTCCGGGGTTTCGAGCACGGCCCGGCCCACGCGCTGGGACGTCAGCCAGCACGTGCTGAAGTTCTGCGGGTCAGCAGCAGCGTCACAGAGGCGGGGAATCACCAGCACGCACACCGCGGCAGGCGGCGCCGTCAGGGCGGAGCGGCTGATCGTTTCGATCATCGGGCCGAAGCACGCGTGCAGGTCGGGAACCAACAGGCTGCCTTCTGGGACCTGATGGCGTGAGGAGCGTCCGCCGAAGCTGACCGCCAATTCGGCAACCTGCAACTGGAAGGTCACGCGGTGGCTGACGCCATCAGGTGTGGTGCGAGCGATTTCCGCCCATTCGGTGACGATGCGATGCCAGTTGCCGCGATGGACGGGGTGTTCCCAGCGGCCGGTCGCCCTCAACGCTGCGGCGTGACCGTCGGACTCGTGCATCGAACTGAGCGTCCATCCGTCCTGGCGCAACAGGATGTCACCTGCTGCGTAACTGAACGTTTCGACGGTGACGTCTGCGGCGTTGTCGACGGAGTTGCCGACGGTGCTGCGGTACGCGCCTGCGAGATGTGTCCTGGTTCCCATTGCACCGTTAGTCTGCCCTGCCCCGTGCGCGTGCGAGCATGCTCCGATGGCTTTTGATGCACAGCTCCGTGGCGTCGTTCGTGCGGCCGTGTTGGACCGGCTGGCACACGCCGTCGATCAGCGCGAGACGGTGTCGATCGGCCGTTTCATCGGAAGCTTCGATGCATTGGACCGGCCCTTCGACGAGGGCGGGTCCTTCGTCCATGTCACCGGCTCTGCCATCGTCGTCGGTCCCCGTGGAGTGCTGTTGCATCTCCACAAGCGGGCACAGATCTGGATTCAACCCGGCGGACATGTCGACGACGGCGAGTCACCCTGGGACGGGGCTGTTCGCGAGACGTTCGAGGAGACGGGCCTTGTCGCGGTGCACCCTGCAGGTTCCGTTGCTCATTTGGGTGTGCGTCCCACACCGGTCTTGATACATGTCGACGTGCACGATGCTCCCAAGGGTCACATTCACCTCGATCTTCGCTACCTGCTGATCGGCCCTGACGAAGATCCGGCACCTCCGCCGGGGGAGAGTCAGCAGGTCGGGTGGTTCGGTTGGAATGATCCGCTGCTGCAGCGCGAGAGCCTTGCGGGTGCCATCTCTTCCTCGCAGCGTTGGCTGACGGAGAACCTGACCGCATTGGTCGGGCAGCGTTGAGCGCGCCTGAGCCTGGCCCGTCGGCAACACCTGCAATGGTTGCCAGGTCGCATTCAACGGGCGGGCTTCGCTTTGCAGCAAAGCTGACCGTCACCGCAGTCGTTGCCGTCCTCGTGGGGTTCGCAAGTTCGATAGCGATCGTCTTCACCGCAGCACAACGCTCCGGTGCCTCCAACTCCCAGATCGGTTCCTGGATTGCCGCATTGTGCATCTCAATGGGGCTGTGTTCCATGTGGTTGTCGGTGCGCTACCGAACCCCGATCATGCTGGTGTGGTCAGTCCCGGGGGCCACGTTGCTAGCTGCGATGCCGGCTGGCGGCCGACTGAGCGATTCGACCGGCGCCTTCGTACTGTGCGGGGTGCTGCTGTTCCTGACGGGGCTGACCGGCGTGTTCGACCGATTCGTCAAGCGCATCCCGCTGCCGCTGGCTTCAGCGTTGCTGGCCGGAGTGCTCACCCGCTTCGCGATCGAAGCGTTCGGCGCAGTGACGCCTCACGAGTCGCAGGTGATGGTCCTTGCGATGTTCGCCACGTACGTGGTTGCCCGTCGGCTGGTTCCGACCTTCGCCGCAATTGCGGTGCTCGTCACCGGTGTCGTGGTCGCAGCGTTGCAGGGCAGGATCGGCGGTGGGCACGTGCCGGTCGGGCTCGTGCATCTCAGCTTCGTCCGGCCGACCGCTTCGGTCGGGGCGCTGATCGGCATCGGCGTTCCGTTGTACGTCGTCACCATGGCCGCGCAGAACATGCCCGGCACAGCAGTGCTGCGGTCACATGGCTACGACGTGCCCGTGTCGCCTGCCATCACCCTCAGCGGAGCTGCCACCGTGCTTGGTGCGCCGTTCGGACTGTTCGCGATCAACCTTGCTGCGATCACGGCTGCGTTGGTGATGGGGCCCGACATCCACCCTGATCGTGACAAGCGGTATCCGGCAGCGGTAGCCACGGGTGGGCTGTACGTGCTGGTCGGCCTGCTCGGAGGGTCTGTCGCAGGCCTCATCGGTCTCTTTCCGAAGGCGCTGGTGATCGGCGTCGCTGCGTTCGCGCTGATCCCCACCATCACGGGCGGCGTGGTCGGCGCAGTCGCAGATCCCGATCAGCGCGAGGCTGCGGTCATCGTGTTTCTGATCACTGTGTCCGGCCTCAGCATGGCTGGGATCGGCGCACCGTTCTGGGCACTGATCGCCGGTCTCGGGGTCCTTGGACTCCGCCGGTTGCAGCCGATCCGTCAGCGCGAGATCCGTCAGCGCGAGATCCGTAGGCCTTGATGCGACCGAGCTCGCACCGACGGGCTCGGCAAGGAGCTTGGTCAGACGAGCAGCGGATCGGCCGGCGCAAGGTCGGCCCTCAGCAAGCGCCCGAACCGGCTTTCCTTCTCGAAGCCGAGCATTTCCGCGAACATCTTCCGCTGCGAGCTGTTGCGCACGGTCTCGTACGCGTCGACCTTCTCGTTGTAATCAGCAGCCGCAAGGTCAATGACCTTGTTGATGCGATTCAGTTCGGCCTTGAGATCGTCAAGCCCGATCCCGGACGGCATGGTCGCCATCACCGGTTCCAGGAGCGACCGCAGCGTGACATCTGCTGCTTCGGTGCTGCGTGGACCGACGACCGAACTCATGCGCTGGTGCGCCGTGGTCAGCTGCGAGGACACGTCTTCGCGAAGACGTGGCGAGACAGCCTCGATGAGGCGGGTCATGAGCGCTGCTCGTTCCCCCAACGCCGCTTCGACCGAGGTCCATGTCGAGCGCACTTCGTCGCGGGCATGACGCAACGCGGTGAACGCCCACACGATGAAGCAGCCGGCGCCGCTGATGACGAGAATGGCCAAAAGAGGCATGAGCGTTACGTCGGCAGGTTGCCAGGTGGCGCGCTCATCAAAGGAGATGGAACGGCGATGAGGGCGGGTTCACCGTCCGAGTGCCTCCCGATAGCCTGCAGCGCGTGACCGCTGACAACGAACGACATCCAGAACTGGCCTTCCGATCCGAAGCTGAAACGCGTGGCATGCGAGACGAGTTCGTGGCGTTCGCTGCCGCCAGCGGGGTGCTGCGCTTCGGCATGTTCACCACCAAGTCTGGACGTCAGTCCCCTTACTTCTTCAATTCCGGCGGATTCGACACCGGAGCCTCGTTGGAGCGTCTCGGGCAAGCCTATGCCGATGCGCTCCTTGCCTCTGGGGTGCAGTTCGACATGCTGTTCGGCCCTGCGTACAAAGGCATCACACTTGCCGCGGCGACCGCCATCGGCCTGGCCCACCGGGGACGAGACGTTCCGTACGTGTTCAATCGGAAGGAAGCCAAGGACCATGGCGAGGGCGGCTTGCTGGTGGGGGCTCCGCTGGCCGGCGATGTTGTCATCGTCGACGATGTCATCACGGACGGGGCAGCCAAGCGTGAATCGGTTGCGATGATTCGGGCGGCCGGCGCTCGGCCGGTTGCCGTGCTGATCGCGCTCGACCGGGCAGAGCGGGTCTCCGATGACCCGACCGCTCCGTCAGCGGTACAGGCCTTCGAGGCAAGCGTGGGCGTGCCCGTCATCAGCATCGTGGGGGTTGCGGACGTGTTGCGCTTTCTGGACTCCGCCGATGCCGAATCTGCGGCCACGGCCGACGCGCTGCGTGAGTATCTGCACGCATACGGCACGTCACATTGAACGCCACGCGCAACGTTGCGCGCAGGTTCGGTTGTTGAGTCACCCTTCATCGGATCTCCGCCCCCGATGAGGGTCCCGAGACGCTGAGCATCCCCCACGGTGGACAGGTCCTTTCCCCGGAACCTGGAGGCCACTCGATGCCAGCAACACCGGAACAGATTTCCCACCTACTGCGTCGCACCGGCGTTCGCGTCCGCCAAGACCGTCTTGCAGAGCTGCTGGCGTTCGAACTGCCGCAGGCGGTGGACATGGTGTGTGACTTCTCTGTCAACCCGCCGCTGTCCGTTCCGGCGATGGGCGGCGATGAATGGGCGTGGGGCAATTCCGTGCGCAACGACTGGTTCGACCGGTTGGCGAACCAACCCAATCCACTGCACGCGAAGTTGGTGCTGTTCTGGCACGGGCACTTCGCAACGGCGTTGGGCAAAGTCGGCTCGTTCAAGCTGATGATTGATCAGTACCAGACGATCTCGCAGCTTGCAGCAGGGCCATTCGACACGCTGGCACAGTCAATCGCGATCGATCCGGCGATGCTGTTGTACCTCGACAACTACTCCAACAATCGGTGGTCGCCGAACGAGAACTTCGCACGCGAACTGCTCGAGCTCTTCACGCTCGGTGTGAACCGCGGATACACACAGACCGATGTGGTCGAAGCGGCACGTGCATGGACAGGCTATGGGCTGACCTGGGACGACAACGGCGCTCACTACGCGTACAACAGCGCCAGCCATGACCCGGGCAACAAGACGATCTTCGGAGTAACCCAGGCGTGGACCGGTCCGCAGGTGATCACGGCAATCTGCTCCGGTGTGCGACGTCGTATGTGCGCAGAGTTTCTGGCGGCGAAACTGTGGTCGTTCTTCGCATACGAGAATCCCGATTCGTCGCTGGTGTCCTCGCTGGCCGACGACATGGAAACTGAAGGACTGCACACGCAGAACTTCCTTCGAAAGATGTTCAAGCGGCCCGAGTTCTACTCCGCTCAGGCCATGCAGGGCCGGGTCAAGAGCCCCATCGAGTGGAGTGCAGCTCTCATCGGAAGCCTCGGGCTCATGGCAGACGACATCAGCCTGGGATACGAAACTGCAACGGCCGGGCACGAGTTCTTCAACCCGCCCAATGTCGCAGGCTGGAAAGTGAACAACGTCTGGATCAACGAGACGGTCACCTGGGCCCTGGACGGGATCGCGAGATGGGGTTCCTATCGTGCGGTCGACGACACGTCGCTGAATCCGGTATCTCGGGCAGTGCTGTCGCAAGTGCCGACGATGACCCCCAGCGCTGCGGTCACCGCAGTTGCAAACCTTTTCGGCCTCACCCTTTCGGCGACAAGCCGCCAGGCATTGGAAACGTGGCTGACCACGCTGCGCTCGCAGAACGGATGGGGACAGGGTCGAACCTTGGCACGCCTCATGTCCATGACCACTGAAGCACGGCTCGCCTGAGCCTCCACACAGGAGACCGTTCAATGACGTATAACGACGACACCGGCTACACCGACTACACCGCCTTGCGCAACCTGTCCGAAGCAGGCGTGCCGAACGACCGTGACCGCGACCAGTTGCTGGGTATGGTGCGACACGCCGCCGAAGGCACCCTCAGCCGGCGTGGGTTCGTTGCCCTGGCAGCGGCCATCGGCGCAGGGCAGCTGGTTGCCTCGCAACTGGGCCCGATGCGCAGAGCATTCGGTGCCGCAGGCCCGACCACGTCACGCCCTCCCGTTCCGGGTGGTGCAGCCGGTGCCGGAAACATCGTCACGATCTTCCTGGGTGGTGGCAACGACGGTCTCAACACCTTGGTTCCGTTCGGCGATGCCGAGTATCACCGGCTGCGCCCGAGCATCAAGCTGATGCCGAACGAGGTGCTGTCGCTCGGGACCGATGTTCCGCTCGGGCTGCACCCGTCCCTGGTCACGACGCAGGCGAAGTACCTGCAAGGCAAAGTCGCGCTCATCACCGGCGTCGGATACAACGCACCGGACCTGTCGCATTTCAACTCGCAGGATCACTGGGAGAGCGGTTGGGGCGCTCCGGGGTCGGCCATTCTCCCGATCCAGACCGGATGGCTGGGTCGCTGGCTGGATACCGTCGGCACCGGGCCGTTCGGTGCGATCTCGTTCCGGGCCGACGACCGGACACCGGTCGGTGTCGGCGCGAACCCGATTCGTTTGCGTCCATGGGACAGCGACCTGACGGGGGCGCCGACGACGGATGCGATGGAGTTGCTGGCGCAGGACGCGTTCAGGGGACTGACCGGGCCGACCGGGCTGGGTTCGTATGCCAACAGCCTCGGCACTGTGCTGGGAAGCGCACTCTCCGCTGGTGGGATTGTCGGTCCGGCGTTGAAGAACATCCCGAGCGGCACGTCCTACGTCGGACGTCAGATGATCATGGCGGCGCGGCTGCTCAATGCAGGTATCGGGACGCGGGTCATTACGACGTCGCACGGCGGGTTCGACAACCACAACGAGCAGGCGATCCGCGGCCAGAACGGCAACCCGTTCGGCTGGCACGGCAAGCTGTTGTCAGACTTGGACATCGCGCTGAATCTGCTGTTCACCACGCTCACCCCAGCAGCTCGGGCGAACACAACGGTGCTGGTGTATTCCGAGTTCGGCCGACGCGTCGAAGAGAACGGTTCGTACGGCACCGACCACGGAACATCTGGTGTGGCCATGGTGATGGGTGACGGTGTCAACGGCGGCATCTTCGGCGAGCAGCCGTCGCTGCTCGACCTCGACTCCAACGCCAACCTTCGGATGAACATCGACTTCCGGTCCGTCCAGGCGACGCTTTTGTCCCGTTTCCTCGGCGCCGACGATTCGGCCATCATCGGGGCTTCGCATCAGCGCCTGCTGCTCTCGGCTGCTGATGCGGCCGCTGTCAGCACGACCACAACGTCCACATCGACTTCGTCCACATCGACTTCGTCGACATCCACTTCGACATCCACGTCTACTTCAACCAGCACGGTTGCTTCCACGGTTGCTTCCACGGTTTCGCCAACGACAGAGCCAACGACCACCTCGGCCACCACCGTTGTGCCGACGACAGAACCACCCACGACGGTTGTCACCACGTCCGCTACCACCGTCGCGCCGTCCACGACCCCGACAACTGTGTCGACAACTGCGCCGACGACAGCCAGTTCGACGATGGCTCCAACGACCGGCGCAACGACGGTTGCGACCACGCAACCGCCGACGACGGCAGTATCGACCACGCTCACGCCACCGACCACCTCGGCTGCGACAACGGTCGCAACAACCCAGCCGGGTACGACTGCGGCAGCCTCCACGACGCTGTCGTCGTCGACGACTTCAAGCACGACGTCGACGACCCTTGCACGCACCACAACGACCGTTCCGTCCTTCCCACCTCCGGTCGTCGTGAACCCAGGTCCCGGGCCGAAGACACCGTCGGATCCGGACCCAGTCACCATCGTCCGGCTTCCGCCGGCACCGGCGGTCACGTCCGAACCTGTGCCACCGACCGTCGGATTCGACAAGCCGGTCGAGACCGAGACGACAACCACCCAACCCGCTTCCGGTCAAACGACGCAATCGACGCCATCGACGATGGCCACCGCGACCACGGCGAGCAATTCCCGTCCGATCACGACGTTGCCGAAACAGTTGGCGCTGAAGCCGAGAGCGACCACGAAGGCTCGGACACGGGCAAGGGCAAAGGTCACCTCGACCACGAAGCAGCGTGCTCGCACAGCTGCAAATCAGGTCACGACCCCGATCAAGAAGAAGTGACGCCGCAGACCACGCTGCGCGACGCCGCACCTCACGTGAGCGGGCCGAAGTGACCCTCGGTCGGCAGCGGCACCGGAGGGTCAGAACTGACCCACTAACTTGGCGTCGTGATCCGTCTTGATGCGTCCACGGTCATGCTTCAGTGGGCTACGGGTGGCCTAGCGTTTCTGTGGGTCACCACACGCGGGCGATTGGTGGGCCTGGGCTACGGGTGGCTGATGCGCTGCGTGTTCGCTGTGATAGCGGTCATCGGCCTGGTCATCGCGTCGCAGGGAACCTGGCTTCCCGCACGTGATGTTCCCGCCGCCCTCCTGGTGGTCGCTGCCATAGCGACGCTCGCCGTGAGTGTCATGCGCAAGGGGGCAGGTGTGCGCGAACAACGGCTGGCGCAACACCGCCGGCATGAGCGGGTGGCTGCGATGACCTCAGCTGCGGCATCGAGATCAGATGAGGTCGGATCAGATGACGCTGTACCTGAGACGGCCGCGATGCAGATGCGTGATCAGTTCGGCCGCGTCGCCGCCGACGACGTGTCCGACTACTCGAACGGGACTGAGTTCCCGCCGCTGCTGGACCTCATCGCTCCGGTCATTGGACTGGTCGGGGTGATAGGCGCGGCTGTCGACGCGGCTGTCGACGCGCCGGTTTGGCTTGCACTTGCGCGGTTTGTGGTGGGTGCGTTGTTTCTCGGTGCGGTGAGCGACGCGATGCTGCTCGGCCATTGGTATCTCGTTCAGCCGGGTCTGTCTCGCGGTCCCATCCACGAATTGAACGACTGGGTGCTGCGGTTGTGGCCTCTCGAAGTGCTGCTGCTGCTGGTACCGACCGGCATGTACCAAGCACTGACAGGGACGGTGTCCGATGGGTGGGGCGGGACCCTGACCTGGTTCTGGATCGCATGCGCGCTGACGACCGGCATCCTGGGGTTCGTCACCCGGATCGCATTGCGAGAGCGCTACTACTCCGCCGTCATGGCCGCGACGGGGTTTCTGTACCTAGCAATTCTCATGGCGTTCTGCACCGACCTCATCGCCCGCGCCATCCTCAGCTGATCCCGGCAACGGGTCCGATCACCCCTGAGCCAGCCTCCACCCTGCAAAGGGTGATAGGCGGGGTTCTCCCTGGTGACCTCGGCCCGACGAATGCCGGCGTTCGCTCCGCTCAGTGCCCAGCAACTGCGCGCGCAGGTCGTGTCGGCCGAGATTGTCAGCAGACGATGCTGCACTGTGAATCCAGGTTCGGCGTTGGCGGCCTGCGGTGGAAATATGCCCGTACGCATGCCAACCGGCACCAAGCTGTTTGGTGTTCCGTCCCGTGATCGCCCTGTTCCGGTCCGTGATGGTCCGGTTGTTCCTCGCTGGCGGTCAGACTGGTCGAGATGACGAATGCAGCCATGGCGGGTGCCCAAGGTTCCGACGCCGTTTCGCAGGACAACCCGTGGCTCACCGTGTCGTCCACGGTTGCGTACGAGAACGGGTGGATTCGTGTCGACCATCGCGAAGTGATCCGGCCCGATGGTCAGCCCGGCATCTACGGCGTCGTGCACTTCCGTAATCGCGCCGCGGCCGTCGTCCCCCTCACCGAGGACGGGCGCACCTGGCTGGTGGGCCAATTCCGCTACACCACCGGTTCGTATTCCTGGGAGGTTCCGGAAGGCGGGGTGCCGCACGGCGAGGATCTCCTGGAAGGCGCACGCCGCGAACTTGTCGAGGAAACCGGTATCAGCGCCAGCCAGGTACAGCAGATTGCGCGCTGCCACCTCTCGAACTCGGTGACCGACGAAGAGGCCTTCGTGTTCGTTGCAACTGGGCTCTCGTTCGGTGAAGCCGCCCCCGAGGGCACCGAGGATCTGCAGCTGCGCGAAGTGTCATTCGACGAGGCGCTCGCAATGGCGGATTCGGGACACATCACTGACGGGTTCAGCCTCATCGCGCTGGCCGCCGTCGACCGCTGGAGGAAGCGCGCATGAACCGACCACCGAATTTTTTGCGTTTCGTCGGCGTTGCTGGCCTCGCTCTCACGTTGGTCGCGCTCCAGACCCCTGTCCATGGAGCTTCCGCTGCGGTTCGCACGACCAAGACGAGCAGAAAGGCGACCGCCAGGACGACCGCCAAGAAGGTCACTCGGACAACGAAGCCAGCGGTGAGGAAGACCGTTGCGAAAACGGTGGCCAGACCCATTTCACCGCGCGTCGCCCCGACAACGTCGCAACCCTTTCAGGGTTCCACCTCGACGTTGGCACCGGACACCATCCCGACCGGTTCGTCCACTTCCACCGTTGCTGTTGCCCCTCGGCCGACCTCAACGCTGGCCTGGACCCCCTGCGCCACGTTCGAGTGTGCGACGCTCGACGTGCCTCGCAGCTACGACGACCCGGCCGGGCCCAAGATCTCCATCGCGTTGCAGCGGGCGCGGGCCACCGGTGCTTCACCAATTGGAAGTGTGCTGATCAATCCGGGAGGCCCCAGCGGTTCCGGCATCGAGTTCCTGGCTAACCGCCCGAAGCTATTCACTCCAGCAGCTCGAGAGCAGTTCCACATCATCGGGTTCGACCCCCGTGGCATCGGGCGCAGCACGCCCCTGTCGTGCGCCTCGACCCGAGACCGTGATTCGCGCACGTCCAAGCAGTACATCGACGCGGTCCGCGACGCCTGCGCGAACCGCCAACCGGAGCTGCTGCCCACCATCACCACGGCCAACACCGCGCGTGACATGGAACAGATCCGCATTGCGCTCGGCGAACCGAAGCTCAACTACCTCGGTGTCTCGTACGGCACGTATCTCGGTCTTGTCTACGCCGATCTGTTCCCCGATCGAGTGGGTCGTTTCATGATCGACTCTGCGGTCGATCCAGTGCTGCGGGCCATCGAGCTGACCGCCGGCCAGTACGCGGTGTACGAGGCTCGGGTGACCAACTTCATGTCACGGTGTGCAAGCAACCGAACCTGCGTGTTCGGCCCCAATTCGCTGGCTCGTTACGAGGCGCTGCTGGCAAAGTTGCAGTCGAGTCCCTTGCGCGACGGCCAGTTCGTCCTGGATCGTGCGACGCTCGAATCGGCCACGTTCGCACTTGTCCGTTCGGCACTGGAGACCACCCTGGCGCGGTTGTTGGTCGAGTTCGAACGCAACAACGCAGCAGCCGTCACCGAGCTCGCGCGATTGTTCGACAGCGCCATCCCCAGCGTCAACGATCTGTTGAACGATCCTGACGGGGACGGGATGTACTACCAGGTGGCCTGCTACGAAGGCTTCCATTCGTCAGCGTCGAAGGACTCGCCAGCGGCCAAGCTCGCCATCCTCACTGCAAAGGCACCACACTTCAGCGCGTCGGCCGCCAACGCTTCGGGCACCCAGGCGTGTGTGTATTGGGGCAATCAGACCGACACCAGGCCACAGCCGTCGCCAAAGCCTGGCGTGCCACCGATCGTGTTCTTCGGCTCGATCAACGACAACGTCACTCCGGCAATCGGTACGCGCAAGGTGGCCGGGCAATGGCCTGGAAGTGTCTATGTCGAAATCGCGGGTGCTGCGCATGGCGTGATGTCCAACAACGCATGTGCCAACGAAGCCGGGTCGGTGTTCCTGCTGACCGGCCGCTTACCTGCATCGAACGCGTGCCAGTAGCGTCGCGTGGCATGAAGATCTATACCAAAGCCGGCGACGACGGCACCACGGGCCTGCTGTACGGGGGCAGGGTGCAGAAGAACGATGTCGGTCCAATGGCGTACGGCGATGTCGACGAAGCGCAATCCTTCATCGGGTTGGCACGCGCCGAGACTGCGCGGGGCGGGGAACTCGACGACATCCTGGTGCACCTCGAACGAGACCTCTGGGTGCTGATGGCCGAACTTGCGACCGAACCCGACAACCATCGCAAGCTGGTCGACGGCAAGTCCCGCGTGACACAGGCAATGGTCGATCATCTCGAAACGCTGATCGACGAGATCACTCCGAAGTACCCCGCCATCACCGAATTCGTTGTGCCCGGTCAAAGCCGGTTGTCTGCATTGCTGGACGTCTCTCGCACGGTCGTGCGCAGGGCGGAGCGCACGTCCATGGTGGCTACGGTCGACGGATCGTTGGTGCTTCCGTATCTCAATCGCCTGTCTGATCTGCTGTGGACCATGGCGCGGTGGCAGGACGGCGAAACACTGCCAGCGCGCGCCGTCAAGTAGCTCGAACGCAGTCCGTGAGTCTGGTCGTGTTCTGCACCGCCCGGGTCGCCGTCGAAGCTGAACGTTGGCTCAACTTCTGCTCAACTAGTGCATCGGCAGTGCCGATACTTCCCCCACGCGCGCCCTCACGGTCCGGACTTCCGGGCAGCGCAACCCTCCACCTGAATCGAGCAAAATGTCTGTCGAACTGATCCTTGGACCAGCTCCCCGCGGGGCTGCCGTTGCAACCGGCGTGACCACCGACCGCACGGGAAAACCCGCTGCAGTTCCGGGGCTGACCGCTGCGGTCATGGCGAAGCGAGGGTTTTCCGCCAAGCCCGGTCAAGTGCTGGTCGTACCAGGCAGCCAGACGCGGATCTTCGTGGGGCTCGGTGACGCTTCCAGCGTCGATGCGGATCGAATTCGCAGCGCTGCAGCTGTTGCGACCAGGGCGGCCGTGCACGAGAACTCCGTGCAACTCGACCTGCTGGGTGTGTCGAAACTGGACAAACGTGCGGAAGCTCAAGCCATTGTCGAAGGTGCACTTGCGGTGACGTACACCTACTCCGGCAAGCCCGTGGCCGACGGTGTCAGCCGACTGCAGTCGGTGGTTCTCGACCCTGTCGGCAGCCGGGCGGCGAAGGAGGGCGCCGGGGTGGGCCGCCGCATCGCTGAAGCCACTTCGATGGTCCGCGACCTGGTGAATCTGCCACCGGCCAATCTCACGCCGCGCATCTTCGCGGAGCGCGCCGTCGAGGCGGCCGACGGCTCCGGGTTCGCGGTCGAGGTGTGGGACGAGCACCGCATCGCAGACGAGCGTCTGGGCGGTCTGCTGGGCGTGTCGCAGGGCGGGCTTGAACCTCCTCGCCTGGTGCGTTTCGAATATGTTCCGCAGGGGTACGGCGTCGGCGGCACACGCGCAGGTGGGCTGAAGTCAGCGAAGTCGCTTCCCAGCTTGGCTGTTGTCGGCAAGGGCATCACGTTCGATTCCGGCGGCCTGTCGCTGAAGCCGGCCGACGCCATGATGACCATGAAGTGCGACATGGCCGGGGCAGCGACAACGCTCGGGCTGTTCACCATTCTCGCTGCCTTGCAGCCCAGCATCCGGGTCGTCGGGTATTGCTGCCTCACCGAGAACCTGCCGGGCGAACGTGCCACCAAGCCGGGCGATGTGCACGTTGCGCGCAATGGCAAGTCGTTCGAGATTCTCAACACCGACGCCGAGGGCCGGCTGGTGCTCGCCGACGGCCTCAGCCTTGCGGTTGAGGACAAGCCCGATGCAATCATCGACCTGGCAACGCTCACCGGGGCGATCATCGTTGCGCTCGGCAAAGAGATCACGGGGCTGTTCGGAAACAACGAGTCGTTCTCGGGGCAGGTCAAGGACGCGGCGAAGCGTGCTGGCGAGCCGGTATGGGAGCTGCCCGTGTGGGCCCCCTACCGTCGCCACATCGATTCCGACGTGGCAGACATGAAGAACATCGGCATGCCGGGCCAAGCAGGGTCCATCGCCGCGGCGCTCTTCCTGCAGGAGTTCGTGGCCGGCGTGCCGTGGGTGCACCTCGACATCGCCGGCACGGCCTGGGCCGATGCCCCCCACGAGTTCGGACCCCGTGGCGGCACCGGCGCCGGTTTGCGCACGCTGGTGGAG
Organism: Acidimicrobiia bacterium; assembly: GCA_031385545.1. GTDB lineage: Bacteria > Actinomycetota > Acidimicrobiia > Acidimicrobiales > JANYDT01 > JANNBN01. The sequence goes on along the minus strand of JANNBN010000063.1, from coordinate 73,779 downwards.
CTGGTCCGCGGGTTCTCGAAACCGTAGGGGACGTTTGTCCGCGGTCAGGTAGTTGTCAGGCAGCTTTCAGGCTGTCGTCGGCTTACGTCGGGCTGCTGTCGGGTTACGAAGCGGTCATCGCAACGCGTCGGCGCTCTGCGGCGTCGACTGCCGACGCGTCGATCCACAGTTGGTGCTCGGCGCGCAGCGTTGGCGGCAACGTCGCTGCGAGGCGACGTGACAACCACGGTAAGGTAGTACGCGCACGTAGGATCGTGCGGCCGGACGGGTGAACACCATCGACTGCCGCCAGGTCGAACTGGCAGGCCCTCGTGATGGCCCGCACGAACGGGCTGTTGCGGCCCATTCGTTCACTGATGCCGAGTGCGCGAGCAGTGGCGGGAAGATCGAGTGCGAACCCTTCCGGTGAGGCTGAGAACCCCCACGACAGGCTGCGGACGAACCAGGTGGTGCTGGGCCCGAGGACGGCGAGCCAGAAGCGTTCGACGTAGTCGCCGCGCGGGTCGTGGCCGATCTGCTCGATGAAGGGGTCACGCCACGGGTTGACCTGGATCACGGTTGCGTCGGGGGAGAACAGGAACCCCGGCTCGACGGTGTGGAGCCGGGGGCCGGTCTGTTCCAGATGCGTGACCGGCGATGGCGCTGCGGTAGGGATTGCCGCCGCGGATGGGTCGGGTAGGGCAAGGACGGCCACGTTGGCCACGTTGGCCACGTTGGCCTTGTTGGCCTCGTCCGGTTGATCGAGGTGGGACAGTGAAATTGACATGAAGGTTCTCCGTTCGAAGAAGGTTGGCGCGCGCCACCCCGGAGGTACCGAGGTGACGTGACGACGAGCGGAGGAAGTGGTTCGCGGAGCGATTTGATGGTGTGCATCAATGTATTTCATGTTATTCGAATACTGCAACGAAAATCTGCTCAGTGGAGGAGATGGTGCTAGAAGCGTGTGGTGCAGGCCGTGGACCCTTCCCTTGAACTGGCGCTGGCGGCGATGCAGCAGGCTCGCCGTGTCGTTGCGCTGACCGGTGCTGGGATATCGACCGATTCGGGCATCCCGGACTACCGAGGACCGAACGGCGTGTGGACCCGCAACCCGAAAGCCGAGCGGACCTCGTCACTTCAGCACTATCTGAACGATCCTGAGGTCCGCCAGATCGCGTGGCAGACCAGATTGCACTCGCCGGCCTGGGATGCGCAGCCAAACGCAGGTCATCAGGCTCTGGTCGAGTTGGAACGGCAGGGTCGGCTGCACACGCTGGTGACGCAGAACATCGACGAACTGCATCAGCATGCGGGTAACTCGCCCGGGTGTGTGATCGAAGTCCACGGGACGATGCGCCGCGCGCTGTGCTGGGACTGCAAGCAGCAGTGGCCGATGGCTGTGTTCATCGAGCGTGTCCGTGCCGGTGAAGTTGACCCAGCGTGTCCGGAATGCGGCGGAGTGGTGAAGTCGGCCACCATCAGCTTCGGTCAAAGCCTGGTGGCCGAAGACCTTGACCGGGCGTTCGCAGCGGCCGCCGACTGTGACCTGCTGCTCGCAATCGGCACCACGCTTGCGGTTGGACCGGTCAACCAAATGGTCCCCGCTGCATACCGGGCAGGAATCCCGATCGTGATCTTGAACGCCGAGCCCACCGAGATGGACCGGTTGGCGACGGCGGTGGTGCGGGGTCAGATCGCTGAGGTGCTGCCGCGCCTCGTCGAGCGGTAGCCGGTCCGGCACATCGTGAACGAAATCGGTCTGAGACCGATTTCGTGCACGAGCAGGCACGAGCCTAATACCCGACTAATTGAGTCGGGTTTTGGCGTAGGATGGCCACATGGCAACGTTCCGCGACCTGCTCGCCTCTGCGAAGTCCGAGATCACCGAAATCGACACCGCTGCGGCTGAAGCAGCCATCGCCCGCCCCGGCACCGTCGTACTCGACGTGCGAGAGCCCGATGAGTACGAGCAGGGTGCGCTGCTCAACGTGGTGCACATCCCGCGCGGCCACCTCGAGGCACAGGTCGAGAACCGCATCGCCGACCACGACGCAACCGTCGTCGTCTATTGCGCCGGCGGTGTTCGCAGCGCGTTCGCGGCCAAGACCCTCGGCGAGCTTGGCTACACCAATGTGCTGTCGGTCGCCGGTGGGTTCGGCAAGTGGAAGAACGAGGGGCGGGCGTGGCGGGTACCGGCCACCCTGTCGGCCGAGCAACGCAACCGTTACCAGCGCCACCTGCTGCTTCCCGAAGTGGGCGAAAAGGGCCAGCAGAAGCTGCTGGAGTCCAAGGTGCTCATGCTGGGTGCCGGTGGCCTCGGCTCACCGGCTTCGCTCTATCTCGCTGCGGCCGGTGTCGGTACAATCGGCGTGATCGACATGGACGTGGTCGACTTCTCCAACCTGCAGCGCCAGATCCTGCACAACATCGACCGCGTCGGCGACCGCAAGGTTGACAGCGCGAAGAAGACGCTCACGCTGCTCAACCCGGACGTCAACGTGGTCACCTACGACGTGCGCCTTGGTGCCGACAACGTGCTCGACATCATCGACGGCTACGACTTGGTGGTCGACGGCACCGACAACTTTCCCACCCGCTATCTGCTGAACGATGCGTCGCTCAAAAAGAACGTGCCGGTGGTGATGGGTGCCATTTTCCGGTTCGAGGGCCAGGTCTCGGTGTTCAAGCCGTACCAAGGCCCGTGCTACCGGTGCATGTTGCCAGAACCACCTCCCGCAGAGCTGGCCCCGTCGTGCGCCGAGGCCGGTGTGCTCGGCGTGCTGCCCGGCATCATTGGGTCGCTGCAGGCGATGGAGGCCATCAAGCTGTTGCTTGGTCTCGGTGACTCGCTGGTGGGTCGTCTGCTCACATACGATGCGCTCGAGCAGAGCTTCCGCACGTTCAAGCTGCGCCGCGACCCCAATTGCCCGGCGTGTTCCATCGACCCGGCACTGCTGCAGATCGCCGAGTACGACGAACTCTGCATGCCGCACCCCATCGCCGCACCCGCTGCGTAAGTTTCTCGCGTCAGCGGCTGACGGGCAGCCACACCAGCTTGGTGTCGATCACTCGCACGTCTGTCTTCTCCAGGGGAATGCTCAGTTCGGTGATCTGGCTGGCGACGGTGTTCCATCTGGCGTCGATCTCGAAGACCTGATCGGCCAACTGCTGCTCCAGCTCGACCAGCTCCTGTGACTTGTCAGCGAGGGCCGAGGCAGCTGACTCTGCCTGTGCACCTTCGCGTCTTGTATCGGCTCGGCGGCCACTTGCGCCGCGTACCGCACGGCCGATTCCCCGGGTCGACTTCTTCCCACCGAAGAGCGCTCCGAGCAGATCGCCCGCGCCCGCAAGCAGCTCTTCGTTGCGGCTCGCTTTGCGTTCCTCCTGGGCCTGATCCATCTTGCGTTCCGCTGCGTCGATGGCGTCCTTGATGCGGTCGACGCGCGTCTCCAACGTCGTCCGGAGCTTGGCCGTCTCGGCGTCGGCCTTCTCTTCGGCGGCCAGTGCACATCGGGCGGCGAATTGCTCGGGCGTCTCGCCCGGGCGTGACCACACCTTCAATGCCTCGTTGCGCTGCAAGGTCATCGTGCGGCTGGCTGCGGCATGCTCGACGATGCGGGTCTGAGCGCTCTTGAACCAGGCCGCCGAGTCGATCCTGGCGTCTGGCAGCACGTACACCGCTCCAACAGGGGCGACTTCGGTGAGGTCCCGGTCGTCGTGGTCGACGGCGATGATCGAATCGCTATCGATCACCTGGGTGAGCGGATGCACGACAGCCTCCCACTCCTGCTCGTCTCGCAGCTCAGCTGCGGTGTCGTCGAAGAGCATGCTCAGCCGAACGGCGAGTGCGGGAGAAAACGTGGTGCCGTTGGGGGCGCCGCCGACCTGCGTCAACCACGGCGCGGCGCTCACCACCCACCCCTGCTTCACGTCATCGGCAACTGGTGGAACCATCGTGGTTTCATCCTCGGCGGTGGCGCGGGATGGTGCCGAAGCGGGGACCGGGGACCCGGTAGAACCGGAGGTGGCGGCACCCGCAGCTGCAGCACCCGACACCGGTGCGGGTGTTCCGACCCCGCCCATCGGACCGAGCTCTTTGATCTGCGAGCCGGTGAGCGGACCACGAAGATATGACATTGCCCAGCGCGAGTTGAAAACCAGCGGCTTGTCTGCGCCGGAGCGCTGCAGGATGAACTCTCGCTTGGCCAGGCCGGAAATGGTGGCGCCCAACTGATCGATGTCGGTGGCACCCGATGCAGTACGCATCCCGTCGAGCAGCCGGTCGCGGTCTCGTTCCGTCTGCAGCCGGCCGACCATCCACGTGGTTGCGTTGGACAGAACCTTGTAGTCCACGTCGACGGGGTTCTGGGTGGCAAGGACCACGCCGACGCCGAACGCGCGAGCCTGTTTGACCAGGGTGAGAATGGGCGCCTTGGTCGGCGGGTTCCCGTTCGGCGGCACGTAACCGAGGACCTCGTCGATGTAGAGCACAGCGCGTAGCGACGTGGTGCCGGACTGCGCCCGCATCCAGGTAATCAGCGCGCTGAGGATCTTGGCAACAGCGAATTGGCGCTCTTCGTCGGACAGGTGCGAAATGGTGACCACGCTGGCGCGTGCCTTGCCCGTTGCCGGGTCGTGCAGCATGGCAGCAATGTCGAGCGCCTCACCTTCGCCCCACGCAGCGAACGCAGGCGACGCAAGCAGGCCGTTGAGCTTCATGCCCAATTCCGAGCGATCCTTCGGCGGATAGAACGTATCGAGGTCGAGGACGCCCATTTTGCGGAACGGCGGGTCGAAGACCTGGCCGACCAACTGATCAAGCCCGAGGTCCTGCCCGGCTGCCCATGACCGCTCGACAAGGTTTGCGAGGAAGATGTGCTCGCGTCCGCTCATCGGGTCGGACTCGATGCCGACCAGCCGGAGTAGTCCACCAACCGATGCCGCTATTTCGTCGGCCCGGGCTGCCGGGTCTGACGCACTGCGCGGCGCCTGGAGGGAACCAATGAGGTTCAGCCCGCGGCCAGCAGACGAGCCGGGCGTCCACACCACCACGTCGGACTTCGCTTGCAGTGCCGTGATGTCTGACCCGTCGATCTGCCATCCGGCCAACCCGTCCTTCCATTGCGTGGCGACGGCAGCGGGGTCGCCGCCTTCGACCCAAGGCGTGAACTCGGCGGGGCTGAGGCCCGGAAACCGCAGTGCGAGGTTGGTGAGGTCGCCCTTCGGGTCGATGAGGATGACCGGGGTCCCGCCAAGCAACACCTCTTCGATGAGCGCAATGCCCAGACCGGTCTTGCCGGAGCCGGTCTGGCCGACGATCACCGCGTGCGTCGTGAGCGATGCGGGGTCGAGGGTGATGGCCGTACCCGTGCGCTGATGTGCAACGGGGTCGACGGATTCTCCGAGGTGTAGCGGTGCTGGGCGAGTCATGTCAGCCAGCGTACCGGTGGCTGGTCCCGTGAGGCTGCTCCGTTGGGGCTTCGGTGGAAGTCACTCGCCGGACGGGCGGTGCGCGACGGCGAAGATCCGCTTGAAGGGGAACGGAGTTCCCCACGGGTGGGTGCCGAACGAGGAGCGGAGCAGCTCGCCGAGTTCCAGACAGAAATCGGCCCCGCGCTCGTTTCCCAACGCGGTCAGCACAGGCCGCAGCGCAGTGCCCTTGACCCATTCCAGCACTGGGTCGGTGCCATGCAGTACGTGTACGTATGTTGTTTCCCAGGTGTCGGTGTCGCATTCCAACCGAGCCAACTCGGCCTGGTACACCACGGCCGGATAGGAGGACAGCACCCGCTCGGGCAAGCCGCTCAGCGCTGCGCGCCAGCGAGGCCGCGCCATGACCTGCCGGATGGCCAGATGATGCGCGTCATCGAAGTTACCGGGCACCTGCAGGGCCAGCGCACCGCCAGGAGCGAGGGCGTCCACCAGCCGGGGCAACAGAGCCAGGTGTGCCGGCAGCCACTGCAACGCTGCGTTGGTAACGATCACGTCAACCTGCGTGTCCGGCTGCCAGGTGCCGATGTCGCCGTGTTCGAAACGCAGATTGACCGGTGCGTCTCCGCCGCCGACCAACGCGTTGGCCACGTGCAACATCGCCTGATCGTTATCGACTCCGATGACCTGTGCATCGGGCCAGCGCACAGCGAGCGTGGCGGTGAGATGGCCAGGCCCACAGCCGAGATCGATTACAACTCGCGGGTCGACAGTTCGTATGCGCGCTGTCAGATCGACGAACGGGCGGCCGCGTTCGTCGGCGAACCGGTCGTACTGCGCCGGGTCCCATACTGGCTTGCCTGTCGACGGCTGGGTAGTCACGAACGCCACTCAACCAGATTCACCAAACAAATACAAGTAAAGTACAAGTACCGGTCAGGTCGGCGTTTCATTTGCTCGTGGGGATCCGCCACCGGTGCAGCAGTTCGTCGGCGGCTTCGCCCGGGGGCTGCAAACCTACCCGCACACGTTCTTCGACCGACCGCAGCGCAGTGGCAACTGCAGGATCGGACTTGAACGATGCAAGCACGCGTTCCTGCAGCTCGTCCCACAGCCAGGACACGTTCTGCTGCTTGCGGCGACTCGCCAATTCGCCGGTAGCCGTCAGCGTGTCGCGGTATCGCTGCACCGTGGCCCATACCTCGGCGATGCCGGTTCCGTTCAGCCCACTGGCCGGGAGCGCAACCGGCGTCCAATCCTTTGATCGAGGTCGCAGCAGGCGCAGCGCCGATGAGTATTCCGCAAGCGTGGCCGTGGCGATGGGGAGGAGGGCACCGTCGGCCTTGTTCACAACCAGCACGTCGGCCAGTTCCATGATCCCGCGCTTGACACCTTGTAACTCGTCGCCGCCGGCGGGAGCCATCAGCAGCACGAACGCATCGGTGAAATTCGCAACTGCGGTCTCGGACTGACCAACGCCTACCGTTTCGACGATGATCACGTCGAAACCAGCGGCCTCGCAGAGCAGCATCGATTCGCGGGTGCGTCTCGCAACACCACCGAGGGTGCCGCCGGACGGTGATGGGCGGATGAACGCGTCCGGATGAACCGCGAGGTTGGGCATGCGGGTCTTGTCGCCCAGGATGGACCCGCCATGGCGGGATGACGAAGGGTCGATGGCCAACACGGCGACACGGTGGCCGAGCGAGCAGAGAAAGAGCCCGAACGCCTCGATGAACGTCGACTTGCCAACGCCCGGGGTGCCGGAAATCCCGATTCGTACGGCCCGGCCGGAGAGACGCAGTGCGTCTCCGACTAGCCGCTGAGCCTGCACACGATGGTCCGGCCGGGTGGACTCCACGAGGGTGATCGCCTTGGCGAGGGAACGTCTGTCAACGGCTGTCACGTCGCCACGCTACCCAGCCAGGGACGCTCAAGGGTGAGCACTGCGGGGCCGAAGAACAAGTCATGGCGTCAACGGTGACTCGAGGTTCTGGCCTCGCGGATGCTGCATGTGCTTATGAAGCCCCCGATCTGCTGCATGACCAACCTTCATCGGCGACGTCGAGGCAGGTGTGGACACCTCGGATGGGCGCGTGGCTGAACGGCAGGCTCACGAGAATCGTGGTGCTGCTCGTCGCCTTGGAATCGGCGGCGATGATTGCGCTGCAATATCGCCAGCACGTCAATTACGGCACCTACGGCTACGACGTGGGACTGTACGACCAGGCAACTTGGTTGTTGGGAAGGGGCCCGTTCTCCTCACCGTTCCTGACCTCGCGAGGCCTTCCAGTTTGGGGACATCATGTCAACCCAATCCTGATCGCACTCTCTCCGCTGACAAGGCTGGGCGCAGGAGTCATGTGGTTCTCCGCGATGCAGACCATTCTGGTCTTTCTTGGCGCTGTCCCGGTAGCCTGGCTGACCCGGAGTAAGACCGGGTCGGCGGAAGCAGGCCTCGCCATGGCCGTTGTCTACCTCCTCTACCCGGCCAACATCTTCTTTGCGTTTTTTTACTTTCATCCGGAAGTGCTGGCGCCACTTCCGATGCTGCTGATGGCGTGGTTCGCACATCGACGTCGGTTTGTACCCATGTGGTTGTCAGCGGTGCTGGCGTTGGCGTGTCGAGAGGAAGTGTCGATAGCGATCGGCGGGTTTGGGGTGGTCCTTTTGGTCGAAGCGCTCCGCAATCGTGATTGCCGTCTTGCGCTTCACGCGTTGGCCGTTGCAGCGGTCAGCGGCGCCTGGTTCATCATCTGCGCGCGGATAATCATTCCTGGTGCGCTCGGCGGTCAACCGTTCTACCTCGGTACGTTCTACGGGCGGTACGGTGACTCGTACGGCGAGATAGCGAAGAACCTGTTGACGGATCCGGCGCTGTCGCGTGGCCTTATTTCGAGTGGGCACCGCAGCACGTTCCTCGTTGACCTGTTCGCCCCGCTCGGTTTCCTTCCGCTGTTGGGGGTTCCTGTGCTGATGAGCGCCGGCCCGCTCCTGGGACTGCTCATGAGTTCGAACGAGCACTCGCAGAGCATCCAATCCCACTATCCAGCGATCCTGATCGCCGGCATTTTCCTCGGCGCGATCGAAGCTGTCCGATGGCTGTGGCCCCGTCGGGTCGGACGGGTTGCGCTCACGGTGATGGTGGCGCTGTCCGTCGGGACGTCGATCCTTCGCAGCCCAGCTCCGTGGTCTGTCAACCGGATATGGAAGACGGCCGAACCTCGACGAGATGTGTTCGACCGGGCGATTCGGATGATTCCTGACGACGCGTCAGTAAGTGCGATGGGAAATCTGGTGCCTCACCTCTCGCACCGCTCGGCCATCTATCAATTCCCCAATCCGATTGTCCGGTGGTTCTACGGCGAGTTCGCCCTGGGGGACCCAGCTGGGACAGAAGCGCCTCAGGCGCGAAACGGATCGTCTGTTGATTGGATACTCGTCGAGCGGGGAGCGCTGGGCCGATTCGAATCTGACTTCGACCTGCTGATCCAAGATCGAACCTTCGAAGTGGTGTTCGAAGAAGACGGTGTCATGTTGGCTCGTCGGGTAGCGGGCGGCCGATGACGACCTTCCATACCGAGCCGAGTCTTCATCCGAACATGCGAACCGTTCAGCCAGGTACGCAGCGACGCGTGTCGGCCCTGACTTGTGCTGTCGGCATCGCAGCAATGATATGGGCGCTGGGTATCGCTTCGCTTGCGATTGCTCAGCATCGGAACTACGGCAGCTGGGGATTCGACTTCGGCATCTACGACCAGGTTTGGTGGCTGATCGGCCGCGACGGCGTCTCGTCGTCGAGCTTCATCAGCATGCGCGGCATGCCCGTGTGGGGACACCACGTCAATGCAGTGTTCCTGCTGCTGGCTCCGTTTGCACGGCTGGGTATGTCGGCCGAGTTTCTGATCGTCGTGCAGGCGGTTGTACTTGCCGCTGGCGCGCTGCCGGTCGCGTGGCTGGGCCGAACACGATCTGGTTCGGCCGGTCTCGGCGGCGCGTGTGCTGCGGCGTACCTGTTGCACCCGGCGCTCGGGTGGCTGGGCTGGGTGAGCTTTCATCCTGAAGCGCTTGCGGTCACCCCGCTGCTGTTCGCCGTGTGGTTTGCCCGCACCCGTCGCTATGGTCGGCTCGCATTGTGCATCGGGTTGGCGCTCAGTTGCCGCGAAGACGCAGGGCTGATTGTGGCCATGCTTGGTGTGGCGTTGATGATCGGCGCCGCGGTTGCTCGGTTCCGCTCAGGACCGCATCGTGGAGTGCGCAGCGATGCAGTTGCCGGGTTGGTTACCTTCGCGTCGGGCCTTGGCTGGTTCTTCGTGTGCTCTCGTTGGCTGATTCCGACGGCACTGGGGCGCGACGTGTATTACATCGATCGTTTCTATGCGCGCTTCGGAACCACGATGTCAGAGGTCGCCGTTCATCTTGCAACTCATCCCGGGACCATGGCGTCGCTGACGGCCGAGCCGCAGTCCCGGACCTATCTGTTGGACTTGTTCCTTCCACTCGGCGGGCTTCCGTTGCTGGGTATTTCCAGCCTGAGCGCACTCCCTCAGATGGTCGCCGCGATTGCGGCGGATAGCCCGTACGTGCGCGACATTCGCTTCCAGTACACGGCGCTGATGCTGCCCGGCCTGATGCTCGCAACCGTTGAGGTGCTGGCGGGAGCATGGCGCCGCCGTCGTGCGGTGGGGCGGGTGCTCCTGGGGTGGGTTCTGCTGTGCTCGGTGTCGGCTGCTTTCGTGCGCGGTCCGCTACCGGGAAGCCTTGCGGCGTGGAACTGGAAGTTAGCCGAGCCGGCGCGGGCAACACTGGACCGTGCGGTTGCGATGGTGCCGTCAGATGCACGTGTGGCGGCAGCGGACAACATTGCGCCGCATCTGTCGCACCGCCGTGCGCTTTACGACTTCCCGAACCCGTTCGGGTGGATGATCTACGGCAGCAGTCAGGCCGATGCTGCCAAGCCCACCGATGTCGATTGGGTGCTGCTGCAGCCGGACCAGCTTTCCGATCGCCACCGTGTAGTTCTGAACGAAGTGCGGGCGAGCGGTGCGTTCGACACCGTGCTGGACGAAGACGGCGTGCTGCTCCTGCGTCGCCGCTGAATCAGCCTGCGTCGCCGCTGAATCAGCTTGTGTTGGCGCGGAGCAGCGCGAGCACGTCGGCAGCTGCTTCGGGAATGTTGGTGCCGGGGCCGTAGATGCCACTGACACCGGCTGCCCGGAGGAACTCGTAGTCCTGTGCGGGAATCACACCACCGCAGACCACAAGGACGTCCCCGGCTCCGGCAGCTTTCAGTTCCGCGATGAGCTGTGGGACCAGCGTCTTGTGTCCGGCTGCCTGGCTGGAGACGCCGACAACGTGCACGTCGTTGTCGATTGCCTCGCGTGCGACCTCGCCGGGAGTCTGGAACAGCGGGGCGACATCGACATCGAAGCCGATATCCGCGAACGCAGTGGCGATGACTTTCGCACCCCGGTCATGGCCGTCCTGGCCCATCTTGGCAACGAGCATGCGCGGACGGCGGCCCTGCTCTGTCGCGAACGCTGCGACATCGGCGACGATCTTGGCGAACCCGTCGTCTGCTTCGTAAGCCTGGCCGTACACACCGGCGATACTACGGATTTCGGCCTTGTGTCTGCCGAAGACGTTCTCCAACGCCTGTGAACACTCGCCGACCGTTGCGCGGGCTCTGACGGCATCGACGGTGAGTGTCAACAGGTTGCCGGTGCCGCGTGCCCCGTCTTCCAAGGCCTGCAGCGCGGTGGCGAGTGCCGTCGCGTCGCGCGTGGCCTTGATGTGGTTCAGCCGTTCGATCTGGCTGGCACGGACCTTGGTGTTGTCGATGTCGAGGACATCGATCGGGTCTTCCTTGTCCAGCCGGTACTTGTTCACGCCGACGATGACTTCTTCGCCCCGGTCCACACGGGCCTGACGGCGAGCGGCTGACTCTTCGATGCGCAGCTTCGGCATGCCGGACTCGACGGCCTTGGTCATACCGCCGAGCGACTCGGTCTCCTCGATCAGCTTCCATGCCTCGGTGGCAAGCGAGTGGGTGAGTGCTTCCACGTAGTAGCTGCCGCCGAGCGGGTCGACCACGTTGGTGACGCCGGACTCTTCGGCCAGGATGAGCTGTGTGTTACGTGCGATGCGCGCCGAGAATTCGGTTGGGAGCGCAATGGCTTCGTCGAACGAGTTCGTATGCAGGCTTTGCGTTCCGCCGAGAATCGCTGCGAGCGCTTCGATGGTGGTGCGCACCACGTTGTTCATCGGGTCCTGCTCGGTGAGCGACACACCGCTGGTTTGGCAGTGCGTGCGGAGCATCAGCGAACCGGTGCTCTTCGGCCTGAACTCGCTCATGATCTTGGACCACAGCAGGCGGGCGGCGCGGAGCTTGGCAACCTCCATGAAGAAGTTCATGCCGATGCAGAAGAAGAAGCTGAGGCGTCCGGCGAACTCGTCCACGTCGAGGCCTGCGGCGATGGCGGCGCGGACGTATTCGCGCCCGTCGGCCAAGGTGAATGCGAGCTCCTGCACCGCCGTGGCTCCGGCTTCCTGCATGTGGTAGCCCGAGATGGAGATGGAGTTGAACTTCGGCATGTTCTTCGCCGTGTAGCCAATGATGTCGGCAACGATTCGCATGCTCGGGGCAGGCGGGTAGATGTAGGTGTTACGCACCATGAACTCTTTGAGGATGTCGTTCTGGATGGTGCCCTGCAGTTGGTCCTGGCTGACCCCTTGTTCTTCGGCCGCAACGATGTAACCGGCCAACACGGGGAGCACCGCTCCGTTCATGGTCATCGAGACACTCATCTTGTCGAGCGGGATGCCGTCGAACAGCAGCTTCATGTCCTCGACGCTGTCGATGGCCACGCCTGCTTTGCCAACGTCGCCTTCGACGCGTGGATGATCTGAGTCGTAGCCGCGGTGGGTGGCAAGGTCGAATGCAACGCTGACCCCCTGCTGACCGGCGGCCAGGTTCTTGCGGTAGAACGCGTTCGATTCTTCAGCGGTGGAAAAGCCTGCATACTGACGAATGGTCCACGCACGGTTGGTGTACATCGTGGCCCGCACACCTCGCACGAAGGGTGCGACCCCGGGAACGGTGCTGATGGTCTCCAGGTCTTCGAGGTCCTCGGCCGTGTAGACGGGCTTGACTGCGATGCCCTCTGGAGTGTGCCAGGCGAGCGCTGCCATCGGGTCGTCGGTCTTGGATTCCTTGGCAGCCAGTTTCGACCAAGCGTTTGCGTCGGCAGGAGGAAAGTTGTTCAGCACAACCTGAGGTTACGGCTTCAACCCGTGGCGGACAAAGGCCCAGTTACCGTGGCAGGTGCATCTGTCACGAAACCGCCCAAGAAGACGGTTTCCAGACGGATGGTCCTCCCGGAAGCCGGGACGGGCAGAATGGCGGTGATGGTTCAACACGCCGATCTGCTTATTGTGAATGCGTCGGAACTGATCGTCGGGTCGGCCTCGCCGTTGCGGGGGAGTGCCCTTGGCGGGCTGAACCTCGTGCCGGATGGAGCGGTTGCTCTTGTGGACGGGCGGGTCGCTGCAGTTGGCGCTACGGCTGACATCGTCGCTGCCTGGACCGCTCACGAGACGTTTGATGCACGCGGGCGGCTGGTATCGCCGGGGTTCGTCGATTCACATGCGCACTTGGTGCACGCCGGGCCGCGACATGTGGAGTGGGAGGCGAGGGCCACCGGGGTGCCGAAGCACGGGATCGATGGTGGCATCCGCTGGTCGATCGCACGGACGCGCGAGGCATCCGACGAGGCGATGCGCGCCGAGGCTGTTGGGCTCCTGGACATTGCGCTGGAACACGGCACCACAGTGTTCGAAACGAAGACCGGGTACGGCCTCGACGTCGAGACCGAGCTGCGGCTGTTGTGCATCGCAAATGGGTTGCAGCATCCCATCGACGTCATCACCACCTACCTCGGTGCTCATGTGGTGCCCGCGGAGTATGCGGATCGGCGTTCGGAGTACATCGACCTCGTCATTTCGATGATCGACCGGGTTCGAGGTGAGTGCGATTGGTTCGACGTCTGGTGCGACCCGATTGCGTTCACGCCGGACGAGACACGTCGGATGGCGCAGGCTGCGCTGGCGGTCGGAATGAAGATCCGTCTGCACGCAGATCAAACCGGGTCGGCAGGTGCAGTCGGCCTTGGCGTCGAGTTGGGCGCGCGCAGCGTCGACCATCTTGAGCACATCTCCACCGCTGACCTGACAGCGCTGGCCGCATCCGACACTGTCGGCATCGTGCTTCCGGCAGTCACGTTCCACATGCTGGAGGGTGGGCCGCACGTGGGGCCGTGGTGCCGGAGATTGATCGACTCGGGCTCTGTCATTGCCGTTGCTACCGACTACAACCCTGGCACATGCCCAACCATAAGCATGCAGATGGTCTTGCAATGCGCAGCCCGCATCTACCGCATGAGCTACGCCGAGGCATGGAACGCAGCCACCTGCAACGCGGCAGCGTCGCTTGACCTTTCCGGTGATGCAGGTTGCCTGCTGCCGGGAGCGCGGGCGGACATCGTGGTGTGGAACGCAGCTGAGCACGGCCAGGTGATCAACCGTTTCGGTTACAACCAGGTCGACCGCGTGTATGTGGGCGGTGACTTGCAGGTTGTCGGAGGCCGGCGAATCTCAAGCAGCGCTGTTACTTCACCAAATTGATCAGACGGCGAATACGGTTAGGAACCTGACGGGGTTCAACAATCGCAGCGCGCAGATGGTTGTCGAAGTGGGCTGCCAGCGCGACAACGTGTGCCGGCGAGTTGAACACCACGTACTGCCCGCCGATGTAGAGCGCGGCGCGACGCTTGCCGAAGATGGTGATGGGCGCGGCGTAGCGCTGGCGGCGGTCGATGAGGAACCACCGGAACGCGGGGTACAGCTCTTCGGCGAAGGTGGCCATGCGCTCAAGTTGCTCGGCTCGACGCGCCGGTGACAGCGTGCGCCAGATGTCTTCGCCGCGGGCGAGCGCCTCGAGGGACTGCACGCTGTTGACGCATTCCACGTCGGCCTCGGGCGTGCGCTGCCAGGCGAGCTTGATCGCTGCGTTCTCGATGCGGACCTCGGGACCGACAGTTGCCATGCGTTCGTGGCGGATGACGGCGTCGGTCTTCAGCAGGTCTGGCAGGGTGGCGGGTGCGTAGCGGATCTTGTCGCCGCGCGATTCGCTGAGCCAACCCACCAGTTGTTCGTCTACCGGGTCGTGTGACGCATTTTCGAAGGCGAGTGATTCGTCGACCAGCGCCGTGCGGGTTGCAGCCGGGTCTTCGTCGGTGAGGCCGAGCAACCAGTCCAGTGAGGTGTCGAGCGTTCGGGCGAGGGCTGCGAGCGTTTCGGCGCGCGGGAAGCGGCCGGAGTTGGCCGACATGAACTGCGACAGGCTGCTGCGATCGATGCCGGCTTCGTCAGCCAGTTCGGCCTGGGTGATACCGCGCCGATCCACTGCGGTGCGCAGGCGAGCGGCGAAGCGGGAGTGGATGTGGGTCGCGTGAATCATTCAGGTTGTCAGAACATGGTGTAAGTACGACGATTGCTGTGGAAGTACAACACGTGTGTTGAATTGTTGCACATATCACCCTTGAGCGCATCTCGTGATCTGCCGTTGAATTGAATCAAATGGAGTTCACCGGACGCTCGACCGCCCTGGCGGCTACGGGCGCGGTCGAATGGCCAACGATGGCCGTCGTCGGGGGTGTGTTCGGTTCGTACGGTTTGCTGACGTGGTTCCATGCGTCGGTGCCCACGTGGCTGCTCATCCCTCTTCTCGGCGCGGTCATCACCTGGCACGGGTCGCTGCAGCACGAGGTCATCCACGGTCATCCCACCAAGTGGGGCCGGGTCAATCGATTGATCGGGCGCACCACGCTCGATCTGTTCACGCCGTTCGAGCACTACCGCCGAACACATCTGCTGCACCACCGAGACCAGTACCTCACGGACCCGACGATCGATGCAGAGAGCTTCTACGTTACAGCCGACAGGTGGGCTGCGACCGGGCCGGTCATGCGACACGTGCTGTTGGCGCATCACACGCTGCTCGGCCGCCTGCTGCTTGGTCCGTTCCTGACGCTCATCGGCTACACAGCGGATCAGGCACGCCAGGCCGTGACGGGGGAGCGGATGCCGGGTGAAGGGTGTCCGCGTCGACGGTGGCTGGGCCATGCTCCTTTCGTGCTGCTGACGGTTGTGTGGCTGGCCTACGTCCGGTTCTCGGCGTTCACGTATTTCTGGTGCATCTGTGTGGCGATAGCGGGTGTGCAGCTTCGCTCGTTCGCCGAGCACCGCTGGACCCCCGATGGCCGTCCGCGCACCGCAATGGTGCACACGGTGGCGCCGCTCGGGCTGCTGTTCCTGAACAACAATCTGCATGCGGCGCACCACGCCCGGATGTCGGTCCCCTGGTACGAGTTGCCCCGTTTCGCCCGTTCCATCGACGCCAATGAGTTGGCCGTGCGTGGCGCAGGTCTGTACAGCGGCTATCTCGAGCTGGCCCGCCAATACGGTGTGCGCACGATCGACTCGCCGGTGTACCCAGGCGCGACCGCCGACCCCTCTATCCCACGCTGCTGAGAACTGGCGCTCAGGGTGCTGCGCGCAACACGCAAACGCCCTCCGCGCAACACCCAAAAGCTTCGAATCGACCCGCCCGAGAGCAAATAGGTCTTTGCGTGTTGCGCGAAATCCGAAGCTCTGTTCGTGGCAGCGACTCGTGCGCGGGATTCGCTGCACGTCAGTTACCACTGCAAGCCCAGCAGGTTCCTGGAGCGGTACGTTGTGACATGACCGTTGTGCCTCGGACAGCCTCGCTCCCGATGTACGACTTTCCGGAGCTGCGGGCGCACACGGACGCGCTGTGGGCCGCAATTCGGGTCGCACTGCGGGCAAGTGGCGTCGATGCCCCTGACGATCTGAGCCGCGAATTGCTGCCGCTACGCGAACACTGGCTTGACCCGTCGCTCATCCTCAGCCACACCTGCGGACACCCGGCCGTCACAGTGCTCGACGGCAAAGTCGACATCTTGGGCTCGTGGGCGACCATGGTGGATGAGCCGGGTCGGCCGGGGTGGTACCGCAGTGTCATCGTGGCCCGCGCGGATGATACGCGTGCAGATGATCTCCGATCCTTCGCTCGTTCCGGGTTGCGGCTGTGCGCGAACGGCCCGGACTCATTGTCGGGCTGGGTCTCGCTGGCTTCGTTTCTGCACGCTGAACCGGGCCTCGACGACGACCTGCTGATCAACGAGGTGCCGGTGTTGGTCACCGGCTCGCACGCAGCCAGTCTGCTCGCACTGCAGAACGGCACGGCGGATCTGGCGTCGATCGACGCGTGGACGTTCACACTGCTTTCGCGCGTACGATCGGACTGCGTTCGTGGCCTGCGGGTGATTGGTCGTGGGCCAGAGGTGGCTGTGACACCCCTGTTCACTTCACGCAGAGGGCCGGTCGACATACTCCGAGAAGTATTGGTCGGAGTGGCTGCGGCCCCCACCTTGGCTGTATCTCGGGCAGCGCTCGGCATCCGGGGGTTCGTCCCGCACGGGATGGAGGCGCACGACGACGTTCGGGACTTAGCCCAACGATGTGAACCGACGATCGGCCTGCTGCGACGAATCGTCTTGTAAACCCTCTCGCGCCGCTACAGCCCGGCGACGGCGAGGTACTTCAGTTCGGTCCAGTCGTCGGTGCCCCAGCGGCTGCCTTCACGGCCAAGCCCGCTCTCCTTCACCCCGCCGAATGGTGCCTCGGCCGTTGACAGCAGGCCCGTGTTGACCGCAACCATGCCGGACTCCAGCGCCTCGCCAACCCGCCACACGCGGGCATTGTCCTTGGTGAAGAAGTAGGCAGTGAGCCCGAAAGGTGTGGCATTGGCGGCGGTGATGACTTCTTCCTCGGTGTCGAACACCGTGATGCCTGCCACTGGGCCGAACGTCTCTTCTGCACACATCAGCGCATCGGCTGGGACGTCGGTGAGGAGAGTCGGCTGGAAGAACAACCCGCCAAGCGAATGCGACGATCCGCCCACGGCAACCTGTGCACCGCGGGCCACAGCATCGTCCACATGCGAGCGTACCTTCGCCAGCGCTGCCGAATCGATAAGCGGGCCTACGTTCACCCCGGGCGTGGTGCCGATGCCGACCGTGAACTTGGCCACCTCTTCTGCGAGCCGCCGCGTGAACGCGTCGGCGATACCCCGCTGCACATAAATCCGGTTGACGGCAGTGCAGGCCTGACCAGTGTTGCGATACTTGGCGACGAGCGCACCCGCCACCGCTGTCTCCAAGTCGGCATCATCGAACACGATGAACGGCGCGTTGCCGCCCAACTCCATCGACACCTTCTTCATGGTGTCAGCGCACTGGCGGGTGAGGAGCTTGCCCACCTCGGTGGAACCGGTGAACGACAGTTTGCGCACAACGGGCGATGACGTCAGCGCGCCGCCGATGAGCGAAGCTTCGTCGCCGACCACCAGATTGACCACGCCAGCAGGCACGCCGGCCCGCACGGCAAGCTCGACCACGGCCATAGCGGTAAGCGGGGTCTGTTGTGCTGGCTTACACACGATGGTGCAACCGACCGCAAGAGCTGGGCCGAGTTTCCGCGTGAGCATTGCCGCCGGAAAGTTCCATGGCGTGATAGCCGCAGTGACGCCGACCGGTTGACGCAACACCAGCAAGCGACGGTCGTTGGTAGGCGCACTGATGATTGCCCCGTCGACCCGCCGCGCCTCTTCGGCGAACCACTCCAAGAAGCTGGCTGCGTACGTGATCTCGCCTTTCGCTTCGGCCAACGGCTTGCCCTGCTCCGTGGACATGATGAGCGCCAGGTCATCTGCGTTGGCCACCATGAGTTCGGCCCACTTGCGCAGGATCTGGCCCCGGGTCTTGGCGGGGGTCCTGCTCCATCCGGGGAATGCTGCCTCTGCCGCAGCAATTGCTCGGTGGGTCTCTGCGGCGCCCATCTTTGGCGCCGACGCCACCTTCTCGCCCGTACCCGGGTTGTCGACCACGTACGTGCGGCCGTCGTCGGCACCGACCCACTCGCCGTTGATATGGCCGAGGGTTTTGAACAGGGTGGGGTCGGCAAGCTTCGGGATGCTCATGGACAGCCCCTCTCGCTACTGGGCGTCGATCAGGTCGACCACGAAGATGAGGGTTTCGTTGGGCCCGATCGCGCCGCCTGCACCGCGGGTGCCGTAGCCGAGGTGCGGTGGGATGGTGAGGCGACGGCGACCGCCGATCTTCATCCCCTGCACACCCTGGTCCCAGCCGGAGATGACCATGCCGGCACCCAACCCGAAGGAGAACGTCTCGCGGCGGGTCCATGAGGCATCGAACTCGGTGCCGGTTGACCAGCTGACCCCGACGTAGTGGACCTCGACACTCTTCCCCGCCGTTGCCTCGTGACCGTCGCCGACCACAAGGTCTTCGATGAGCAGTTCCGCCGGGGGATTGCCTGTGGGAACGGTGACCTCGGGTTTGGAAATGGAAGACATAGGCACACGCTATCTGTGCAAGAACCGGTCGACGCACCGGCCCCGCTTCTGTATGCGGTTGACTGACTGGATGACTTCACCGATCACCATCGAGACCTCCGGGGTCAGCACGGCCGACGTCTGTGCCGTGGCACGGGGCCGTGCCGAGGTCCGGATCAGCCCGACCGCTCTGGCTGCGGTCGCTGAAAGCCGAGCAGTCGTCGAACGGCTCGCTGCAGGCGAAACCCCTTCGTACGGGATTTCAACCGGGTTCGGCGCGCTGGCTCAGCGCCATATCCCGTTGGAAAGCCGGGTCCAGCTGCAACGGTCGCTCATCCGTTCCCATGCTGCCGGCATGGGGCCGCTGGTGGAGGAAGAAGTCGTACGCGCACTGATGTTCCTCCGCCTCAAGACCCTCTGTTCCGGCCGGACGGGTGTGAGGCCGGTCGTTGTGGAAACTCTCGCCGCACTCCTGAACGCTGGCATTGTCCCACCCGTGCGGGAGTTCGGATCACTTGGCTGCAGCGGTGACCTTGCTCCGCTTTCGCACGTTGCGTTGACGCTGATGGGAGAGGGCGAAGCGGGACCGGCGCTGCGCGCAGCGGGTATCGAACCGGTCGAGCTGCGCGAGAAGGAAGGCCTCGCGCTCATCAACGGCACAGATGGCATGTTGGGCATGCTGCTCATGGCGCTTGCAGATCTGCGCATGATGATGCAGACAGCCGATCTGACAGCGGCCATGAGCGTCGAAGGATTGCTCGGCACCGATCAGGTGTTTCGGCCGGAGCTGCAAGCGTTGCGGCCGCATCCCGGCCAGGCTGCCAGTGCAGCGAACCTGATGGCATTTCTCTCCCGGTCGCCTATGGTTGCGTCGCACCGCGAAGGCGACAGCCGTGTGCAGGATGCGTACTCATTGCGGTGCACCCCGCAGGTCCACGGGGCTGCTCGTGACACGTTCGACCACGCGGCCGTTGTGGCAGAGCGGGAACTTGCGTCGTCGATCGACAACCCGGTGGTGCTGCCGGACGGAACGGTGTCGTCGAACGGAAACTTCCATGGCGCACCGGTCGGGTACGTGCTGGACTTCTGTGCGATTGCCGTTGCTGACGTTGCATCTATCTGCGAACGGCGTACTGACCGGCACCTCGACCGCGCCCGTAACCATGGGCTGCCCCCGTTCCTCGCAGATGACCCTGGCGTCGACTCCGGGCTGATGATCGCCCAATACACCCAGGCGGCGCTGGTGCACGACTGCAAGCGGTTGGCACAGCCGTCATCGGTCGACTCCATCCCGTCGTCTGCGATGCAGGAGGACCATGTCTCGATGGGCTGGTCCGCTGCTCGGAAACTTCGCACTGCCGTTGACAACCTGGCGAGGGTGATCTCCGTCGAAGCCGTGGCCGCTGCTCGGAGCATCGAACTCCGTGCACCGCTGCAGCCTGCGTCTGCAACAGGTCGGGCGGTCGCAGCGCTGCGAGCTTCGGGAGTGGGTGGCCCCGGCCCTGACCGCTACCTGTCACCCGAATTGGAACTGGCTGCGCAACTGGTGCGCAGCGGGGGGTTGCTGGCAGCCGTTGTCGAGGGTGAAGAGACGTTGATTCTCCGCTGAACGAACTGTCACGTGACGAATCTGCAACGTGGAGGTGGGTGACTTCGCGTCCTGGTGGGGTGGTTCGCGGTCCTTGGGGGTCGACACTGGGGGGACGCGCACGCTCGTGGGGGACGCGACGTGGAAGTGGGGTTTGGTTGGTGTTGATCTGTCACGTGACGTATTGGGCCGCCGCTGCGGAGGCCCGCTCGGTTGGCATAACGTCACGTGACAGATCAAAACTGGTCGAAACAGTGAGGTCTTCGGATCACACGGGCTCGGGTGCGCCGGAGCGTTCAACGTTGCCACGTGCGCCTGTGCGGTGTGCAGGAACCCGATGTGCGCGGAACCCATTGTCAGATGCTGTTGGTGTCGATTGGCAGCCCAAGCCGAGACCGCCCGACCAATTCGTATGCACGCGGACTGACCATGATGTGGGCAGCGGCGGTGTGCACATCGCGGAAGCAGCGCTGCAAGGGTGACGACGAGTACACGGCAGCCCCGCCCCCGGCCTTGTAGCAAAGGTCCACAGCAGCACAGGCCTGCTCACCAGCGAATGACCCGGCGAGACGAGCTGACAACCGCTGTTCAACCGATACCTTGTCGCCGGCAAGCACGGTCTGCCATGCCGAGTCGACCGTTTCATCGAGGAACGCGGTCGCCGAGCGGAGTAGCGCCTCAGCTCGAGCCACCTCGACCTGAGCGATGGGCGATTGCGACAGGGTCTTCGACGACTGCATCGGCTTCTTGGCCTGGGCGAGTGTGACAATTTCGTCGATCGCCCGCCGGGCAATTCCGAGCATGACCGAAGCGACCCCGCCTGAGAACAGGATGAACAACGGAAGCCGAGAAATGGCCGCATCTGCATGCCGGGCAGGCGAAACCATGTCGGCCGAGAACACCGCGTCGACAACTGCGCCTGCGACCGAAAAATCATGCGACGAAGTACCGCGCAACCCGCTGGCGTCCCAGGTGTCGTGCATGGTGATCTGCGCCATCGGGATGATCATGTGCCGCGCCGTTCCGTCGTCGCAGATGGTGCCGGCTGTCATCCAGGTTGCGAACGACGATCCGCTGCCCCATGCCCAGCGGCCAGTAACTGAAAACGAATCCGCGTCAGCTGACCGCACCCCAACTCCGTTCGGCGCGTAGGCGCCGCACACGGCAGCGTCGGGATCTTCGAACACGACGCGGGCGACGTCGGGATGAACCGAACCAGCCAGATGCGACGTGAGCGATGCGATGTTGGCGCACCACCCTGTAGCCCCGTCGGCAGCGCTGAGTAACCGAATCGCCGTCATCGTGTCGAACGGCGTCGACTCGGGCCCGCCGTAAACGGACGGCACGTACGAGCGCAACACCCCGATCGACCGCAGGCGGGCGACAGCGTCGTCGGACAAACGACGAGCACGCTCATGGGACTCGGCCATGGGAGCCAAATCGAGCAGGTGCGCCACGACAGCGGCGGAGAGGGGTCCGGACATTGCTCGACTGTATCGGGCCACATCCGCGGGACTCCGTTCGTTGGATCGGGTAGACAACTGGCATGTCTCGCGCTGATCGAATCGTCCGCTCGCCCCGTGGGTCCGGCCTCTCCTGCCTGTCGTGGCCGCAGGAAGCCGCGTACCGGATGATCCAGAACAACCTGGATCCCGAGGTGGCCGAACACCCCGAAGACCTGGTGGTCTACGGCGGGTTCGGCAAGGCAGCCCGCAACTGGCAGAGCTACGAGGCGATCCTGCGCACGCTTATTACCCTGAAGGACGACGAGACAATGCTCGTGCAGTCCGGCAAACCGGTAGGTGTTATGCGCACACACGAATGGGCACCTCGGGTGTTGCTCGCCAACTCCAACCTGGTGGGGGACTGGGCCAACTGGGACGAGTTCCGCCGCCTCGACGCACTGGGGCTCATGATGTACGGCCAAATGACTGCAGGGTCGTGGATCTACATCGGCACGCAGGGCATTCTTCAGGGCACATACGAAACGTTCGGTGCCGTGGCCGCGAAGCGCTTCGGCGGCACGCTGCAGGGTACCATCACACTCACCGCCGGTGTCGGCGGCATGGGTGGCGCGCAACCTCTTGCTGTCACCATGAACGGCGGAGTGGCGATCTGTCCCGACGTTGACCCGTCACGCATCGAGCGGCGAATCCAGACCCGCTACCTGGACACGGTCGCCCGCGATCTCGACGAGGCCAAACACCTCGCGGAGCAGGCACGAGACGAAGGACGCGCGCTCAGCATCGGCGTGGTCGGCAATGCCGCCGACATCTACCCTGCACTGCTCGCAAGCGGGTTCCCGATCGACATCGTGACCGACCAGACCAGCGCCCATGACCCCCTCAACTACATCCCGCAGGGCATGACGCTCGAACAAGCCGACGACCTCCGTCGCACGGACCCGGCCGGCTATACCACCCGCGCCAGGGACTCGATCGTCGTCCACGTCGACGCCATGGTCGGGTTCCAGAAGGCGGGGGCGGAGGTGTTCGACTACGGCAACTCGCTGCGCGCCGAAGCGCTGGCTCATGGGTACAAGGACGCGATGGCGTATCCGGGTTTCGTGCCTGCCTACATCCGTCCGCTGTTCTGCGAAGGCAAAGGACCTTTCCGATGGGTCGCCATGTCAGGTGACCCGGCCGACATTCGCGCCACCGACGAGGCAGTACTCCGCCTCTTCCCCGACAACGATCCGCTGCACCGATGGATCCGCGCCGCACAGGATCGGGTGGCGTTCCAAGGTCTGCCCGCACGCATCTGCTGGCTCGGTAACGGCGAGCGTGACAAGGCGGGGCTCATGTTCAACGAAATGGTCCGCAACGGCACCGTGTCTGCCCCCATCGTCATCGGGCGTGACCATCTCGACTGCGGCAGCGTGGCCTCGCCGTACCGCGAGACCGAGGCGATGCTGGACACATCCGACGCCGTTGCCGACTGGCCGCTCCTCAACGCCATGGTCAACGTGGCCAGCGGCGCGAGCTGGGTGTCGCTGCATCATGGCGGTGGAGTCGGCATGGGCCGCAGCATCCACGCCGGGCAGGTCAGCGTTGCTGATGGCACCGACCTTGCGGCGCAGAAGCTTGAACGGGTCCTGACGAACGACCCCGGCATGGGCGTCATCCGCCATGTCGACGCTGGCTACGACCTCGCCGATCACGTGGCGGCCGAGCGCGGTGTCCGCGTCCCGATGCAGGAATCCTGAGCGGACCGAGCCGGTAGGGTGCTGCCATGACCGACCTGCCGTTCCCGCGACGAACCTGGATGACCCTCGAACCCATCCACGCCACAGCGTATTTCTCGCCGCTTGCGGCTCCGGCATACGAAGCAATCGGCCTGGTCGGCCGTGAGGGTTACTTCGCTGGGCGGTCCGCGCCACTCGGCGCGGCCACCGCTGAACTGGTGATCTCCACATTCTTCAACTTCGCACCCGATCTGGTCCGTGCCGCTATCCCGAACGTGTGGACGAAGGTCACCCCCGAGCAAGTCCTGGCCGCACGCCTGGCGATGATCGCCGACACCTTCCAGAAGCACTGCGCCGAGCACACGCAATCAGCCGCTACGGCACGTGCAGCAGAACTGGCCCAGTCCATCGCTCTGGACGCAGCTACTCGCATCGACGGGCGCCCGCTGTTCGCCGGATATGCAGGTCTGCCGTGGCCGGACGCCAGCCAACCGGCACTGGTGCTGTGGCACGCACAGACCCTGCTGCGCGAGTACCGCGGCGACGGGCACATTGCAATTCTGGTGTCCGAAGGACTGTCGGGCCTGGACGCGCACGTCACGCACATCGCAACCGGCACGATGCCTGTCGACATGATGCGCGCGACCAGGGCTTGGCCCGAGGAGGCCTACCAACGCGCCGTCGATGGCCTTCTCGCTCGCGGCCTGGTCGCCCGCACCGACGATGGCGGTGTGACGCTCACCGAAGCGGGTACGACGCAGCGCCAGCGCATCGAAGACCTCACCGACAGCCTGTCGGCGGCCCCGTACCTTGCGGCCGGCGAGGCCGCGTGTGCCGAGCTTCGTCAAGCCGGTCGGCCGTTCTCGCAGGCAATCGTCGACGCAGGGATGTCGCCGTTTCGCAAGCTGCCGCCGGTCGAGACCACCCAGAGCTGAGGGTCCGTCGTGGCGGTCAGAGACGTCCTCACCGTTGGCCACCCGGTGTTGCGCGAGCGCGCACACGAGGTTGACCCCGCTGACATCGCCGGGCCGAACGTGCAGGGCGTCATCGACGATCTGATCGACACCATGCACCACGCGAACGGAGCCGGTATCGCCGCGAACCAGATCGGTGAGCTGGTCCGCATCGCAACCATCGAGGTGAACCACAACCCTCGGTACCCATACAAACCGCCCATCCCGCTCACCGTGGTCATCAACCCCGTTGTCGAGTTCCTCGACGACGAACTCGTCGAGATCAACGAGGGCTGCCTGTCCGTTCCCAACATGCGCGGCAATGTATTCCGGCACGTGAACATACGCGTGTCGTACCTCGACCGGCACGGCGATGCGCACGTCGAGGTGAAGCGAGGGCTGACTGCCGGAACCTTTCAGCACGAGCTGGACCACCTCGACGGGCTGCTGTTCCTCGACCGGGTGGTCGACACCCGCACGCTCACCACGTGGGAGCAGTTCGAGCAGTGGCACCGGGCAGCATTCGTGGAACGGATCACCCAGTTCGTCCAGCGCGTCGGATCATGAGCCGATGAGTGGATCATGAATCCGCGACGCGGCGACCAGCCCAGGGTCTATTGGGCCGAACACGCGTGGGTGGGCGGGGCGCTGGAACCGGCATCCCTGCACCAATCCGTGGCGATCACGGCCCATGGCGGACGAATCGAATCCGTCGAAATCGACGTTCCTGACATTCCCCCCGGCGCCGACGTGCTTGCCGGGCTCACGCTGCCTGGGTTGGCCAACACCCACTCCCACGCGTTCCATCGGCTGCTTCGCTCCGCGGAGCCCGTCAGCTCGGTCGAAGCGGATTCGTTCTGGTCGTGGCGGGACCAGATGTACCAGGCCGCGCACGACCTCACCCCGCAGTCCTACGGCCAGCTTGCTGCCGACGTGTTCACCGAGATGGTGCAGGCCGGGTACACCGCGGTCGGCGAGTTCCACTACGTGCATCACGAGCCTGACGGCCGCCCCTACGACGACCCACACGCCATGGAGCTGGCGGTGGTCGAGGCCGCCCAGTCGGCCGGCATCCGGATCACGCTGCTCGACACCTGCTATCTGCGAGCCGGCTTCGGGTCGTCGACGGTCAGCGAGCAGCAGCAGCGTTTCAGCGATGGGTCTGCCGCGGCATGGGAGGCCAGGGTCGAAGGCTTGGCCCGTACGCTGCGGGGGCGCGCGACCGTTCGGCTCGGTGCTGCAATCCACTCCGTGCGTGCGGTGGCACCTGACGACGCCGAGCTTGTGTTCAGGTGGGCCCGGGTGCGGTCGTTGCCATTGCACGCGCATGTGTCGGAGCAACCCGAAGAGAACCGGCAGGCGCTCCGTCATCATGGCAACACCCCGACCGGGCTGCTCATGCGCGCCGGCGCCGGCGATCTCCGTGCGCCGTTCTGTGCAGTCCATGCGACTCACCTCACCGATGATGATGTGCGCGCATATGGTCTTGCCGGGTCCTTCATCTCGTGCTGCCCGACGACCGAGCGGGTGCTTGCCGATGGGATTGCGCCAACCGGGGCGCTCGAAGCCGCAGGGGCTAACCTCTGCATCGGTTCTGACAGCCAGTCGGTGATCGATCCGTTTGAAGAGATGCGTGCCGTCGAGATGCACCAGCGACTGGTGTCCGGCCGCCGTGGAACGCACACGCCGGCGTCGTTGCTGCAGGCTGGCTCCGTGAACGGGTACCGCAGCCTCGGATGGGACCGGGCCGGTGCGATCGAAGAAGGGTGCCTGGCGGACTTCATCAGCCTCGATATCACCGGCGACAGGTTGCGCAGCGTGCCAGCGGAGCTGCTGCCAAGCGCTGCTGTTCTGGCGGCCACGGCATCTGACGTGCACCACGTGGTGGTGAACGGCGAGGTAGTTGTACGAGACGGCGTGTCCGTGCGCCGCCCCAATGGCCCCGCAGATCCACTGGGCGGCCTGTAGCCCCGGGCGATGCCCGTAGCATGAGGGGATGGCAGTTCGTTTTGTGATCATCGGCGGGGGGCCAGCAGGCCACCAGGCCGCAACCCACGCCGCTCGTCTGGGCGCCGATGTCGTCGTTGTCGAACGTGACGTCATCGGGGGCGCGGCCAACCTGTGGGACTGCATCCCGTCCAAGACGATGATCGCCACCGGCGGTGCCATGTCCTTCGCAAGGCGGCTCGACGGGATGGGCCTCGAAGATGTCGTCCCCGAGATCGACCGAGACGGGTTGAAGGAACGCATCGACCGGATCTCCGGCCGGCTCGGCCAGGGGTACACGTCACAGCTGCAGAGCCAGGGCATCCGCATCATCACCGGGAGCGCGTCGTTCACCGGGCCGAGCACCATTGCCGTCACGACGGCCGATGGAAAGACCGAGTCGCTGCAAGCCGATGCCGTGCTTGTCTCTACCGGTTCGCGCCCGCGCATTCCTGACTGGGTCCACATCGACGATCGCATCCTCACCACCCGCGACTGCTACCCGCCGAAAGAGATCCCGTCGCACCTTGTCGTGGTCGGCTCCGGTGTCACGGGCGTCGAGTTCGTGCACATGTTCTCGTCGCTCGGCTCCAAGGTCACGCTGGTCGTCAGCCGCCAGCAGGTGCTGCCACAGAAGGACCCCGAGGTGGCAGCCGTGTTGGAAGACGACTTCCTGCGTCGTGGTGTCAGCCTGCTGAAGGGTGCCCGGGCAACGGCCATCGAACGTGACCCGGCAACCGGTGGGGTGGTTGTGCGATGCGACGACGGTCGCGTGGTGAACGCTTCGCACGCGGTGCTCGCAGTCGGCTCCATCGCAAACTCTGACGGGCTGGGTCTTGAATCCGCCGGGGTCGAGGTCGATCGCAGCGGGTACGTGATCATCAACCAGCACTGCGTCACCAACGTCGATCACATCTACGCCGCCGGCGACGTGTCGGGCAAGCTGCCGCTCGCCTCGGTTGCGTCGATGCAGGGCCGCAAGGTTGCCGAACATGTGATGGGCCTGCACACGCGTCAACACCGCCACCTCGACTACGACAAGGCGGCGTCAGCCATCTTCACCGAACCGGAGATTGCCGATGTGGGGTTGGCCGAAGCCGACGCGTTCTCGTCCGGACGCAAGATCCGCGTCACCAAGGTTCCGTTCTCATCGAACCCCAAGGCGCTCATCAACAACGACCCTCGGGGCTTCATCAAGATCCTGTCCGACCCGCTCACAGGCGTTGTGCTTGGCGGGTCCATCGTCGGGCGCCACGCAGCTGAACTCATCAGTGTCATCGCGTTGGCCGTCACGGCCGGTCTCAAGGTGTCCGACGTCGCCGAGTCGATGCTGGTGCACCCGGCACTTTCCGAGGCATTGGCCGAAGCCGCCGAGTGATGCTTGGGCTCGCCGGCTCCACCGTCGGCGTGCTGTATCTCTGGGTCGCCTTCTCGTTCGCCCTCGGCTCGTTCGCCCAGGCGCTCAGCGGGTTCGGTTTCGCGCTGATCGCCATCCCGCTGTCGTCCTTGGTGATCGGCACCACCGAGGCGGTCGTCGTGCAGACGTTCGCTGGTGCTGTCCTGTCCATCGTGATGGCGTGGCAATACCGTGCCGACGCAGACCCTGCGGTGCTGCGGTTCGTGGTACCGGCCTCGTTCGTCGGCATCGTGATCGGAATGGCCGTCGCGAACAGCGTCAGCGACCGAACCCTCCGTTTCGGCGTGGGCACGGCGGTGATCGGTGCAGCGCTGGCGATTGCCACAGGGTTCCGGTTCCGAACGTCTCGCACCGGCGCGGTCAACGGTGCTGCGGGGCTGGTGAGCGGCGTGTTGGCAGCGACCACCGGTACCAACGGCCCGCCACTCGTCATCGCGATGGCGGCGCAGGACGCATCGCCGCGCTCGTTCCGGGCGAACCTGCAGACGTCCTTTGCGGCGACGAACGTCGTACTTGTGCCGCTGTTCATCGCGTCGGGAAAGGTTCATCGCCAGACGCTCGTCCTGAGCGCAGTGGCGCTGGTCCCCACGGTCATCGGCCGCGTTGTCGGCGAGCAGGTGTTTGCAAAACTGAACCCGAACCGGTTCCGCCGGGTGGTGCTCGCGATGCTCTTCCTCTCGGGCACGGTCGCCCTGGTCAAGGCCGGGCTCGGCTGATGCGTCGGTGTTGACGTAACGCCTCCTAGACCCCGCAAGCAGCGTTACAGCTTGCCTGAGCCAGGTAGAACAGAGCGGTGAATCTTCCGAAGATCATCCTCGACTGCGATCCGGGAATCGACGACGCGTTGGCGATTGCGCTCGCCGTGCAGCATTGCGACGTGATCGCGCTCACAACCGTCGGCGGAAATGTGGGTGTGGAGCACACCACCCGCAACGCGGGCTCGGTGCTGGCACTGCTCGGCCGCAGCGATATCCCGGTTCATATGGGTGCGGATGATCCGCTGGCCGGACCGGTTGCGAAGCGCGCAGAGGAATACCACGGGCTCAACGGCTTGGGCGGTGCGGTGGTTCCGGACCCCGAGGTGCCCATTGCGTCGGATGATGCAGCAGCAGCCATCGTCGAGCTTGTCCGGTCAAACCCCGGCTGCTGGTTGGTGCCGACCGGTCCGCTCACCAATATTGCGCTGGCACTGCGGATGGCTTCCGACCTTGGCCCACTGCTGGCCGGGATCTCTTGGATGGGTGGGTCCACCACCGGCGGCAACGTCACGGCGTGCGCGGAGTTCAATTCTTGGGTCGATCCGGAAGCAGCTGCCGAGGTAGTCGAATACGTCGGTGCACATACGGTGCGCTTCATCATGGCCGGCCTCAACGTCACCCATACCGTGACGATCGACGAACCTGTGGTCGCGTCGTGGCGTGGCTCGCCAAGGGGCACCGCCTTCGCTTCATTGCTGGACAGCTACCTCGTCCAGTACCGGCAGCGCTACACACTCCCAGGTGCAGCGGTCCACGATGCGCTCGCGGTTGTTGCGGTTACCCATCCGGAACTGCTCACCGTGCAGCGCTGCCACGTGGGCGTGGACTGCTCCAGCGGACCGAACCGGGGCCGCACCTCGATCGACGACCGGCCGTTGCTGGTTCTCGTGCCAGCGAACACCGAGGTGGTGATGACGGCGAACTCAGCTGCGATCAGTGCCCTCATCACGAGCGCGGTGCGGTGAGGAGAGGTGAGGTGAGGAGATAGTTCACTCAGTCGCTGGCGGAGCGACTGAGCGTACGAGTTCCCACCGACGATGCGCGTCAGGTGGGCCAGGGGTTGTGCAGCAGGCGGTTGCGATGCTCGGGTCGTGTGGCCAGGTCGATGCAGGTGAGTGCCATGAAAAATGCGCCGTCACGCACGGCCTTGTCGGCTGACTCGGTGATGCATGCAGCGGTGAAGCCGGGCTGATGGTTGCTGGCGCCTCGGGCTTCAATGCCGAGCATCGGGTGGATCGACGGTACCTTGAGGCTGACGTTGGCCATGTCGGTGGACGCGCTGATGGCGTGCTCGCCGGTGTGCGGCGTGAGCGGCTGACGCCGATGCTGCGCCGCCGGGTAGCTGCGTCCCAAACCCTGTGCGTTGGAGCGGAACAGCGCAAGCG
The DNA here is from genome assembly GCA_031385545.1 of Acidimicrobiia bacterium. Lineage (GTDB taxonomy): Bacteria > Actinomycetota > Acidimicrobiia > Acidimicrobiales > JANYDT01 > JANNBN01. The sequence goes on along the minus strand of JANNBN010000063.1, from coordinate 43,607 downwards.
TGTCCTCGTCGTCGAGGAACTCCGAGTACAGGTCGGAGTGGCGAACCACCTCGTGGGTGCAGCCGGTCGCAAGCGCTCCGGCGGCCAAAATGTTCATCACCCGTGGCTCCAGTTCGTGCAACTCGGCAATAGTACGTGCGCGTACATAAGCTTTGTAGATGGTGTGATCAGGGACGATGTTTGGCGCGTCGCCGCCCTTGGTCACGATGCCGTGGATGCGGTCCGTGGATTTGATGTGCTGGCGCAGCAGCCCAAGCCCGACCTGCGCCACCGTGATGGCGTCGGCAGCGTTGATACCATCCTGCGGGAATGCACTCGCGTGCGCATTACGGCCGTGGTAGTGAACGTCGAAATGGCTGACGGCGAGGCAGTGCATGCGGTCAGCATCGACGGGTGCCGGGTGCACCATCATCGCTGCGTGCACACCGTCGAACAGCCCGGCATTGAGCATCGTGATTTTGCCGCCGCCGCCCTCCTCGGCAGGGGTTCCGAACACGGTGACAGTGAGGCCCAGGTCGTCGGCCATGTCAGCGAGCAACAGGCCTGCTCCCACGGCTGCCGACGCGATGATGTTGTGCCCGCAGGCATGACCGATGCCGGGCAGAGCGTCGTACTCGGCGCAGATACCGATGTGCAGCGGGCCGCTGCCAGCCTTTGCTACGAATGCCGTACCGATGCCGCCAGGGTTCTCGGTGACCGCAAAACGACTGTGCGCCTTCAGCGGCTCTGCCGTGCGGCCCACACTGCGGTGTTCCTCCCACGCAAGTTCCGGGTTGGCATGGAGGTCGTGCGACAGCGCCAGCAGCGTGTCCGTGACCGACTCGAGGTGGGCTGCAGCAGACGATCGGGGGTCCAGGGCCATCCGTCAACTATGGCCCAAACCGCCCGGACGACCGCCAGACCTTCTAGGAAAACCTGAACCTTCCAGCGAACCCTGGCTTTACCTTCGGGCCGCAATCTGGCTTCATCCCGAACGGAACGGTCCGCTTCGGTGCCAACTGAGAACAAGGAATCCCTCCGATGAAGAACTCCCTCCGCAAAAGCCTCGCAACCCTCGGCCTCAGCGCCGCAGTGATGCTTGGTACCGCTGGCCTCGCCGGCGCCCAGACCTCCACGACCACCACGTCGACCAAGTCGACCTCGTCAACTTCTTCCACCACGGGCAAGACCGACAAGGGCGGAGGCGGCAACCACCTGTCTGCCCTCTTGACTGCTGGCACGATCACCCAGGCCCAGGCCGACGCGATCCACGCAGCGTTCGCCGCCGCCCGCCCCGCCAAGGGCACGGCGAAGCCAACGACTGCGCCGACCGATGCCGAGCGCCTCGCCAAGCGCAAGGCTGTCCTTGCGCCGCTCGTAACTGCTGGCACCATCACCCAGGCCCAGTCCGATGCGGTCATCGCCGCGATGCCTGTCGGAGGTCACGGTGACGGCGGCGGCGGTCGTGGTGGCAAGGGTGGCAACGGTGGATTCTCCGCTCATGCCGCAACGGTCGCAAAGGCCCTCGGGATGACCGAAGCCGAGTTGAAGACGCAGATGGACTCCGGCAAGACGATCGCCCAGATCGCCACGGCCAAGGGCGTTTCGCTTGACACAATCGTCGATGCCTACCTCGTCGAAGAGCAGGCAGAGCACCCCGAAGCAACCGCTGCCGACCTGAAGGCACGCATTCTCGACCGCCTCAACGGCGTGAAGCGTGCACGACCAGCAGCCGGCACGTGGGGCACGACCAGCACCACCAAGGCGGCCTGACGAGAGCCTTGAACACGGCACGAATCGCACGTGTGTCGCCGGCGTGAGCCGAACTGAATGGGAGGGCCGACCTGGACGGCCCTCCCACTGCCAATTCATAGGAAAGGATGAACCACATGCCAACCGTGCTGTACGCCGAAGACGACCGCGCAATCCGAACCGCACTCACCACAGCTCTGGAACTCGAAGGGCACGACGTGGTGGCCTTCCCCGACGGACAGCAGGCGCTGGGCTGGCTGTCCGGTGATACGCCGAACACCGCTGACCTCATCGTCCTCGACGTGATGATGCCGTTCCTCGACGGGCTCACACTGTGCCGCCGACTCCGCTCTCGCGGTGACCACACCCCAATCCTGATGCTGACCGCGCGCACGGAGACGTCTGACCGGGTATCCGGCCTCGATGCCGGCGCCGATGCCTACCTCGCGAAGCCGTTCGATATCGACGAACTGCTGGCCAACGTGCGTGCGCTGCTTCGTCGTATGGCCTACCACATCGACGTCGCGAAGGAACTGGTGGTCGGCGATCTTCGGGTGGACGAAGCCGCTCGGCGAGCGTTCCGAGCAGACCGAGAGCTTGACCTCACCAAGACCGAGTTCGACCTCCTGGTCGCTCTAGCCCGAAATTCCGGAGTGGTCGTCACCCATACCTCGCTGTACGAACAGGTGTGGCAGTACGACTTCGGCCCGGAGTCAAAGACGCTTGCGGTGTACATCAGCTACCTCCGCAGGAAACTCGATCTTCCCGACGAGCCGCAGCTGCTCCATACCGTTCGTGGCATCGGTTACACCGTGCGCGTCGGATCGTGACTGATCCGACGTGAAGCTCAGCGCGCAGGTCGCAGCCATCACGGCTGCGCTGGTGGTCAGTACTGCAGCGCTCATCGGCGCCGCTGGGTATGTGATGACGCGTAACGGGTTCGACGACTCGATCGACCGGTCCATCGAGAACGTGATCCGTCCGATGACCGGCAACGTCGGCGCGGCGCAAGCGGCATGCGGAGTCGAGGTCCGCGACCGACGGGGCCCCGGCGGGCCACGCCGTGCGGGCCGCGACGTGCTTGTGCAATGTCTTGCTCCCGACGGGTCCATCATCGACACCTCACCCGTCCAATTGCTGCCGGTCTCCGACGCCGACCGAGACCTTGCGGCGGGGCGTGACGCGGCCGACACCGTGCACACTGCGACCGTCCAGGTAGACGACGAACACCTGCGTGTCGTGACAGTGGGCGTCGACGGTTTCGGCGCCGTTCAGGCCGCCCGATCGGTCGACGAACGCGATCGGGTCCTTGCATCCCTCTTGGCTCGCATCGCGCTGGTCACTGCTGCGGCCGTCGTGCTCGCTAGTGCAGCGGGAGCCGCCGTCGCACGCCGCATTGCGAAACCGATCGTCGCGCTGACCAACGCTGCCGAGCAGATCGACCGGTCAGGTGACCTCGACGCGGCCGTGGTCCCAGCGCCTGCCGCGGGGGAAGAGACCCGTCGGCTGACCAACGCGTTCTCAGGGATGGTCGGTTCGCTGCGAGCATCGCGGGACGCGCAGGCGCGCCTTGTGCAGGACGCTGGACACGAGCTGCGTACCCCGTTGACCAGCATCCGCACCAACGTCTCGTTGTTGCGGCGGCCCGACCTTCCTGCTGATCGGCGTGAGCGCGTTTTGGCCGATCTGGATTCGGAACTGCGCGAGCTGACCGACATCACCAACGAACTCGTTTCGCTCGCCGGAGACGGTGCCCGCAACGAGGTCCCGTCGAACATCGAACTCGGCGACCTGGCATCAGCGAGCGCGGCGCGCTGGGCGCGACGCTCGGGCAGAACAATCAGTACGCAGATAGATCCGCCCGGCGAGTTCACCGTCACGGCGGGCGGGCTTTCACTCCAGCGTGCCGTGGACAACCTTCTGTCCAACGCAATCAAGTTCTCGTCACCGGGGGCAGTCGTGGAGTTGGGCGTGGCTAGACGGGGCGCCGAGGTCGTTCTGACGGTGGCCGATCATGGCCCCGGCATCGACGCATCTGATCTTGGGCGAATCTTTGAGCGCTTCTACCGAGCCGATGATGCCCGGTCCGTCTCAGGCTCAGGTTTAGGGCTGTCCATTGTGGCCGACACGGCCAAGGCCGCGGGTGGGTCGGTCGACGTGGCGAACCGGCCTGAAGGCGGCGGAGCCGTATTCACCCTTCGCCTCCCGGCGGTCACCCGGTAGCTGGGCCGACCCCGGCAAATTTCGGGAACCAGCCCGGTGCCCGGACACGTCACAAGAGGTATGAAACCGTTCTTCGCTTCGGTCCTCTTGACAGCAGTCGTTGTGGTCGGCAGCTCGTTTGGTTCGGTCGCTTGCGGGACCAGCGTCACGAAACCAAACCCGGCGAAGGAAGCGATTCTCACCGTGGGGTGCCCCTCTGTGTTCGTTCCGTAACGATCTGCCAGGGGTTGACCTTGGCCGGTATGACACCCCTCTGTGTTCGTTCCGTAACGATCCGTCGGCCCGGCTCCCAATCATTACGGAACGAACACTGAGGCCTTGGAGGCGGGTTTCGACAAGGCACTGCAACCGGGTGTGGCCGGGCCGAACGCCTGAGTAGGCGTACCGCTACGGATCGGGTTGTCGAAGGGCGAGGTCGCATGCGCTATCCCGGTGGTCAGCAATGAGAGTGACTCGGGTGGCAGCGCCGGGTGTCTGCCTAGCCGATGACCGCCACGACGTCGCCTGCGCCGACGGTGTCGCCTGGCTTGACCTTGATCTCTTTCACGGAGCCAGACTTTTCTGCGGTGATCTGGTTCTCCATCTTCATGGCTTCGAGTACCACAACGGCTGCACCGGCCTCGACGGCCTGACCCACCTCGACCAAGATCTTCACGATGGTGCCCTGCATCGGCACCGTGACATCGCCTGACCCACCCGCGTCGGCCGTCGATGCAGCGGCGCGTTTCGGTTTCCCGGCAGCGCTCGCAGCACCCCCGCCGCCCGCACCGTTGGCAGCGAGGCCGACGACCGGCCCAGACTCCGGAACCCACGCTGCGACCTTGAAACGCTTGCCGTTCACTTCGACGTCCATGTCGCGGCGAACCCGTGCCGGCTCGCCGTCCGCCGCTGCTGGCGCTGGCGCAGATTCATCGCCCTTCGACGACTTCAGGTCCTTCAGGTCCAGCGTGTCTTCGACCCATTTGGTCGAGTGCTTCGCGGCGGCGAAGTCAGGGTGGCGCAGAATTGCCAGGTCGGCCGGGATAGTTGTATGCACACCGACGATCTTTGTTTCTTCCAATGCGCGAATGGCACGCGCGATTGCGGTCGGCCGGTCTTTGCCCCACACGATGAGCTTCGCAATGAGATTGTCGTAGTACTGGCTGATGGCGTCTCCGGGCTCGTAGCCGGCGTCTGTGCGCACGCCGTAGCCGTCGGGCCGCACGAACTCTTTGATAGGCCCGGGCGACGGAAGGAACTTGCCGCCTGCAGGATTTTCGGCGTTGAGGCGGATCTCGATGGCGTGGCCGCGGCGTGACGCGTTGACCTGGTCCTGGGTCATCGGAAGTTCCTCGCCGGAAGCGACCCGGATCATCCACTCGACCAGGTCGATGCCGGTGACCATCTCGGTCACCGGATGCTCGACCTGCAGACGGGTGTTCATCTCAAGGAAGAAGAACTGGCCGTCCTGGAAGATGAACTCGACCGTGCCGGCGTTGAAGTACCCAACAGCCTTTGCGAGCTTCACCGACGCAGCGCCCATTGCCTGGCGGAGTTCCTCGGAGAATGCTGGTGCCGGGCTTTCTTCGATGAGCTTCTGGTGGCGGCGCTGCGCCGAGCAGTCACGCTCGCCGACCCACACCACGTTGCCGTGCTGATCGCCGATGATCTGCATCTCGACATGACGTGGCCACGTGAGGTAACGCTCGATGTAGGCCTCGTCGCGGCCGAACGCCGACTTTGCCTCGCGCTGTGCTGCCGCGAGCAGATCGTCGACCTCGGCTTCGGCCTTGACGACCTTCATGCCGCGGCCGCCGCCACCGAATGCGGCCTTGATGGCTACGGGGTAGCCGAACTCTTTGCCGAACGCCCGGACATCGTCTGGTCCTGTGAGGAACTCCATGGTGCCTGGAACCATCTGGACGCCAGCCGCCGCAGCGGCTTTACGCGACGAAACTTTGTCACCCATGACCTCGATCGCGCCGGGCGGAGGGCCGATGAACGCCACACCCTTGGCCGTGATGGCTCGTGCGAAATCGGTGTTCTCCGAGAAGAAGCCGTAACCAGGGTGCACTCCGTCGGGTCCGCTCTTGTCGATCGCATCGAGGATGGCATCGGTGTTGAGATAGCTCTCGGTGCTGGTGTTGCCGCCCAGCGCATAGGCCTCGTCGGCAAGCCTGACGTGCAATGCGTTGCGGTCGGGCTCGCTGTACACGGCGACGGTCCGGATGCCCATCTCACGCGCTGTGCGGATGACTCGGACGGCGATCTCGCCACGGTTGGCGATAAGGATCTTCTTCAACATGCGGGGTCCAGTCGGGTCTGATGGGTGTCGAACTGCGGCGCGTGGCCTGATCGGCGGGTGCTCAATCCTGCTTAATCCTGCTCAATCTACAGTCGCCTATCCTCGCCGAATCGTGGACCCGCTCGCCAAGCAGACCGAGTTGACCCGGCTCCTGCCCTCCGGCACCTTCGACGTGGTGCAGTGGGTAGCCGAATGCGGCTCGACCAACAGCGTTCTGGCCGACGAGGTGCGCCTGGCATCGAACCGGACCACGGCCGAGACGCAGCCCAGAGCTGTTCTGATCGCTGACCGCCAGACGGCCGGACGGGGCCGGCTCGGCCGCGTGTGGGAGTCGCCCGTCGGAACTTCGCTGACCATGTCCGTCAGGCTGCCTATGCCGGGAGCAGGGCACGACCGGGCAGGGCTGGTGCCGTTGGCTGTCGGTGTTGCGGTCCGTGAGGCAGTCCTCGCGCTCGGCGTAGCCGCAGACCGGGTCGAGTTGAAGTGGCCGAACGACCTGATGGATCCCGTCACGGGACGGAAGATCGCTGGAATCCTGTGCGAGTCAGCCGGGCTGCCATTGACGGTTGTCGTCGGGGTAGGCCTGAACCTACGCAGGCCGGCCGAGGTCGAAGGAGCGGTAGCTGAACGGGCGCAATGGCTCGGCGAGATCGGGGCGACGGACATCGATCCCGTACGCGTCGCAGCAGCAGTGGCCACGGCCATTGCTGAACTGGTCCGCCAACTCGATTCCGACTGCCAGCCCGTGATCGAACAAATCCGACGCGGATGCGCAACGGTCGGACGCGATGTCAGCGTGCAGCAGCACCCCGAAACATTCAGCGGGCGTGCCGTCGGCATCGACGATGCAGGAGCACTCATCGTGCGGCGCTCCGACACAGGTCAGCAGGTTTCGGTCCACGCCGCGGATGTGGTGCACCTTCGCCCCGACGGGCCTGGCTTCGAAGCCCAGCCCGATATCTCGGCGGTTCCGATCGTCGCCACTACAGTCCCTTCCGACTCGCTGCCCGGGATCGGCCCGACGAACGAAACGGTATGAGGGGGATCAGATGAGGGGGATCAGATGAAGGGGATTGTGCTGGCCGGGGGAAGTGGGACACGATTGCACCCGGTGACCCGAGCGGTGTCCAAGCAGTTGCTGCCCGTCTACGACAAGCCGATGGTGTACTACCCCATCTCGCTGCTCATGCTCGCAGGCGTCCGGGAGATCCTGATCATCAGCACGCCTCATGACCTGCCGATGTTCGAACGTTTGCTCGGCGACGGGTCGTCGTTCGGTGTTCAGTTCGAGTACGCCCAGCAGCCCGAGCCCAATGGACTGGCCCAGGCATTCGTCATCGGTGCACCGTTCATCGGCGGAGGCCCAGGCTGCTTGGTCCTCGGTGACAACATCATGTACGGCCACGGGCTACCCGAACTGCTCCGCAACGAAGTCACCCGCGTCGAGACTCAGGGTGGCTGCTCACTGTTCGGGTTCGTGGTGCAGGACCCCGAACGATACGGTGTGGCGGAAATCGACGGTACCGGGCGAATCCTGTCGATCGAGGAGAAACCGGAGTTGCCGAAGTCCAACTTGGCCGTCACCGGCCTGTACTTCTACGACTCGGCTGTCACCAAGGTCGCCGCCGAACTGCAGCCGTCGCCGCGCGGCGAATACGAGATCACCGACGTCAACCGCTGGTACGTCGAACAGGGCACAGCCCATCTCACTACCTTTGGCCGGGGCATGGCTTGGCTCGATATGGGCACACACGAATCCCTTCTCGAAGCGTCGCAGTTCGTGCACGTGCTCGAAACGCGCCAAGGCGAACAGATCGCGTGTCTTGAAGAGATCGGCTACCGCAACGGGTGGCTGAGCGCTCAGCAACTGCGCGCATCTGCCGACCAACATGGTAAGTCTACATACGGAACGTACCTCAGGCGTTTGGGTGAATCAGTGAAGTAGCAGCTTCGTCACGCTGCACCGATACGTTGCGGTGCTCGGTCATCCAGCGCGCGTTCGGGCTGATCCTCCGGGTCCGGTTCGCAGTACAGCGCGCCGCACACGCCGACGGCGATTCCGCCGAGCAGCCCCACTATTGGGTCATGGAAGCCAACGTCGCCGAAGCCCTGAATGAGCAAGGCAGCGATGCCGGAAGCTCCCCACATTGAGAACGCCCAGCGTTCGGGCGTGTAGCGCCGTTTGGTGGCACGAAGCCCCAGGTAGAGCGACGCAGGGAACAGCACGTAGTAGCCGGCTGCGGTGAGCAGGCCACCGTATGCGAACAGACCAAGCAGGCTGTTGTGCGGCAGGTACTTGTACTGTGGGAACACGTCGCCGATGTAGTCGCCCTTCGAGAGTTCGATGTACTCGTGGCCGAACCCGATGCCGATCAGCGGGTTGGTCTTGTACGTGTAGTACAGGTTGAAATTTTCCACGTCGCGGGTGCTTGAGGAACGGTCGTCCTGAATCACGACGCTCTTGAGGCTTGCGCCTGGGCGGAAGATCGGGTTGTGCGACACGCCGATGAACGACAGCACGAGGTAAGCGATCCCCGGAACCATGAATCGCGACACGGTTCGGTTGATCGCCCGCCGCCGCTCGGGGATTGCGTCGAAGTACATGATGGCCACGGCGAAGGCCATGCCGACAAAGGCGATGCGCCGTTGGTTGGTGTACAAACCGATAAGGGTGCACACCATCGCAACCCGATGCCAGGCCCGCTGGCGGGGTTCGACCTTCGCGACCCACGAGGCCAGAATCACGCTGAACACCATTGCGTATGTGACCGAGTCACCGTGGGTGGTGACGAAGTCGAGCGGAGTCTTCTCGTTCGTCGGTGTCACCGTGAGTGCGACCCACAAGCCGGTCAAGGCCTTGACGGACGCGGCAAGGAGCATGGTGTTCTTCAGCCGCCGGAGAAATGCCAGATCGCCGACGGTCATCACACCGAGGGCGAAACAGGGGATCCAGAGGAACACCCGGGTCTGGTAGACGCACTGCTTGAGGTCGCCGCCTCGGAGCACTCCGACGAAGAACGAGATCATGATCGTGCCGATGGCCAGCGCGATGATGCGCATGAACAGCCGGGTACGTTCCACGCGCTGACGGCTGTCGGTCCTGAGGTACAACACTCCACGGATTGCACATGCACCTGCGAGGAGGTCGAGCAGGCAGACAGGCAGCGGGTCGAGGTTCTTGTACAGCGCTGCGCCGATGAAGATCCACGGCGCTTCCCAGTTGCCGTTGGCCGGCGATGCCCGGGGGTTGTCGACCGCAAGCGCCAGGAACGTGACCGCGATGGTGAGCGTCTTCACCGGAACCGTCACGAACACGCTGATGGCCGTCGCCAGCCCGACGACCAACAGGGAAATCTGGGGGTCGATGAGCCCGCCGAGCGCAGCAAGTGCCACCACTCCTGCCGACGTGAGCGGAAGCAGCCAGCGTTTGGCTGCCCGCGCCGGAACGATCCGTGTTCGATGACGCACTGACGGGAAACCGCTCACGAGACGAGTTGGCAGCGCAGGCGCACTCTCGCGCGTGATGCGGATCGGCCCGGACAGGACTGGTTCTGGCTGATTGACGTCAGTCACCGGCAGCCTCAGCCCAGCCTGCCGTAGAAGAGGCGCAAGAAGACGCCGAAGGCGAAGATGAAGAACATGAAGTCGGTGACCACACGGCCGAGCGGAATCGGCTTGGTTGCGCTGGCGCGCCGAACCGGGATGACCAGGCAGGCGATGATGAACGAGAGGAGGAAGAGTTTCTGCATGGCCGGTGTGAACTGCTGGTCAGGGCGAAGCGGTGCACGGTTAATGGTGCCGTACCAGTGTCCCATGGTGGTGTATCTCGTTGACTACCCAACGCTGATGAACCACGGGCCGACGCAGGCTCTGGCCGACGCAGGGTCCAGACCGTTCGTGGATCGCTCGTGGCCGATGGTTCGGTAGCGTTGCCCGTCATGCGCGTACTCATCACAGGCGGAACCGGACAACTCGGGCTGGCCCTGCAGCGCACCTGCATGGCAGCAGGAGACGAGGTGAACTCCCTCGGAAGCGCGCAGTGCAGTGTTGCCGATCGCGAAGCGGTTCTGCAGGTGGTCGGGGCGTGGCGGCCGACGGTCATCATGCACTGTGGCGCATGGACCGATGTCGACGGCTGCGAGCAGAACCCCGAGCACGCCATGCTCGTCAACGCGTGGGGGAGCCGCAACGTTGCCGAAGCCGCTGCACAGGTGGGCGCCCGCGTGGTCGGAGTGTCGACCGATTACGTGTTCGACGGTCGTGGTGCAGGCCCCGCCGGGGGGCGCCCGTACAACGAGTGGGACGAAACGAACCCACTCAATGAGTACGGTCGGTCGAAGCTCGCCGGGGAACGCGAACTCATCGATCGGCTCGGTGGCGACGCCTGCATCGTTCGCACGGCGTGGGTCTGTGGGGCGGAGGGCAAGAACTTCCTCCGCACCATGCTGCGTGTCGCAGACGAGGGGGCGGCTGAGGCAAGACCAGTCACCGTGGTCGACGACCAGCACGGATCACCTACCTTCACCGATGACCTGGCCGCAGTGCTGCGAGAACTCGCCGTGCGGCGCGTCGGCGGGGTGTTCCATGTGTCGAACCCCGGCCGAACCACGTGGCACGGCTTTGCCGCGGCCATCTTCGCCATGTCGGGCCATAACCCGGACCGCGTGAAACCGGTCAGTTCGGCCGACCTTCTTCCCGTCCGTCCGGCACCGCGTCCGGGGTTTTCGTTGCTTGGTTCAGTGGCGCGTGATGCGCTCGGGCTGCACCCCTTGGCCGAGTGGCAGGTTGCGCTGGAGCGCACGCTGCGAACCATGGGCCGGTTTGCCGGTGCCTGACCCGGGCGGGGTTGACATGGTCGCCATGGTCGCCACGGTCGCCACGGTCGCCACGGTGCCCACGGTGGCCGTCGTCATCGTCACGTATCGGTCCGCTCAGGACCTGGGCCCATGTCTGGCCAGCCTGATCGGTGATCCGTGCATCGGGTCCGTCGTGGTCGTCGACAGCGGCTCGCCCGATACGGGTGCGTTGCGTCCGGTGGTAGGTGCACATGCTTCCTCGCTGCCCGTCAGCCTGGTCGAACTTGGAACCAATGTCGGGTTCGGCGCCGCGTGCAATCGCGGCGCGGCGCTCACCGGCGAACCCGTGCTGGTGTTTCTCAACCCTGATACGGAACTTGGCGTCGGGTGTGTCTCTGCGCTCACAGCGGTGTTGTCGGGGGACGGCTACCAGGCCTCGGGCGGGCCTCGCTTCGGCGTGGCCGGGCCCACCGTGCGCAGTCCCGACGGATCGGTGTACCCATCCGCTCGGTCCTTCCCGTCACTGCTGCGAAGTGCTGCCCATGGGTTTCTCGGTGTGTTGGCTCCCGGAAATCGGTTCTCACAGGGCTACCTTCACCCGCCTTCCGGTCCGGACTGGGTCTCTGGCACGGCGATGGCTGTACGCCGCGATGCGTTCGAACAGGTGGGCGGGTTCGACGAGGGCTACTTCATGTACGTCGAAGACGTCGACCTGTGCTGGCGTCTGGCCCGGGAAGGATGGAGCGTGACCCTGGTTAACGACGCAACGGTCGTCCACCGCATCGGTGGGTCGTCTCGCCATCGGCCGTTTTCGATGATCGTTGCGCATCACCGCTCGCTGTGGCGCTTTGCGGTCCGCTCCTCGTCGGGCGCAGCGCGGCTGGCCCTGCCGGCGGTCGCACTTGGGCTGTTGTCCCGAGCATTGATGCTCGTCTGCCTGCAACTCGCGCATGCTCGACCACCGGCCGCGCTGCACCACGCGCGCCCCTCCGGGACCGACGCGGCAGCCATGGGCACAGTGACTGGGAACGGCAAGTAGGATTTATGTCCTTATGGCTTCGAACGAGTCCAACAAGCCCGGCGGATCTGCAGGACGGTCTGCCGTGCCGCGCCCTGCCGACAAGGGATCTGCCGACCAGGGATCTGCCGACCAGGGAACTGGCAAGGGATCTCTGAAGGAATCCGCAAAAGGTTCCGCATCGCGTTCCGTGGACCGGGCGCTGAAGGCAGGCGGTGGCCGAACCCGTGCACAGACGTCCACCTCGTGGGGCTATTACGGCACGCTGATCGGCATCGCAGTCATCGGCATCGGCCTCATCGGCCAGTCCTGGTACAGCACCCGGGAAGACCCGAAGCCTCCCTATTTCGGCTCCGAGACCCGTGCGGTCAAGGAACGCAAGCTCTTCGACGCTGCGACCAAGAAGTACAAGGATGACCCGAAGAACGCCAAGATGCTGGCTGCAGCCAAGCGCTACGACGACTACGTGACCAACACCCATATTCACGCGGCCTACGCCATTTATGACTGCACGAAAGCCAAGGGTCAGGAATGGCTCGCACCCGTCAATGGGGAGAACGACCCCGATCCGAAGGGCATCCACGCCCACGCCGACGGCCTGTTTCACGTGCACCCCTTCTCCAAGACCGTCACCGGTCGCCGCGCTGTGATCGGCCGCTGGTTGGACGCAACTGGCGTGGCGGTCAACAGTTCGTCCATCTTCCTTCCGGCCAAGCCAGCCTCGACGGCCAACCCAGCCGTTGTTGCGACGAAGGATCAGACACTCTCGGACGGAGCGAAGTGCAAGAACGGTAAAGAATCGGTCATCAAGGTCTTCGAGTACAAAGACGTTCTGAAAGCCGGAGTCGTCAACAAAGACGTCAAGGGTAAGCAAGCGCTTGGCGCGGCGAAGGACATCCCGATCAAATCCGGTTACGCCTATGTGTTCGCCAGGGTCGACAAGGACTTCGTTCCTCCGGTGCCACCGTCGGCCGCCGGGCTTGAAGCGCCGAGCGACGTGATTGCGGCCGATGCAGCTGCTTCCACCGATACCGCCGTTGTGCCGAGCACCGCAGTCGGAGCGCCCACCACAGCGAGCTCGTCGCCGACCAGTGCATCCGGGTCGACAACCAAGGCTGCGTCGGCCACCACGGTCGCTCCCACCACCAAGAAGCAATAGATCGAGCATTGTGACCGTGGTCATGCGTAGGCCCTCGGCGAAACCGCCGATTCGATCACCGAGGTAACACATGACCAAAGCGATCATTCTCGTCGGCGGAGAGGGCACGCGCTTGCGTCCGCTCACCTACACCCGCCCGAAGCCGATGCTTCCAGTTGCTGGTGTCTCCATTCTCGAGCGCAAGCTTGAACACATGGCACGCCACGGGGTCACCGAGGCGGTCCTCTCGCTCGGATACAAGCCCGATGCGTTCATCCAGGCGTTCCCCACAGGCTCTGCCTGCGGTGTCACGCTGCATTACGCAGTGGAGCCCAGCCCGCTCGATACGGCTGGTGCCATCCGGTTCGCTGCCGGTGCCGCTGGGTGGCTCGATGAGACCGAACCGCTGGTGGTCGTCAACGGCGACGTGCTCACCGAGATCGACCTCACCGCACAGTTGGCGCGTCACCGTGAAACCGGTGCCGAGGCAACCCTTGCACTGACCCAGGTCGAAGACCCTTCGGCATTCGGCGTGGTCCCCACGGACGACTCCGGCCGTGTCATCGCTTTCGTCGAGAAGCCTCCTCGTGACGAGGCACCGACCGACTGGATCAATGCAGGCACCTACATCCTGAACCCCAGTGTGTTCGCCCGCATCCCCGAAGGCCGCAAGGTGAGCATCGAGCGCGTCACGTTCCCGGCCATCGCTGCGGAAGGTGGTCTGTACGCCATCCATTCCCCGGCCTATTGGCTTGACGCGGGAACCCCGCAACTGTTCCTGCAGGCCAACACGGACTGGCTCGAACGTCACCAACAGGGCAGGAGTTGTGTCGGTGCCGGGGTTACCGTGGCCGCAGATGCGGTCATCGTGCGCAGCGTCATCGGCGACGGGTGCGTGGTCGAGTCCAAAGCCCGTCTGACCGATGCGGTGCTGCTGCCGGGCGTCCGGGTCGGTGCCAAGGCCGTGGTCAGGCAGTCCATCATCGGTGGGAACGTCGTCATCGGTGCCGGAGCGGAAATCACCGAGACGTCGGTCATCGGCGATGGGGTCACCATCGAGCCAACAGTTGTGCTGCGCGGCGAACGCGTCGGTCTCAACGCCCCCTGAGGAAAGCCACTTCGATGAGGACAACGGTTCTTGCAGGAGGAGTCGGCGCAGCGCGATTTCTCCGCGGCCTCTTCCAGGTCGTCGACCAGGCCGACGTCACCGTCATCGCGAACACGGGCGACGATTCGGTGTTCCACGGGCTGCACATCAGCCCTGACATCGACACCGTCGTGTACACCACGTCCGGTGCGATCGATCCCGAACGTGGGTGGGGGCTGGCCGACGAATCGTGGCGAACGATGGAGTCGCTGCAGCGCTATGCGGAACACGGAGCGGTGACCTGGTTCAACCTGGGTGACCGAGACCTTGCCACGCACCTGTGGCGCACGGGGCGGCTGGCTGAAGGCTGCTCGCTGACCACGGTGACAGCGGAGCTGGCCGCTGCATGGGAGTTGCGATACGCCCTACTGCCGGTGACCGATGACCTGTTGCGGACGTTCGTGGACACAGCAGAGGGCGAGCTGGCGTTCCAGGAATATTTCGTGCGGCTCCAGCACTCGGTGCCGGTCACGGGTGTTCGCTTCGCCGGCTCAGAAACGGCTCGTCCTGCACCAGCGGTACTGGATGCAATCACCAAAGCGGACCGGGTGGTTATCGCACCGTCCAACCCGCTCGTTTCCATCGGCCCCTTGCTTGCGGTGCACGGTGTGGGCGACTCGCTGCGGGCTGTTCGGCGGCGTTGTAGCGCGATCTCGCCGATCGTGGCTGGAGCTGCGTTGAAGGGCCCGGCGGATCGCATGATGGCCGAGCTCGGTCACGAGCCGAGCGTCGTCGGGGTGGCCCGGCTCTACGCTCCTTTTGTCAGTACACTTATTATTGACCTTGCCGACGCAAGCCGGGCCGACGAGGTGCGGGCGTGCGGGGTCGAGGTCATCGTGACCGACACCATCATGAGCAGGCCGGGGGTCGGCGCCACTCTGGCCCGGGCCACTCTCGGAACCCACGATGCGACAGACTGGGCGCCATGACCGCAGGACTGCAGCTGCTTCCCATCACCGGCATCGGTGAAGTTCGTCCGGGCGATGTCCTTGCCCAGCTCATCATCGACGCGGCACGGGGTGACTGCGGCCCCGGCCTGCACGACGGCGACGTGCTGGTCGTCACGCAGAAAGTGGTGTCGAAAGCAGAAGGTCGGTTGGTCCCCATCGATCCTGATGCACCAGACGACCACAAGCGGCTGGTTCTCGACGAGGCGGTCAGAGTGGTGCGGCGGCGCATCTCACCCCGAGGTGAACTGCTCATCACCGAAACCCGCCACGGCTTCGTGTGCGCCAACTCCGGTGTCGACCTCAGCAATGTGGAGAAGGGTTACGCCGCGCTGCTCCCGCTCGATGCCGACCGGTCGGCGCGTCGGATCCGCGACGGAGTCAGGGGGCGTGGCGGCGTCACGGTCGGCGTGATAGTCAGCGACACGTTCGGCCGGGCGTGGCGCAAGGGTCTCACCGACATCGCTATCGGAACGGCGGGCGTGGCAGCGGTGAACGACCTGCGTGGTACTGCCGACGCGCAAGGACGCATCCTTGAGGTGACCGAAGTCTGCGTGGCCGACGAGTTGGCCGGGGCTGCCGACCTGGTGATGGGCAAGGCCACCGGCATCTGCGCGGCAATCGTGCGCGGGGTGGACCCGGCCTGGCTGCGTGAGTCCAGCGTGGCAAGCGAAATCGTGAGGCCACCGGCGGAGGACCTGTTCCGCTGAGCTCTTTACCCCGACCTGCCCTGACCTGACAGGGTTCACACCCGTTTCGGCTCCCGACTGGCGGGGCGACCGGTAGGGTATCTGGCCATGTCCGTGACCCCCGGTCTTCTGGCCGACACGATCTGTATCGAAGGCGGACACCCCATCAGGGGCGAGGTCGGCGTGCGGGGTGCAAAGAACTCGATCTCCAAGCAATTGGTTGCCTCATTGCTGTCTGACCGACCGTCCATCCTCCACAACACGCCTGCAATCTCGGACACGTTCATCGTCAGCGACATGCTTCGTTCCATGGGCGTCGGAGTGCAGACGGGTGAAGACGGGGCCGGCACCATCCAGGTGCATCCGGAGAACATCACACCGATGAGCCTCGAGCAGTCCCGGCGGTTCAACGGCATCAGCCGCATTCCCATTCTGCTGTGTGGGCCGTTGCTGCATCGCACCGGCGAGGCCATCATTCCCAGCCTGGGCGGCGACGACATCGGTAGGCGGCAGGTCAATTGGCACCTGATGGCATTGCAGCAGCTCGGTGCCGACATCGACGAGCAGGCAGACGGCCTGCACCTGACGGCCGACCGGCTGGTGGGTTGCGAGCTACGCCTGCCGTTCCCGTCGGTCGGTGCCACCGAACAGGTGCTTTTGGCCGCCAGCCTGGCCGAGGGCACCACGGTGCTGCACGGTGCGGCCGTCGAACCCGAGATCCTCGACCTCATCGCGGTCCTGCAGAAGATGGGCGCTGCCATCCTGTTCGGCGACGATCGCACGCTCATCATTCACGGGCAGCGATCGCTCAACGGGTATCAGCATGTCGCCATCCCGGACCGCCTCGAAGTGGCCAGTTGGGCGTGCGCAGCCATCGCCACCCACGGCGAGGTGTTCGTCCGCCAGGCGCGGGTGGAAGACATGGTGTCGTTCCTGGGCGCATACCGGCTGATGGGCGGTTCGTTCACCGCCGGCCCGCAGGGCATCCGGTTCTGCCGCGATTCCGACGAACTGCATCCCATCGAGGTCGATACGGCCGTCCACCCCGGGTTCATGACCGACTGGCAGGCGCCCGTCGGGGTCACGCTCACACAGGCCAACGGCACGTCGCTCATCCACGAGACCGTGTACGAGAACCGGTTCACCTACACCAAGGCGCTCATCGAGATGGGTGCCGACATCACGGTCACGTCGGGCTGTCCGAAGAACCGTGCCTGCCGGTTCGGTGGGCTCGGCCACAAGCACCTCGCACAGTTCAAGGGTGTCACCCAGCTCAAAGGCACCGACGTCGAGGTTCCCGATCTGCGAGCAGGCTTCAGCCACGTCATTGCGGCGCTGCTGGCTGACGGCCGCACCACCATCCGCGGCGCGTCGATGATCGGGCGCGGATACGAGGGGTTCCTCGACAAACTTGTGCGGCTCGGGGCGCGCGTGATCTCGGCCGAGTGAGGCCGGTTCATGACCATGCACCGCTCTCGTACCCGTCCCCCCGCCGACCCATGGTCGGATTGGGCGCTGGATGTTGAAACCTCCCACCCTGGTGCGTCCGAGCCGGAAGCTGTCGCCGCTCAGGTGACCACGCCGAAGCCGCCGAAGCCGACGAAGCCGCCGAAGCCGACGAAGCCGACGATGCCGACGATGCAGCCGATGCCGACGGTGCAGCCGATGCAGCCGATGCAGCCGGTGCCCGCCGAACAGCAATGGGCGCCGAACTTCGAGTCATCGGTCGGTGAGGGCACCAGTACCCGCAATCCGGCGAGCACTGTTCCGTCGGAACTGGTCGAGGACTTCACCGGTGAGTTCGACGATATTGATGCCGGCGAATGGGACGACGCCCCGTTCCAGTACCTCGACGACCCTGCCTCCACAGCAGTCGTGCTACCTGCCAACGTTCCGGCCAGAGTGTTTGCGATATCGAAGCCCGCCAAAAAACCGCCAACGGTTCCCACAACCGGTGCCAAGCCAACAGCGGCGAAGCCTGCGACGAAACGAGCACAAGCAGCGACCTTGTCGAACAAGCCCTCGGCCGGCGGAAAGCCGGTCGGCCAGGCAGTTCGTTCGAAGCCGCGGGGCCGGCGTGCACTGCGTCGTGTCGGTCTTGCCGTGCTGGCTGTCGTTACCCTCACCACTGCATATGTCACGTGGCAGTTCGCCACCCTGCGGCGCAACGAAGCCAACTCCCAGACCCTTGATCTGCCCGGTGTTGCCGGGGTGACCGTCCCCGTGCCAAGTGTTCCGTCCGCGCCGGTCACGTCATACCCGAACGAACTCGACCCCACCGTGAACGATGGGTTCGACGAATCCCTCCCCGCTGACGGCGTCACCATCGCCCCTGGCCCGACAACACCCGTTGTCACGGTCCCCGGCGCTGGGTCGTGCGACGACGACCCGGCGTGCGCCAACGCTCCGGTGGTCGTCTTGCCCGAGGCCGAGAAACCTCGTGAGGGTGGTCTGCTCGTCGATCGGGTCAACGTCGAGCCCATCGGTGGTGCCGATGCGCAGAACATCTTGCTCATCGGGTCTGACTCCCGTGCTGACGTTCCTGATTCGCAGAAGACCGGCTTCGGGTCCGTCGGCGGCAGTCGGTCCGACACCATCATCGTGATGCGCATCTCGCCGGATGGAAAGAAGGCTGCGCTGTTGTCGTTCCCGCGCGATACATATGTGCACTTAGCAGGCACCAACAAGAACGACCGGATCAACAGCGCGTACGCAAAGGGTGTCAACAGCCTTGTCCGAACGCTGCAGGAGAACTTCAACCTGCCGATCAATCACGTGGCCGAAGTTGATTTCGCTGGATTCCAAGAGATCGTGGGCACGCTCGGGGGTATCGAGATCTGCTTCGACCATCCGGCGCGCGACAAGGTCACCAAGCTCGATGTTCCGGCGGGTTGCCAGATACTCAACAAGACGCAGTCCACGGCCTATGTGCGCAGCCGTCACTACGAGCAGTTGGTGAACGGCCAATGGAAATCCGATGGGCGAGGCGACATCGGTCGCGTGCAGCGCCAGCAGCGGTTCATCAAGCAGGTCATGGAAAAAGTGATCGGCTCAGGTGGACGCAATCCAATCACGGCGCAGGGCCTCATCGGCGACCTGAAGAGCGCCCTCACACTCGACAAGACCTACGGCATCACCGAACTGTACGGAACTGCGAAGACGTTCAGCGCGTTCGAACCAGACGCGTTGCAGGGTTTCACACTGCCGACGTCAGCGGCACGTATCGACGGCAAGGCGGTGCTGCGGGTTCGTCGGGACCAGGCATCGCAGGTCGTTGCGCTGTTCGGCACCCGGGGCTGATTCTCCGGCCGCCAGTTCGGCCACAGGAAGCGAAGCACTCAACGTTCGGTGCGGATAGCGGCCAGACGCCGAGCCATCCACTTCGCTGCAGCTGACCCGTCCGCGAGCGACGCAACCTGAACCGCCGCAGTTGTCGTGCGAAGGTGCCGGTCGTGGACCGCTGCCGGATCACTGGAGAGCAGCGTTGCGAGTAACCGAACTGCCGTTGCGTGGTCGGGGGAGAACATCACGCTTCCTTTCGGGTACGGCCCGTCATCGGTTGCCAGTGCGAATGGCAGGGCCGGCACCAACCACGCGTTCGAGTCGTCCATGAACTCCATGTTCCCAGTTGCACCGGTGGCAAGTACCGGCACTCCTGCGGCCATGGCTTCGAGCAACACCAACCCGTAGCCCTCGCTGCGATGCAGCGACGCATACAAACTCAGTGCGCGTATGAAGTTGTGGTGCGCAGTGGCTGACCAATGCTCGTGCACAACGAAGATGTCTGCCCGGTCGGCTACTGCAGTCTGCAAGGTGAGAAGCGCGTCGGGTTGTGCTCCGCCATTGACCGTCTTCAGAATGAGTACCGGGTCGCCCGGTTGCAGGCCCGGCTCCAGAAATGCATCACGCCACGCTGCGACGAGACCCAGCGGGTTCTTCCTCGTGAGCCGTGACGACAGGTCGAAGCTGAACCCGCACCATCCTCGGTCGAGCGTCGAGCCGAGCATGGGGCAGTGCTCGATGACGCGTCGGCGTGCCGCGTGTGACCCGGGCGGCGGCGAGCTGCCGGATGAAATGGCCGGCGCAACGCCGAGCGGTGTCACGTGGACGGGCATGGACGCCGGAGCCGCGTTGCTGACTGCCTGCGCGGTGTACGACGAGGTGACCCACACTTCGTCGAGGTGCAACAGGCTCGCCTCCATCGAGCCGGACAGGGTGTCTGACTCCCAGAACCACAGCCCGATCCGATATGGCCGCAGACCTGTCGAGGGAATTTGCGTCGTGGTCCATCTGGTCAGTGCCGTACCGGACAAGCAGATCAGCTGGATGTCGGCCGGTGCCTGTCCGGCGCGAACGCGGTGGGTGAACGCGGCGGGTGGGCTGACCACGTGTCGATACGCCGTCGTCTCGACGGACTCGCCCGCAAGTTCGAGCGCGCGCACTGCAAGCCGTGCCGCTTCGCCCAGACCCAACGCCGCTTCCAGGTAGCCAACGACCTGAACTGCCCGGCCGCGGCGCGAGACGATCGTGGGAGGGGGCGCACAGGCTGGGAGCGGTCTCGGAGGGCGCGTTGCCCACGAGGGAAGACCGGCGCCGATGTCGGGGTCCATCCCGAACGAATGTGCCCACCCCCACAGACCGATCTGCCACTGCTCGACGGTCAGGTCAGGGTAGGCCTCGGCGAGGTCGATGCGGTTGGCGTGAACCGAAGCGAGCAGCCTGGACGGTGCATACGGCCCAGGCCCGACCGGTGCCATCAGCCAGCGCCGAAGCCCGGTCTCGTCGACCATCGGATCCGGGGGTAGCGGTGCGTGGCCGGCGCTGGCTGGGGGAAGGTGCAGGCGTGCGTCTGCCGGCGTGCGATCGACACGGGCGAGTGATGCTGCTATCGCGCTTGAAGGGTGGATCAGCGAGGGTTCCAGGGTCCGGAGGCGGAGCGCCAAATGGTCGAGCAGCAGCTTTGCAATGCATGGAGTCGCGAAGATGGACGCGGGTGGGGCGACCCGCGTGGACAGCGGCAGCGTGGCTGCTACGGCAACGGTGCCGTCGGCCAGGAGCCGATCCAGAAGCGCCTTTCCCGGTTCCTTGATGGCGTAGCCGACGCTCAGTGCCGCTCGCTGCCAGTGCAACAGCGCAGTTTCATCGGGAGCGATCGCCGCGAGCAAAGACCCGTCGGATCCACTCACACCGATCAGTTGGCCGGTCCCGGCAGCCTTGTGGGCCAGCGCGTTCAGCCCCGAAAGCGACTCCGGGTCCAGCAGGCGCGTGGCAGCGAGGGTCGTTTCTGTGCCAGTCCGCCGGCCGATCTTGTGGCCGATCTTGTGGCCGAATTCCGAGTCGAACTCTGTGTCGATCGCTCGGCGGAGCGAGTGGCTGACCCAGAGTTGGCCAGGCTGCACAGAGAATGCGGAACGTCCGTGACCTTCGTACCATGCGTGACATGCGTGGTCCGTAGCCGAACCGGACGGGCCGAACAGAATCGTCGTGATTCGTTCGGCCGTTCTGAGGGGCTCGGACCGGATGCGTTCCGACGCAGTGAGTGAGGGCACGTCTGGTCGCACGATGGGCGAGGGTACCCTGCTCCGGGGATCTCGTCGGCGGGTCTTTTTCCAGATGAAGGGTGTGGGGTTGTCGTTCCAGTGTTCGATTACCGGCCTGGCAGTATTGAGCCAGTCGGAAGGGTGGTCTCGTGGGGGCAGCTGTAAGCGTCCAGGCACGGAACCGGCGGGGCTACCGTCGTGGGGTGCCCGTTGACGATCTGACCGAGACGGAACCGACGGTGCCGACAGAACCGACGGTGCCCACAACGGTCGTGATGTTCGTCGCCGACAGTCCCGAGCGGTGGCTGATGTCGGTCCGTTCTGTCCTGCAGCACACGGAGCATCCCATCGTGATCGGTGTGCTCTACCCGATTCACGGGCAGTCCTTCGATGGCCTCGACGCACGGGTGAGCTGGGGTGGCATCGGGTCCATCAGCGAACTGATCGACACGACGTTCCGTTCGACCGGCGGACACGTGATCGTCGTCGACGACGCAGTGTCGTTGCCATTGGACCCGTTCGCCAACGCTGCAGCCTGGGCGTCCGCCGATCTCCGGGTCGCAACGGTGTCGTTCCTCTGCAACGCGGCGAGTTCACTCAGTTTCCCGATCCGCAATCGCACCGATGCGCGTGTGGAAGGCGCACACAACGAACAGTCCCTCACGCACGTGCTTCGCACAGAACGGCCGCGCCAATCCCAGGCCCCAATTCCGCTGGCAGCTGGACCTGTCGTATTTCTCACTGCCTCGGGGCTGAGTGCCATTGGGCGATTCGAGGCACCGGTTTCGGCTCGCTTCGATGTTGCAGTCGCAGACTTCTCGGCACGAGCGACGCAGAAGGGATTCCTGAACCTTGTCGACACGGCGACGTTCGTCGGCCGAACCGCCGATGCCGCCATCAGGCCGACGGACGACGATATGCGCGCCGATGACCTTGGCTGGCTCCTGCATCGCTATCGCTTCCTGATCGGCACGCTTGACGCGCACCGCACCACCGGCGATTCCCCGTTCGCCCACCAGCACCAACTCGCTCGGGTGAAAGTGCAGGGATTGCGTGTCCTGGTGGACGGATCATGCTTCGGACCGCACGAGACCGGTACCCAGGTTGCCTGCGCGCAGACGATTCGTGCTCTGGCCGAACACACGGCTGTCTCGTGGGTCGGTGTTGCGCTACCAGGCCAGGTGCCGTCGTATGCGGCCGACGTGTTCGCATTGCCCTCGGTGGACGCTCGCCAGAACACCGATCCTGCGAGCTTCGGTGTGGTCGACATTGCGTTCCGGCCGTACCAACCGGTCGAAGGATATGACCCCGCTCCCTGGCGTCGCACGGCGGTTCGGTACGTGGTCTCGGTGCTCGATGTCATCGCATACGCGAACGGCAGCTACTTCCCCGACGGCGGCGCATGGCAGCGCTATTGCGATTCCTTCGACCACGTGGTCGGTGTTGCCGATGGGGTGACTGTCATCTCGGGCGATGTCCGGGCGCAGATGCATCTCCACGGTCTCGCCATCGAAGACGAGCGCATTTCTGTGGTGCCGCTCGGAACCGAGCATCTCGGGGCCGGTCTCACGACGCGTTACCCGGCGCAGCTCGAGTCGCTCGGCTTCTCCGGCCGCCGCTTCGCACTCACGCTCGGCGTGAACTACCACCACAAGAACCGAGAACTCGCAATCGCCGCGCACCGCGAACTCCGCAGCCGAGGCCAGGATCTCGACCTGGTGATGGCCGGGCCGGCCGTTCCGTTCGGCTCAACCCGGCTCGCCGAATCGTCCGAGCGATTCGCCGACCGCAGTTCGCAGGACTGGTTGCACGTGCTGCCCGAGGTGCACGAGCATGAACGCAATTGGCTGTTGTCGCACGCGGCCCTTGCGTGGTATCCCACATCGGCCGAGGGGTTCGGGCTGCCACCGTTCGAAGCGGCCGCGTTCGGGGTTCCCACGGTGAGTGTCGGGTTCGGCCCGATCAGCGAACTCGCGGGAGGCCCGGCGGCGGGATCCCTACCGCTGTTGGCGTCCTCGTGGGCCCCAGCGAAGTTGGCCGACGTGGCAGAGCAACTGCTGCTTGACCCGGCCCTGGCAACCGCACACTGTGACGCGTTGCTGCGCTCCGGCCGCCAGTACAGTTGGGCTGCACACGCCGAACGGTTGGTGACGGTGTTCCGTGAACTGCTTGCGGCCCCCCGCCGCCGTTCGCTCTGAGTCCGAAAGCCCGTGCCCATGACCTCAGACCACACGATCTCGGAAACCCAGATCCCGGAAACCGAGATCTCGGAAACGAACTTGGAAACTCAGGTTCCGGAACAAAAAGTTCCGGACCACGACCATCCGTCTCGGGGCGAACTCGCCTCGGCGCCACGGGTTCTCCGCGCAACCGGCGCAGAGGATGACACCGCACCCACCGGCTCGACCGTTGACGAGACTGCTGGCGAGCGCGCCGATCCTGTGGGCGATCAGGTGTCCGTACCCGCCGTTGACACGGTGCGTCGGCTGGCGGTGATCGCAGCACAGACAGCAGCGGACGGCACACCGAGCGCGGCTCAAGGGCCGGCACCACGGCTTTCACTTGTCACAGCCAGTACCCCGGAGCATCAGCAGCGTGTCGTTGGCGAGCTGGACCGCCTTTCCCTCGAACAGGCTCTGCTCGACGTGGAGGTGGCCAACGCCCGGGTGATCGACCTCACCGCTCGGCTCGTCGAGGCCAACCAGCGGTCAGCCGTCGCACGTTCCGAGGCCGAGGCACTACGTGCACATATCACAGCCCTCGAAGCAGCCGCCGATGTTCGGGACCAAGCGGTCACAGGCGAGATTGCGGCAAGGCAGGCAGCGCTGGACGCGCAAGCCGCCCACC
The DNA here is from genome assembly GCA_031385545.1 of Acidimicrobiia bacterium. Taxonomy (GTDB): domain Bacteria; phylum Actinomycetota; class Acidimicrobiia; order Acidimicrobiales; family JANYDT01; genus JANNBN01. The sequence goes on along the minus strand of JANNBN010000063.1, from coordinate 19,247 downwards.
TCGACGCCCAGAAGGCTTCTACCGCATACCGGTGGGCTGCCAAGGTGTGGAACCTGCGCAACGCGCTGCGATCGTAAGTAGCCACATGACCCGGGTGCTTGTTGCAGTCATCGTGTACAACGGGCGCGCGTTCGTACCCCGAGCGTTGCGTTCCATCGCTCGTCTCCCCAGCTCATCTGCCCATACCGTCGATGTGGTGGTGTTCGACGACGCCTCGCCAGTTCCTGGCTTCTCCGAAGAACTTGCTGCGCTCTGCGCGGCTCTCGGCATCGTCTGCTACACCTCGCCGCGCAACGTGGGAATCCCGCGCAATATGAACCTCGGCCTGTTGTGGGCGATGGAAGGCGGCTACGACGCATGCATCCTGCTGAACAGTGACGTGGTCGTCTCTGCCCAACTGGTCGATTCGCTGGTTGCCGCAGCGGCGACTGCACCGAAGATCGCCAGCGTCACGGCCTGGGCCAACGATGTCAGCATCTTCTCGTTGGAGAACCACGATGCGGAGCAGCATCTGTCCGACCAGGCCCTCCTCGACCGGATCGCGGGGTCGCTCGCCGACGAGTTTGCTGGTGCAACTGTTGAGCTACCGACAGGCTGCGGTTTCTGCCTGTACATCCCGCGTGCTGCGATCGATGCGGTTGGTGTGATGGATCCTCTGTTCGGCCGTGGCTATGCCGAAGAGGTCGATTGGTGCTGCCGGGCGACCGAGCGCGGATGGACCCACGTCCTTGCACTCGACGCGTTTGCGTTCCATATGGGCTCGGCCACGAATAGAGAAGCCGGCATCCTGGCGAAGGGCATGCGGACGGTTGCCATCAACGAAGCCATCGTCGACATGCGTCACCCGTGGTATCGCAAGACGCTCGACGACTGGAGTGCCGCCGATCCGCTCTGCGAACCGCGCGCTCGGGCGCTGCACCGGTTGGTCACCGATGCTGCACGCAACCGTGGTGTGGTCATCGATGCGACCTGGTTGGACCGAGACACCGACGTGCAGCACCCGGGGGTGGAGCGCAAAGTGCGCGTCGTGGTGCTGCCCGACGGGCCCGAACCGGTTGTCGAGGCCCGTGTCGACGGCTGGCGGCTGCGGATCCCCGTCGGCGACGAAGGAGCGCTCGGCGCCATCGCCGGTTTGCTCGGGGTCATGCCATCGCAGGTGCGGCTCCACGACGATGGTGACGTGTCGGGCCGTCTCGGCGTCGACGCAGCGGCAGCTGGCATCCCCGTCAGCCGCCGTGCCATGTACCCCGAACGAGTCTGAAGCCAGCCCGCTTTGTTGTGTCACAATTCGTCGTGATCAGCCGGGCCACACCTTGAGGGGTCGTCCGGGTGGTCCGATAACGTGATCGGCCCATGACCTTTGTCGTTCCGCCGTACCCGTACGATCGCCTCGAACCTGCGAAACGCGCCGCAACGGCGGTGCCAGGAGGGCTGGTCGATCTGTCGGTCGGCACACCGTGCGATGCGCCGCCACCGGCGGTCATCGAAGTGCTCGGATCATCTGGCACCGAGCGCGGCTATCCCACCTCGCTCGGGTCGCCGGCGTTACGAGATGCAGCCGCTGGTTGGCTGCAACGCCGGTTCGGTGTGACCGTGTCGGCATCCAGCGAGGTCGCAGCCTGCATCGGTACCAAAGAGTTCGTTGCCACCACCCCGGCTTACCTGCACCTGCTCCGTGACGATCGTGACACGGTTCTCTACCCTGCGGTGTCGTACCCCACCTACGAGATGGGTGCACTGCTCGCAGGCCTGCGCGCAGTGCCGGTAGCCATGACGCCACGGGGCGAGATGGACCTCGGGTCGATCAGTTCGGCCGACACTGCCCGGGCGCTCTGCATATGGGTCAATTCGCCGGGCAACCCGGCAGGCAACCTCGACGATGTGGCGGCAGTTGCCGCATGGGGTCGCTCGCACGACGTCTGGGTGTTGTCCGACGAGTGCTACTGCGAGTTCACCTGGGTGGGGCGGCCGCAGACCGTCCTGCAAAGCGGCAACGCAGGTGTGCTCGCCGTCCATTCGCTCTCCAAGCGCTCCAACCTTGCCGGCATACGGGTTGGGTTCTACGCCGGTGACCCCAGCCTTGTGCATCACCTCAGCGAGGTTCGTAAGCATGCAGGGTTCATGGTTCCGGGGCCAATCCAAGCCGCAGCGGCCGTGGCGTACTCCGACGACGCGCACGTCGACGAGCAGCGGCAACGCTATGAGCGGCGGCTCAACGTGATGTTGCCTGCGCTCCAGGCAGCGGGCTTCGACGTATCGATGCCAGACGGGTCGTTCTATCTCTGGGCACGTGTCCCAGACGGCCGGGAAGGACAACCCGGTGATGGATGGGCCGCAGCCGACTGGCTGGCCAAAACGGCCGGCATCTTGGTGTCGCCAGGTGACTTCTACGGCACCGTGTCCGCGAACCGAATCAGGGTTGCAGTGGTGCAGCCCGACGACCGGGTGCTGTTGGCAGCTCAGCGCCTTGCGGCGGCTGGCGTGTACGGATGACCGTGCCGCCGGGCAAGTCAGACAGTTCCGCTGGACTTCGTCGCAACCGGCCCGCAGTCCCCCGGGGCCGCACCCGAACCGCCGAACGGTTTGTGGTCTGTGGGTGCGACCGTCTTGCTACATGCGACGAAGCACGGTGACGACTTTGCCGAACACCGTGACGTCAGCAGCGTCGTAGACCATTGGTTCCAGGCGATGATTGCGTGGTAGCAGCGTGATGCGCGAGCCGCTCTTCTTGTATTCCTTGACGGTTGCCTCGTCACCGGGAATGCCGGCCACGACCGTGTCGCCGTTGCGCACGTCCTGCTGGCGCACAACGACGAAGTCTCCGCTGAGAATGCCGGCTTCGATCATGGAGTCTCCACGGACCCGCAGCATGAACAGGTTGCCGTCGCCGGTGAAGTCCTCGGGGAGCGGGAAGACCTCTTCGACCCGCTCTTCGGAAATGACACCGGTGCCGGCAGCGACGTCGCCGATGAGCGGCACGTGGCGTACGGGACGACGTTCGACCGAGGCCCCGGTCATCGGCTCGAAGAAGACTTCGATGGCGCGGGGTTTGGACGGGTCGCGGCGGAGGTAGCCGAGCGTTTCGAGCGTTTTCAAGTGTGCGTGGACGGTGGAAGACGACGACAGCCCGACGACCTCGCCAATCTCGCGCACTGACGGCGGATAGCCGCGCTCTCGCATGGCTGTATCGATGCACTTGAGGATCTGGCGATGACGTTCGGTGAGCGACTCAGTGGCCATTGGGGGAGTCCTTCTTGAGCGGATGGTGGCGCTGGTGTGGGGAGCGAGATGCCGGGCGAGCGGGGGAAGCGATGGGGGGAAGATCACAACAAACAGGTGTTCGTCGAGCACGGTATCAGGCGAAGGTCCGTCGCACAAACATTTGTTCGCAAATCCTCTTGACACGAACAGTCGTTCGTGGTTAATTCGTTCGAACAGTCGTTCGTAGCAGGACGAGCACCCAGCAATTTCTCCCGAGGAGTTCCCATGGCCGCAACGATGTCTTCGCCACTTCGCACCGCCCAGAGGGGCCGTGCGTACGCTCCCCGTGCTGCACTGCGGCCAGCACAAGTCGGCGGTGTCCTGGTCGACCCCAGCGATTTCATCGGCAACCCTCCCCCTGATGAGCGTTCTCGGAAGAACCTCGCACCGCTCGGCGGGCGCTTGGGTCATCCGGGTCATCCGGGTCATCCGGGCCACCCGGGCCACCCGGTTGGCCGGGGCAGTCGTCGGGCCCCCATCCGCTCGACCGGCCTCATCGCCGGTGGACTTCGCACGATGCGGGTTCGTTCCGTGCTCGTCGCTGCGGCCATGGCGCTCGTGGTCGTCGCGGCGCTTGTGGGCAACGAGGTGGCTTCGGCCGGTCCTGGCGCTGCCCCAACGCTGGGCGTGCGTTCCGTGCACGTTGTGGTTCAGCCGGGAGATTCCATTTGGGTCATCGCACGACGCGTCCAACCAACCGGTGACGTACGCCCGCTGGTCCAAGCCATCATCGACGCGCATGGCACCGCGGCAGTCAGCGCGGGCGACACGCTGCTGGTTCCGTTGCCCTGACGTGCCATGACGGCCGCACCGCTGTCCAGTGTTGGTCTCTCGGTTGTTCGTCTGCCGGTTGTTCGTCTGCCGGTTGTTCGTCCGTCGGGCCACTCTCGGCTGGGCGTCTATCGTCGCCGTCGTGCGTTGTCCGGCCTGCTCCAGCATCGAAGACAAGGTGATCGACTCCCGGTCGGCCGACGACGGGTCCGCCATCCGCCGTCGCAGGGAGTGCCTCGGTTGCACTCGTCGGTTCACCACGTACGAGCGAGTCGAAGAAGTTCCGGTAACGGTGGTCAAGCGAAACGGAACCCGGCAACCGTTCGACCGGGCGAAGGTTCTCGACGGGCTGCGTGCAGCGGCCAAGAACCTGCCCATCGACGACGCTGTTCTCGACAATGTCGCGACCGACGTCGAGGAATCGGTCAGGCTCGAGGGAACCGAGGTTCAATCCGAGCGAGTCGGTCTTGCAGTCCTCGAACGGCTTCGGTATCTCGACGCGGTGGCCTACATCCGGTTCGCGTCGGTGTACAAGGGTTTCACCGACCTTGGCGACTTCACCCGCGAAGTCAAGCTCATGGGGAAAACTTCCTCGGTCCGACGCAACGGCGCCGACGGTTCCGGGTAGTTCGCCAGCGCAATCCACAGATGATCCACAGGCTCAGGGTCTGTTCTTCCACATGTTCAACCCCGTACGGTGTGAAAGACACACATTCACTGCTTGACAGGCGTGAAATTACAAGCTTGTATCTAACCCTCATCTAGCGGTTGCGGTATCCAGCCACCACGAGATGTTGTGGTTTAGGGTGAGCGCCGTTCCCCTGATCGCTTCGATTGACTCCCTCCTTCGATTGCTAGCCCTCTTCGTTCGCCTGCCCGAGCTGTTTCACCCTGATCGCTGCTCCGACACCACAACGCATCACCACTTCGACACACTTCCCGTTCGTCACCACAAAGGATCCAGCGACAAATGGCAATCGCACCCGAGCGAGCAGGCATTGGCCTGCGCCGCTACTTCACCACCCCAGGCGTCCACCCTTACGACACGGTCGTCTGGGAACGTCGCGACGCCCGCATCAGCAACTGGAAGACGGGCGAGGTCGCGTTCGAGCAACTCGCAGTCGAGGTGCCGTCGACGTGGTCGTTCAACGCCACCAACATCCTGGCGCAGAAGTACTTCCGCGGTACCCTCGGACTACCCGAGCGCGAGCGGTCACTCAAGCAGGTTGCTGATCGGGTTGCCGACACCATCACGCAGTGGGGGATCGAAGGCGGCTACTTCGACGGTACCGAGGCCGAGGTGTTCAACCACGAGCTGAAGTACCTCATCATCCACCAGAAGGGTGCGTTCAACTCGCCCGTCTGGTTCAACATCGGCGTTAAGGGCGTTCCCCAGCAGGCAAGCGCGTGCTTCATCCTTGCGGTCGAGGACAAGATGGACGCCATCCTCAACTGGTACCGCGAAGAGGGAATCATCTTCAAGGGCGGGTCCGGCGCCGGCATCAACCTGTCCAACATCCGTTCGTCCATGGAACACCTCCAGGGCGGCGGAACAGCATCCGGTCCGGTCAGCTTCATGCGCGGCGCCGATGCATCGGCGGGCACCATCAAGTCAGGTGGCAAGACCCGCCGCGCCGCCAAGATGGTCATGCTCGACGTCACCCACCCCGACGTCGAGGACTTCATCTGGTGCAAGGCACTCGAAGAACGCAAAGCCCGGGTCCTGAGCGATGCAGGCTTCGACATGGACCTTGACGGCAAAGACTCGTTCAGCGTCCAGTACCAGAACGCAAACAACTCGGTCCGCGTCACAGATGCGTTCATGGAAGCAGTTGTGCAGGACAGGGAATGGGACATGACTGCGGTCACTACCGGCGACGTGCTTCGCACCGTCCGTGCCCGTGATCTGTTCCGTCAGTTCGCAACCGCAGCATGGGAATGCGCCGATCCGGGCATGCAGTTCAACACCACCATCAACAAGTGGCACACGTCGTCAAACACCTCGCCGATCAACGGGTCCAACCCCTGCTCGGAATACATGCACATCGACAACTCGGCGTGCAACCTTGCCAGCCTCAACCTGCTCACGTTCCTCGACGACACCGACACGTTCGATGTCGAGGGGTACAAGGCAGCCATCGAGACGTTCTTCACCGCACAAGAGATCCTGGTCGGGCGGGCCGACTATCCAACCGAGCCGATCGGCGAGAACAGCCGTCGGTTCCGCCAACTCGGCCTTGGCTACGCCAACCTGGGTGCACTGCTGATGGCGTTGGGCTACGGCTACGACTCGCACGAAGGCCGCGCATGGGCTGGGGCGCTCACCGCTCTCATGACCGGTCATGCGTACGCGGTCAGTGCTCGCACCGCCGGCCGGATGGGCCCTCATGCCGGGTACGCCGAGAACGTCGAACCGATGAACCGCGTGCTGCGCATGCACCGCGACGCAGTCAGCCTGATCGACGAGACACTCGTTCCGGCCACCTTGCTGGGTGCTGCCGAAGAGTCATGGGACGAGGCTGTCGAGATGGCGGCAACGTACGGCACGCGCAACGCACAGGCCACGGTTCTTGCCCCCACCGGTACCATCGGCCTGCTCATGGACTGCGACACCACCGGTGTCGAGCCCGACCTTGGCCTCGTGAAGTTCAAGAAGCTGGTCGGCGGCGGCAACATGCAGATCGTCAACCAGACCGTGCCGCGTGCGCTGCGCCGCCTCGGATACACAGCTACCCAGGTCAACGACGTCGTCGCATACATCGACGGGCACAAGAGCATCGTGGGTGCCCCGCATCTGCTGGCGTCGCACCTCGAGGTGTTCGCCTGCTCGATGGGCGACAACGTCATCCACTACTCGGGCCACGTCCGCATGATGTCGGCAGTGCAGCCCTTCCTGTCCGGTGCGATCTCCAAGACCGTCAACATGCCCGAAGACGTCACCATCGAAGACATCGAGCAGATCCACATCGACGCCTGGCAGATGGGTGTCAAGGCGATCGCCATCTACCGCGACAACTGCAAGGTTGCACAACCGCTGTCGACCATGAAGAAGTCCGATACGCAGGATGCCAACTCCAACGACAACGACAACGCCACGGCGACGGCGCCGGTCGGCGACCCGGCCTTGGCGGCAAAGGTTGCGGAACTCGAACAGATGCTGGCTCAGACCACCACGGTGGTTCGCACTCCAGTGCGCGAGCGCCTGCCCCGTCGTCGTCGGTCTTCCACCTTCAAGTTCCGCGTTGCGGACTGCGAGGGTTTCGTCACGGTCGGCGAGTTCGAAGACGGACGCGCCGGCGAACTGTTCATCCAGGTCTCCAAACAGGGCTCAACCCTCGCCGGAATCATGGACGCGTTCTCCATCTCCATCAGCCTCGGCCTGCAACACGGTGTGCCGCTCACCACGTACGTGTCGAAGTTCGCCAGCACTCGTTACGAGCCCGCCGGTATGACCGACGACCCCGAGGTTCGCATCGCCACGTCGCTGCTGGACTACATCTTCCGCCGGCTTGCGTTGGACTACCTCACCTACGAGCAGCGCCTCGACCTCGGTGTGCTGTCGACCAACGAGCGTATGCAGCCAACGCTGCCCGGCGTCGAAGAAGCAGTCACGCGGACGATCGGCATGCTGGACCTCACCACCCGAACCGGCCCGACGGCATTGGCGCCAACAGCCAATGCCGCAGCTACCCCAGCTACCCCAACGGGACCAACGGCTGCACCAACGGCACCCATCGTGCAGAACACCATCAGCCGACAGCGGCCGGTCGATGCGCCGTTCTGCTACTCGTGCGGCAACGAGATGAATCGGGCCGGCTCCTGCTACGTCTGCTCGGCCTGCGGTACCACCAGCGGCTGCAGCTGACCCTGCCACCGGGTTCCCCGAGCGGATCCGCCGAGCAATTCCGAACGGGACATTTCCGAACGGGACAACGTTTCACACCACCCTGACATCCCCGGAGCAACTGCGCCGGGGATGTCTTTGCGTTCCCGACCCGCATTCCCGACACGCGCTGGGTGGAGATCGTGACTACAACTGAGTTGCACGTTGACTCAAATTGAGTCAAACTCTCACCGTGGAACCGACGGCCCTGGCGACCGACCGCTACGAGCTCACCATGGTGCAGGCCGCACTGCTCAGTGGTGTCGCATTCCGTCGGGCCACGTTCGAAGTGTTCACCCGTCGGCTTCCTCCAGGGCGCAACTACGGCGTGGTTGCTGGTACCGCGCGTGTGCTTGAGGCGATTGAGCATTTCCGTTTCGGACTCGCCGAAGTCTCTGCGCTGGAACACCTGCACGGTGCGCCGATGCACCTGTCCGACACCATGCGCAATTGGTTGCTCGGCTATCGATTCCGCGGTGACATCACCGGCTACCACGAAGGTGAGCTGTTCGGGCCGATGTCGCCCATCCTTACCGTCTCGGGCACGTTCGCTGATGCAGTGGTGCTGGAGACGGTCATCCTGTCGATCCTCAACCACGACTGTGCAGTGGCGGCCGCGGCAGCAGGAATTGTCCAAGCCGCGGGTGGAGCCGCGCTCATCGAGATGGGGAGCAGGCGGACCGACCCCGACGCCGCGGTCGGCGCTGCTCGTGCTGCGATGATCGGCGGGTTCAGCGCCACTTCGAACCTCGAGGCTGGCCGCCGCTATCACCTGGCAACGGCTGGCACCGCTGCGCACTCGTTCACCCTCGCCCATTCGTCGGAGGCAGACGCGTTCACGGCTCAGTTCGCTTCGCAAGGACCGCACACCACACTGCTGGTCGACACCTACGACATCGAAGCGGGGATCCGGACAGCCGTTGCGGTCGCGCAAGCGTATGGCGTGCCAGGTCCTGGGGCCGTCCGGATCGATTCCGGCGACCTCGCACTCGAAGCAAAGCGTGCTCGGATACTGCTCGACGAACTGGGCGCGTCAGCGACCCGCATCGTGCTGTCGGGCGATCTTGACCGTCAGGCAATTGTTGACCTGGTTGCAGCACAGAGCCCGGTCGACGTGTTCGGTGTCGGGACCAGCGTTGTGACCGGCGATGGGCACCCGACCGCAGGGCTGTCCTACAAGCTCGTCGAGATCGACGACGCCGACGGTCTTGCCCGCTCGGTGGCAAAGCGGTCCGTCGGTAAGGCGTCACTCGGCGGGGCCAAGCGGGCGGTCCGACACGAAGGCATCGACGTCATTGTTGCCATGCGTGACCAGGTACCGAAGGGGCGGCCGTTGCAGGTTTCCTATGTGGCAGACGGGGTCGAACTCATGCGACCCACGGTGAGCCAGGCAGCGCAACGGCTGCGCGACTCGATCGCCGAACTAGGGTCCCGGTCACTCACGACAATGGTAGGTCTACGCCATGTCAACGGATAGCTCGCCGAAGGAACTCCGCCGCGCTGTGATCGTGGTCGACTGCCAGAACGACTTCTGCGAAGGCGGATCCTTGGCGGTCGCGGGCGGAGCTGCGGTCGTTGCCCGTATTGCCGAGTGGCTCGGGGTCAAGGAGAACGACGCCGCAATCGTTGTTGCCACCGTGGACAGTCATGTTGCCCCCGGCGGGCATTTCTCCGCCTCGCCGGACTTTGCCGACTCGTGGCCGCCACATTGTGTTCGGGGAACCGAAGGTGCAGCGCTTCACCGAAACCTGAAGTCGGCCTTGCATCTCATCAACGCAACATTTGCGAAAGGTGCCGAGGCGGCCGCTTACTCCGGGTTCGAAGGTCGATCAATCGATGACGATCGGACGCTCACTGAATATCTGCACGCGTATGATATCCACCGGGTCGATGTCGTGGGTCTGGCGACTGATTTTTGCGTGGCAGCGACGTGCCGATCCGGCCTTACGGAAGGCTTCGACGTTCACGTGCTCCCAATGCTGTGTGCAGCAGTCAGGCCTGAGAATGAAGGGGTTGTCCTGCGAGAACTCGCTGAGATGGGCGTTGTGGTCGACCTGCCGTGAAGTCCGACCCAGCCGCCGACACTGCGCCTGCTGCTGAAGTTGCGCCTGCAGCCGGCGCTGGGGTCGCCCACGTAGCGGTCGCCGTTGCAGCACTCACGATCTGGCAGGGACAGCTGAGTGTGGCGTTCGAGTGGCCTGCGAAGTCACCCGGCCCGGCGCAACGGTGGCAACTGCTCCGACGGTCGTTGGCAGCCGATGGCAACGCCGACGAAACGGCGGTCGCCTTGCTTGGCATAGCAACGGATCACGACCCGTCGTCTGTCATCGAACAGCTGAGAACATACGCGTGCATACGGGACACTGCTTCCATTCCCTTCGTCACGATTTCGTACTTTGCACTGGTCGAAGAATTGGCAGACCGTGTCCGGATGTCCGACGCTGTGCGAGTCTTCGCAATTGACGACGTGCTTGCCGAGACCGACCGGTTCGGAGACGTCGACGTCCTTGTGGACGCCGTCGAGCGGGTGCGGTCGAAGCTCGAGTACACCACCATCGCGACGCGGCTGCTTCCCGAGCCGTTCACGATCCCGGAACTTCGGCGTGTGTACGAGTCCGTGTGGGGTGTGACGCTGCACCCGGCCAACTTCCGTCGCAAAGTACTCGCCACCGATGGGTTCGTGTTGGCCACCGTTGAAGACAATTCGGTCAAGGGACCAGATCTGTTCCGTCGTGGGGTTGCTGCACTGCTGCATCCGGCGATGTTGCGTCCCTGAACGCAGATCAGCTTCATCGCCGTCGGCGAACGTTCGCAGGGGTCTACGAGTTAGCCCGCTCGCTGCGTCTGAGCCTCCCTTGATGACTCTCATGGCACGGTGGCGCGAAGAATTGCTGAACGGTCCGTTCAATGAGTCCCCATATCATTCGCTACCGAACGTCGACCGCAACTATCAACGGCACTCGGCGGAGCACAACTCGGCGAGCGCGCCTACACTCGTCATCAGTACCTGACCATGATTGCGCTGCGAGCCTCCGGGCAGCACGCAACGTGGGGCCCGTCCTGCTGCTTGTAGGCGGTCCCGCATGAAACCCGTGACTGCGTCTGTTCCAGACCTCTCGCTGCGGTCAGCCCCTGTGGTCGGCCTGGTGTCGCTTTCTCTCGCACGTCACGTCGAGGAGTAACAGTGCCCAGTACCCACAGCAATACCCACAACCCATGCGACCGAAACTGGCCCGCTCGTAGCGGCAGAGTTGTCGGCAGATTTCTCAGTGTCGGCCGACGCGTTTCGCGTGGTCTGTTGGTGGTGGTCTCGGCCGTCACGCTGATACCGATCAGCGCCGCTTCGTCGTCAGGTGCTGGCACCACGGCAGTGGCAGCGGCTACCAACGATCCGCTTGCCGTGGCAGCCGCAACTGCACTTGACCTGCTCCGCGGTGGACAGGGGAATGCGTCCGTCCGAACGCCGGCCACGGTTATCGACTCGTCGGCCGGCTCGTCCGTCAGCTCGTTGGTCGGCGCACCCACCAACGGTGCCCCCAGTTCCGCCGCCGAAACGGCCGGTTCAACGACGTCGCTGCCCAACCCCGCGCAACCGCAGTCGGAGAATGCCTCCAACACGACGATCATCCCGTACATCCCTCCTCCGACCCGCAGCGCAGCAGCCACTGGCGATCAGCCCAGTCAGTTCGCGAACTCGGCCCCCGTCAGCATGCTGGTACCTCCGACCGAAGTGACAGTGCCGGTCACCGTCCCCACCGCAGCCCCGGCCGGATCGATCCCGACCAGCGCCACAACGCTGAAAAAGGCTGCAAAAAAGAGCAACACAACCACCGTCGCCGTGCCAGTCGCAGTCGAGGGCTCGGCACCGCTCGGCAAGACGTACGACTCGGCGCGGCGCTCGGTGGTCGACCTGCTGGTCGCCCGCCTACCGAAGTTGTCGGCCGACCGGCTTGAGCAAGCGTGGGCAGCAGCGGACCCCCGCCGGATGATCACCGTGTACGCAGCACTCGCCCAGGTCGGTACCAACTATCGATATTCGGGTAACGAGCCCGGCGGCTTCGACTGCTCGGGCCTCACGTCGTATGCGTGGTCCGTCGCCGGCATCAAGATCCCCCGCACGTCGACAGATCAGATCAACGCAACCGGAATGCGCGGCCCCGATCAACTGCTGCCTGGCGATCTCGTGTGGCGACCAGGCCACATTTCGATGTACCTGGGCGCTGGAGAGTTCGTCATCGACTCGCCCCAGACCGGCAAACAGGTACACGTTCGCCAATGGGGCCGGACCAGCCGCTACGGCTCGCCGATCTAGCAGTACCCACCCTTCCCACGGTTCTCACGGCGTAGTTTGGACGCGTGACTCCCACGCAGACCGAACACCTCACAATTCTTGGCAGCACGGTCCGCCACGCTGTTGAACACGTCGAGGTCTTCACGGCGCCGAAACACCTCATGTCGGTCACCATGACCTGCGACGAACTGGCCTCGATGTGTCCCGTCACGCAGCAGCCGGACCTGTCCAACGTCGTCATCGAATACGACCCGTTGGCATGGTGCATCGAGTCCAAGTCGCTCAAGCTGTATCTGTGGGGTTTTCGTGACCGTGCTGTGTTCGCAGAAGCGCTGGCGGTCGAGATCGCCGAGGAAGTGATGCGGACTGCCGCTCCCCGCCGGGTGCGGGTCACGCTCACTCAGCGCCAGCGTGGCGGCATCGAGGTGAAGACGGTCTCAGAGATTCAGTCGGCAACAGCGTCAGGCGAGTGAGTGTGAGGACGTTCGGGTTCGGTCGAGGGTCTGAGCTCTAAGAGCCCAAGATCCACCAGAACCAACTGCAAGTCGGCGACCTGCGCCTCGAGCGCCGACACACGATCAGCCAAGGCGGAGGCGGTACTGCTCGATGTTGCCGTTGCCGAACCGTCACCGGTGCGCACCGCGCTCGTTCCTTCGACGGCGACCGTGGCTGCGTCGACCGGCCCGCCGAGCAGGTGCATGATCCGGGGTTCGTGCTGGCCGGGCTGGCGAGGCAGACGCACGACGAGCGGTCCGGGCCACGTGCGCCGATAGCCCTCTGGCAGGTCGAGCACCGCCCCGGGCGTCGATGCGGTGCGCAACATCCCAGATTCTCTGGCGTCGGTCGGCTCGGATGCATCAGCTGTTTGCGTCGGGTCGCACAACCGGTCGATGACCCGCTCGACCTCGGCGAGCGTTGCGAAGTCGTGCATCCGCTGGCTGCGGCCTTTCAGCTCACCCACGGTCTGCGGCCCACGCAGAAGCAGCAGCACAAGGACGGATTTCTCGGGCCGCGACAGCCCGAGCCGTTCCTCAAGAATGTGCCGGTACTTGTCCACCCTGCTTCCGGCTCCGCTCGGCAACATGCGTACAAGGCGGTGCTCGGTCTTCAGCTCGCCGATGCCGGCAAGGACATCGGCAGCGGCGAGGTCCAAGACGGGGAACCGGTTTGTACTCTGGTTCGCAGCGGTGACCAGCGAGTTGACCGTCATTGGATAGGTGTCTGGAACGGTGAGCTCTTTCTCGGCCAAGGAACCGAGGAGACGAATGGCGAACGGTGTGAGGGCGAGTCCCGGAACTTGCATCTGATCAGCTTGCCACCCGGGCGCGGCCGAGTGGTGAGCGGAGGGATCGCAGCGAGTCCGAGGTGGAGCAACCCATCAGGCGGGGGCGCGGCCGAGTGGTGAGCGGAGGGATCGGAGCGAATCCGAGGTGGAGCACCCCATTGCGCGCGAGTTATCCTCCAGCCCTATGGGAATCAATGAAGGTCGGGTCGCAATCGTCACCGGGGCAGGGCGCGGCATCGGCCGCGAGCACGCCCTGTTGCTGGCCGAACATGGTGCCGCTGTGGTTGTCAACGACGTCGGCGGCAGCATCGACGGCACCGGTTCCGATGTGTCCCCTGCGCAGCAGGTAGCCGACGAAATCGTTGCCAACGGTGGCAAGGCTGTCGCGAACGGCGACAGCGTTTCGTCGTTCGAAGGCGCCAAGCGCATGATCGATCAAGCGGTCGATGCGTTCGGACGGCTCGACATCCTGGTGAACAACGCAGGCATCCTGCGCGACAGGATGCTGGCCAACATGAGCGAAGCCGAGTGGGACGCGGTCATCGATGTGCACCTCAAGGGGACGTTCGCCACGTCTCGTCACGCCGCTGCCTACTGGCGCGACCAGTCCAAGGCTGGCAACGAGGTCAGCGGCCGGATCATCAACACCTCCTCGGTGTCCGGCATCTACGGCAACGTCGGCCAGACGAACTACGGCGCGGCCAAGGCAGGCATCGCAGCATTCACCATCATCGCCGGGCGTGAGTTGGCCCGCTACGGGGTGACGGCCAACGCGATCGCGCCGATCGCGTTGACTCGGATGACAGAGGGGTTGGGCAACAACGGCGAGGTTTCCGATGATGAACGCGAGCGTCGCGGCCCGCATTGGGTATCTCCCATCGTGTGCTGGCTCGCGTCGCCGCAGGCCGCGCATGTCACGTGCCGGGTGTTCGAGGCTTCGGGCGGCATCCTCGGCATCGCAGAAGGCTGGCGGCGTGGTCCGTTCGTCAAGCCCGGCGGCGAGCCGTTCCACCCTGCCGATCTCGGGCCGCTCGTCGATGATCTCTTGGCCGGCTGCGCCCCGGTGACCTCAATGCTGGGCAACCCCGAGTAGCAGTTGGGTCGTGCCGTCCCGACCTGTGTCATCAACCACGGTGAAATGAGCAAGAAGTTCGGTGAACAAGGTGAACAACTCGTCACTACCACTTACAGTGGTAGCCGTGAAGTTCTCCGCCTTGTCCTTGCGCGCCGCTACCCGTTCGACGGATCGTCCGTCCCGCAAGCGGACCAGATCCCTCCGTGTCCACGCTTCCATCGTCGCGTCTCTGCTCGCAGTCGGTGTCGTGACCATCCAGGCCGCATCGGGCGATACACCGAATGACGTCGTGCTTGAGAACCAGAAGCCCGGCACCAATTCGTGGAAGGTCGATGGACTTGATGCAGCGCTGCTCAAGCGGACGAACTTCATCGGTCACGGTTCCGACGATTCACCGGCTGACAGCGGTGCACTGGTTCTCCCCAACGCCACGAGCTCAGGTCTGATCGAGGGGTACGCAGCTGCAGAATCGGTGAACCGAGGATCGGCGCTCAACTTCCACGTTTCGTCGAAGGTGGCGCGCTTCGACATGCGGTTCTACCGGATGGGCTGGTACGGCGGCGCTGAAGCGTCCGAAGTCGCCAGCGCGTTGAACCTCGTCGGGACGCAGCGGGCCGTCCCCACACCCGACGCTAACGGCATGGTTGCGGCCAATTGGCCGGCGACCTACTCGCTGGCGACCGGCGCAACGTGGACCTCCGGCATGTATCTCGCTGCACTCATCCCTGCCGGAACCGCAGTCCCGTCGGCCTACGTACCGTTCGTGGTTCGCAATGACGCGTCCACATCGGCGTTCCTGTACGTCGTCGGAGCCTCGACCTCGCAGGCTTACAATGCGTGGGGCGGCAAAAGTCTGTACGAATACAATTCACCCGGCGGCCGGGCGAAGAAGGTTTCCTACGATCGTCCGTACGCAGATGGTTACGGATCCGGGTTGTTCTTCGATGGCGACTACTACACGCTGAAATTCCTCGAGCGCGAGGGGTACGACGTGTCGTATGCATCGTCGTCCGACATCGCGTTGACACCGGGGCTGATGACGAACCACAAGGCGTTCCTGTCGTCCTTCCACGACGAGTACTGGTCCAAGTCGATGCGGGACAACCTCGAGACATGGCTCGGCCAGGGCAAGCACGCAGCCTTCATGGGAGCCAACTCGATGTACTGGCAGACCCGTTTGGAGAACGCTGCCGACGGCCGTGCCGCCCGCACCATCGTCTGTTACAAAGACGCAGCCCTTGACCCTGTGCAGGGAGCAACCACCACGGTGCAATTCCGCCAGAGCCCGGCAAACCGGCCCGAGAACTCCACGCTCGGTTCGATGTACGAATCGGATTTCGCATACGGCAACTCCGTTGCGTGGATCGTGCGGGGCGCTTCGCACTGGATCTACAACGGTACCGGCCTCACCGATGGTGCGACCATCCCGAAGGCTGTTGGATACGAATGGGATCGTACGTTCGCAAACGGTCTGACGCCGGCCAACGCTGTGATCCTCAGTGCATCCGTCCCGCAGGCTGGTGCGCTGCACGAGTCCACCATCTACCAGCGGCCGAGTGGTGCGTTGGTGTTCAACGCCGGCACGATCTACTGGCCATGGCTGCTTGACAACGCCAATTGGGGCGTCGATGCACGTGCGCAGCAGATGACGCGCAACCTCCTCAACGCGATGATCAACCCCGCCGGGCCACCAGCCACCACGCTGCCGCCCACCACGGTCGCAACCACGGTTCCCGTCACGGGCACAGTGGTCAACCGCTGGGACTTCGAAGACGGCACGACCCAAGGCTGGGGTCCGTGGTATGGCGGAACCGTTGCCTACAGCAGCACCGGAGCGCTCGGTGGAACCGGCGTGCTGCGGGTGTCTCCTGTCAGCAGCACTTCCACCACGGTCATCGGCGTCAACGGGCTGACGCCTGGCACGGCGTACACGCTTGCCGGGTATGCCAAGCGCGACGACCTCGCCGGCCTGGTGGCCGCTGTACAGATTTTCGGTGCTGCAGGCCAGATCGGGGTGGACCTACCTCCGGCTTTCGCTCCGTCGGTCAACGGATGGCAGCGATTCACGTTGAGCTTCACCGTTCCCGCCGGTGCCACGCTGGTGACGATCGGCGTCAACGGCAGCCCATCGGCCTACAGCCTGGACGACATCACCATCAGCACCTCAGGCGCTGGTCCGACGACAACGGTGACGGGCCCAACGACAACGGTGACGGGTCCCACGACAACAGTGAGTGGCCCGACCACAACCGTCGCAGGCGGCGGTACGCAGGTTGCCGGCGCGACGTTCGACAACGGCACAACGGACAATTGGAATGCCTGGTTCGGCGGCCCGGTGAGCAACACCACCACGGGTGCACGCACCGGAGCAGGGGCGCTCAGCGCTGCCACCCCCAGCCCATCGGCGTACACGGTTCTCTCGGGTCTGACCGCTGGCCAGCAATACAGCTTCCGTGTGTACATGAAGAACCCGACAGCGCCCAGCTACCGGGCAGGTGAGCTGCAGTTCTACAACGGTTCGGGCGGGCTGGTGGGCGCTGCGGTTCAGCTGACGTACACCGCCGATGCCAATGGTTGGTTCTTAGGAGCCGCAACCGCAACGCTGCCCGCCGGAACAGTCAGCGTGCTGGTCGGTGTCGGCTCTGATTCCGCCTTCCTCATCGATGATTTTGCTGTCTTCAGCGGTTCGGTCACCCCAACGACCGTCACCACAGTGGCTCCGACGACAGTGGCTCCGACGACCGTGGCTCCGACGACCGTGGCCACGACGACGGTTGTTGGGCCGACGACCAGCACCACTCGACCACCCACGACGATCGCAACCACCACGACCACGTCGCCCGTCACGACAACGACCATTCCGCAGCCCGTTCAAGTTGCCGGCTGGACATTCGAGTCGGGTGGGACCGAGCAGTGGACAGCGACCTTCGGCGGTTCGGTCAAGAACGTGAAGAACGGCTTTTCCGGATCCCGTGCACTTCGTATTACAGGAACCGGTGAAGTGAGCATGAACGCCACGACTGTCGTCGCCGGTGCGTCGCACCTGGTGACCCTGTACGTGGAACCGAGTTCCAGCCTGTTGCCCTCGGGTCAGGTGCGGTTCTCGAACGGTTCGTCATCAATCATCAGCTTCACGTCGGTTGGTAACGGATGGTATCGGGGGACCTCGCGGTTCACGCCACCTGCTGGCAACTCTTCCACGGTCATCCGTCTGTCGGCAACGCTGTCGTTCAAGGTCGACGACGTCACCGTGGTGCGCGGCTGACCTGCCCACCAACGGTCTAACGACCGCCGATCCGTCTGGCCACCGACCTCGCCAACACCATCGTGGGAACCATGGTGTTGGCAGTCGGAATACGCGTGAACAACGACGCGTCGGCCACCCAGATGTTCTCCGTGTCACGGACCAGACCCAGCGCGGCGCCCGTTCCGGTCACCAGGCCAGCAGGGCATGACCCAATAACGTGGCTGTAGTCGCCAGCCGTCTCCATCATCCACTGATCAGCGAATTGATCATCTGTATACAGATGACTGAAGGTACTGAGCAGGGTTCCGTGATCGTCGACGAATACTTCCTCGGCTACCGACCGCATCGATGGAGAGGTCAACAGGTCGATGAGTCGGCGCAGTCCTTCGCGCAGCCTCGCCCGATCCATGGGGTGGTCAAGCATCGCGAGGTCGAGCAGCGACGAGCCGTCGGATGCGAACGACAGTCGTCCACGCGAGAGCGGGTCCATCAGGGCAACCATCACCACGCCATGGACGGTGTCGGAAGAACCCGTTCCTGTCGCGTCAAGAGCAAGCAGCTGCAGGTCGATCGCACCCGTACCGTCACCGGGCGAGTTATCACGGCTACGCCACCGTGCCGTGCACGAGACAACCGGAAGTGTGGGGTCGCTCAATCGCGCTTGCTCGGCGAGCCGGACCGTGAGACGGATGGCCGGATGATCCTGCACCGCGTCGCCGACCGAACCGGCCGGCGCGATCGTCGAGACCAGACGTGCGGTCTGGATTGCTCCGGCGCACAGAACCAGGGTGTTTGCGCTGATGGTGCCCGCCGAGGTGTGCACCTGCGCCGGCGCGCCTGGCTCGATGGTGAGTACCTCGGTCGAATGCAGAAGCTGGCGCGGGGCGAGCAGACGGCGGCGGGTGAACGTCACGTCTGAATCCGTCCAGAGCGGTGGTGGCCCGGCACCGACCGCGCACGCCTGGCTGAGGTTTTGCGCTTCTCCACCCCACGCGCTGAGCAGCGCCGTTCCCAGCGTGGCTCGGGTCGGTCGATAGGGCCTGGTAGTGGCCATCAGATCTTGTGCCGTCGACCGGTCGGCCTGGTCGTCCCATTCATCTCCGGGCATGCACACCATGGCGTTGACAGCAGCGCTGCCGCCGAACCCGTTTCCCTGCCGGTAGGGGCGCCAACCCTGCGCCAGCGTGTGGCGGACGGACACGTCGGTACGCCACGCTTCTGGCCGCGACCGCGCGTCGAAGAAGTTCGCTGAACTCAACGCCGGGTGATCGTTCGGGCCACCCGCTTCGAGGACGAGGACGTCACGTCCGGCACGCTGGAGGGAGTCGGCCACCGTGGTGCCCGCAGGTCCGGCCCCGATCACCACCACGTCGTGGTCGGCGTGCCGAGGTGTCACCGACGGACGGCGGCTTCGATCCGCCGAGCCGTGCTGAC
>JANNBN010000101.1:0-14763 GCA_031385545.1 Acidimicrobiia bacterium | reverse complement strand
TTTGTTTTCGGTGTATTTGTCGGGCGCCCCCCCGGGCCCCCCGCTGCGTTTCGGCGGTATCGTAGGTACACCTATGACCTCCGTCGTCCGCCACCGCTCCGGGGCTCGAACCCGTTCGCTGCGGCGCAACCGCGCTGCGCTGTGGTTCGCTGCCCCGGCAGCGGTGGTCTATGGCGTGGGCTTCATGTTCCCCAGCCTGCAGGCGCTGTACTACTCGCTGTTCGCATGGGAGGGTCCCGGAGGGGCCGACCCCGTTTACATCGGGATAGAGAACTACAAGACGAAGCTGTTCGACGACTCCACGTTCCACGCCAGCGTGGGGGCCACCCTTCGATTCATGTTCTTGGTGGTCATCCTGCAGACGCTCGTTGCGCTGGTGTACGCCGTCAAATTGGTCAAGGACACCAAGCCGACCATTTTCCTGCGCGCGCTGTATTTCTTCCCGACCATTTTGTCGTCCACTTCGGTCGCCTTCATCTGGAACTTCATCTACGACCCATCAGGTGCGGGTCTGGCCAGCGGGTTGCTGCGGGCATTGGGTACCGACTACCGCCCTTCGTTTCTCGCCAGCCCGAGCACCGCATTGTGGTGCCTGGTGTTCACTCAGGTCTGGTTCCATGCCGGTCAGATGATGGTGGTGTTCGTCGCCGGGCTGCAGGGGATCCCGAAGGACTACACCGAGGCCGCGTCCATCGATGGAGCGACGCGCTCGCAGATCTTCCGCAAGATCACTTGGCCGTTGCTGGGGCCGGCCACCGGGATCGTGGTCGCGTACACCACGCTGCAGAGTTTTCGTGCCTTCGACCTGGTCTACGTGATGACGCAGGGTGGCCCGGGTGACTCCAACGCCACCCGGTTGCTCAGCTATCACATCGTGCAGACAGCGTTCGGGTCCCGCTACTTCGGCGAGGCAGCCGCCGAGTCTGTCCTGTTCATGCTCATCATTGCGTCGATCACCTTCCTGCAACGGCGGGCGCTGCGGCTGCTTCGCGCCGACGTGAAGGGAACCGCCCAGTGAACCGGCCAGTGAATCGGCCAGTGAATCGGCCAGTGAGCCGGCCGGTACGGGCGTCTTCCGAAGTCCGTGGACGCAATCCGTTCACCGGCCGAGAGATCGGCAGCAAGGCAATGCTGCTGTTCTTTGCGTTGCTCATCGGGTTGCCCTGCCTCGTGGTTGCGTTCAGTACGTTCAAGAACCAGGGCGACATCATCCGTAACCCGATCAAGCCCCCATTCCCGTCGGCGTCGTTCCAAGCGCCTGCCACCTGCGCTGCGGCCGAAGCGCTGGGCACGGCACCCGGTTCGGAGTGCATGGCCACCCCGAACGTGCAGGGCTACCGCGATGCCGTTGCCGAGAAGATCGGCCGTTCGTTCCGCAACAGCCTGACGGTGGTGAGCGTGTCGGTGTTCGTCACCCTGCTCTTCGCGTCGATGGCGGCATTCGCGGTGACGCGGGTCGGCGGTTGGGTGTCCACTGCGCTGTTCGCGTTCTTCACCATCGGAATGGCTATTCCCGCGCAGGTCAACGGGGTCGCCCAGTACGCGATGTTTTCGCGTCTCAACCTCACCAACCGCCTGGAAGGGTTGATGATCGTCAACGTTGCGGCCACGCTGCCGGTCAGCGTGTTCATCCTCTCGGGCTTCATGCGCACGCTGCCGAAGGAGTTGTTCGAGGCGGCCGTCGTCGACGGTGCGGGCAACTGGAAGCTGTTCCGCAAAGTGGTTGTTCCCTTGTCAGTGCCGTCGCTCGCAGCCGTCGGGATCTTCCTCCTGGTGATGCACTGGAACGACCTGTGGTACCCGTACCTGTTCATCACCGACCCGGCCAAGTACACCCTTCCGCGCACCCTCGCCGAGTTCAAGGGCGAGTTCTCCACCAACTACCCGGCACTGTTCGCGGGCGTACTCATCGCCAGCGCGCCGCTGGTCACGGCATACGTGTTCCTACAGCGCTGGTTCATTGCCGGGCTCACCAGCGGCGCCGTCAAGGGCTGAGCCTTCTTCGAGCGGCCGACGCGGTCATCGGGTCTGGCTGGGTCGGCTGGGTTGGCTGGGTTGGCGTGGCGCGAGTGCGCTTGACTTCGCACATGCGCGCCATCGTCTGTCATGAAGTCGGGTCTCTCGAATCGTTGCAGGTTGTCGAGTCCTCGGACCCGGTGCCTGCAGCCGACGAGGTGGTCGTTCAGATGCACGCCGCCGGTGCCAGTTTCGTCGACGCGTTGCAGGCATCGGGTGGCTACCAGTTCAAGATGCCGGCACCGTATGTGCCCGGCGGCGAGGGGGCCGGTGTCGTCAGCGCTGTTGGATCCGAAGTGCAGGGTTGGGCAATCGGCGACCGAGTCGTGGCGACCGGGATGGGCGCCATGATGGCGTCGCATGTCGTGGCGAAGCCTGCTCAGCTGATCGCCATTCCGGACGCGGTGTCGTTCCCTGTTGCCGCAACCTTCCATCAGGTGTACGGCACTGCATGGTTCGCGTTACATCACCGCACGGTGGTGCGGCCGGGCGAGGTGATGCTGGTTACAGGTGCCGGTGGAGGCGTTGGGCTCGCGGCGATCGACGTTGCCCGTTCGCTCGGAGCACGTGTCATCGCCGTGGCATCGACCGACGAGAAGCGGGCACTGGCACTCGCTGCGGGTGCGTTCGCTGCGCTCGACCCAAGCGAAGATGTGAAGACCCGTGCCAGGGAACTGACCGATGGCAAAGGCATCGACCTGGTGTACGACGTCACCGGTGGACCGGTCGCAGAGCAGGCCCTGCGTGCGCTGCGTTTCGACGGCCGCTACCTGGTCGTCGGTTTCACCGCCGGTATTCCGCGCATTCCGCTCAACCTTGCGCTGCTCAACAATCGCACGATCATCGGCGTCGAGTGGGGTGGTTGGGTGCCGCGCAACCGGGAGACCAACACCGCAATGATGACTGAAATCGTCGCTGCCATTGCCGACGGCAGGCTTCACCCCGTGGAACCGGTACAACGGCCGCTCGACGATGCCCGTCAGGTGCTGACCGACCTCATCGAACGCCGCGCCGCAGGCAAGATCGCTCTGATGATCTGACCCATTCAGCAAAATCCCAGCAGAACGTTCGGGGTTGCCCGTGGCTCAGAGCGTGACGATCAGGCGTTCACGGAAGCCGAGGTGCTCGCGACGGTTCTCATAGCCCCTGGGGTTGCACACCACTCGGGTGGTGCTGGCGTCGGGCCGGTCCACCTCGTAGTCGTGGGCGCAGTGCAGGTGCCCGTGGATCCAGACGTCGGCGAGCGGGATGAGGTCGTCGTCGTTGTTGCAGAACGAAGCGGTCCCCTTCACCAGGCCGTACCGAGGGTCGGCGGATCGTTTGCTCGGCCCGAAGTGGGTGATCGCAACGGTCTTGCCCTCGAAGGGGGTGCGCATCGTCTCGGCGAGCCACGCACGCTGGCGGAGCCCCAACTCGCGCACAGCCTGTGCGTCGAACAACCGGCCGCGCCGTGAGCTGCCCATGATGCGCAAGTACGCCTGGCCGGCCTTCATGCAGCGCTCCCGGTTCTCCTCACCAAGCAGGTCGAAGTCGGCCCATCGGGTCACGCCGACGAACCGGACGCCATCAACAACGGTGACGTTCTCGTTGAGATAAGTGATGCCGAGTGCAGTGGCAGCCTCGCGCAGTTCTTCTTCGGCTTCGTCGACGTCCTGCTGGTCGTACTCGTGGTTCCCCGGCACGAAGATCACCGGCGTCGGCCAATCGGCAAGGCGTTCGAGGATGTCGGGAGAGTGGCCGAGATCCCCTGCGACAACAGTGATGTCAGCAGTTGGAACCGGCTCGGGCGAGTAGCCGGGCACGAACTCAAGATGGAGGTCGGACAGGACGTGGATCTGCACAGGACTAGGACGCCAGGTAGGCGCTGAGTGCGCGGGTCATCAGGTCGGCGTCGGCCGCGCCGCAGAGTTCGCGAGCCGAATGCATGGACAACATCGCGCACCCCACATCGACCGTGTCGATGCCGAGTCGAGTGGCGGTGATGGGGCCGATGGTCGACCCGCACGGCATTGAGTTCTTGGACACGAACACCTGGTGTGGGACGCCTACCGAATCGCAGGCTGCTGCGAACATCGCGGCTGTGTCCGTTGTCGACGCGTACCGCTGGTTGGCGTTCGACTTGATCACCGGGCCGCCGTTCGGCATCGGCCGGTGCATGGGCTCGTGCCGATCTGCGTAGTTGGGGTGCACCGCGTGGGCCATATCGCTGGAAACGCAGCTGGACAGTGCCAACGCCACGGCCTGTTGTTCGATGCTCAGCTCTGCGCCGCTGAACACCCGCTGCAGCACACGTTCCAGCAAAGGCCCGGCGGCACCCGTTGTGGACGAGGATCCAACCTCTTCGTGGTCGAACAACGCGATGAGCTGCCCGTGCGGTGCAGCAGAACCGGACACCAAGGATTGCACCGCCGCCCAGCAGGAGAACAGGTTGTCAAGACGGCCCGACGCGATGAACTCGTTGTTGATGCCGAGCAGCGCTGGAGGGGTGGTGTCATGGAACATCAGGTCGTGGCCGGCCAGATCCGCGGGATCGACTCCGGCGGTCCGGGCGACGTATCCGACGAACCCATCGTCGGCCGAGGTCCTCGATCCTGCCCCTACCGGATTGTTCGACAAACCGGTGAACGGCAGCAGGTGCAGTTGCTTGTCGAGCACCAGCCCCTTCTCGTTCACCTCCCGGTCCAAATGGATTGCCAGTTGCGCAACACGCGCGATTGGCCGACCGGTGTTGACAAGCACGTGTGTCCCGGAGCGGGTGGTGAGCCTGCCGGAGACGGCAAGGTCACGGTCGAGCCAGCTGTTGTTGAGGACCCCGCCGTACACCTCGATCCCGACCTGCGTGTACCCGGCAGCGGTGACCTCTGCCTGCGGCTTGACACGCAGATTGGGCGAATCTGTATGTGCACCGACGATGCGTACTCCCTTCGCCCAGCCCTGTTTGCGGCTCGGAGCACGCCACGCAATCAGCGCGCCGCCTCGCCTGACGAAACCGGGCTTGCCGCTTGCCGCTGGCTTCCATGGCTGGGCTTCGGCCAGTTCGGTGAACCCGGCTGCCGATAGCCGGGCGGCCGCTTCCGCAACCGCGTGGTACGGCGACGGCGATGCGGCGAGGTAGGCGAGCAGGTCCTGAACCGGAGTCACGGTGTTCATTCTGCTCGGTGGACCTGTTCGGCAAGTTCTGCCTTGAGCACTTTGCCCAGGGCGTTGCGGGGGAGGACATCTACCAGCACGACGCGGCGTGGCCGCTGGTAAGAAGCGAGGTGCTCGGCACCCCACGCCAGGAACGCTTCCACCAACTCGTTCGTCGCCTGCGGCGCAGCCACGACACAGGCGGTGACGGTTTCACCCCACAACTCGGATGGCTCGCCGATCACCGCGACCTCGATGACGTCAGGGTGCCCGCGGAGAACGGCTTCGACATCGCTCGGGTAGACGTTGTACCCACCTGTGATGATGAGGTCCTTGCTGCGCCCGACGATGGACAAGTACCCGTTGGCATCGAAACGGCCCAGGTCTCCGGTGCGGAACCAACCGCCGTCGAGAAATGCTTCGGCGTTCGCCTCGGGCCTGTCGAGGTAGCCGCTGAACACGTTCGGACCGCGCACCACGATTTCGCCGACACCATCCGTTCCCGGGTCGTGGACCCGAACGTCGACACCCGGCAGAGCGAAGCCGACGGTGCCGGCCTTGCGCTCCCCGTCGACCGGATTGCTGGTGAGCATCACGGTTTCGGTCATGCCGTACCGTTCGACAACCCGCTGGCCGCCCCCAGCCGCCAGGCCGTTCCACACCTCGGGGTCGAGTGGCGCCGACCCTGAAACGCAAAGACGCAGGCGGGCCAATTCGCCGACTCGCCGCGAGGCCAGGAGGCGGGTCCACATGGTCGGGACGCCGAAGAGCATGGTGGTCTGCGGATCGTGCAGCGCATCGAACACCGCTTCCTCACCAAACGCAGGAAGGACAACAGCAGAGGCACCGGCTAGCAGCGTGCCGTGCACCCCAACTCCAAGGCCGTGCATGTGGAACAGCGGCAGACACAGCACCAGTCGATCTGCTGGTGCCCACTTCCACGCCAAGACCAAGGCCGCAGCGCTGGACAGCAGGTTTCCGTGCGACAGCAGTGCTCCCTTCGGACGTCCAGTTGTGCCTGATGTGAACAACAGCATCGCGGGATCGCCGAACTCCGCCTGGTGGAGCCTGGAGGAGTCGAAATCGTCGGCATCGGCTGGACGGATTCCTCCCCATTCGTGCAGGTCGACGCTCACGACCTCTGCAACGGACCGTGCAAGACGCGATGGATCGCTCATGACTGCCAGTGTCACCTGGGCTTCTTGGGCAATGTTGGTGATCTCGGCCGTGGTGAACCCGGTGTTGACCGGCACGACCACCGCACCGCACAGCATCAACGCGACGTGAACCACGATCAGGTCGATGCTGGGCGTTGCACTGACCAGTACGCGTGTCCCGTGGCCAACGCCGTGGCTGACGAAGAGCGTGGCTGCCGCAGTGCTGGCGGCACGGAGCTGGTCGTATGTCAGCGTGCGGCCTTGGTGGTCGGCGAGGGCAACCGAATCGGGAGTTTCGGTCCACCGATTGGTCCAGGCACGGGGAAGTGTTCGCTCGGCGATGAGAGGGGTCGGACCTGAATGAAACCCGTGGCGTTCCCACGGTGTCGACGATTCCTGCGATGTCACCACGGAGCGATCTCTGGGCATCCGGTGGGCCAGTAACGACCCAGCAGCCATGCAACGATCGACCGACGGGTCAGGTAGACGGCAGCCGACTGAACACCGCCTGCGGTGGTGTGGTGGACGCCGCGTTCGTCGATGAAGTGGACCGGTTCGGCTACCCGCTCTGCGACGTGCGGCCACTGCTCGGCCAGTTCAGCGTCGACGAACTGATCTGACCACATATCATATGTGAACCTACGATCGCCGCAGTCGGACAGGTGCACTTCGACTTCGCGCAGCCGTCTGTGCAAACCCGTGGAGACTGGGAACGGCTCGCTGCCGGGAACCGCCGAGGCCATCGCCGCCAGGCTCGAGAGGTTTCCGCCGGAACCCCATGCCGATTCAAATGCAGCGTTCGCAGTGTGTATCGCGTTGGCGAGGTCATGGAGTGCGAGGCCTCGGAGCGTCTCGATGCCAGCAGCCCGGCCTTCGAAGCTGTCGTACAGCGTGGCCGGCTCACCTGCTGCGACGGCGACTGCCACCCGGGAAAGGGCGTGGGCATTGCCGAGGACATGTGCAATCACATGTCCGACCGTCCATCCGGGCAAGGAACTTGGCCGGAGCAGATCTGCATCGGAGAGCGAGTTCACCAGTTGTTCTGCTCGGCGGTGCGACGCGCACACATCGGACAGAGTGACCTCATGCGCAACTGTCTTGTCGCTCGCTCGTTCGCGCGCCGCGCGTTCCAGCGAGATATTGAGGTAGGCATCGTGGTGCCGGAGCCCTGCTGTCCGCCCAGCGATGTACTCGCCGACATAGCGGCGGAGGAACCGGACATGACCGAGTTGGCGCCACTGTTCGACGTGGGTCAACTCGTGGCGGAGGAGTCGTTCGAAGGTCGGGCTGCTTGCGACACGACGGCGGGCGATGATGGTGCGCCCGATGGTGATGGCGTCGGCGCCGGGCGGGACTGGTCCGCCGATCCAGAGCCGATAGCCCCGCCCGCCCGCTGGTGCTGACCTGTGCTGTCGAGAGCGGACACCCATCCGACGACACTGCCACAGCAAGAACGAGTGGCGGAGCACGTGTCCGGCGCGCGGTCAGCGCAGCAGCAGGTCGCGGCAGAAGACCCGGGTGGCCGACACGAACACGTTCGGGGCCTCCCAGGGGACAAAGTGTCCGCAGTCGCGCACGATGAACGGGCCGACGTGTTTGGTGAAGACCAGCTCTGCCATCCGGTCGAAATCGGGATACAGCACGTGGTCGGACGGGCCGTACAGGATCAAGGTTTCAGTGCTCGGGTTTGGACCCAAGATCGGCGGCCCGCTGCGGGCATCGGCGTGAAAGGCTGCCTCGTACGGTCGGAAGCTGGACCGCAGAACTGCAGCGTCGGCAAACGGGCTGCTGTGGAACGCCACTGACTCACTGTCGAACGCCCCGGGATGCGCCCAGAACCGTGACGTGTAGAACGTTGCGATGTATCGGAGCCGTTGTGAAGCAGTCGACAGATCTGCAGCGAGCCCGTCAGCGTCGGTGCCCTGCCGCACGAAGTAGTCGGCTGCATCCATCGCTGCCCTGGTGCGCAGTCCAGCCGCAAGCCATCGCGAACGCGATGTCGCATCCAGCGGCAACGGCGAGTTGAAGAGCACCAACCGCGAGACCGATGAAGGGTGACGGAGCGAGACCTCTTGGGCCACCGGCCCGCCGAAATCGCCTGCCGCAAGCGCGTAATGTGCGAAGCCCAGCGCTGTTGCCAGTTCGGCGATATCGAGTGCGCAGGCAACGGTGTCGCCGAACGCGCCCGCTTCGCTTTCTCCGAATCCCCGCAGGTCTGGCACCACGACGTCGAATCCGGCATCGGCCAGCGGCTGGATGACCCGCCACCAGATGCGCTTGGACTCGGGCCAACCGTGCAGCAGGATGATTGGACAGGCGTTGCCCTCGCCGGCCCTGACGTAGGCAATACGGATCCCGTTGACCGAAATGAACTGGGTGATGAAGCGGCCCGGGTCGATGTCTGGGTCGATGTCTGGGTGGACAGGGGTCTCAGGGTTGGGTTGGTCAGGATTTGTGTCGATGTCCCTACCATGCCAGCGATGAACCGAAGGATTCAACCATCCGGACACACCGGGCCGAGGTGATGATCGCCCTGTTGGCCACCCTGTTGATCCTCGGCTATGCGTTGCTGCGGGTGATGTCTCGAGGGTGGATCTCGAACCCACGCTGCGCGTGACGCTTGCAACTCGCTGACGTCAACGTTCGGGGAGAAAGTCGACAAGAAGTTGTGCACGCCGCGTGGTTGCAATCGATGTTCCGTGCTACGGGTCCTTGCCCGACGGAAATGGAGTCAACCACCATGAGATCCACCACAAGCGTCCTCAGAAGAACGCGCCGTAAGACCAATCCGACCCGCGGTTTCCGGGCGGTCGCTTCCGTAGCGGCCATCGTGCTGGTCACCTCGGTCACTTCGGGGCCAGCTGGAGCTGCCAACCCAGCGGCCAACCAAAACACCTCGAAGAAGCTTCGTCAGGCATTGAGCGCCGCTGGGATGTCCGACCACCTTCAGGCATTGCAGTCCATCGCCAATGCGAACAATGGCACTCGCGTGTCTGGCACGAACGGGTTCGACGCATCTGCTGCGTACGCCGTCGGCGTGCTCACCGCCGCGGGACTACAAGTAAGCACGCAGGCATTCCAGTTCCAGACCTTCATCAATATTGCACCAGCTCAGCTGACCCAGATTGCACCCGGACCCGCAACCGTTATCCCGACCTCCATCTTCGCCTACTCCGGTAGCGGAGCCGTGACCGCACCGGTGAGCTCACCGTCACTCCTTGGGTGCTTTCCCGGTGACTACGCGGGATTCCCGGCAGGCAACATCGCGCTCGTCAGCCGAGGCGCATGCACGTTCGCAACCAAAGCGACGAATGCGTACAACGCCGGCGCCAGCGCCGTGGTGATCTATAACAACGCTGCCGGCATCATCAACGGCACCCTTGGAGCCGCGTTCACCCTCAATATCGGTGTCACCGCGGTGACCCAGGCCGTTGGTCAGCAGCTCGTAGGTACCGCAGGGTTGGTGCTCCGGGTGACCACCCAGACGTTCCGTGGGTTGGCTACCACCCACAACGTGATCGCAGAGACCACTGGGGGAGACCCCGACAATGTGGTCATGATCGGAGCGCACCTCGATTCGGTGAATGCTGGTCCTGGCATCAACGACAACGGAACGGGGTCGGCGCTGGTGCTGGAACTTGCCGAGCAGATGGCAAAGGTGAAGACCACGAACAGGGTGCGGTTCGTTCTGTGGGGTGCAGAGGAATCCGGCCTCATCGGGTCTCGGTTCTACGTTGCGGGCCTCAGCCCTGAGAACCTGCAGAAGATCGCCCTCTATCTGAACTTCGACATGATCGGGTCACCGAACTATGCGCGCTTCGTATACGACGGCAACGGTTCGGCCTTTGGCCTGGTCGGGCCAACGGGTTCCGATGCCATCGAGCAGCTGTTCCACGACTACTTCGCTGGTGAAGGTTTGGCCTCCGGTCAGACAGCATTCAGCGGACGCAGCGATTATCAGGCGTTCATCCTGAACGGTATTCCGTCGGGAGGTCTGTTCACAGGAGCAGAAGGGGTGAAGACAGCCGCTGAAGCAGCAGCATTCGGCGGTACGGCCGGAGTCGCATACGACGCGTGTTATCACCAGGCCTGTGACACGTTCGCCAACGTCAACCAGCAGGCGATCGAGGAGATGGGCGATGCGGCAGCGCATGTACTGCTCACCTACGCCTTCGACACCGGAGCCGTGAACGGTTCGAGCAAGGGTCACCCCGTCAGCCCTCCCGGACAGAACACGACTGGTGTTCCAGCTGGCGCTGCGACGCTCAGCGGTGGAGGCCTGCACGAGGACGATCACCGACCCGAAGCAGCCTGACGCAAGAGGATCCGCAGCGCACGCTGCGGATCCTTCGCTGCGGGTTCATCGGTGTGCTCGAAACGGTTGTGCTCCGATCAATGTTTCCGGGCGCTGAATCGTCTGCGGACCTGCGAGGCAATACGATGCCCGCATGTCCGACCAACTGGATCTTGCGATGTTCGTCCTGCGTGTCGCAGCAGGGCTGATGATCTTCGCCCACGGGTACGCGCACGTGTGGAAGAAGGGCAAGCTCGCCATCCATGGAACTGCGAAATGGTTCGGGTCAATGGGCATGCGCCCAGCGCTGGTTCAGGCGTGGTTGGCAACCCTCACAGAACTCGGGGCAGGGGTACTGCTCGTGGTGGGTCTGTTGACGCCCCTCGCAGCTGCGGGGTTGTTCGGCATCGTGTTCGTCGCGTTGCTGATTGCGCACCGCTCGAACGGGTTCTTCATCTACAACGCCGGGCAGGGATGGGAATACGTTGCGATGCTGATGGTGGTGGCCGTGGTCATCGGCACGCTCGGCGCCGGTGCGTGGTCGCTGGACGGTGCGCTCGACATCACATGGTTCGCAGGTTGGCGCGGGCTGTGGACCGTGCTGCTAGGTGGTGGCGGGGGAGCGTTGCTGCTGTTGGCTACCTGCTGGCGCCTGCCGCGAAAATCCGCCTGATCGATCGCGGCGACCGACACGGCGCCGAACGTGCGGTGCCCATTTCAGGCTCCTGTCTCGATTCGCCGTCGAGGTCACCTGGCTGCTGCGATACCGCACGTAACATTGACCGATGCACTTGCTTGTGACCGGGGGCGCCGGGTTCATCGGATCCAATTTCGTCCATTACACGTTGCGTTATCACCCCGATTGGCAGGTGACGGTGATCGACTCGATGACAAGCGCGGCGAATGCCGGCAACCTGTCGACGGTGGCCGATCGTATTGCGTTCGTCGAGGGATCGATCTGCGATGCATCGGTCGTGGGGCCGCTCGTCCAGGCGTGCGACGCTGTGGTGCACTTCGCAGCCGAGAGCCACAACGACAATTCGTTCCTCTATCCTCTGTCGTTCGTCGAGTCCAATGTGATGGGGACCTGTGTGCTGCTGGAGGCGTGCCGTGCGCACGGGAAACGCATGCACCACATCTCGACCGACGAGGTCTTCGGCGACCTTGAGCTGGACGACCCCGCCAGGTTCCTGCCCGACACTCGCTACGAGCCGTCGAGTTACTACTCGGCGTCGAAAGCTGCGGCCGACCATTTCGTTCGGGCGGCCCACCGCCAGTTCGGAGTTGCCGTGACCATTTCAAACTGCTCCAACAATTACGGGCCGTATCAGCACGTCGAGAAGTTCATCCCTCGCCAGATCACCAACGTGCTGTCCGGGGTGAAGCCCAAGCTGTACGGCAACGGGCTCAATGTGCGCGACTGGATCCACGTCGACGACCACAACTCCGCTGTCCATGCAATCTTGGAACGTGGTCGCCTCGGCGAGACGTATCTCATCGGCGCGGAATGCGAGCGCAACAACCGTGACGTGCTGAGCACCATCCTGGAACTGATGGATAAGCCGGCCGACTGGTTCGACTTCGTATCGGACCGGCCCGGCCACGACCTCCGCTATGCGATCGACGCAACCAAGCTGACGACCGAATTGGGCTGGACACCGCTCTTCACGGACTTTCGCGAAGGGCTGCGTCAGACCATCGGCTGGTACACCGAGCAATCCGTCTGGTGGCAGCAGGCCAAGGACGACACCGAAGCCACGTACCAGCAGCTCGGCCGCTGACCCTCCCTTCCGGCACGTCGCGAATGTGGTCTTTGGGTTTGCGCGTCTGTCAGGTGATGGCAAGGGCATCGCAGCGTCTGGTTGGCTAACGTCCGAACATGTACGTGACGAGACTCCGCCAGGCCGTAGTGGCTGCTGCTGACCGTGATGCGTTTCGACGCGCGTTCGACGAGCATTTCGGCGTCGGCGAGCCGTATGCGGACCCCGGTGTCAGCGGGTTCGGACTGCACAATTACGTGTTCGCCATTGGTGACACGTTTGTCGAAGTGGTCTCGCCCACGCGTGAAGGAACGACTGCCGGCCGGTTCCTCCAGCGCAACGGAGGCGACTGCGGGTACATGGTCATCTTCCAGGTCGAAGACATCGAAGCCTGCCGTCAGCACCTGCAGAACGTAGGTGTACGAACGATCTGGTCACACGACTCGGCCGACATCGGCAGCGTCCATATCCATCCGCAGGACATCGGCGGAGCAATCGTGTCCTTCGACGAACCGCGTCCGGCCTCCAGTTGGCTGTGGGGTGGGCCGGACTGGTCGCACCGATCGAAGACCCAAAGCGTTACCGGCCTCGCCGGGGTCACGCTTTCCGCCAGCGATCCGCACGCATTGGCTGCCACCTGGAGCAGAGTGTTGCACGCACCGGTGAGCAGTTCAGACGACGGACTGGTCATTGCGCTCCCTGACGGCTGCGAGCTGCGCTTCGACGGTGACGCGCAGCGTGCGGCTCCGGTTCTGGCGGCCATCTCGCTGCGGGCGGCTGCGGCGCCGATCGGTTCCGTCACCATTGCCGGCACTGCCTTCTGCGCAGTCGCTTGACCACGGTGTAGCGGCGTAGTGGGTCGCTATTCGCCCCCCGGGTGGGCGGCGTTACAACATCGGGTGCAGCAACGTCACGGCAGCAGGATGAGCACCACGCCCAAAACGACGAGCGCGCTGCCGGCGTACTCGGAACGTCGTCTGGGCTCGTGAAAAGCGAACCGGCCCACGAGGAATGCGAGTACCAGGTCGACCTGACCCACGGTTCGGACGATGGCCACCTTCTGCAAGGTGTTGGCGATGGCCCAGCCAGCGGACCCCATGACGGAGAGCAGACCGACGAACGCCGACATCCGCAGCGACGCCCGAATGGCTGCGAACTCGCGCGGGTTCGCCACCAGCAGCCACAACCCGTTGATGACAAGCTGAATGGTGTTCATCGCCGCCAACGTCATCAGCGCGCGTACGATTGGTTGGCCTTCACCAAGGCTCTGCGACGCTCGTTTCAGACAGACTCCCGTGACGGCGAACCCGGCCCCGGCTCCGATGCCGGCGATCATGGCCAGGTCGCCTGCCGCTCCGAAGGCCTTCTGTACGGCGCGCAAATCGCCGCGCACGGCGAGCACCAGCACGCCGAAGAGCGAAACCATGATGCCGACCCACCCAGGCCAGGACAGCCCTTCATGCAGCACGAAGGCCGAAAGCAGAGCAGCCTGGAGTGCTTCGGTCTTGGAGTACGCCGTGCCGATCGTGAAATCGCGCAGGGCGAATGCCCGGATGAGGCAGTTGGTACCCAGAATCTGTGCGATGCCTCCGACGCCAGCCGTCACGAAAAAGCCGACTGTCGGCGTGCGCAAGGTGGTGCCGGTGGCGGACATCAGCAGTACCGCGCCAACGGACCACGGTGCGCCGAATGCGTAGCGGACGAACCCGGCGCCGTTCGGACTGAGCTGCCTGCGGAGGCGTTGCTGCAGGGCGGTGCGCCAGACCTGTAGCGACGCTGCGAGCAGGGTGGCTACTAGCCAGACGGGCACGGTCACCGACGACGGCCGGATCGTCTAGCCATGCTGCGCGGGCCAATGGATCTCAACATATGAGATGAAGATCCCGACATGTAATCGATCATATCTTGACCCTCAGTTTGTTTTTGGGTGCGTGATGCGTCTTGACTCAAGGGTCGAGCAGAACCTCTGCTCGCCCATCGATCATCGACTTATCCCGGGAGTCACACGTGAACTTCGCCTTCTCCGAGGAGCAGGAAGAGCTCCGCAAATCTGTTCGCCGTTTCCTTGACGAGAAGTCTCCCGTCACCGAGGTTCGTCGTCTGATGGAGACCGAGTCGGGGTTCGACCCCGCTGTTTGGAAGCTGATGGGCGAACAGCTCGGCCTGCAGGGCCTCGCTATCCCCGAGGAATACGGCGGCTCGGGGTACACCTACGTCGAGCTGGGCATCGTGCTCGAAGAGATGGGGAAGTCGCTGCTGTGCGCACCGTTCTTCTCCACCGTGGCCCTGGCGGCCAACCTGCTGCTTGCATCGGGCGACGCTGCTGCGAAATCAGCGCATCTGCCGGGCATCGCTGCCGGTTCCACCATCGCCACCGTTGCGTTCACCGAGGCCAACGGCAAGTGGA
>JANNBN010000093.1:0-32568 GCA_031385545.1 Acidimicrobiia bacterium | reverse complement strand
ACCTTGGTGAAGCCGCCGCTGGTCAACTCCACCTCACGTGCGATCTGCGTCATCGGGAGGCGGTGGCCGGGGGTGCGCTCCAGGCGCAGCAGCACCTCGAACCAGGTTGGCCCCGGGCAGTCCGCGTGATCCATGTCGGCTTCAAGGCGCCGCATGGCGCGGGTGAAACCCTCGACCAACAAACCCCACTGGGTGATCAGGTCATCGTCTTTCACGGAAACATCTTGACAGGAAGACATCCACCCCGCTAGTCTCTTTCTAGCAAGATATATCCCAGCAAGGGATTGTCGACAAAGGACCAGCTATGTCATCCACATCCGCACCAACCGCAGTTGCACTCGCCACCGGCGTCTGGAACATCGACGCCTCGCACAGCGCAGTCGGTTTCGTCGCCCGCCACCTCATGATCTCGAAGGTTCGCGGCAGCTTCACCTCCTTCTCAGGCTCCATCAACGTGGCCGATGACCTCGCGGCATCAACGGTCGAAGTCACGGTCGACCTGTCCTCGGTCAACACCGGTGATGCTGCTCGTGATGGTCACCTCAAATCCGCCGACTTCTTCGCAACCGAAGCCAGCTCGCAGATGACGTTCCGCAGCACGTCCATCAGGCTGGATGGCCCCACCGGGTCGTCAGGTTCGCTGACGGGCGATCTCACCATCCGCGGCATCACCAAACCGGTGACCCTTGCCGTCGAGTTCGAGGGTGTCGCTGTCGACCCATGGAACAACACCAAGGCCGGATTTGTCGCCACGGGCGAGATCAACCGCAAGGATTGGGGTATCGAGTGGAATGCGCCACTTGAAGCCGGTGGCGTGCTCGTCGGTGAAAAGGTCAAACTCGAACTCGACATTCAGGCCCTCAAGGCCTGAGAACTCCTCCACCCACACTCAGGCGCCCAACACCCGCCCAACACGACTCCGAAGGACCAAACCATGGCCGCAGTACAACGTCTCAACCATGCCGTGCTGTACGTCGGGAACGTCGACGCAGCAGTCGGGTTCTACTCCGACGCGCTCGGCATGGAGGTTGCCCACCAGTTCCCTGGCGCGGCCTTCATGAGATCGGCGGGGTCGGCCAACGATCACGACCTCGGTTTGTTCCAGATCGGCACCGAGCGACCAGGTCCCGCACCTGGGCGCAGGGGTCTCTATCACCTCGCGTGGCAGGTGGACACGATCGACGACCTGGTCGCGATCGGACACAAACTGTCGGAGCGCGGCTCGCTCGTCGGCATGTCTGACCACGGCGCTTCAAAGTCGCTCTACGCGCTGGACCCCGACGGAATCGAAATCGAGGTCATGTGGGCGGTGCCGTCAGATGCATGGCCGGCCGAAGGGGCGGGGACAAAACCACTCTCCTTGGACGCTGAACAGGCCAAGTGGGCCGGAGTTGCCACCGGTCATCAGGCCAACGTGCCACAGTCAGCAAGCAGTTGACTCCTCGCACCATCACATGATTCCAGCCGAGTTCTCAGCGCTGCGGCTGCTCGGCGAGCAGTTGGAAGCGGTACGGATTCATCCCTCCCTGGGTTCGCCCTCCCGGCCTCGGTTCCCCTTCGTGCTACTTCACGAGGGGCTCGGTTCAGTTGGTCTCTGGCGCACGTTCCCCGACCGTCTCCACGAGGCGTGTCACGGCGTAGAGGTCTTTTCCTATTCGCGCCACGGTTACGGGGCCAGCAGCGCACCGTTGCTTCCCCGCCCCGTGCACTACATGCACCACGAAGCCGACGTGATCCTCCCGGCCGTTCTGTACGAAGCTGGTATCAGGTCACCCATTCTGGTTGGCCATAGCGATGGAGCGTCCATCGCACTGCTCTACGCCGGGGCGCTGACGCAGCGGCCACCAGCCGCACTGATACTCATCGCACCTCATGTCTTCGTCGAAGACATCACCATCGCTGCAATCCGCGATGCCGGCGAAAAGTACCGCTCTGGAACTCTCCGCGAACGTCTTGGCCGCCACCACACCGACGTCGACACTGCGTTTGTCGGCTGGAACGATGTGTGGCTGTCCGCAGCATTTCGCACCTGGAACATCGAGGACCGCCTCGGCACGATCACCTGCCCGGTGTTGCTGTTGCAAGGCTCCGAGGACCCCTACGGAACGGTCGCACAACTCGATGCGATCGAGGCAGCCGTTCAGGGCCCGACGGAGCGCGTGATGGTCCACGGTTGCGGTCACGCGCCGCATTTGGAACAACCCGGAACTGTGGTCCATGCCATCAATTCCTTCCTGAAGTATCTGTGATCTTCCCGAACACCTGCACCTCGTACGAACGCGATGTGCAGACAACGGGTGCGCCTCCGTAGCATCGCCACCATGCCTGTCGCTGCCTCCAACGGAATCCAGATCTACTACGAGACCCATGGGGATCCCACACACCCCGCGTTGCTACTCGTCAATGGGCTGGGCAGCCAACTCACCAATTGGGGCGAGGGATATCGCGAGACGTTGGCGGCGCGGGGTCGGTTCGTCATCAGCTTCGACAATCGCGACGTGGGGCTCTCAACGCATCTCGACGGTGTTGCCGTCGATCTCGCCGGTGTCATCGGCGCGGGCCGCGACGACAGTCCGATGCCGTCTGTGCCGTATCTGCTGCCCACCATGGCCGCTGATGCGGTGGGATTGCTCGACCACCTCGATATTGCATGCGCGCATATTGCTGGTTCCTCGATGGGCGGAATGATTGTGCAGCAGATGGCTATCGACTTTCCCGCTCGTGTCCGCACAATGACCTCGGTCATGTCAACGACCGGTGAGCCGGCGTACTTCAAGTCCACTCCGGAAGCCGACGCTTCCTTGAACCGGGCAGTGCCCCGCGAACGAGAGGCATACATCGCAGACGGGGTGATGCGAGCGAAGGTGATCTCAAGTCCTCGCTACTTCGATGCACAGGAATCAGGGAAAAAGGTTGCAATCGCATTCGACCGAGCTTTTGATCCCGTCGGGCGTTTCCGCCAGATCGCGGCCATCAGGGCTTCAGGGCATCGGGCCGATGCCCTACGCGCGCTGACGATTCCAACCCTTGTCATCCACGGACGGGGCGACCCGCTCATCCTTCCGTCGGGTGGCGAGCGCACTGCGGAAGTTACGCCCGGAGCCAACCTGCTGTTGCTCAACGACATGGCCCACGACCTCCCCCGCCCGCTCTGGCCGATCATCCACGACGCGATCATCAGCCATACGACCCACGCAATCTGACACGGATCGTCCGTCACAAAACTGCCGAAAGGGGCAGCTTCGTGACGCATGGCCTGCTCAGCACCACGACGCTGGCTAGCTTGGCCGCCATGGCGGCGCCAATCACCCATTCATCTCACCGCACCGTCCTCTGGGCGGTCCGGATCGCCCTCGTCGTGGCACTCGGCATCACCGTGTCGTTCCCAGGATGGGAACAGTTCGCAGGCAAGGGCATGGCGTTGCGCGTGCCGTTGTACCTGTTGCCGGCGTTCGTCGTGCCGATCGTATGGCGGATGCGTGGGAAGCAGCACCCCTACCCGTCCCCCGTCGACGCGTTGGTTGTCGCCCCGTTCCTTGCCGACACGCTTGGCAACGTCCTTGGCTTCTACTCCCGCTTCGATGCCACCGACGATGTGCTGCACTTCGTGAACTGGGTCCTCCTCATGGGCGGCATCACGTTGGGCCTCTTGCGAACCAAGGTCAACAATCTCACCGCGTGGGTGCTGGGATGGGGCCTCGGCGCGCTGGCCATCATCTGGTGGGAGGCAGCAGAGTGGTTGGTGCAGGAGTTGGGTACCAACGGGTTGCAGCTCACCTACGGCGACACGATCGGCGATCTCATCGCGTCCAGCACGGGTGGCGCTGTCGGGTCCGCGCTCGCAATCCGTTTCACGCGCAATCGGGCCAGTAACATTTTGACGACCGGCTGAGCGAGGACTTATATGGAGAAGACACGTTGGGCCATGGTTGGGACCGGGCTGATGCTTCGCCTCATCGGGCGGGACTTCGCGTTGACGGAGAACGTGGACTTGCAGGTACTGGTGTCACGCACACGCGGCCGAGCAGCCGAGGCAGCGCAGGAGTTCGGCATCTCGGAACACTCCGCAGACTTCGACCAGGTACTGGGGCGAAGCGACATCGACGCGGTGTACATCGCCACCCCGCACAGCCTGCATTTCGAGCAGGCCATGGCAGCGCTGGAAGCTGGCAAGCATGTCCTGGTCGAGAAGTCGATGACAACGAGCGCTGCTCAGACACATGAGCTATGTGCGTTCGCCCGGTCTCGTGGTCTGTTCGCGATGGAGGCAATGTGGACCGCGTTCAATCCGGCGATTATCGAACTGCGGCGTCGGATCGCGGATGGTGCCATCGGCGAGGTACAACTCGTGAGCGCGAACTTCTGCATCAGCGCACCGTTCCGACAGGACTGGCGACTGTGGGCAAAGGACCTGGCAGGTGGTTCCACATTGGACCAGGGTGTCTACACGTTGTCGTTCGCGCACATGATCGTCGGCGCACCAACCTCGATTTCCGCAACGGGGACGTTGCTGCATGAAGTCGACGCCGAGGTGGCTGCAACGTTGGAGTACGACACCGGGCAGCGCGCGCTGTGCCTGAACGGCCTCCGCTCCTTCTCGCCGCTCACGGCGTATGTGGCGGGGACTGCGGGCGTGATCGAGATCCCAGGTCCGTTCTGGAGCACAGGTGGTTTCGTGCAGCGCCGAGCGGGCGATGCCGGCTGGGCACACTCCGAAGAGTTCACCTACGAGCGCGAGGGCGCGGGCTACGTGCCGATGCTCCGCGCTGTCAGTACCGCAATCCTCGATGGCAAGACCGAACATGAACTGCGCAGCCACTCCGAAACCGTGGCGGTGGCGGAATCGATGGACAAAGTACTTCGTCAGGTCCGCGGCCGCTGAGACGTAGTTCGCTCAGTCGCCCGGGGAGCGACTGAGCGAACGAGCATGGTTACATCAAGCAGAGTTACAACGTGGCCGTCACAAAGACGGCTGTGCCGTCGATGCTCACCACAACGGGCGCCTCGCGTTCGTCGCCGGCTACCAAGACGGTTGCCGGGTCGGAGCCGTTGAGCGTGATGGAGACCACGGGAAATTCGTCGGTTTGCAGAGCTGACAGCGCTGCGGCGGTATCCGCTTCGCCGGTCTCAGCAACGGCCGAACTGACATCGATGTCGATGGTGCCCGAGGTTGCCAACCCGTTGCACACGGTGAGCTCTCCGCTCATGACCTGCGACATTACCTTGAGCGTCCTCGTGTCTTTCGCTGGGTCGGCAACGGTAAGAACAGCCCGCCCGGACTCGAAGGTCAACGGCGAACACGCCGATGGCGCGGCAGCGGCCACGGTGGTAGTGGCGGCATCCAGCGTGTCGAACGACAGCGGCGGTGGTGGGTCTTCCTTGAAGACGTGGATGTAGACGTAGATCGCTATCCACGACAGTGCGAGGAGTGCGACAACTCCACCGACTCCGAACATGATGAAGCGGCGAATTCGCACGGCGTTCCTTGGGTGAGATGAGGTATTCGATATGGCGAGGCGGGGTGGCCACGCCGGATGTGTATCAGCGGGCGAAGACGAGTGCGAACTCGAGCAGCCCGTTGGTCTCGGTCTTCACGAAGGGCGGAAGGCTCGGGTCGTTGATGTTGTAATCGGCAAAGAGGACTCGGAGCGAACCTGTCACTTGGATCGTGGTGCCGTCCCGACGCGCCTTCACGTCGACGTTGACGTCTTTGGTCACGCCGTGCAGTGTGAAGGCCACAGAGATGGTCTTTGCAATCTCCACTCGGTCTGCGGGCACCGAGTCCAACTCGATCGGTGACTTCAGTTTCATGGTCGCTTTGGGAAACTTCGACGTTTCCAGAATGCGGCCCTGCACCTGGTCGTCGCGCCGACCACTGTCGCTTTCAAGTTTGGTCAGATCTGCCGACAGCTCCATCAACTTCACGGTCGTGCCCGAGATCACCATCGTGCCGGTTACCGCGCTGGTGCGGCCTGCACCCTCGGTGTCTTGGCCTTCAAGGATCTCCTTCACCCGGTAGCCGACAATCGACGCGGGCGTGGGTTTCCAGGTGCCTTCAATCCCGTTGCCGGCCGCGGCGGTTACGGTTGCGGTAGACCCCGCACCGACCGTCGTTGTTGTCGTTGCGTTCGTCGCAAGAGCCTTCGCCCAAACCAACTTGCCAACCTTCTTGGTGCACACCAAAGAGCCGGACTTCAGGCCCGCTTTGGTACACGCCTTGCCAGCCTTTGGAGCAGTGACGGCCTGCGCTGGTGTAACGGATACCAGCGCCGCCGCAGCGGCCAGGGCCACTGCGACACATGCCGACGTTACCGACGCCGAAAGCGAGCGTGGCCGCCCATGGCGACGGGTCAAAGTCGATGTGGTGTGCATGGGAACCCTCCAGCGGGCAGTCGAACGATTTCCAACTGTGTACGCATCACCGTGCTCAGTCGTTCACGGAAGACCGACGTACGTCGCTTTCCGATTCATTTCATACCGGAAAAACGCCGAGTTGTCAGCGACTGCGCCCACCCGGTGACCGAATAGTTCGAAGCTGATCGACCCGAACAGATACGTCCAGGCCATCAGCGCGCGAACAATTTGATCGTCGTCCATCCCTGGGCCGACGTATGCACGAACCGCACCCAGGTTTGCGCGAACGATTCGCGGCACAGGCTCGGCCGATGTGCGACAGGCGCCGGCCAGGACTGCTTCCTTGACCACCCGAATCAGCACGGCGGTCGAACGCGTGGCCGGCCCTTCGACCTGGACAGCTCTGCGTTCACAGAGACGTTCGGACTTTCCGCCACCCCGTTGGAGCAGACGTTTGCCGACACCGTCGCCTGGTATCGAACACGGGTGAGTTGATCAGCCGAGACCGCGTGAATCCTGCTTGAGCGCAGTGTCGACGGAGAGCGCCGCAGCGACGACCAGCGACCGTAACGGTTCGGTAAGCTGCATGTGAATCTGGACCACATAGTTGTCAGCGGTAGTGAACAAGGTCTTGGCGACACCTTCCCAGGTCTTGGTGATCCGTGCCACCTCGGTGCCTGCGCCATCTTCGATGCGGAAGTTCCATGCCCGCCAGTTTTCCGCCCGGATTGCACCGAATACCTGACCGCCGCTCTCGAGGCGGAAGTGGATCTTGCCGATCATGTTCTCTTGCACGATCCGCCCGATTTCTCGGTCGGTTCCATCGGACACAACCACGGTCGACTTGAAGACCTTGGCCGGACGGGTGAGGCGAAGTTGGACCAGGCCTGCCATGTCTGTCACGTCCAGCCGATGAGTCAAGAACTGATCGATATTAGTCAGCGCGCGTAGAATCTTCTTCGCGGCGGATTGCCCCACTTGGTTGACGGACCCGATCTGGCGTCCTTGCCCGTCGAACACCGCGTACTGGTTCGTCAGCTCGATCAGCTTGGCCTTCTGGTTCACCACCAGCACCGGTTCAGTGAAGACCGTGCCCCCGCCTGTGCTCACTGCACCCAGCCCGGCACCGCGAAATCCCTCGGCACCGACCTGGCGGCGAACAACGTCGGCCGCGGTCGTGGAAACCATTGGTGCACTCTCGGAAAACACCGCAGGCGGCTCGCCAGGTGAGCCTTCGATCATGGGCGGTGCAGCGGGCAGTGGGTCGATTGTGGTTGTCCCGTTGTCAGAAACATGCTCGGTCCACGCAGCACCATTCCAGTACCTCAGTTGGTGGCGATTCGAGGGGTCCGGGTACCAGTTGGCTGCGTTCACGTAGGCAGCCTACGGACTCAGCAGACAGCAGTGGCAGTCAGCACGAGCGGCAGTCAGCCGGCAGTCAGGTGAGCCTGCGCAGTTCGGCGTTGCGCACGTAGACAACTACGTACACAACCCACGCAATCGCTGCAGCTCCGCTCATCGCAGCACCTGGGCTGTACCGGTGGGCAATCAGCCCGAGGCCAAGGGCACCGAGTGGCATGAACCCTGCCTGGGTGAGGACGTAGAGCGCCATCACCCGAC
Source organism: Acidimicrobiia bacterium (assembly GCA_031385545.1). GTDB lineage: Bacteria > Actinomycetota > Acidimicrobiia > Acidimicrobiales > JANYDT01 > JANNBN01. Next base: position 24,594 of record JANNBN010000093.1, on the reverse strand, counting down.
CCATCAGGGGCTGCGGAGTCCGCGACTGGATGAGTCCTTGATTCATGTTGATGTAGAAACCGCCGGAGAGGCCCATCACGAACGACACCAGCAGCAGCACCGTGAACGAGGTCGTGCGGCCCATGATGAACGTCATCGTTGCGCCCACGATCACGGCCCGCTGGAAGAGCATGCCCTTGTTGGAGCGGTCGCCCTTTCGGATCAAAATCATCGACGTGATTGCAATTCCTACCCCCATGAACGCAAGCGGAATGGCAGAGTCACCGGCGTCTCGCCGCAGACCTTCTTTCACATGAGCCTGCGCTGTCACCATCACGGCTGGGTTGATGGTCACGCTGGCCAAGACCAAGAGACCGAACAGGGTGCGCAAGTTGTTGTCGTGCCAGACATGGCGCAACGCCTCCATCGTCTCGGTTCGTACCGACCGCTTCGGTCCCCGACCTGTGTGAGGAGGCACGCGCAGAAATCGGAGGAACCCGACGCCGATCACCATGAGGATCGCCTGGAACCAGAACGCTCCCTCGAAGCCGAACCGGCCTCCCACTGCCCGTGCCATGACTGGGCCGAGAATCATCGACGCAGTCATCGCAAGCGCGTTGATGGCAATCGCGCTGAAGAGTTGTTCCTTCGGCACGATCGCCGAGATCAGCGATGAACGTACCGGCGACCCAACGGCTGCGGCCGCCCCCGCAACGATCGCCGCGACCGCAATCCATCCAAGGGTGGCGCGGCCCGTTGCAACGAACAGTGCCGTGACAGACATGATCGCTGCTCCAGCGAGCTGCGTTCCCATCAGCAATCGCCGCCGGTCCACTCGGTCAGCCCAGACGCCAGCTTGGAGGGTGATGAAGACCGCCGGAAGACCGAGCGCGAACACAATCAACCCCTGCTCGCGCTCGCCCCGCTTGAGGCCTTCCAACACCAGCCAGCCGAACACGAAACGCTCCGCGTTCATCACGAGGAAGAACGCAATGTTGTTGCCCCACAGGAAACGGAAGTTTCGGTTGGACAACGCGTTACCGGCAGGTGTTACCGCCGGCTCCGCGATGCGGTCTTCCGATGCAAGCACCCCGGAATCGTGTCAGGGCACGGGACACAGGTGCCAATCGTTGCCCCGGACCCTTACACAACGATGACGTTCAGCCCGCGGACGTCGGCCCATTGCGCGGCAACGGTGTTAGCTGTCAGAAAGTGATCGACCTGGGTCGTCTGTGCGGCGGCAACATGGATTGCCACGGCTGGGGGTGCTCCAAGCCAAGCCAGGTCAATTGCGGTTCGGTGCACCTCTTCGTTTGCCATGACTACCGACAGCGAGTTGATCGCCCACACCCAGGCGACCCGATCTAAGTTTCGGCCGATAGCTGAAGGGACCTCAACCTCGGAGAACTGTGCTGTGCACGTAGCATCGAAAGACGACCAGATTGCGGCCGCCCGATCTCCGGCTGGACCTGCCGACAGACTCGCGATGAGGGCTGAACCATCGATGTAGCCGACTGTCATTCGGTAGCCACCCAGGACGCGACGCTTCGGGAACGGATCGCCGATGGATCATGTGACGCCACTGGCAGGCGAATGACCCCCTCTGCAACCAGCGCTGCGTAGCGAGTCGGCCGGTCGATCGGCACCAGGCGGCACAACGGGACTCCCGCTTCGGTGATCAGCACCTCTTCGCCGTCGCGCACATGGTCGAGGGCCGCAGCGGGAGTTCGGCGGAGTTCGGTCAAACTGATTTGCATACTGACATCTTAGTGCGCATGCACACCCATCCGTCAATGCACACTTCTCCCTGGTCCCTGACCGGTAGCGTCGTGGCGTGCGTTCTCGAGCAGCAGACCAACCGACCGGATTCAACGAGGTGGTGCAGCACGTGCGGGCCATCTGCGGTTCGTTGCCAGAGACCCAAGAGGCCGAGGCATGGGTGGGGATCCGCTGGGAGGTTCGCAAGAAGAACTTCGTCCACGTCGTCGACATTCAAGACGGACGACCGCCGGTGTTTGCCAGGGAAGCGGGGTCCAACGGGCCACTCTGCGTCCTTACCCTCCGATGCCCGTTGGACGAGGTTGAGTCGTTTCGCCACCGAGGTCATCCCTTCTTCGTTCCCCCCTGGTTCGCGAATCTCATAGGTGTACGTATCGATTCCCGCACCGACTGGGATGAACTCGACGAGATGATCATTGACAGCTACCGAGTGTGTGCTCCCAAACGACTGGTGCAGAAATTCGACCTCTCGGGCCGCGGTCTGTCGACTCGAATATGACGATGGAAACGTTCTTCACCTCCGATCTTCACCTGGGGCATGACAAGCCCTTCATCTGGGAGGTGCGCGGCTTTCGCAACGTGTGGGAGCACGATCGTGCGATCGAGCAGGCGTTGCGTTCGCTTCGCTGTGATCATCTCTATCTTTTGGGCGACGTGATGATGGGAACCAACAAGGCCGAGCGACTTGTCCGGTTCATCAGGTCTTTGCCCTACCCGGTGACGCTGATCGCCGGCAACCACGACCCCGCTGTCGCTGCGCTCGCACTACTCGCCGATGACCTCGCCGTCTACGCGTCGTTGGATCTGGCAATCGACGGGGTCGAGGTCACCCTCTCGCATTATCCCGCCGACTTCGTCGATCATCGCGGCCGCGACTTCACCGCACACATGCCCCCTGACGACGGCCGGATTGTGGTGCACGGACACACGCACTCCGCGCGCCGCCTATCGGTGTCCAAGCAGGGAACTCGCCAAATCCACGTCGGGTGGGATTCCTGGGCAGGCCCGGTGAAGTCGACAGCGTTGCTCGCGCTACTCGAATAGCAGCAGCCAGCGCGCGTCCGAACCAGCCAGTCGTTTCGACACAAAGCGATAGCCGACTGGGTGCGACCGGTTTATGGGCTGGCGCGTAGGTTGGGGTAGGTGGTGGGGTGTGGTGGGCCGTGGCGGAGTGTGCCGTTGGGCATGACCGCGACGAGGGTGTTGTCTTCGGCCCAGTGCAACCGGATGTGTTTTCGGTGGATTTCGCGGTGATGGTATGCGCACAGGAGAACCAGGTTGTTGATCTCGTGTGTTCCACCGTTTTCTCGTTCGCGGATGTGATGGACTTCACACCAGAACCGATGCCGATTACCCTTCGGATTCGCTCCGATCCCTCCGCTCACCGCTCGGTCACTCGGTGCGGGGGGTGTCCACACCCCGGATACCGGCACCCCTGGTCGCGGATGACCACAGCTTTGCGGTTCCTGACGGGGATCGCGGTGAGTGGTGTTCCGACATCGAATGGGATCCCGGTCAGGGTAGCGGCAACCGCGGTGATGGTGGCGTCGCACATGACTTGTTGGATCTGCCAGTTCCGTAGGAACCAGTTCCCACGGGTATGGGCACTGCTGTCAGCAGCATGGAACACGATGTTCACGTTCGGGCGTTCGTTACCAACCATGGGCCGGTCCGTGTTCGCTAACGACGCCGCACAAATGGCTGTCAACGTGTCAGCACGTCGTTGCCCAACCGCGCGGGTGTCTTCGGCTGATGGTGTCGGCATTGCCGCCGCGAGCGCGGTTGCGACTGTTTCACCAGCGACCGGGTCTAACAACCCGTCGATACGCCACATCCCATTCAACAGTTGCACGACCTGTAACCGGCGGCGTTCATGAACCGTGTCCCGCCCGCTACCAGTTGCCGGGTCGGATAGTTCGTCATCACACAGACACGCCCACCGGCGGACCAACAGAGCGAACTCTCCGGCACCTAACTTGGCGGCTGCGTCGACAAGGACCTGCTCATCACGTTTCGCGATTGCCAACCGTCCAGGGGTGACCGCAGCGGACAGGGTACGGACCTGGCCGATCCCGATCACACCGGCTTCCACTGCTTCAGCAAACACAACCAGTTCGGCTAACAGGTTGGCTTGCTCGCAACGGGCTACACCTTCGGATCGGCGGACCCCGGTCTTCGCTGCTAACCAACCACCAACATCACGGTACCCGTCACCGGTTACCTGCCCGTTACCGGAGAACCGGACGACCATCTGTGTGCAGAGCAAATCGACCGAGTCGAGCAGCCGACGAACAGCGATCACATCCTCACCACACACCGCACCCAGGGTGACTTGTTGGCGGGCGTCAGCAACCATCACCGCCAACGAGTCAATCGTGTCTGCTAGCCGCCCGCTCATAACACGAAGTATACACCCATGAATCGAACGTGTGTTCGTGATCTATCCCATCGATACACGCATCACCCCCACAAACAGGGCCCAGAACGCGTACACCGCATTGGAGACTCGGCACCGGACATCACCCGCCAATCCACCGGCCGGGTCCACGCCATGACTGCGCGCAGCACCGAAAGCGGGCGTCGGTTGGCTCGGAGTGCGACGCCTTCGCGAACATGACCCGGATATGACGTTCATTCGTGCGGCTCAGCAGGGGCGGTAACTAGTCGCGACAGTCGGTTTATAGGTTGCAGCCGGGTAGCCAACGGCCACCCCGAGGTCTGTCACTTTTCGCTATGGGTTGCGGCGGTCGACGAAGTCGATACAAGACTCCGACCGTGGACTCGCGCCAGAAAAGGCCAGAAAAGGCGCTGTCAAGGTTGGGCAAAGCGATCCTCGAAGAGGCTTGACCTTTACGGCGCCAACGCGAGCACACTTGGAGAACGTCCGGCGATCTGCCGGACCTTGGTCGGCCAAGGCGTAACGTCATCCGAGGGTGGGTACTGAAAGGACTACGAGATGAACGAGCACGTGGACTCGGAGACGGTCGACCGCGACGGCGACGGCGCAATAGCGTCCGAGTACCTGGACGAGTTTGATCTTGAAGAAGCGTGTCGTCGAGATCCGAACGGCGCAAGGCGACGCATGGTGTTGCTTGGAGCAGGGGCGTCGGTGGAAGCAGGTCTGCCAGCAGCGGTAGCGCTTCACGCCGAGCTTTTGTCTAACGTCAAAGTGTACGGATTGGTCGCCCGGGCGCTCCGCTCTGACGACGTCGAGCAGATTCTGCGATTGCTTGGAACTATCGCTGAAGCTGGAGAGAAGGGCTCGCTCGGGTCTGACCTGAACGCGGTTAATGGATTCGAAAGGATCAACAGAGTCTTTGGGGTGAGTTCAGCTCGCGAGGCCTCACAAAACGCTGCTGACGCTGTGAACCTGGTCCTGGATCATGTGCGCAGCCATTACTGGATGGCCGATGAGGATCACGTGCGTGCTGAGTACCTGCGTCCGCTTATTGAGGCGCAGCGCGGCGGGACAGTTGCAACGCTGAACTACGACAACTCACTATTAGCGGTCGGAGGTGCAGACTGGAACTATTGGGAGCAGGACGTCGAGATCCCGGCGGAGCATCCTTGGCGTACCCGGCTCCTTCCGCTTCACGGCGCGCTGGAATGGGAGCATCGATCAGATCGCGTTCACCAGCTTGATCGGATTGTTAAGCGACCGGAGTGGCAAGACCCCGGAGATCTTTCGTTTCCTTATAGACCCGGCATAGTTCTTGGGGCCGGCAACAAGCTCCGATCGTACGGACCGTTTCTTAGCCTCCTTCATGAGTTCGAGACGGCATTGAGCCAAGCAAGAACGTTGATCGCTCTCGGTTACAGCTGGCGAGACAATCACATCACTGACCTCATTCGAAAGTGGGTGACATCAGATGCGCGGATACGGCGCGAGGATCTTGCAAATGAGCGAATGCCTGACACCTTCGGTCGAATTCGGCTGATAGTCGGCACTGGGCCGGACAGCGGGCGCGTATCGCCCGCAGTCGAACAAATCCGTCTCCACCATGCAGACGATGTGGAGGTGAAGCCGGTTCGCGGACCCGCCTCGGAAGTCATTCAAAACCTGTTTTCTCCAGGGGGCGAGTTTGCCGAACCTCACCTTGGGAGGGACAAGATGCCTTGGTGCTCCGCATGACCCCTTACCGATCCGAAAAAGCCGCGGAAGTGCCTTTCCTCGGCCATGATTGAACGATGGACCAGGCGAGATGGCAACAAGCCCGATTGATCCCAACTACCGGAATCAGCGGGCAGGACGAGCAAGAAATGCGAGCGACATCCGCGTTGCTGGCGGTGGTGAGCTCAGTGAAGGAGTTCGGCGCTGCCGTCTTGCGTCCTCTCGGCGCCCCGGCGGGAACGATCTCAACATTCATTGAGGTTCAATTCGAGCTTGCAGATGGTCGCAAGGTCCGGCCGGATGGAGTGATCCGGGTCACGCGGGGAGCAAAGACCTGGACCGCCCTTGTCGAAGTGAAGACGGGTTCTTCGGACCTTGCTCGGGAGCAAGTCGAGACCTACCTCGATGTCGCCCGGGACAACGGCTTCGATGCGGTGCTCACGATCTCGAACCAGATCGCCCCATCCGAGAACATCCATCCGACCGACGTTGACAAGCGCAAGGTCAAGAAAGTTGCACTCTTCCACCTTTCATGGGCCGAGGTCCTTTCGAGCGCCGTCGCACAACGCGTACATCGAGGCGTGTCCGACCCCGATCAAGCGTGGATTTTGGCGGAACTCATCAGGTATCTCGAACACCCGCGGTCGGGGGCTCTTGACTTCTCGGACATGAGCGCGTCATGGGTCGGTGTGCGCGAGGCGTTGTCAGCTGGGACACTTCGACCGACCGACAAAGGCATTTTTGATGTCATCAGCAGATGGGAGCAACTGCTTCGCTTTGCGGCGCTCCGGCTGGAGCGTGAGTTGGGGAACGGTGTTCAGGTTGTCGTGTCTAGAAAAGAGCAGTCCGATCCTGTGGCACGACGCGCGCGACTGGTTGACGATCTCGTGAATCGGCACGTCTTGTCAGGAATCTTGCGGGTGCCAAACACGGTCGGTGACATCGAGCTGTTCGCTGATCTTCGAGGGAACCGATGCCAGGTGTCGGTCGATGTTTCGAGTCCGGTGGAAGGACGGGGTCAGACCCGAATCAATTGGCTGACCCGCCAGCTTGGGGAAGCGCCGGATCAACTCCGAATCGATGCATTTGCATTGAACGCCCGAAACAGCACCAGCGAACTCCTGAAGGCAGTCCGGGCGAATCCGAGCGTCCTCCTACTTGATCCGAAGGTTGATCTCCGCCGCTTCAGAATCACGGCGACATCCGCGCTTGGAACGAAGCGTGGAACTGGTCGCGGGAGCTTCATCGACTCGGTACTCGGCTCGGTGGACGGCTTCTATGAGCTTGTTCTCCAGCGCCTTAGGCCGTGGCAAGCGCGGGCACCACAACTGCCAAAAGAAGGAACGGCAGTCGAGGCTGCGGGCATCGACGTCTCGGTTCTACCCGGCGAGGCGGGCGCCGTCGACGAACCCGCCGATACTTCGACCGAGAAGTTTGTACCTACGCTGCCCGGACCTTATGTCGCTGTGACCACCTCGATTGAACCGGAAGTGCTGATCACCTGGGACCAGCAAATGGACGACCTGGCGGACGAGCGAGCGGTTGGCGAAGCACCGCAACAAGCAGGTTCTGCTGGTGAGGCCAGTCAAGTCAACCTTGGACGGGAGCAGTCCCGAGAAACTGAAGACACGGAAGACTTCACCTCTTAGGACGAGGCCCATCGAAGAAGGGGACCTTGTGCTCGCGGACGCGCGTCCTCGCGTCTTCGGTGATGCGCTGTGCCACAAGAGTTCGCCGAGCCGGGTCGTGTTGTATGAGCCCCGCCAGAGCCATCGGCAATCCGGCATTCGAGGCACGCAGTGCCTAGTCGAGCGAAATCCGCGAGGAATTGGCGATTGAGCTTGCTGAGAGGGCCCCCGAGGGGGTGAGGGTTGTCGATTCGCCCGTCACCGGAGCGGTCGACGGCGCGCGGAACGGAACGCTCACGCTCTTCGTCGGTGGGGACGAGATTTCATATGCACGCGTACAACCGCTCCTCGAACATCTCGGCCAGGTGATTCACTGTGGCGAGCTGGGCCATGGAAACGTGGTCAAGCTGGTGACCAATCAGCTGTGGTTCATCGCCGCAGCAGCAATCGGCGAAGGCTTCGCCGTTGGCATGGCCAATGGAGTCCAGCTCGGCACGTTGTGGGAGGCGATCAAGGCAAGCGTCGGTGACAGTTTCGTGGTGCGACACGACGCACCCTCGATCTTTGCGGGGCACTACGACCCCTCGTTCTCGCTCGGACTGTGTCTCAAGGACCTCGGCCTCATCACGGCCCTGGCCGAGCAAGTGAACGCCCACCTGCCCATGACCGAAGCCGCGAACGGTGCGTTCCAGGCTGCAGCACACCGCTACGGGGTCGACGCGGCCGAGCTACATGTGGCAAAGCGAATTGAAGACGACGCCAACCTGTCGATGCGCCTACCGGGCGAATGGACCCCACCCTGGGAGCAGTGAGAATGACCACACACCATTTCGAGCTGAGCGATCTCATCGACGTCGACACGTACCCCGTCCAGGAACCAAAGTCAGCTGGCTTCATCGCAGCTGTCGAGCGGGCGCGGGTCGGTCTGCGTACTGACGGTTGCGCCGTGGTCGACCAGTTGCTCCACCCTGATGCGGTCCGCCAGATCAGCCGCGAAATCGTCGAGCGCAAGCACACCACCCACTATTCGACCGACAGCATCAACCCGTACTTCCACGTTGCACCGAACCCGAGCTACCCCGATCGCCACCCGATGAACACATTCCTCGAACGATCCAGCGGGTTCATCCCTGGGGACTCGTGGGAACCCACCACCGCTACCAGCACACTGTTCAACAACGCTGACCTTGCCAGCTTCATCGCCGACTGCCTCGACGCGCCCGCGTTGTAATGCTAAGTGACCCGCTGGCCGGCCTGACGGCCAACATCCTGGACCCCGGCCAGCAATTCACGTGGCACTTCGACACCAACGAGTTCGCGGTCACCGTGCTGGTGGACGCGGCAGGCGAAGGTGGCTTGTTCCAGTACGCCCCGATGATCCGTGATGCGATGCACGAGGGGTTCGAGGCGGTTCAACGAATTCTCGAAGGGAGCAACGAAGGTGTGCATACCCTCGACCTGAAGCCGGGCGACATGCAGATCTTCCGCGGCCGCCATTCACTGCACCGCGTGACCAGGGTCCCAGCAACATCGTCCTCGCGCCACGCGGCGATTTTTGCGTACACGCAGGAACCCGGCGTGATCGGTCGCCTTGAACGCACCCGGCAACTGTTCGGGCGAGTCCTGCCCGAACACGAGGCAGCCGAGCAAGCTCGGGTTCGGTCCGATGCCCTGATCGACTAGTCAGGCCCGACGCGGGGTTTGCGGCCAGTACTTGGCCAGCGCACCGCCGTCCACGGTGATGTTGCTGCCGGTCATCATCGCTGACAGGTCAGACGCGAGGAACAGCAGCGAGCCGACGTAGTCCGTCGGGGTCGGCAGGCGTGACCACGGGTTGCGGGCCAGGAAGTCGATCGTGTTCGTTTCAGCCATCGCATCGACGGCCTGATTGAACGCAGCGGCCAGTGCGGGATCGTCGGGAACCGTGGCCGTGGGGGTGAAGCTGTTGACGCGAATGTGGTGGGGTGCCAACTCCATCGCCACCGAACGCGTGAAGTTGATCAGCCCAGACTTTGCCGTGCAGTAGCCAACGTTGCCGGCCTGCCCTTGCCAAGCAGCGGTTGACAGCACGTTGATGATCGACCCCTGTACGTTCCGCTCGATCATCGAACGGGCAACCAGCCCTGTCGTGATGAACGCGCCAACCACAATCACATCGATCTGTGACTTGAAGTTTTCGAGCGGCATGTCCAGCACGCCGCGAGTGTCGAAGCGCACCGCGTTGTTCACCAGCACGTCGATGCGTCCCCAGCGGTCCAGCACCTGATCGACTGCTGCCGTCATTGCGGCGAGGTCGGTCACGTCGGCTGGAACCGCCATGGCAGTACCGCCTGCGGCAACGATGCGGTCGGCACACGCTTGAGCATGCGGCACGACGAGGTCGTTGCAAGCCACGTGCGCTCCGGCGGCACCGAAGCCCGCAGCAAGCACACCACCGATGTTCGGGCTGGTTCCGGTGACCAGCACCACCTTGCCATCCAGCCGAATCCCGTCGGGCTGTCCACCCTGAGCAGTCACTTGGCGGCCGCCGCAGGACCCGCTGGGACCACGGGCCAACGGGCGAAGACCTTGTTGGAGTTGAAGCAATGCGTCTCGACGAACGTATGCCACGAGGGGCCACCCACACCAAGCTCGCGGGCCGCCCCGGCAAGTGCGAACCAATTAAGCAGCTCCTGTTGGCCTGCGTCTTCGATGTCGTGGGTCGACGTTGCCTCCCACTTCGCGAAGTCACCTGCCACGAGCGCGTCGTAGTGTGCGCGATCCGCTGCAGTGTCTGGCGTCAGCCGCCATTGCTTATCGTTCAGGAACGCGTGCGACCACGACGACGACGCCACGAGCGCTACCCGCCAGGGACTCTCACGGAGATGCCGGGCCACTGCGCCACCGACTTCCATCAAGCGGCGCGGGGTGGGCGAAGGGGGGTCGAACGGAACATCGGTCCCGAACGGGTTGTAAAACCCTTTCGCCGAGATCACCCGGCGGCCGTAGCAATTGATCGGCATACATACCATCGGCCAAGGGAAGCCGACACGGTCGTAGTCCAGGAACAGCTGAGTGTTCATGAACGCATGCGCCAGGCCGTGATGATGCAATGGTTTGTATGCATACGAAACGTCGAAGCCATTGTCGAGTAACCGCTCGGCAAGCCACCGCGCAGCCTCGGGCTTTCCCTTCACCAGATGCGCCTGATTCTTCGGTTCGTCCCACACGTTCGGCCACGGGTACTTCTCCCATGGACGGGTTTCCACGTCGTCATAGGCCAGCAGTGCATACGGCGGCACGATGTCTTCCCGGAAGTTCTCGTATTGGTCGTCGCCCCACACCAGCAAGAAATCGGGCTGGAACTCTTCCAGTGCTGCACGGGCATCGGCGAATCCGGCTCGAAGCGCCGCCCGATGCGTGGCGGCCGACGCACGCGCCTCGTCGTCGCCCCATTCGGCCCGCATCTCGGCAGACCAGTTGGCTGGGTCCACGTCCGCAGCAGGAATTGCCGGATCCTTCATCAGCGTGCGCAGCAACGCAGCCATCTGATCGTCGGTTGTGGCGTACAGCGGGTAGTGGGTCATGCCAAGCAGCAGCAGATCAGCCATGCAGATGTTCCCTTCCAGAGGCGGGCGTGCCGATGAATCGAAGCGCGTTGTCTCCGAGCATGGCGCGGCACTGCACGTCGGAGCACACTCCGGCCGCACGGGCGTCGGTCAGCATCGCCGCCGGCTGACCCCAGCCGGCTGGGTAGAACGGTACGTCAGAGCCCAACATCAGGTGGTCAGCACCGAACCGCTCCATCAACAACGGAAGATGCGCTGGGTCGAACACGAGCGTGTCGGCCCACAGTTTGCGCACGAGGGTTGTGACCCGATCCAGTGCGACAGAAGCCGACGTACCCGTTCCGAGTGTGGACCCGCGGATCAAGCGAGGCAACACCCACGGGAACGTGCCGCAGCCGTGCGCCAGCCCGACCCGCAGGTCAGGGAACGAATCCAGCACGCCACCGAACACGAGCGCCGTTGCCGCCGTTGCCGTGTCGGTCAGCATGCCGAGCGCGAACTCGTACGGTTGCCCGCCTCGCCGGATGGCACCTTCGCCAGCAGTGGGGTGGATGAACACCGCGACCCCCAATGCCTGTGCCGCGTCCCAGAACGGGAACAGCGCCGGGTCATCGAGTTCACGCCCTCCGATTTCGGTGCCGATCTCGACGGCACACATGCCAAGGGACAACCCGTGTTCCAGATCTGCGACCGCCAGCTCAGCTTCCTGCATGGTGACGCTACCCATCCAGCGGAACCGATCGGGAGCAGCACACAGGCCAACGGTGGAGGCGAACGCCTCGTTCTGCGCACGGGCGAAGCGGGACGCCAGGGACGGCTCGGCCCACGAGCACAGCGTCACCGGTACCGGCGAAAGAACTTGAACGTCCACGCCCGTTGCATCCATGTCCACCAATCGGGCATTGAGGTCGAAGCATCGGGCGTCCACCGGCCGGAATATGTCTGCTCCTCGCATGACGAGCCCCGCCATGCCGTCTTTTCTCACGCTGATCGACGGCCAGCGGGAATCACCCGTCGTCACTGCAAGATCGGGCGAGCCTGGAGGGAAGAAATGAGTATGAACGTCGACGATCGACCCAGCTAGCACCAGGGCATCCGATCAGATCGAGCCGTCAGCCGCAAGCCAAACAGTGAAGCAATGGACATCACAAGAGCAACGGTGCTCGAATGACCCTGATGTTCGATATCGACCGATCTGATGAGACCGTCGCGGTCACCGGTTTGGCGCGATCGTTGGCGTCAGACCTGCTGGACCCGGCAGGCCGTGATGCCGACCGCCTGGCGATCATTCCCCCGGCGATCGCCTCAGCGCTGTTCCAATCCGGGCTCACGGCACCCGTTCACGAGCGCCACGGCGGTGGCGGGGTCCCGTCCGTTGCCGCGCACGTGGCCGCTGTCGAAGCGTTGGCCCATGGTGACGCTGCCATCACCGCACATGCAGTCTGGTCCGGCGCAGCCGCCCTGCTGATCGGACACGCCGGAACGGAGTCTCAGCAGGCCCGTTGGCTGCCAGAGATCGCTGGCACAGCTGGCACCGTGGCCACCGCCTTGTATGAAAAGTACGGGGCAAGCCCATCTGAGTTCGACACGCTGGTGATGATCGGCGGTGTGACCGGTCGGAAGCTTGCGGTCTGCGGTGCATCGACCGCATCGCATCTCCTCGTGATCGGGGGCAACGGTGCCGCAATTGTCGACCCGAACACCGAGGGCGTGCATATCGAGGAGCCCGCAGGCCGCCTTGCACTGGACGCGGCGGCATTGAGCCAGGTTCAATTCCGCGCCGTCGAGCCGCTCGACGTGTTCGGGCCAACCGATGGATTCACGCTCGGTGTGAGTCATGTCCGTTTGCTCACCGCAGCGCTCGCGCTTGGAACCGCGCAGCGCTCCATCGAGTATGCCGCTGCGTACGCGAATGAGCGCATCGCGTTCGGCAAACCCATCGCTTCCTTCCAGGGGGTGTCGTTCATGCTTGCCGAGGCTGCTCTTCGCATCGGCGCTGCACGTCTGGAGATGATCGACGTCGCATGGCAGATCGATGCAGGCGACTCCGACGGCTTGGAGCAGGCCACCACCCGGGCCGTGCACTACGCCTGCGGCACGGCGATGACCGCGACACGCGACTCCGTTCAGGTGCTCGGTGGACACGGCTTCATTACCGATCATCCCGTCGAACGGTGGTACCGCGTCGCTGCGACGCTGGCGGCGCTCGACTACGACCCGCTGTTGTCGGCCTTCGAGCCAGCGCTCTAGCTCACGGCCAACGACGAGCACGAGGAACGCCTGATGACAACGATGAGCAAACCTCTCGCCGACTACGTCGAAGCCGTCCGCGAGTGGTCCGTGGAGCATGTCCGGCCCCGCGCCCGTGAAGCCGACACGTTGCACGGCCCACCAGCTGACTGGCCGCAGGTATTGGACAAGTGTCCGGTTCCCATCAAGCGACACGACCGCCGTGACCTGGCTCCGGTGCCACGCTTCGAAGAGGGTTCGTGGGTCCGAGAACTTGCCTCCACGGAAGCAATCTGCTTCGGCGATATATGGGTCGAAGACGTGATCGGCTCCGGCATCGGGCATCTCACCGTGCAGCTGATGGGTACCCCGGATCAAGCAGAACGGTGGTATCGGCCGATCGTGGAGGTGGGCGGTCAGGCGGCGTTCGCGCTCACCGAACCGCACTTCGGGTCCGACACCACGATGGTGGCAACGACCGCAACCCGCGACGGCGACACATGGGTACTGAATGGCTCCAAGATGTACTGCTCCATGGGCGGCCACGCAACATTTACCGTGGTGTTCGCCACCGTCGACAAGTCGCTTGGCGCACCTGGCATCGCTGCATTCGTGGTTCCCCGTGGCACGCCCGGTCTCATCATTGCCAAGGCGAACGAAGACAAACTCGGCATCCGAAGCTGGCAGACGTGCGAGTTGCTGTTCCAGAATTGCGCCATCCCGCTCGACCATCGGCTGGGCTGGGATGCCAGCGGGCCGGTCGAGACCAAGGGCACCACTCGCACCGGTCAAGGTGGTGCGCTCGGAGCACTCAGCGAGAACCGGCCCAACATTGCGGCCATGGGCTTGGGTATCGCCAGCGCCGCGCTTGATCAAGCGACGACCATCCTGAAAGAGCAGCAGGCTTCGTTCTCCGTGCGTCGGTGGGCTGCCATCACCGACGACATCGAGCGGATGCAGGCAGCGTTGGACCGCACTCGCCGCGTCGCGTGGGGTGCGCAGCTCATGCTCGACCGCGGATTGCTCAATCGCACCGAGGCGTCAGCAGCCAAGGCCTACGGTCCGCCTACGTTCGAACGGGTCATCCGCCGCTCGATGATGCTGCTCGGCCCCGATGGAACGTCGGAGGAACTCCTGCTAGAGAAGTGGTACCGAGACGTGAAGATCCTCGACATCTTCGAGGGTTCCGCGCAGGTTCAACGCATTGTGATTGCCCGTTCCCTGCTCGGCCCGGGTGCAGCGAAAGGGTGAACGGATGATTCCTCGTCCCTATGTGATCGACGACCGGGAGACACCTCGTTTTCGCGTGCATCGCGGCACGATGGTCGACCGTGATGTGCTCGAAGACGAGCGGCGCAACATCTTCGACACGTCATGGTTGTACGTCGGCCACGAGAGCGAGATCAAGGCACCACACGACTTCCGCACCCGCAACGTGGGTGGCCGGCCGATCATCCTCACGCGCAATGCCGACGGCGACGTGCGGGTGTTCGTGAACTCGTGTCCGCACCGCGGCATGCAGATCGAAACACGCGGGGAAGGCCACGGGCGTTTTCTCAAATGCTTCTACCACGGGTGGTCGTTCAACACCTCTGGCGACCTGGTTGCGTTGCCCGGCGAAGAGAGCTACGGCCCGGACTTCGACCGCCACAACCTCTGTCTTGCGCAGCCGGCCAAGGTGTCGTCGTTCCGCGGGTTCGTGTTCCTCAGTTGGACCGACGACATCGTCGACCTCGAGACGTACCTCGGCGGTGCAGCGGACATCATCGACCTGTTCGCAGATCAATCCGACACCGGCATGGAAGTTATCGGCGGGTCGCATTTGTACGCGGCGAAGGCCAATTGGAAGCTGTTGTCGGAAAACTCGATGGACGGCTACCACGCGCTCACCACGCACCATCGGTACCTTGCGATGCTCAAGGAGTCCGGCAAGGTCCTCAGCACCGTGTTCGCTCCTGGATCGGCGCCAAACGTCGCGTACGACCTCGGCAATGGGCACGCTGTCATCGGCGGGGCCGACGGGACCGGCGGGCAGAACACAGGGCTCGGGCGGGATCTGGCAGGCGAGGCGCTCGAACACCAGTTGGCAAGACGGGCTCGGTTCGTTGCGAAGTTCGGTGCCGACTGGACGAACCGTATGTTCAGCGGCCGCAACCTGGTGATCTTCCCCAACCTGGCACTGGTCGACCTCATCATGGGTATCACTGTGCGTACGTACTATCCCGTCGAACCCGGGTACATGGAAGTAACTGCGTGGAGTCTGCAACCGTCAGACGACGAGCCGGCTTTGCGCCAGATGCGCCAGGAGAACTTCCTCACGTTCTGGGGCCCAGCAGGCCTGGCCACTCCTGACGACATCGAGGCGTTGGAGCGCTGTCAACGCGGGTTCGCGGCGCACCAGGTTGCACCGTGGAACGACATCTCGCGGGGCATGTCGACTGCGAACAAGCCGTTCACCGACGAACTACAGATGCGCACGTTCTGGCGTGAATGGGATCGCCGGATGACCGGCACGGTTCATCCCCAAGAGGTGGAGCAAACCGGGCGAAGCGGCCGCATTGGCTGGCCAGGGCAGATTCCGGCCAACGCATGAGCCAGCGAGCACTGCCCCTGGGATCAGTCATCCCACCGGGATCGCCGGACCCAGAGCTGTCGCGCCGGGTCGAATTGTGGCTGTACGAAGATGCCGAGCTGCTCGATTCATGGCAACTGCGCGAATGGTATGCGCGCTTTACACCTGACTCCGAGTATCTCGTTCCGGCGACCGACAGGCCGGAGGGCGATCCCGACCTCCACCTGTTCTTCGTCCGAGACGACTGGTTCCTGCTCGGCCAACGCGTCGACGCGATGCTGAACGGCACCGCGTGGGCCGAGTCTCCCCGTTCCGTCACCCGCCACATCGTGAGCAACGTGCGGGCCTGGCCGATGCCGGACGGAACGATCGAAATCGCAGCCAACTTCGTGGTGTACCGATCAGCGCTGGCGCAGCTCGACGTCTACCCGGGCGCCTACCGCATGACCCTCGTCGCAGGCGGAGCATCGGGTTTCGAGATCCGCTCCCGTCGCTCCACATTGTCGCTCGCGCAACTCCGCCCCGCAGGTCGTGTCAGCGTGATCCTGTAGGAGCGGGTCTGCGCTTCTGGGTGTCAAGAAGCGAGGAAGGCGCGGATTGCGTCGCGAGCGATGCTTGACGGGGTCGTGTGGTCTTGTTTCGCACGCTCGACAAGTTGTTGACGGGTCTGTTCGTCGAGACGGATTTGCAGCACCGGAGACACGCCATCTCCGAGTGCCGGACGCCCAACGTTGCGACGTTGCCGATCCAACAGCCGTTCGACATCGATATCAGCGTGTTCGGCCTCGCTACGTTGCCATCCGACGAGAGCGATCTCGATTCGCGTCTCAAGTCGCGGTCGTAGGCCCCAGTTATCCTTCGGATGCTCGGATGGACCTCGTCGGACGCCATCATTGCGTCAGTGAAGACACTTGAGACAGTCAGTGGGACTGACCCCGTCAGTTGACCTGGACCCAAGTTCGGGGTTGGAGCGAGTAGCCACGTTTGACGTACGAGGGGGCACCTGGGTCAGACGCGCCTCGGTCACTCCTGCACGTCGCGTCCCCTGGGTGTTCCAGGGAGGCGTCGGTCCGGCCCAGGCGTTTCGTCACGTGACACATCGAAACCAACAGGAGTGTTGAGGTGACCTGTTAGTGGTCCAGGCGCTAGTCGGGTGTGTTGTCGGTCCGGGCCTAGGCGAATCTGACCGGGTGTTGACGGTTGAACTCTGGTCCGTTGTCCATTCGCAGGAGCGTGGGCGTCCTCGATTCGATGTACCCACTGCGATTCAGGCCAGACTCGTGGGGTTAGGGCTGAACCCACCCCTCCGTCCTCAGGAGCACGTCATCATGGATCTTGGAATTTCCGGCAGAACAGCAGCGGTGGCTGCATCGTCGACCGGCCTCGGTTACGCCACGGCCGCAGTGCTTGTCGCCGAAGGGGTCAAGGTGGCCATCTGCGGGCGGGATAGGACACGCATCGATGAGGCAGCTGCGCAGCTGGGACCGCTCGCCGTTCCCATCGTCGCAGACGTCAGTACAGCCGACGGTGCAACCGGGTTCGTGAACGAGGCCATCGAAGCGTTGGGTCACGTCGACATCCTGGTGGGCAACGGCGGCGGACCACCGAGGGGTGGTTTCAACGACGTCGAGCTCGACGGGTACCGCGCTGCATTCGAGTCCAACGCGCTCGCCACCATCGCCATGTGCAGGGCTGCGATTCCTGCGATGCGTGACCGCGGCTGGGGCCGGGTCGTTGCCATCACGTCTGTCGTCGTGAAACAGCCTGCCGAATACCTGATCCTCTCCAACACCGCCCGTGCAGGGTTGACCGCTTTTCTCAAGACGACCGCTGTCACCGTTGCGTCGAGCGGCGTGACCGTCAACTCCGTCATGCCGGGCAGCCACGCCACTGATCGGATCAAGGTGCTGTACGGCGACAAGCCCAACCTCAGCGCAATCCCGGTTGGCGCGCTCGGTCGGCCGCAGGACTTCGGTGCAACCGTCGGGTTCCTCTGCTCGGACCAGGCCCGCTACATCACGGGCCAGGCGATCGTGGTCGATGGTGGCGCATACCCTGCGCTGTTCTGACCACAAGCCGGCACTCACAGTGGAACTTTCCGTCAATCACCATCGTGTCGCTGTCCCCGATGACTATCGCGACGATCAGCTGTTGTGGGTACTGCGCGACGCGTTGGGACTGACGGGCACTCACTACGGTTGCGGCGTCGGCAAGTGCGGCGCGTGCATGGTGTTGGCCGACGACATCCCGACGCGCTCGTGCCAGGCCAGCGCTGCAGATCTGGCCGGTGCGTCCATCGTGACCATCGAGGGGCTCACGGCCGAGGGTGAACCGCTCTCGCTCGTGCAGCAGGCATTCGCCGAAAATGCGTTGCAGTGCATGTGGTGCCTACCCGGTCACCTCATCGCAGCACGGGCGTTGCTCGCGAGCCATCCGAATCCGTCCGCTGCCGAAGTCGAAGAATCGATGGCCGAGAACCTGTGCCGTTGCGGCGGCTACAACCAGGTTCGCCGAGCCATCGCACGCGCCATCGAACTGACGGCAGCAGAAACCGATCACGACGACAAACCATGACAACTGCCAGCGCGCCGGACCGCAGAGTGACGCGTCGCAAGGTGATCGTCGGCATGGCCGCGAGCGGTGCCCTTTTGGTCGGGGGTTTCATCGGCACAAAGTACGTGCGCAGACGAATTGCAGGGAAGCTGGTCGAGGACGACTGGTCGCTGCGGGGATCGCAGACCGGCGCGGCCAAGCCTGACCTGTGGTTCGAGGTTCCACCCGCAGGTCCCATCGTCTTGTACTCACCCAATGTCGAGATGGGCCAAGGCATTCACACAGCACTTGCCCAACTCGCGGCCGAAGAGTTGGAGTTGCGCTGGGACCAGATCCAGGTTCGAGCCACCCCCAGTGTTCACGGTGGCGGCCAGAAGCCACGCGGGTTCGGCTCACTCAGCCGCACTGCGGGGAGCAGGTCTATTGCAACGGCGTTCGGCCCCTTGCGGTCGTCTGCGGCCATGCTGCGCGAGATTCTGCTCATCGAAGGAGCACGCCAGCTGGGGTTGACCCGGACCGACGTCATCGCTCGCGAGGGCGCAGTTGCCAGTAAGTCCCTTCCATCTGTGCACATATCGTTCAACGACGTCGTTGCTGCACGCAATGCAACGTTCTCGTCATGGGATCGCCCGCCGACGAAGCCCATCCTCAAACAACCCACAGCGTTTACGGTCATCGGGCATCCGTTCCGTCGGGTCGATGCAGATAGCAAGGTCCGTGGCGCAGCGGTCTACGGATACGACGCAACTCTCCCCGGAACCGTGTATGGCAGCGTTGCCCACCCACCTCGGTACGGGGCTCGCCTGGCCTCGGGGACTGCGGGGACTGCAGCTCAGATGCCCGGCGTGCTCAAGATCGTCATCGACCCGAAATCCGACTTCGCAGCGGTGGTTGCAGCAACACGGACCCGGGCCCACGCCGCGCTCGACGCGCTGCAGCTGAGCTGGGAAGGAGGATCGACGACGAACGATGCGGAAATCGAAGAGCAGTTGCGTCGTGCCGACGGCACAGTCGTCCACGAAACCGGGAACGTCGACGACGTGTTTCGTTCGGCTGGGCGGACGGTTCGGGCCGAGTACCGAACTCCTGCGGCGGCGCACGCGCATCTCGAACCGATCGCCGCCCTCGCCGATGTCAGAGACGACGCTGTTGAAGTGTGGGCTGCAACGCAACAACCGGACGCGGTTGCGAAGCAGGTTTCCAACGCGCTCCGCAAACGTCGGCCGGTGACGGTGCACCCCACGTACCTGGGCGGAGGCTTCGGGCGCAAGTTCCTGGTGAGCAGCGCAGCCGACGCCGCCCGGCTGTCAGAAGCGGTCGGCAAACCCGTTCACGTCGGCTGGACGCGAGAGCAGGACATGCGCCACGGGCCGTTTCGTCCACCGTCGCTCACCATGATCGCGGGCATGGTCAGCGCCGGCGGGCGGATTCTCGGGATCGATCAGCACAGTCATCTGGCGCGGACCACACCTATCGTTCCGGAGACGTTGCTGGACATGTTGGGCTTCGACCCGACCGGCCTGAACGGGCAGGTGCTTCCGTACGGCATCGAGCATTATCGGGTTCGGTCGCATGTCGGCGACATCGGCATTCCGACGGGCATCTGGCGCGGGGTGGGCCTCCTGCCCAACGTATTCGCCGTCGAGTCCTTCATCGACGAGTTGGCGCACCACGCCGGACAGGACCCGCTGCAGTTCCGGTTGAACAACCTGCCAAAATCTGGGGTCCCTGGGAAGTTCCGGCCGTTGCTCGAAACGCTGCGACAGCGCTCCGGCTGGGACGAGCAAACCAAAGCCGGAGCAGGCCGTGGGGTGGCGTTGTCGGTGATGGCAGGAACGTGCGTCGCCACGGTTGTGCATGCGAAAGTGATCGACCGGCGGATCACCGTGGAACAGGTGTATGTATGCGCGGACCCTGGGCTGGTCATCAACCCGGACGGAGCGCGGCTGCAGATCGCAGGGGCCGTGATGATGGGCCTCAGTTCTGCGCTGTTCGAGAAGGTGACGTTCCGCAACGGCATGGCTGAACAGTCGAACTTCGACGACTACCCGATTCTGAGTGCCGCCGATGCCCCACCGGTCGATGTGCACCTGATGGGCACCGGCGACGTTCCAGCTGGTCTCGGTGAGCCTGGCATCGGTCCCGTTGCAGCAGCGCTGGGTAACGCCGTGTTCGTGGCCACGGGTCGCCGGTTGCGCGCCTTGCCCTTCGACCTGTCGGCCGAGTGACGATTCAGGTTGCGGTGAAGAAGTCAGCGCCGGTGTTGCGCTACCGGGATGTAGCAGCCCACCGGGCACCGTAGTCCTCCGCAGGAGAGTTTTCGCACCAGACTGTTCGGCCCTGTCCAAGCGACGTGGGACTTGCTACGGTGCGACCAGCAGCCACTGAGAAGAACTCCGGCTGGAAAGGAGGGGCATCAATGATGATCCACCACCTCGTGCGGGCCAAAGGCCCCGACGTCCGCACGATCCCACCCGACGCGACCGTGCAGCAAGCCGCTGACGAGATGGCAACCGCGCGAATTGGCGCCCTCGTCGTCGCCGCCGATCCGAAGGGACGAATCCAAGGTGTCATCTCCGAACGGGACATCGTGCGCGGCCTGGCCGAATACGGCGCCGGGGTGTTGGATCAACCGGTCTCGTCTCTGATGACCGCCGACGTGCACACATGCCAACCCTCAGACACGGTCGACACCGTCATGGTGGTCATGACCGAGCGCCGCATCCGCCACCTCCCGGTCGTCGAAGGCGATTCGATGATCGGCATCGTCAGCATCGGCGACGTGGTGAAACACCGGATGAGCGAACTCGAAGATGAGCGAACCGCTCTCGCGGACTACATCACCACGGGCCGCTGACCTTTCCCGCGCGCGCCCGCTGTACCGGGCACCCCGTAACGCTCAGAACGAACCTTCTGCGGTGCGGTCGATGCCGAGCAGCTGGATGAGGTCTTCGTGCAACTCCATCCAGATGTCGTGATACGACTCGCACATCACTCCCGTGAACGCCTTGACGTCGCCACCGCGTAGCCTGGCCAACGCAGCGGTGAGGCGGGGCTGGTAGGGGCCAAAGCGACTCATTGCGCTGGCAAACCCTCCCAACTCTGTACCGATGTCGGCATGAAAGACCGCGATGTCTTCGATGCGCGCAGCGTCGTAGTCACTGTTCGAGTGATCGTTCACCGAGCCGTCAGCCAGCGTTTGCCACGCTGTGCACAATTCTTTCAGCCGTTCGTTGTGCACCAGGAAGTGTTCGTATGGAGCGCGCAAAACCGGCCCGGCGTCGCCGACGAACGCAGCGATCATGGCCGCATGTTGCGACCGCCCGGCTGGCGTGAGTGCCCACATAGATCTGGCCGGCATGTGCTTCACCAGTTCCAGTTGCACCAGTTCAGCCAGCTCGGCCTGCAGGTCAGCAGGTTCCACCAAGGACAGCGCAGCAACGACCGGCTCCTTGCCGAATCCTTTGATCCGGAGCGCATGCAGCACACTGAATCGCCGGTGTTCCGGCGCTGTTCGTGGGAGATCCGCGCTACCCGCAGTGTGGGCCGGCGAAGCACAGTCATCGACGTCCATCGGGGCTTCGGTGATCACGTGGATACCTGCAATTTTCAGCAGCGCGTGGGCAGCGGCCAGCCGCGCAATAGGTACCCGATATGGCGAGCAGCTCAGGTAATCAATGCCGGAGTCCACCAGGAACTGCACCGAGTTGGGGTCTCCGGCATGCTCGCCGCAGACACCGATTTTAAGGTCGGGCTTCGTTGTGCGCCCATCAGAGCAGGCAATGCCGATGAGGCGCCCGACCCCGGCCGTGTCCAGCCGCTCGAACGGGTTTGCAGCCAGTACCCCGCTCTTGAGATACGACGGGATGAGCCTCGTTTCCACATCGTCGCGGCTGAACGCGAATGTGAGCTGAGTGAGGTCGTTGGTTCCGAAGGAAAAGAAATCTGCGCGCTTAGCAATGTCGCCTGCGGTGAGCGCAGCGCGCGGTGTCTCAATCATGGCGCCCACCTGAACGGCATCGAGAGCGGCCTGATCCAAACCAACCTCGTGCATGGCGTCGGTCACCCACCCACGAGCCAGTGCCATCTCGCGTTCTTCCACAACAAGCGGAATCATGATCTCAACGAGCGGAGTTCCCCCGTCGGCAACACGCTCGGCCACTGCTTGCAGCAGCGCACGGACCTGCATCTGATACACGCCTGGTTTCAGCACACCCAGGCGCACGCCACGGGTGCCGATCATCGGGTTGGTCTCTCGCAGCCGTCGAATTGCTTCGAGTTGGATGCGGGCCGATTCAGCGGCGGCGTCGCCCGTTGCCAGCTCACCGCGCGCCTCTGCAGCAATGAGCGGCTCGACATCTGGCAGGAATTCGTGCAGCGGCGGGTCGAGCAGGCGCACCGTGACGGGGAGCCCATCCATGGCCTGCAAGATGCCGGTGAAGTCCAGCCGCTGCACCCGTTGCAGCTCGGCCAAGCACTCGGCTTCGATCTCCGGGTCGTCGGTCAGGATGAAACGCCGCATCAGCGGAAGACGGTCCTCGGCGAGAAACATGTGCTCGGTTCGACAGAGGCCGATCCCTTGCGCGCCAAGCCGGCGCGCGTGAGCTGCATCAGATGCGTTATCGGCATTGGCCCGCACACGGATGCGATCGCCGATGATGTCGTCCGCCCAACCCAGCAACTCTTCGAGTTCCGGCGGCACGTCGACACCGCATACCGGCAGGCGGCCCGGGTATACCTCGCCAGTCGCACCATCGATGGAAATGTGATCGCCTTCGGCGAAGTGCTGACCACCCAGTTCAATTCCATGCGCGCGTATTTGAAGATCTGCAACGCCGACCACGGCCGGAATGCCCCACCCCCTTGCCACGACCGCCGCATGGCTCACCAAGCCACCGCGAGCTGTCAGGACGCCGCGCGCCGCTTGCATGCCGAGAACATCGTCCGGTGTCGTTTCCGACCGCACCAGGATGGCGTCGCCGCCTGCCTCTGACATGGCGATCGCTGTCTCGGCGGTCAACGCGATCCTCCCAGATGCAGCACCGGGAGAAGCTGGGAGCCCACTGCCAACGGGGGTTCGACCAACTTCAACTGCGAATTGCGGGTGCAACAAGGATGACAACTCGCTGGGCATGATCGCCAGCACCGCAGCCACCCGTGCTTTGCGCGATTCCGCTGCGTCGCCCGTTGCGGTAGTACGGGCAGCAGCTGTCATGGCCGACAGCACCGAGCGTACTTGGCTCTCAGTGCGCTGTGAGTTCAGGGTGGTCATCCTGGCAATCCTCTCACTGAGTTCGCGCGTGTTCATCAACGTCAGGTTCTCGGCCGGCCTGTTCAGCTTGAAGCAGATCAGGCGTTGGTCCGACGTCAGTCCGTAGGCGAGCAAAACTGTTTCAACACGCAAACCCGATCGGACTCTCCATGACCTCGCAGCCCGCAACCGAACGCCAGACAGGTGGAACCCCATGGATTCAGCAGGCCGACCATCGCAACTGGCTAGCGACTGAATCCAATCGATTGGTGCAATTCAGCATCGCTTCTCGCCACCCCGGCGGCGGCTTCGCGTGGCTTGACGGTGACGGCAAAGCCGAGCTGGATCGGCCGGTCGAGACGTGGATCACCACGCGGATGACGCACGTCCTCGCCGTGGGATCACTTCTCGGAATTCCGGGCTGCGGACCGCTCGTCGATCACGGGATTGCCTCACTGCGATCCAACCTCGCAGACCCTGAGCACGGCGGATGGTTCTCGGCTAGTGATCGCCCGAACAACGGTGAGAAGCGCGCATACGAACAAGCCTTCGTCGTGCTGGCGGCGAGTTCAGCGGTGTTGGCCGGCCGCCCGGGGGCCGAAGATCTGCTGGCGCAGGCAATTGAAACTGTGACGAAGCGGTTCTGGGACGAAACACCCGGGCGCATGTTCGACGTTGCGTCACGTAACTGGGCTGAGCGAGAGCCGTACGGAGGAGCGAACGCAAACATGCATTCCGTCGAAGCGTTCCTCGCTGCCGCCGATGTGACCGGTGATTCGGTCTGGTTGCAGCGCGCTCTACGGATTGCCGAATTCTTCATCCACGCGAATGCCCGCTCTCGCGATTGGCGAATCCCCGAGCACTTCGACCAGGACTGGATTGAGCTTCCCGAGTACAACCGGTCGACGCCCGCACATCAGTTCAGGCCGTTCGGGGCGACGGTC
>JANNBN010000086.1:0-2206 GCA_031385545.1 Acidimicrobiia bacterium | reverse complement strand
CTCCTCGAACTCGTCGTCGACAAGTAGCGGGTAGGTGGCGGCGTGAGCGATCGATTCACTGGTGATGCCGTGCTTCAAGGCCGACGGCCGGATGTCTGAGGTGTGAATCCCTTTGTGAGTGGTGATTTGGCTGGGGTTGGTGCGCGTGGGTTTTGGGGCGGAGCCCCAAGCGGTGTTGCGTAGCGGTGTCGGGTTGGTTGGCTATGCGGCTTTGGGGGTGAGGGTGACGTCGTGTCCCATGGCTTCGAGTTGGGCGACGAGTCGTCGTTTGTGGGCGTCGCTGGTGCGGCGACGGTCGAAGTAGTCGGCACCGAGGTCGGTGTAGACCTCGCCGGTTGAGAGCATGTGCCAGATGATGACCAGGATTGTGTGGCCAGTGGCGACAGCGGCTTTGGCTGGGCCTCGACGGCCACGGATGCGGTGGTAGTGCGATCCGAGGTATGTGTTCTTGGACCTGGCCGCGGCGTGCGCGGCTTCGACCAAAGCGATACGTAACCATTTTGATCCGTGACGGGTAGCACCGGAGCGGTGTTTGCCGGCAGACTCGTTGTTTCCGGGGCACATGCCAGCCCACGAAGCGAGATGGCCAGCAGAAGGGAAGCGGGACATGTCGGTGCCAATCTCAGCCAAGATCACTTGCGCTGTCCGATGTGACACGCCAGGAATCCCGATGAGAAGCGTCACCGCCGCTTCATGAGGGTCTAACAGATGCTCGATTTGGGTGGTGAGCATATCGATGGTCTTGTCAGCGTGGTCGATCCGGGCGAGCATCGCAGTGCACAACAAGGCGTGATGCTCGTTGAACCGCCCAGCCAACGCGTCTTCGAGCCGATCGATCTTGGATCGCATCCTGCCCTTTGCCATATCGGCAAGGATTTGGGGGTCACGCTGACCAGCGATCAGGGCGTCGATCATTTCTCGACCGGACTTCGTCAACACCGACGACGCAACCGATGACAGTTTGACACCAGAATCTTCCAACACCTTGTGCAGGCGTTGTGTTTCGCGGCCTCGTTCCTCGATCACCGATTTTCGGTACCGGGTGAGATCACGTTGTTCACGGGTTTTGCGTTCCGGAATGAACGATGGCCGCACCAGGCCGTGTTCGAGCAACTGTGCACCCCATTGTGAGTCGCCGACATCGGTCTTGCGGCCCGGGACGTTACGCATGTGTCGGGCGTTGATCACCCAAATCTGGTCGATGTCGTCTTCAAGGACCCAGTGGACTGGTTTCCAGTACACCCCGGTTGCTTCCATGCCAACGAGCGTGACACCACGCTCGACCAGCCAAGCACTCAAGGCCGTCAACTGCGACACGGTCGTGCCGAACTGCACCACCTCCTCACGACGACCTCCCTCACCATCAGGCGTGCGTGCGCACGCCATCACCGTGTCTCGATGCACGTCCAAAAACGCGCACCGTTCCATCACTACGTTCATGATCAAGCTCCTTCCAGTCGGATATGCACACTTACAGGTGCTGGCCGGAAGGAAGCCTCGTCATAAAGAAACTGAGGTACGTGCTCGCGGCAACAGAACAGAGCGCCCGAGGCTCCCACGTCAAGCTAACAACGGGCTCTGAGCGCCATAGAAACACGACGTCTACCCGACCAACACCCAATTCTCATCCGAACACGAGCGCCACCGCCAGGAGCCATGGGAGCTAAAGAAGTTCTCCCGCTGGCCGCGATCGGGGCTCGAGGCCGAGCACCCGTACGCGGGTCGTAGACGACATGGGACGATGCTCGTGACGAGCCCGTGGTCCGCCATCGAGCCGAGTGCGTTCGCCTCACGATGGCCTACACTGGGCTTGTCATTGCGCTGCGCCCCCGCATGCGCCTTGCACGGCGTTTGGCCGGAGCTACAAATTCATCGAAGAGGTGTCTAGTAATGGCCGTCAGTGAGCACCGATTGAGCAGCAGCTTCAACATCCCGGCGGTCGGGAAATCGCTGCCCCTCTCAATTAGTGCCTAGTTGCTGCGCGCGGGCCTGTGCCATGCGGGCGTGCATCTCAGCCGCCGCACCCTCCAGCAGCACACGCAGCTCGTCAGCTGCCTGCCGCCAGTCGCCCGTCGCCAGACGCTGCTGCAGCCGCACGACCGTCCGACTGCGCTCCACGGCCGTCACCAGGAAGTCGAGGGCGGCGCGCTGAGAGCGTTCGCTGGCTCCCATCCAGCCCAGAACGTGGCGGCCGTCCGGCGTCAGG
>JANNBN010000081.1:0-9624 GCA_031385545.1 Acidimicrobiia bacterium | reverse complement strand
AAAGATCTACGACGTCGACGATGTTGCGGCCCACGCCGACACGGTTTTGGCCGACCTGGACTCGTTGCGGTAAAGCTGCCCGATCCAACTGGTGGGACCATCAGGACTGAGCGGTCTGACCGACAGAACTGGGTCTAGTGGCAATACCGTTCAGTTAGCGGCGGGTTGGAGGATCGTGGCTTCGGGATCGTGGGTGGGTTGGGGCCAGGTGGCGTGGTGAGCGCGTTTGACGTGCCATTTCGGCATCTTGCGTTTGATGACGCGTGGGTTGGCTCGTTTTCGGCGGGCGGGGTTGAGTCGCCTGCAGAGCTCGCGTAGGGCGTGGGTCCAGTGCCCGTCAGGGTTGTGAGGGGGAAAAGTCGCCCTCGTGGGCGATGGACCGGCGGGTAATGCGGAGGGCGGCAACGAAGCTGACCCGGTCGGGGTCTGTGTCGGCGTGAGCGGCGGCTTCCCACATCAGGGTGCGGATGGCGTAGTGGCAGCACAGGTAGCCCCAGATCTCCTGCAGGACGAGGTCCGGGGATTTGGAGCGCAGCACGGCGCGTGGCCCTCGCTGATGGGTTTTCAGTTCGTCGAGGACGCTCTCGATCTCCCAACGTTGCGCGTACGCGATCGCCAGGTCCGTGGCGGACACGTCGTCAGGGTCCAAGATCGTGGTGATCAACTGGTAGCGGTTCTCGTTGTCCCGGCCGTCGTCGAGGGTGTAGTCGATCACCCGGACCGTGGTGGGCTCGCCGCGACGCTTGAAGTTGTGAACCTCGAACACCTGCGACAAATACGAGCCGTCTGCCAGGATCTCGATTGGGTCGAGACGTTGACTCGCTCGCATCCGCCACAACAGATCCGCTCCGCTCTCGACGGCTGCTTTCCAGAGCCCGAAACCGTAGAAGCCGCGGTCTGCGAGCAGCAACATGCCCGGCCCGACTCGCCTGACCAGTTCCCGGGCCAACACGACCTCGGCAGCCCCGTAAGGGCCGACGACCGCGTCGAACACCGCATGCGTGCCGCACTCCGCTACCGCTACCAGACGGGCCTGAGGAAACGCCGCCTTCTCTCCCTTGTTCACTCCAGGCCTCCCGAAGAACAACATGTTCTCCGGCGTGTCGGCGACGTCAAGACAACACCCGTCTATCGCGACCAGCCGTCGGCTTCCAAGCCATGCACCCGGCGTGGCAGCCGTCGCCAGCGGTCGCGCCACCCGCCGAAACAACGCCTCAACCGCCTCGAAGCCCAAGCGCACCCGAGCCTGGAAAATCCCCGACTTCGACGGCGGAACCCACGTTTCACGCCATCTCGACGACCACGACAACCCGTCCGTCAAATGCGCGAAAACATCCTCGTACGAACCCTCCGAGAACAACGCCATCCCGATCGCGAAGTACGCCACCACCCGCGCCGGCAACGCCCTCTTCCTCAACTCCGTGCGCCCCACACCGGCGATCACCTCGTCAACCAGCACCGGCGGAAACACCCGCGTCAACAAACCCACCGACACCACATCCGACAACCGACGATCAGACTCCGGCTTCAACCACCCAGAACGAGGCATACCCCCAAACTACACCCCTGTAACCTTAACTGAACGGTATTGGGACTAGCCATGGACTAGCCACAGCAAAACGCTGGGCGGACGGCGGAATCGTCCAGGACAGGCGCCAGGCACGCTGTAACCTGTACGCATCCGCATTTTCCCGCGCCTCATCGAGGTGCAAGGAGTTCCTCTCATGGCCCGTTTCGGTGAAGTTCTCACTGCCATGGTCACCCCGTTCACACCGAACGGCGACCTCGATCTCGACGGTGCGGTGAAGCTGGCCAAGTGGCTTGTTGCCCAAGGCAACGATGGTCTCGTAGTCGCGGGGACCACTGGCGAGGCGAGCACCCTCACCGACGACGAGCAGTTCGCTTTGGTTGAAGCGGTAGCTGCGGCCGTTACCGTTCCCGTGATCGCTGGCGCAGGGTCCAACGACACGCGCCACGCAATCTCGCTGACGGCAGCCATGAAGGCGCTCGGGGCTGCGGGCGTCCTCAGCGTCACCCCGTATTACAACCGGCCAGGGCAGAGCGGCCTCGAGGCCCACTTCCGTGCGGTGTGCGCAGCAACCGACCTTCCCGTAGTCATCTACGACATCCCCATCCGCACCGGTCGCAAGGTCGCCCCCGAGGTGCTGCTGCGCCTCGCTCGCGAGGTACCGAACGTCGTTGCGCTCAAAGACGCGGCCGGCGATTTTCCAGGCACTGCGCGCCTCATGGCCCAGGCGCCCACCGGGTTCGAGCTGTACTCGGGCGACGATGCAATGACGCTCGCTTTCCTCACGCTCGGCGGCGTCGGTGTCATCGGTGTGGCGACGCACTGGTGCGCAGCAGAACACAAGGAAATGATCACCTCGTTCAAGAAGGGCGACATCGACCGGGCGCGTCAGCTCAACGCTCGTCTTGTCGAGAGCTTCGATTACGAAACCGGTGATGCCAACCCCAACCCCATTCCGTCGAAGACAATGCTGCGCACGCTCGGCCTGCCGGCTGGTCAGTGCCGTCTGCCGATGGGTGATGCACCCGAGGGACTTGACGAGCGGGCTCGGGCTGTCATGGCCAATCTCCAGGCGCATCGCTGAAGCGCTGCCGCAATGACGACTGCTACCGGTACGCACACCCACACCAAGAGCGAACAGCCTCCGACCAGCCATCCGCGCACTCTGGCTTCCTCGGAAGTCAGAGTGGTGTTCCTTGGCGGTCTCGGCGAGATCGGCCGTAACTGCTGCTGCATCGAACAGAACGGCCGCATCGTCATCATCGATGTCGGGCTGATGTTCCCCGATGCCGACATGCCCGGCATCGACCTGGTCCTCCCCGACTTCTCGTACTTGCGAGAGAACGCAGACCGGGTCGATGGGTTGCTTCTCACCCACGGTCACGAGGATCACGTCGGTGGCCTGTCGTTCCTGCTGCGCGAAGTCGACATCCCGCAGCTTCACGTGTTCGGAAGTGCGCTCACGCTGGCGTTCTCGCGCGGCCGTGTCGAGGAAGCCGGTTTGCT
The DNA here is from genome assembly GCA_031385545.1 of Acidimicrobiia bacterium. Lineage (GTDB taxonomy): Bacteria > Actinomycetota > Acidimicrobiia > Acidimicrobiales > JANYDT01 > JANNBN01. Next base: position 6,590 of record JANNBN010000081.1, on the reverse strand, counting down.
GGACAGGGTCGAGTTCCATCCGGTTACCGACGGCCAGCGCATCCCGGTTGGTCCGTTCGATGCCGAGTTCATCCCAGTTGCGCACTCCACGCCCCACAGCCACGGCATCGCGCTTCACACCGGCCAGGGCGTCATCTACCACTCGGGTGACTTCAAGCTGGATCTCACCCCGATCGACGGGCGCACCACCGACCTCGCCCGCATCGGCGAACTGTCCAAGGCGCCGGGCGGCATTCGTCTGCTGCTCGCCGACTCCACCAACGCCGAGACCGAGGGTTTCACGGACTCCGAGCGCACGGTCGGTAAGACCCTCCTCGAACTGTTCCGCGCTGCTGACAACAAGCGGCTCGTGGTCGCCTGCTTCGCGTCGCATATCCACCGCATCCAGCAGATCATCGACGCTGCCGTTGCGTGCGGACGAGAGGTAACGACGCTCGGGCGATCCATGCGGCGCAACATCAACATCGCCCGCGAAATGGGCATCATCAACGTCGCCGAGGGCACGTTGTTCGAGATCGAGGATCTTGCCAAGCGGGACCCCAGCAAGGTGTGCGTCATCTCCACCGGCTCGCAGGGTGAACCAATGTCGGCGCTTGCGCTGATGGCCGCCAACGAGAACCGCTGGGTTCGCATTTCCGAGGACGACACGGTTGTCCTCAGCTCACATGCCATTCCCGGCAACGAGACCAACGTGGGTCGCATCATCGACGGCCTGACGCGGCTGGGTGCCGACGTGGTGCACTCGGGTCTCGCCAAAGTGCACGTGTCTGGCCACGCCCGCCGCGGGGAACTGAAGACCCTGCACTCCGTCGCGCGGCCCAAGTACTTCATTCCGGTTCACGGCGAGTTCCGCCACATGACTCACCATGCGCGCTTAGCAATGGAGATGGGCATGAATCCGAACGACATCCTCATCTGCGAAGACGGCGATTCCGTTGTGCTCAGCGATGCCGGAATCGACTTCGGCGAAGAGGTTCCTGCCGGCTACCTCTACGTTGATGGCATCGTGGGCGATGTCGGCCGGGCCGTGCTTCGAGACCGCCGCAAACTGTCCGAAGAAGGCGTTGTCGTTGTCATCGCCACCATTGCACCGCAGACCCTCGAGCTGGTGAGCGGTCCCGAGATCGTCACCAGGGGTTGGGTCTATGCGCCCGAGGCAGAGACCCTGCTTGGCGAGGCAACCGAGACGGTCCGCAAAGTGATGGTCGAGGCGTTGGCGGGCGGAATGCAGGACATGGAGCAGCTGCGCCAGGCGATGCGTCGGAGCACGGGCAAGTTCGTCAGTGAACGTACGAAACGTAAGCCGATGATCGTCCCCGTGCTGCTCGAGGTGTGAGCAAGCCACCCGCACAAATCGGGAAACCGGTTCGACTGGACAGGTTGCTCGCCAATTGCGGTGCGGGTAGTCGGTCCCTTGTCGACGTGCTTATCCGCCGAGGGCAGGTCAGCATCGAAGGCGTGATGCAGCGTGACCCGACGTTCAAGGTTCCCGTCGCGCTGTTCGACGCAGTCACGCTCGATGGCGAGCCGCTCGACCGGCCCCATGGCGTCACCGTGGTGCTGAACAAGCCGGTTGGTTACTCGTGTTCGCACGACGAACGTGAGACCCCGCTGGTCGATGAGCTACTGCCCCAGCTGTGGGCCGGCCGAACTCCGCGTCCGGAGTGGGCCGGGCGCCTCGACCGGGACACGAGCGGGCTGCTGCTCATCAGCGACGACCATCAGTTGGTGCACCGGCTCACCTCGCCGAAGCATCACGTCGACAAGGTCTACGAGGTGACGCTCGCTGCGGCGCTGCCCAACCCTGACGCTGCGGTGGCTGCGTTCGCGTCGGGGACGTTGCTGCTGGAAGCCGACGACCGGCCGTGTCGTGCTGCCGAACTGACCGTGTCGGCCGATGATCCACTGCGAGTGTCGGTCGTGCTGCGCGAGGGGCGCTATCACCAAGTGCGGCGGATGATCCTGGCCGTGGGTGGCCGGGTCGACACGCTTCACCGCAGCGCGTTCGGGCCATGGTCGTGGGAGTCGGTCGGCGCGTTGGCGGCCGGCGACTGGATCGACGTGATTATCCAGAACTGATCGTCCAGAACCGCCTCGGACGGATATCGTGCAACGAAGCTGATGGAGGAACTGGTGAACGTCCCGGATGTGCTTGTGGTCGGTCGCATGAGCGTCGATCTCTATCCTGACGTCGTTGGTCGTCCGCTGGCCGATGCGTCTGTGTTCCGCTCGGCTGTTGGGGGCACTTCGGCGAACGTTGCCGTTGCAGCGTCGCGGCTTGGTCGGCGGGCCGCCCTGATAACCAAGGTGGGCAACGATCCTCTCGGACGGTACACGACCGCCGCTCTCGAACGTCATGGGGTCGATGCAAGTCGGGTCACCACGCACCCCACCCTCGCCACCCCCGTGGTGTTCATCGAGCTCGATCCGCAGACAGAGCCGTCAATTTGGTTCTACCGAAAGCCGTCTGCCCCCGATGAGTTCCTGACCGTTGATGACGTTGACTTCGAATTGGTTCGCAGCGTCCCTGTGCTGTGGGTTCCTGGCGGGGCGATGGCGTTCGAACCGTCTGCCTCGACGATGAATGCAATGCTGCGCGAACGAGATCATCGGCCCCATACGGTGCTCGACATCGACTACCGACCCATGTTCTGGTCCTCAGCGGAGGCGGCCGGTGCAGCGGTTCGACCACTGCTGGACCATGTCACGGTCGCCGTTGGCAATCGTGAGGAGTGCGCGGTCACGGTGGGAACAGCTGATCCCGATGAAGCTGCGCAGCGGATGCTGGACCATGGTGTTGCACTCGCCATCGTGAAGATGGGACCCGACGGCGTGCTGGCGGTCGCTGCAGACGGTACGTCAATCGTTGTTCCCCCGACCCCGGTCGAGGTGGTGTGCGGACTCGGTGCCGGTGACGCATTCGGCGGCAGCCTGATTGACGGGCTTCTGCGCAACGCCATATCGGGTCAACCGCTTCGAGAGGTACTGCGGAGGGCCAACGCGGCGGGCGCGATCGTCGCGTCTCGGCTTCTGTGCAGCGACGACATGCCGACAGGCGAAGAGATCGACATGATGCTCGCCACCGGGGTTCCGCCAAAACGCGTCGAGGAAGCCAAGCAATGAACCCATCGAACCCGTCACCGGTCAGCATCACGCCAACGAGCGCCGGATGGAAGTACCTCTCCTTTGCCGTCCAAAGCCCAGTATCACCCATCGAGGTCGGCCAGGTCGATCAGGAAATCGCGATTGTTCCGCTGCGCGGGTCGGTGACCGCCACGGTCGAGGGTCGAGACGTCGAGCTCAACCGCACGTCGGTGTTCGACCAGATGCCCCACGTCCTGTATGCGCCGCCGGGAGCAACGGTCACGATCGAAGGGACCGGGGAGTGCGCCGTTGGGTCAGCGCCGGCCGAGGGTCGCTACGACGTCAGGGTTTTCGCCCCGAGCGAGATGCGCACCGAGATCCGTGGCGGCGGTGCGGCGCGGCGCCAGGTGGTGCACCTGCTGAACACGCCGATGCCGGCAGAGCGGCTGATCATGTTCGAGGTGTATGTTCCACGCGGTTCGTGGTCGGGCTGGCCGCCCCATTGCCACGATGGATACGGGGGTTCGCCCTATCTAGAGGAGACGTATTACTTCCGCACCGAGCCGGCCAACGGGTTCTGTTTGCATCGCAACTGGCGCGAAGACGAGCCCTTCGACGAGACGTTCGTGGCTTACGACGGTGGCCTGGTCACTGTTCCCAAGGGCTTTCACTGCAGCGTCGGCTCTCCTGGTTCGCATATGTATTTCCTCAACTACCTAGCTGGTGAGCTGCTCGACGACGCGCGTTCGACCCCGCCTTGTTTTCACGCCGACTTCACGTGGATCGAGAACGACTGGGAAGCAAACGGGTGGACACTGCCGAAGGTGACTCCGTGAGTCGGTGTTTCGTCGGCCCGGTTCGGGACAGTTCGGGCCAGGTGGCGCCGATGAGGGCGTGGGTCCGGTGATCGACAAGTCCTCGCTGGCGCCGATGGTCGACAAGTCCGGTCGATTCGCAATCCTTGCGCTCGACCATCGTGATTCTTTGCGTGCCGAGTTTGACGCGGAGCATCCTGAGCGCGTGTTGGTCGACGATCTCGTCAGGTTCAAGCTCGACGTCGTGGATGCGTTCGGGGCTCGGCCGTCCGCGGTGATGCTCGATCCCGAGACCTCGATCGATCAGATCCTTCGGGCGGGGCTGCTTCCAGCGGGTGTGGGTTCGTTGTGCGCACTTGAGGCTCAGGGCTACCTCGGCACTGAAGCCGTCACCAACCAATTGCTCGAGGGTTGGGATCCGGCACGTGCTCAGGCGGTGGGAGCCAGTGCGGCGAAGCTGCTCGTGCTCTACCGTCCAGATCGTGGTCTCGTCACCGATGCACAGGACCGTCTCGTACGAACCGTGATCGACAGCTGTGCAGCGATCGGTCTGCCCGTGTTTGTCGAGCCGGTGCCATACGAGTTGGCCGACGTCGATGACCGGGAGCGGACCATCCTCGCCTCGGCCGAACGGCTGGGTGCCTTTGGTCCCGACGTCCTCAAGATGCCGTTCCCGTCAGACCATGTCCATCCTCAACGGTGGGAGTCCGCTAGTCGGCGGATCTCGGAGGTCACCGATGTTCCATGGGCAGTCCTGTCATGGGGTGCTCCGTTCGAAACCTTCCTCCGCCAGACGGAGGTCGCATGCGCGAACGGGTGCTCGGGGTTCATGGCCGGTCGTGCAATCTGGGGCGAATCGATCCATGCCGCTGATCGTGCGGCTCACCTTCGCGAGGTGGCGATTCCCCGGTTTGATGCGCTCGTTGCGGCGAGCGCGAGCGCGACCCCGGTGCTTTGACCTGCCCTTCCCGCCTAGGTGGTGGTGAGAGGGCGGTGGTGAAAAGCCTCGCAGTGATTGGGTGCGGCGACTGTCTCACGCGCCTCGGGCTGGCTAGCGCCGTCCGGGGTGTTGAATCGGAACATGAGCGGCACTGCAGTTTCAACCGATTCCCCGAGCATTCGGTCGGACTTGCGGCAGGCCATCGGCCCGGTTGCGGCTGGGATGGTGGACCGACCGCCGTTCGGGCCGATCAAACGGTTGAGCCCCGACGAGTTGCTCGCGGCGCAGGCAGAAACGCTCGCTACGCCCCGGCGGTCGCCATGGCTCCCGGCGAAATTTCTGTTCGCAACGATGGACCTGGTCTACGGGAAGGCCCGGACGCTGGAGAAGTTCCGTGTGCTCGAACTGGTGGCCCGGGTGCCTTACCAGGCGTGGGAGAACGTCGCCTACGTCGCGCTCACCCATACGGCCCGCCGCCCGGGGTTCGCCCGCCGGGTGTTCGACACTGTTCGCATCAGCCGCTGGGAACAGGACAACGAACAGTGGCATCTGCTCATCATTGAAGAACTCACCGCCGAGTCCTCGCACCTCGGCTGGTTACGCCGCCAGGTCGTTCCACAATTGCTGGCGTTGGTCTACTACTGGCTGAGCTGGCTGCTGTTCATCGCTCGCCCGAGCTGGTCCTATCGGCTGAACGCCGATTTCGAGGACCATGCCGAGCACGAGTACGCCAGCGCGGTACAGGACCATCCCGCATGGGAGCACACGCCGTTTCACAGCGCGTTTGCCGACGACTTCGGGTCCTACGGGTCGCTCGCAGAACTGTTCCGCCAAATCGGATACGACGAGCGCCTGCACAAGGAGCAGAGCCTGGCCCAGCTCGGGTCGGGCCGCTTCGGGGGCTAGCGGGTTCACTGGTCGCTGATGCCTGAATGCCGCAATCGGAGCGGTTCACGGTCCGTGGTGACTGCGGGCGGGTCCGGGCGAGTAGCTTTTCGGTCATGGCGTCGCGTCCTTCCCCGCGCGGTGGTGCTGGCTCACGTTCGCGTGGCGGTAGCTCCAGCCGTCGAAACGGCCGCGGTCCGGCGCGCCGCAACTCCAGCCGTGGCGGCGGTCGTGGTGGGTCACGAGGCTCCGGCGGCGTGTTCCGTGACTTCCTCTCGGCGCACCTGGGCCGACAGGCAGACGACGTGTGGGGCCTGTTCCTCGTTGTTGTCGGGCTGCTGTGCGGCCTTGGCATCTGGTTCGACCTCACGGGTCCGTTCGGACGGTTGGTCCGCTCGGGCACCGGCACCTTGGTCGGCGCTGCCAGCGCCGGGCTGCCCGTTGCGTTGATTGCAATCGGCTGGGTCCTCATTCGAGGTGCTGGGTACCGCGAACCGGTTCGCCATGCGATTGGCTGGGTGTTTGTCGGGCTGGCAGCCTGTGGTGTTCTGCACGTGTCGGCCGGGGCTCCGTCGTTCTCCGAAGGAAGAAGCGCGTTGCGTCCTGCTGGTGGCTACGTCGGCGCCCTGGTTGGCGGTCCACTCGACGCCGGCGCTGGAAAATGGGGTGCAGCCATCGTGCTTGGAACAGTGATGTTCCTCGGCGCGCTGATCATCATGCGTATCCGCGTCCGTGACTTCGTCAATCAGTCGGCCGAATCGGCGAAGCCGGTTGGCGCGCTTGCCCGCCGCGGGATCAGCTCGCTCTTCACGCTCGGGCCCGACGACACCGACGTGTTCGACGTCGACGTCGAACACGTCGAGGAC
>JANNBN010000173.1:0-7956 GCA_031385545.1 Acidimicrobiia bacterium | reverse complement strand
TGTGTCGATTGGCCGGCCTTCGAGCTTGCCAATGCTGCCATCGGCATAGGTCTCGGTGAACGCGAACCCGTGGCCGTCTGCGACGGGCTTGGGTACGAGGAACATCGACAACCCGCGGTGTGCCTTGCTCCGGTCGGGGTCGGTGCGTGCGAGCAGCAGCAGGACGTTGGCGCGCGCTGCGAACGTGCACCACGTCTTGACGCCGTTGATGGCATACGAGGCGCCGTCTTCGACTGCGGTGGCTGTGACCTTGAAGCCGGCCACGTCCGAGCCGTAGTCAGGCTCGGTAGCAGCGACGGCTCCAAGCACCTCGGCAGTGGCGATCTTTGGCAGCCACTCGGCCTTCTGCGCATCGGTGCCACCACGGACCAGCGCCCGGGTAAGGATTTCAGGACGGGTGATGAGCGAACCCCCGATACCAAGCGACCGGCGTGACAGCTCTTCGGTCGCAACCACCATGCCCAGGTATTCGCCCTCGCCGCCGGTGGAGTAGCCGCCGTACTCCTCGGGAACCGACAGCCCGAACCCACCCATTTCGGCGAGGCCACTGATGACGCTCTCCGGAACATCCGCGTTGTGGCGATGCACGTGCTCGGCGTGTACCTGCACCTGCTCGTCGGCGAATCGACGGAACGTGTCGGCCACCATGTCGAAATCGGGGTCGAGATGCCGGGGACCGCCACCAGCTGCGATGACATCGTCGCCCAGCGCTGCGAGGAACGCGGGCGAGCGGTAGGTGCGGATGAAAGGCAGGGCGGCGTCGAGTGCGCCGGGAGCGAGACCCCATTCCGCTTCACGACCTAATACCCGGGTGAGCACGTCATGGGCTGCATCGGCGACGAACGCACACGCGATCCGGCCCTCGATGTCGCCACGTGCTCCGTAGTCGATCACAGAGCGTGCGTTCTCGACCGCTGCAGCCGCGTGGGCCAGGTCATACGCGACCTGCTGGTTCGCGTCGATGATGTCGTCGGCACGCCCACCTGTCGAAGCAAGGTGCGCGATTGCAGCGTCGACGATGGCCCGGCACTGCTCGACAACCGATGCAGCAGCTGTCATGTCGGGCGAGGGGAGGGGCGCAAGTTGATCTGCCATCGCCTCAGGCTACCGATGCGGCTGCTCGCATCGACAGTCCGCTGGGTGACAGAGCCAGAATGGGCGGATGGCGCAGCGATCGGTCCCATCGCCCGATACGACTGCGACGCGCACCGAACGAACAGATGAGGTGCTGTCGTGGTCCGCAGCGCACGGACGGGACCTTCCGTGGCGTCACACCCGAGACCCCTGGGCCGTGCTGGTGAGCGAGGTGATGGCCCAGCAGACCCAGGTCGAGCGGGTGATCCCGAAATGGATGGCGTTCCTGCAACGGTGGCCGAGTCCGCACGAGTGTGCCGCTGCGTCATTGGGGGATGTGCTGCGGTTCTGGGAGGGGCTGGGCTACCCGCGCCGGGCGAAGCACCTGCATCAGGCTGCGAAACTGATCGCCGGGCAGGGACGGTTCCCGGGCACGTTCTCGTCGCTCCTGGCGTTGCCCGGGGTGGGCCAGTACACAGCCAGAGCCGTTCTTGCGTTCGCGTTCGAGCAAGACGTTGCGGTGGTCGATACCAACACGGCACGGGTATTGGCACGGTGGGAGAACCGCACCATGAATCGCAGCGACGTACAAGCCGCTGCCGACGCTGCGCTGCCCGAGGGCGGAGGCTGGGCCTGGAACCAGGCGATGCTCGATCTGGGGGCACTTATCTGTACACGTACTAATCCGAAATGTGGTGCATGTCCGGTATCCAATATGTGTGCGTACAGATATCTGGCTTCGAGTTCCGCAGTCCCGGTTCCGGACCCGGCAGATGGCACATCGGGAGTGTCAACCCGGCAGTCTGCGTTCGTCGGAAGCGACCGCCAATATCGTGGCCGCATCCTGCGGGCGGCAGCGGATGAGCCGGCGGTCTGTGATGTGGCAGTGATCGTGGGGCTGGCGAACGACTCCGGACGCGCTACCCGATTGGTTGAGTCCCTGATTGCCGATGGGCTGGCAGCGATGAGCGGCGGCTGTCTTGTGCTGCCGGGCGAGTGACGTCGCCGTTACGGATCGACGATGAAGTTCGATTCGTCGATCTGAGGGATGGTGCTGGGATTGGTGGTGCTGGGATTGATGGTGCTGGGATTGATGGCGCTGGGATTGATGGTGCTGGGATTGATGGTGCTGGGAGCCACTGAGGCGGTTGGCCGGGTTGTCGGGGTGTTGCGTTTCGGAACGACAACACAGCGGCGGCTGCGGTCCCGCACGATCGCTCCGGCGATCACGGGCTCGATCGCAATCGTGAACTTGCGTCCGCCGCTGGGCGTGAACTGTGTCTGGTCCGTCGTCAGGTCGACCGCAGGGTCGAACTTCAGCTTCGCAAGCTTTGCGTTGGTGGAGGCGAAGAACACCGAGTCGAACGCGTCTGCGTCGGCCAGCAACTTCGCCCGTGCGTTGTACGCCGCGGTCAACGGGGAGCCGGCCGGGTTCGAGACGGTAGGCGGCAGTTCGGCGACGATGATCAGCGTTGCCGGGCTCGCCAGCTTGATTCGGGTCACCAGTGCGGTGAGGCTGCTCGGGAGGGACGCAGCCGCTTCCGGGTCCAGCAGGTCGTCGGTACCGGTCAGGATGAGCACGACATCGGGTTTCGTCAACTTGATCGTGGAGTCGACCACCGCCGCGAGGCTCGCCGGTCTTCCGGCCTTGTCGACACTCGAATCGGGCCCGATGCGATACCCCGCGTACCCTTCGTGATCCCGGTCACCTCCGGGTTCAAGAGCGCGTTGTGATCCAACCAGGTCGAGCGGAATCTGCCGCTGGTTCATGGAATTCATGATTGGCCTGCGATAGCTGTTAGCACCTGCAGTGAGCGAACCGCCGAACGGCATCAGCGATGTCGACGCGCACGCACGGGGCGCAAACCGGATGGTTGTGACCGGCTGGATCTGCGCCCGTGGCGGGTCCGTGCCGAACGGCATGGGCTGGGTGACGAGCGTGACCCCGATGAGATTGTTGCCCGAACGTGGTCCGAGGTTCAGGACGTCCACCGCCACGGCAATGGCCACCAGGACCGCACAGGTGACCAGCAGCGCGTTGAGGGCGCGGCGGATCGACCGAAGACTCATGTGCGCAGGTTACCGACCCCCGCTGAAAGCCGGTTCACCTGGACTGGTGAGGACTTCCTGGATGTTTGACCGCGCAATGACACGTCGTCGCGTGTGACTGTTGACATACTCGGTGATCGGCGCTCGTGGCGGGCGCTTGAGTTTCGCGAGGAGCTTGTATGCGGTTTGCCCAGCGGGTCATTGGCATGGGCGTTGCTTTCGGTTTGATTGGAGCTGCTCTGGTGGGGGTGGAGGCGCAAACACGTCCGGCCGTGTCGGGGGCGTCTGAACCAGGCGTGGTTGGTGATCCGTTGTCGGTTCTTTCGCTGGTACCAGCGCCGCAAGTGTCGATGCCGGAGCTGAGCGTTCCGAAGGGTGATTTCAGCGGGATGCCAGGTGTGGGGTTTGGTGGCGAGAGTGTCGACGGTTCCCTCAGATTGCCGTGGCGTTTGGGTGTGATTCGGCCAAACGGTGATCCGGTTCGGAGGTCGAAGGAGAAAAACGTGCGGCGTGGGAAGGATCTTGGTTCGACGTTGGCGATGGGTGACGAGGACCGGGCGGCGTATCCGGTGCCAGTGTTGGCGGTTCCTGCTGACGCCCCGAAGAGCGAACCGAAACCTGGTGACGGCCGCAAGGTTCGTCATGATCCGAACGCGTGGGCTGATGAGGATGTGTCGGTGGAGTTGCCGGAGAAGCGGACAGCGAATTCGAAGACGTACGCGAATCCTGATGGTTCGAGGACGGCGGCGGTGTTCCCGGGTGCGGTTCATGCAAAGACTCGGGCTGGGTGGGTGGACGTTGACCCGACGGTCCGCAAGAAGGGGACCTCGATTGTTTCTGATGGCGGCTCGTTTACTTCGACGATGTCCGCGGCGAGCGCCAGCGGGTCGATGGTTGTGCTGGATCTGGCTGATGGTCTGGGGTCAGTTTCCTTTTCGATGGTGGGTGCGTCGAACGCGAAGCCCGTTGAGCGGCAGGACACGGTGTCGTGGTCGGAAGTGAAGCCAGGAGTCGACTTCGCCGTGCGGCAATCGGCTGGGTCGTTGATAGCGCTTGCGTTCCAGAACACGACTGCCGCGTCGTCGGCCTTGTTCGTTGATGATCTCCGTCTCACCACCAACCCAACCGGCGGCGGGACGACCACGACAGTCGCAGGAACCACAACGACGGTTGCAGGCACCACGACAACGACGACGGTAGCTGGTGGCGGGTCGATTGCTCCGGGGACGTGTGTGAACACGGCCACGGCTGGTGGCACACTCATGTTTGGTGACGTGTTTGCGGCTGGGTGGGCTGACGGGTCCTGGAACACACCGGGCACCATCTCAGCGGCTGGTGGTGTTGGCGGGACTGCTGCGATGACCGCAACCCGTGCACAGTGGGAAGCACTCGCAGCAGGGTCGGGTAACGTCCCGGCTGGTGGTGATGTGATCTCGTTCTCTTACAAAGGAACCGGTGTCTGGCAACTCTCCGGGCTGGTCGGGCCGACCGGGGTCGGATCGTTCGCACTCCCGCAGCAACCGGGACGTTCCAAACGATGTCGTGTCGGCTGACCACCCCGATCGGTGCTGGGGCTGTATCAGTAGCGCTTGCGTTCCAGAACACGACTGCCGCGTCATCGGCCTTGTTCGTTGATGATCTCCGTCTCACCACCAACCCAACCAGTGGTGCCACAACGACTGTTGCAGGCACGACCACAACCGCAGGGACAACCACCACAACGACGGTTGTGGGTTCGACTATTCCGGTCCTGCGTTGGTCATACTCAACAATCCGCGGCACCCTGCTCGCCGTCACAGACGACGCCGGGACCAAAATCGGGGCAACGTACCGGTGGGACCCAGACGGGACACCGATCACCGGGACCGCCCAGCCGGACCTTCAACCAGCAGCCTGGGAACGCGGATGGCTCGGAACCCACAACCGTATGACCGACACCACCGACACCGCATTCCCGCTTGTCGACATGGGCGCCCGACCCTACTCACCAGCTGTCGGACGGTTCCTCTCCATCGACCCAGTCGAAGACGGCGTCGGACCCTCCGACTACCTCTACCCACCAGACCCCATAAACGGAACGGACCTGACCGGCGAGTTTTGCGTAACGGGCAAGAACAAAAACGGATCATGCCGGGGATCAGGCTTTGTAAAAGATGTTTCTTCGTATGCCGCGGGATTGTATCCGAAAAATTCGCTTCAACCGGCTGTCGGACGGTTCCTCAGCGTCGACCCGGTCGAAGACGGTGTCGGCCCACCCGACTACCTCTACCCACCAGACCCCATCAACGGATACGACCTCGACGGGGAATTCTCGTGTGGGGGTTCTTGGCGGGGTCCAGCTTGTGCACTCGGGCGCGCTGCTAGGAACACGGCACAGACGACGTGGGCTGTCAGTCGTGGAGCCAGGAACGCCCGATTTAGTGTTGCGGCACTCATCTTTGCAATGGTAGCCGGTGGAGAATGTCATGGTCGATCGTGGGATAATCGAGTGCATGGTTGACGATCTTCCTGGGTACGGGGATCAAGTCACGATCGGAAACGTCGTCTTCAACACGACCGACAAGCGAATGTCTGCGGAGCGACTTTCTCATGAAACCAAGCATGCCGACCAGTGGGCGCTTTTCGGCGAGAAATTCGCTGTGGACTACCTCGTCGAACAAGCAGTTGTTGGTCAGTGTAACTTTTGGGAGTGGTGGGCTGGATTCGCATCTGGTGGATACTCGTGTTGAAATGCTGCGTTGCTTTTCGACGTTCTTTCCTGGTGATTGCGGTGCTGTTGGTTCTGTCGGGATGTACACAGCAAGCGCCGTATGGTCTTACTTTGAATGCGGACAAGGACATGGTCGTTGTTACTAGAGGTTGTCGGCCCTTGAGCGTTCATTTACTTGAAATCGGTACTTATGGTGCCGATGACACGCCTGGCACAGCCGATGACCGGATTCTCTGGAAGGCCGTTGGAAATTCGCCGATCGCATTTACGTCTCTCCGGCTTGAAGACGCAGGTATGCTTGGGTTTCGAGTGTCTGGTATGACACCCAGTCAGATCGGAGATCGAACCGATGGAACCTATCTTCATGTGGTCCTCGCAAGGAATGGCGTGGAGCACCACGTCGCCTTCACTTCCTCGCAGCTCACGTCGAGAACGGTGAAGTCTTCCAGGGTTAAGCCGTTCGGGCCCGTAGCCTTCTGCCGGTGACCTAGTTTATCCACGACAAAATCAGGGTCGTTGGCGTCGACGGGTGAATCGCACCCCTGATCTTGGAGACTTCTGAAAGAGGATTCTGTTATGGCTAGACCAGCGATGTTTGATTGCGAGTTTCGTGCTCGTACGGACACGTGCCTTGTCACTGGTGGGCCGACTACGACGACTACTACTGCTGTGGCTGGTACGACGACGACGTTGGCGGGGTCCACGACGACTGTTGTTGGTTCGACGGTTCCGGTGTTGCGTTGGTCGTATTCGACAATCCGGGGCACGCTGCTTGCTGTCGCTGATGATGCTGGGACAAAGATCGGGTCAACGTACCGGTACCCTGATGGCATGCCACTCTCCGGGACGACGCAACCTGACCTGCAGGCTGCAGCGTGGGAACGCGGCTGGTTTGGTGCCCATAACCGGATGACCGACACGACCGACACCGGATTCCCGGTGATCGATATGGGTGCCAGACCTTACGCACCGGCTGTCGGACGGTTCCTCAGCGTCGACCCGGTCGAAGACGGTGTCGGCCCTTCCGACTACCTCTACCCGCCAGACCCCATCAACGGAATGGACCTAACCGGTGAGTGCTGGCTTACGCCGTCATCGAGGCTGCCGTGCGGTGGCGAGGTTAGCTTTCACCCGAAGCAGTCTGGGGGTCGTCCTTCGCTTGTCACGTCGATGGCATCGGGAAAAATGGGTTTTGTTGACGCCTTCAACAACCATTGGGTGTGGGACCCTACGAAGACCGAATGGGATGTGCAGACCCTGGGAAAGAATGGGCGTTGGATACATACCAACGTAAGCGATTCTGGCAACATCACACACCCGAAGATCGGGGAGAGAAACAATACGAGCGGGAAGGGTGGTCAGGCTCGCATGAGCCAAAAACTCCTTGGAGGTATGACTGCACTCCTTTGGATCTATGAGATCTGGGTGCTGACGGATGCGTTTGACGATCCATGCGGGGCGCACGGAAGACAGTTTGACTTGTTCGGTTTTTGTGATTCAGGGGGACTCGTGTGAGTTGGGAAGACACGCCTTTCTTCGACAATGTGTGGCCGTTCGCTCACGTTCATAACGAACTGTTTGTCGCGATGAAGTGGAGAACCGCAACGAAGACTCGGTTCTACATTTCGTCATTGAAGAACAACTACGACCGGACACCCCCGTTTAACGAAAAGGAGAATTGGGATGTCGACCCGATGACAGAGGCGTTTGTCGCCCAATGCCGCTTAGAGGATGAGTGGTCGGAAGGCGACTCTGTTGAGTGGGCCGGATATCTCGGCGAAGTCGCCGATCAACCGTTTTTCTATGAGGGGCTCACGAATCAGTTAATGTTGGCGTTCTTGCAGTTACTTCAACCGGCACAAACCCGATCTAAACCCCAGTACTTTCAAATCATCGGAGAGGTAGGATCTCTGGCGGGCTTGGGTTGACGACGACGTACGAATACGACTCGTTTTCCAGGCAGATGAAGAAGATTCAGCCTGGCGGGAACTTTTGGACGTACCAGTATTGGGGTGGTCAGAGTGGCGGGGTGGACGCGTGTTCTGCCGGGGTGTCTCAGATGGGTCGTCTCAAGTCCAAGACGCATGGGGCGAACGGCAGTACCCCGGTCGTTGACGAGTTTG
>JANNBN010000169.1:0-4408 GCA_031385545.1 Acidimicrobiia bacterium | reverse complement strand
CTCTTCGAAGTGGACGAACTCAAAGCACTCATCGAGCAGATGACCCCCGTCGACGCCGCGGAGTACAGCACGTTCATTGGAGCCGTCGTCAACCCCTGATGTCGTCCATTCGCCTCATTGCGGGTGACCGCACTACCAGTGCGCTCCATTTCGGCTGCGCCCATAACTGACCGCGAATTGAAGGTAACCTCGGCCGAGCAGCGGGTTTCCGCAGCACCGACGAGGCGCTCCCGTACCGGCCGGCACGACGGGGGCAGGAGGTATTCGTCGTGGCCTGGATCCTGTTGATCGTCGCTGGGTTGTTTGAGGTGGTGTGGGCGTCGCTGCTCGCCGCCACGGACGGGTTCACTCGGCTCTGGCCCAGCGTCGGCTTCGTCGTCGCGCTGGCCGTCAGCATGCTGCTGCTCGCCATCGCCGTGCGCACCCTGCCGATCGGCACTGCTTACGCGGTGTGGGTTGGCATCGGTACCGTCGGCACGGTTCTCTTCGGCATCGTGGTTCGTCACCAGTCGACGAGCCTGCCCAATCTGCTCGCGCTCGCCGGCCATCGCCAGTTGGCGGCTTCCAGGAACCCGACTCACGCGTCATCGACTCGTCCGCTGACCGTTGCGTTTGCGGACTTTTTAGCGCCTGGCGCTTGAAAGTCTGCAAACGCAGGGTGGCTGGTTTGCGAGTCGGCGCTGCATGCCATAGTGGCAGCATGATCGAATTGGTGTTGACCATCATCGGACGCGACCGGGCAGGCGTCGTTGCGTCACTGGCCGACGTGATTCGCTTTCACGAGGGCAACTGGAAGCGTAGCGAGTTGGCAGAGATCAGTGGCACATTCGCTGGCGTAGTCGTGGTGGAGGTCGACGACGACCGGGTCGACGAACTGCTCACCAACCTGTTGATTCTGCGGAGCCAAGGGCTGCACGTCACGGCCCAGCAGATCGAGGAATCCGTCGTTGCCCCCGATGCCGATGAAGTCCGCCTGCGACTCACCGGCGATGACCGACCGGGTGTTGTCCATGAGATCTCCACAGCGATCAGCGACGCGGGAATCAGCATCTCGCGTCTGGGCACGGTCACCGACTTGGCCGGCAAGGACGGCGGCAGAGGCTTCGAGATCATCGTCCAATTGGCGGTTCCGGTCGGAGTCGACCTCGACGCCGTGCTCGATTCGTTCGGGGAGATCGCCGTCCGCTTGGGTATCGCCTTGAACGTGGAAGACCTGACGGGCGACGACGCGGTCAAATAGCGTCTGCGCACTTCTGCTCGCATAGCGAGCGAAAGTGTTCAAACGCTGGGATGTGGGACCGGGCGCGAGCTTGGAATCTGAATGAGGTGAAACGAATCAAACATCCCGGCCGGCGCCGGCCGACTTGACGTGCCCGCGGGCGCGCTGGGCGGATTACTCGATGCGCATGCCGCTGATGGCTCGTGCGATCACCAGCTGCTGGATCTCGCTGGTGCCTTCGAAGATCGTGTGGATCTTGGCGTCACGGTGCCAGCGCTCGACGGGGTACTCACGAGTGTAGCCGTAGCCGCCGAGGATTTGAATCGCATCCTCGGTCACACGTACGGCCACTTCCGAAGCCTTGTACTTGCTCATCGAACCTTCGCCGTTCTTGAAGCCGCCGTTGCGGGCCAGCCATGCGGCACGCCAGATCAGCAGGCGGGCAGCATCGATCTCGGTGGCCATGTTGGCCAGCTTGAAGGCAATGGCCTGGTTCATAATGATGGCCCGGCCGAACGCCTTGCGTTCCTTCGCATACTCAAGTGAATATTCGTATGCGGCTCTAGCAATTCCGAGAGCCTGCGCGCCTACGGTCGGCCGCGTTGCTTCGAACGTTGCCATCGCCGGCTGCTTCCCGCTGCTGGCGCTGCTAGGCACCCCCGCCACGGCTTCACGCGCCTTCGCAAGCTTGCTGTTCAGCTTCTCCGAGCCTCCCAGCAGGAAGCTCTCGGGAATACGTACGTCGTCCAGCACAACCTCTGCAGTATGCGACGCGCGGATGCCGTGCTTCTTGTACTTCTGTCCCATGGACAGACCCTTGGCCTCTTTCGGGATCACGAACGACGCCTGACCGCGGCCCTTCAGGCCGGGGTCGACCGCAGCCACCACCACGTGGATATCGGCAATGCCACCATTGGTTATCCATGCCTTGGTGCCGTTCAGCACCCACTCATTCTTCGCCTCGTCGAACACTGCACGCGTACGAAGTGACGAGACGTCGGAGCCGGCGTCTGGTTCACTGACGCAGAAGGCGCCGAGTTGCACCTTGTCGGGTGTGCCGTAACACTGCGGCACCCATTCCATGACCTGCTCGGGCGTGCCGTTGGCAGCAATGCCCGCGGCCGCAAGGCCCGAGCCGAAGATCGCCATGCCAAGGCCGGCATCGCCCCAGAAAATCTCTTCCACCGAGACGGGCATGGTGAGACCGGTCGGGTCGCCCATCGCGTTCATGAGGAACTCCCATCCGTACAGGCCGATCGACGCTGCCTCCTGCACGATCGGCCACGGGAACTCCTCCCGCTCGTCCCATTCGGAGGCGACAGGACGCATCACGCCCTCGGCGAAGTCATGGCACCACTTCTGGATGGTGATCTGGTCCTCGTTGAGAGCAAGGCTGAAGTCCGACACGGGTAACTCCTGGTGCGACAAAGAAGCGGATTGAGGTTGCGGATTATTGTGCAGTGTGTGCACACTTGCAGTCAATGCAAGAACTGGTCAACCTTGGTGAAATCGGACTGCGCGATCGCAAGAAGCGCCGCACACGACAGGCAATACGCGCCGCAGCCATCGAGTTGTTCACCGTTCAGGGGGTCGAAGCCACGACCATCGAGCAGATCGCAGCTGCTGCCGACATTTCGCCGCGAACCTTCTTCAACTACTTCGACTCCAAGGAGCAGGCGGTCAGCCTTCCGTACGGATTGCGCAACGATCCGGCGATACCGGCCGTCAACGTCCCCGACAAACAGGGCACCGGCGAAGCCTGGAGTGCGATCACCACGTCCTGTCTCGCACTAGCCGCAGTCTTGGAAGCCGACGAGACGGAACGTGCGACGCTGATCGCCGGTGTCCGACTCTGCCAACGCGAGCCCATCCTGCGCGACCAGGCTTCGGCGCAACGCGGACAATGGGAGGCGCTGATGATTGCGGCGCTCGATCCAACCCTTGCGAACCGAGTATTGGTCAACGCCGCCGCCGGGGCGGTGTGGGCCTCACTTACCGACTGGGCCGAGCACAACGGGTCCGGTTCACTTGTCGGACGAGTTCAGCACTCGCTCGAGTCCCTCCGGTAACACCTGCCGCCAACCACATACGCGCAACTCGGCCCGTTTACCCACACAACTTGACCAAAACACCGCCGTGATTGCGCCATTCTTGGCAAGTTGCGCGTCTGTGGAGGCCGAGTTGCGCGTATGTGGGGGGATCCTGGCTCGACGGCGCCACCGCCGCACCTGCCGCCTCAACCGCTGGCGTACCGCTGAGCCCGGCGATGGCTCAGCCGAGGGCTGATTCGGCATGCGCGCGTACAGACGAGGGCTTCCGCGCGCCAACCATCAACACCGCCGACACCACGAACAGGGCTGCACCCACGTAGAACGGTGAGCGGTGACCAGCTTGGTCGTAGAGCAGCCCGCCGGTGACAGGGCCGACAACCGACGCAGCCGACCCGGCGGACTGCGCGAGCCCGCTGATCGCGCCCCGCCGCAGAGGGTCTGTGCGGTTGGAAATCTCTGCCGACAGCGACGGGTTGAGGAACCCCACTGCCGCCGCCGTGACGATCATCGACGGGATCAGCAGCCCCCACCCACGCCCAGCACCGAACAGCACCAGCCCAACAGCCGTCCCAAGCGCGCCCAGCCCGATGAGGTGTGTTCCCCCCACCTTGGCAGTGACCGGGCCGATCAGCCCTCCCTGCACGATGATGCTGACGATGCCGACTAGGGCCAGCGCGAACCCGGCCGAATTCTTCGTGAGCCCCAGGTTGTCGCGGCCGAACGCACTGAAGTGAGCCTCGAAGGTGGAGAACGCAAGCGTGGTGAGCGCAGTGATGGCAAGGAGGATCGGCAGGCCGAATTCCTTCCACGACTGCGCCAGCGCGGATCGTTCACCGCTGACATCGAGGTCAGCCGCCTGTATCGCAGCGAGCGACTTCGTCTCCGGCACACGAATCATTACAGCGACCGCGTTGCACAGCGACATGCCAGCCAGGACAAAGAACGGGGTGCGTGCAGTGAATGCCCAGGAGAGCAGCGAACCGAGTGCTGGGCCAACCGTGAAACCGATCCCGAACGCTGCGCCGAGCATGCCCATCAGCGCTGCACGCCGATGAGGAGGAGCAAGGTCGCCGATCGCAGCGTTTGCTGCACCGTAGGAGGCACCCGTCGCACCGTCTGCAAACCGCCACAGGATGAG
>JANNBN010000118.1:0-9258 GCA_031385545.1 Acidimicrobiia bacterium | reverse complement strand
TGCGCGCCGCTTGGCGCGCTCCGGCGCGCGGTCTGCCCACACCGCGCGGACTGATTTCACCGTCTCTCCCGCCGAACCGCCGCGAAACAGAGTTTCGCCCGCAAGCGAGCGATCTGCACATGTCGGTCGGCTCCGTCCCCCGGTTGCGGTTGCGGGGGTTGCTCCACGAGGCACCCGATATCGGCGTACTCGACGATGCAGCCATGGAGCGTGAGCTCGCTTCGCTGCTGACACCCGTGCAGCTCGACGAGTTCCACCGTGAGCGCGAGGTCGACTTCTCGTTCTCGTGGGGTGGCAAGGCCCGCATCCGTGGCAATGCGTATTACCAGCGTGACCGCTCGGCACTGGCGCTTAGGCTGGTGCCCGAGCGCATTCCGACCGCTGACGAGCTGAACCTGCCGGCGTCGGTGCGGGCACTCACGCAACTCCCGCAGGGGCTGGTGCTGTTCACGGGGCCAACCGGGTCTGGAAAGTCGACGTCGATGGCTGCGCTCATCGGCAAGATCAACCACGAGCGGGCGTGTCACATCATTACGGTCGAGGACCCCATCGAGTACGTGCACAACCCCATCAAGGCGTTGGTGCATCAGCGTGAGATCGGCAGCGATGCAACGGACTGGAGCCGTGCGCTGCGCAGTGCACTGCGTGAAGACCCCGATGTGATGCTGGTAGGCGAAATGCGTGACCTGGAGTCCATCCAGATGACACTCACGCTGGCCGAGACCGGGCACCTGGTGTTCTCCACACTGCACACCAACGATGCGTCACAGGCGCTGGACCGGTTGGTCGATGTGTTCCCTGCCGACCGTCAGCCGCAGATCCGCATGCAGCTGGCCGGTGCGCTGTCTGCTGTGGTTGCCCAGCGCTTGGTGCGTACGAAGAAGGGCGCTCTCACGGCTGCGTTCGAGGTGTTGATTGCGACCAACGCGGTGCGCAACCTGGTACGTGAAGGCAAGACCCGCCAGATTCGCAACATGATTGTCACCGGCCAAGCTGATGGTATGTGCACGTTGGAAATGTCGCTGTCGCACTTGGTGCGTTCAGGCCACGTGAAGCTGGAAGACGCACAGGCCGTCGCCTTCGTCCCCCACGAAATCGGCCGCTACTAGCTCATTGCGTCCATGGCTTCGGCCCCAATGCGCCAGTGGCGCCCGAGGCCGAAGCCCAGGGCGCCACCGGAAGCAGAGGCGAATCGGCTAGCAGGTACCCGTGGTCGTCACGGTTGCGGGAAGTGGGGGAACCCCAGGGACCAAGGTCACGGTCCAGCCCTTAAGGGAATCGAAAGTGTTACCAGTGATGGTGCCGCCGCCGGCACTCATGAAACCCGTGGACTCAAGATCCGCCAGAGTTGGCGTAGTCGCGTTCTGCGCGTAGTTGGCTTCGGCCCCCGTGAGAATCGCGGTCTTTGTAGCCTGACAGGCGCTCTTTGCGCCTCGGTCGGTGATGCCGCGGACTGAGAAGACCACGACTGCGGCCAGGATGCCAAGGATGACGATGACAACGAGAAGTTCGATAAGGGTGAAGCCGGCCTCTTCGTTGGCCCGCTTCTCGGCGAGACGCCGCTGCAAAGTGTTCATTTAATGATCCGTCCTTCGGAGTTTGGTTTCTTGGTAGGTGAGTTGGTTTGCTGCTGTTTACTGCACTTGGGGAAGCGGGATGTTGACGCATTCGGAGCACCATGCGCCGACAAGTTGGAGGCGAACAAGGGCATGAACTTCATGACCCGATCCGCCACGATTCGATGGTCATTGCACCGGTGCCTGAAACGGCGACCGTGGCGTAGGCGATGATGTGGCGAGCTGCGCCAGTCGGCAGTGTGTTGGCATCGGGCGCACAGCTTGAGGTGCACCAGGCACGCTCCACAGCCTCCGAACGGATCTGGATACGGCGAACACCTGACGCACCGCCCGACCCGATCTGAAGGTTGTCGGGGCTGATCGCTGCATCCGCGCTGAGCTCCAGGCGCCCTGCCACGACTCCAGCTGACAGCACCGTCTGAGGAGTGCTGCCTCGAGGGTCGATGGACACCATCGCGCTAGGCGTGTAGATGGCCCCCCGAATGATCGCCTTGGTCTTGTTCTTGCTCGTCGAAAACGCAGCGCTGGTCGTATCGAGGGTCGACGCAGCAGTGAGCCATACGGGGTTGCCGACTTCGGAGGGGTCAACCGTTCGGATCGAGACCGGAGACTCTTTGGACCCGACACTTGGAAGGAACGGGTGGATCTCGAACTGGCCACCGTCGGTCACTTCGATTGACGAGTTGCCGCTCAAGAGGAACAGAGCACCGAACCCTGCATCACCGCTTGGACACTGCGCCGTGACATCGAGTGCTGGCGTGTACCCAGGGTATGCACGACCGGCTACGGCTTTACGAGACTTGCCTATGGTGATCTTGCCGACGTTGTCAAGGAGGTACACACCAGAGGTGAAGTACATGTACGGCGACGGAAGCAGCTGCGTTGCACTGGTGTATCGGCCGGGCGTGAAGATGCGGCACGCGCTTGCGCCGGAGCCGGTCACGGTGGACCCACCGGCGGCGATGGTCGCCGGGAGTAGCGCGTTAGAGATGGTCGGCAGAGACAGAGGCGAACCAGGCGCCGGCGCGACGCCCACACAAGCTTTGAAGTTGACCACGGGTTGTGTGACCACGTTCGTGACAAACCCAGCATCGCCACACCCGGCTGCGCTGCTGAGTACCTGTCCATCGGAGACTTTCAGCAATGCAGTGGTGTCGGTCCAACGTCCACCGTTGTACACCGGACCGGTGATGAGTTTGTCAGCGTTGACGGCGTTTGACGATGAGATGCCGGGGGTCGGCGTTGCTGCCCCGTTAATGAATACGGCCCAACCCCCAGCACCGATGTCGAAGCTGTCCGAAGCAGGGCTGCACGTGACCACCGTTGGACGATCGTTGACGTTTACCGGCATCGTCGATCCGTCGGAACACAACGTCGCCCCTGCACGGATCTGCTGGATTGCTGCGTCGATGCCTGCGTGTGCTGCGTAGGTACGCTCCGATGTGCTCTTCGCCACCCGGCTGGCCACCAAGGTGGTGGTGGCGAGTGACAGCAACGCCACGGTCACCACGGCAACCACGGTGATCATCACAAGCACCATCGGCAGCACCATCCCGTCCTCGTCGGACACGGCGGCTCGATCAGACGACATTGATGCCCCCGTTCATCGTCACGGACACTCCGTCTGGATTCGTTACCGTGATGTGACAGGTCCCCAGGTTTCCGACCGTAGATACGCTGACGGTGATCGAAGTCGAACTGACCACCGTGACTGTGCCGGCGGTGCATTTGCCGGTTCCGTTCGCCAGCGTAAGGGTTGAGCCTCCGGCCCCCGTGATGAAGTTGGCTCCGGTCACGGTGACTGTCGTGGTGGTGTTCTTAGCCAGGACCTTAGGTGCCGCAGTCGTCGGGTTGGTGATGGTGGGTGCAGGTCCAGCCGTCACCGTGAATCCGTTGCTGATTGTCGTGAACGAAAGGCTCGAGGCAGTAAGGGTGAAGGTTCCCGCGCTACCCCTGTTCAAGGAAAGTGCGCTGAAGGTGGCCACCCCAGCAGAAGCTGAAACGGAAACTGGGGTCGTACCGTTGGAGCGGAGCACCGCTCCAACAGGGTTCGAGCCCAAGGAAAGGCTGACTGTCGCTGTGCTGTTGACCACGTTGTCGCCAGCGTCTCGGATTTCCACCTTGACCGTGCCGAGCGACGCTCCCGCCGCACTGTTCGCTGGTTGCGTGGCGAATACCAGCTTGGCTGCCGGGCCCGTGTTGACGTTAATAGCCGTCGATGTCGCACTGGCCAGGACACCGCTATTGGCACTCAGTATGTAGTTGGTTCCAGCCTTGTTGATCGACAGATTGTTGAACGTTGCGACTCCGGCGACTGCGTTGGTCGACGTGATCCCAGAAAGGGTTCCCCCCGAGCCGCCGCTCAACGTCAGCGCGATCGGTGCGGTGCTCGTCGTGACGACGTTCCCGTTGGCGTCTTCCACTTGGACCCCGATCGCCGACATGACAGCGCCGCCGTTGACAGAGGCCGGCGGCTGAGCCGAGAAGGTCAACTTGCTCGCCGCCCCAGGGGTGATGGTGAACGAGTTCGACGTAGCCGCCGTCAACGATCCGCTGCTCGCAGTCAACGTGTACGAGCCGGCCTTGAGAATCGACAGGTTCGAGAACGTGGCCACGCCGCCGGTAGCCGACACAGTGACTGTCGACGTCGGAGTGAATACCCCTGGGCCGGTAGCGATAAGTGTCACAGAGGCAGAGCTGGAGGTGACCAGGTTGTTGGCAGCATCCAGCACCTGGATCGTGACGGCGGGCGAGATGGCCGCACCGGACACAGCCGATGTGGGCTGCTGCACAAACACCACCTTGGTCGCCACCTGGGTCACATTGAAGGTGTTGCTGGTAGCGCTCGATGACGACGCGCCTGTGGCCACCAGGGTGTAGCCGGTACCCGGCTGGTTGACCGTCAGGTTGGCAAACGTGGCGACGCCATTGGAAGCGGTGATAGTTGCGGTCCCACCGAGCGTCGCTGATCCAGGGTTGCCGAGGCTGACCGTGATTTGGGCGTTGCTCGACGTGAGGTTGCCGGAACTGTCTTCGATTCGGACGTTTACCGCCGGTGTGATTACAGCCCCGGTGTTTGCCGAGGTCGGTTGCTGACCGAACGCGAGCACCGCAGGAACGCCGGGCACCACAGCAAACGGCGTAGTCGTTGCGGTGGCCAGCCCCGCGCTGGTGGCGGACAGGGTGTACCCGGTACCGGTGCGATTGAGAGTGAGCGTGCTGAAGGTGGCAACTCCACTGGTAGCGGCAACCGTGACGGTGCCACCCAGCGTGGAACCGCCGGCGTTATTGGCGAAACTGAGAGAGACAGACACCGAGCTAGTGGTGATATTGCCCTGCGAGTCCTCGATCCGAACCACCACTGCAGGACTGACAACTGCGCCAGCCGTGACCGTTGCGGGTGGTGAGATTGCGAAGTTGAGTTTGGAGGGACTGCCAGCGGCAATGGTGAACGGAGCACTGTCGTCGCTCGAGAGCACTCCACTGGTTGCACGAAGGACGTAGCCAACACCTGATTTGTTGATGGACAGGTTGTCGAACGTTGCGACGCCTCCGACAGCGGCTCGCGTCACGTTGCCCGACAGCGTTCCCGACGATGGATTGGTAGTGATCGCCATGGCGACGCTGGCAGGGGACGTCGTCAAGTTGTCGTTGGTGTCCACCACCCAAACCGTGATGGACGGAGTAATCGCGGAGCCCGCTACCGCTAAGGACGGTTGCTGCGAGAACAGCAGCTTCGTCGGTGTGCCCGCAACGATGTTGAACGCGTTGCTGGTCGCACTTGCGAGACCGGTGCTGGTCGCCTCCAAGGTGTATCCGACCCCGGCCTTGTTGATCGACAAGCCGGTGAACGTCGCCACTCCCCCCACGGCGCTACGGGTCACCGTTCCGCCAAGGGTTCCAAGCCCAGGATTGATGTCAATCGCAAGCGTGACTGATGCCGTGGAGTTGGTCAGGTTGCCGCCTGCGTCTTCGATACGAACGGTGGTGCCCAAGCTGGCCCCGGCAACGGCGTTGCCTGGCTGCGTAGAGAATCGCAACTCAGCGGGCGCACCAGCGATGATGTTGAAGGCTGCCGAAGTAGCCTTTGTCAACGTTCCACTGGACGCCTCCAACGTGTAGCCGGTTCCCAGCTTGTCGATCCACAGGTCATTGAACGTCGCTATACCTCCGACAACCCCTTGAGTGTCGGTGCCCGCGAGAACACCCCCGACCGGGTTGTTCTTGATGGCGAGTGTGATGCTTCCCCCGCCAACCGCCAAGTTGCCGAACTGGTCCTCCATGCGCACCGTGATCGAGGGGTTGATGATGATGCCGGCCCCTGTGGTGGTCGGCTGTTGGGCAAAGGCAACACGGGCGGCAGGGCCGACGGTGATGTTGAACAGGTTGCTGGTGACCGCAGGGAGTGACCCGCTGGTGACAACGAGCGAGTAGCCAACGCCTGTCTTATTGATTGACAGGTTGTTGAACGTTACGACGCCGTTGATCGCAGCCACGGTCTTGACACCGGTCAGGGTGCCCGCGGCCGGGTTGGCATTGATGGCGATGGTGACGTTGTTGCTGACATTGGCGACAGTGCCCGCAGCATTGCGGAGTTCGACGATCACATCGGGCAGAGCTGCACCCGCAATGGAGTTTGCGGGCTGAGCGGTGATGACCATCTGAGTGACAGCGTTGAGGTATCCGCCGACATCCAGGTCAGCAGTCATCCCGACTGGGGTGCCATTGTTCAGCAGCGTCAGGCGGTACAGGCCGGCAGTCCAGTTGGCACCGTTCTTCGGCAGCGTTCCGGACTGAGTGACCGAGTTGATCGGGCCTATGGTAAGTAGCGGAACCGGTGGAGCAGACCCGCCAGACACCTGGGAAATTGCAGAGGTCAAGGTGCCGCATGCAGCGCTGACGCCCGAGGCGGTGACGACAACATTGTCGTTGAACTTGCCGGACGCGTTGATGCCAACCGAAGCCGGGGAGGGACCGAAACCGGTGGCGCTGCAACCGCCGCCGCCGGTCACCACCAGAGTGCCGGTCGGCGCGCCCGCGATGACGGCTCCCGTGTCCCGGATCGAAACGGTGAACGAACCAGCGTCCCACCCGGAAGTTGCCGTATCAAGTGTGGCAGTCCACCGTTCGTACAGCGGGTCGGTGAACGTGAGGTCCTGTGCGAGAACCGCCGTTGTGACTCCGGGAGTAGTGGCACCAGTGAAGTTGGCACTCAGCAACCCACATGCGCCCTGAGTCCGAACAGCGATGAGCACCGGCACAGACAACGTGCCGCCCACCGTGCGAGTGACAGCGGCAGGGGTGAGGGTGATAGGCGGTCCGACCGTCGTATCAAGCAGACAAGGGTCAGAACCTCCCGGCGGCGGTATGACGCCACCGCCAGTGAGCGCACCGGCGCCGGATGCGAGGCGTTGCACGCTTGATACTTGGAACACCGTGTGAGATCCGTCCTGAGCGACGATTTCGACGCGCATGGTGACGATGCCGCCTGCGTAGGTCGCAACGGAACCGTTAGGAACGCTGCCTGCGGACGACAGACCGCGGGCCAGAACCTGCGTGGCAGCGACGCCCTCGATGCATGCATAGCGGGTGAGCATCTTGACCCCGCTTACAACTGACACTGCATAGTCCGCAGAGAAGTTCTTAGTGGTCGCCCCCGCAGCGTCGCTCCACGCCAGGTGCAGTACTCGGGTGCCAGGTACGGCAGTTCCACCGCAGAAGGCAGTGCCGGTCGCCGCCACGGTGTCGATGTCTCCGGCGCCGCTTCCGAAACTCTGCATGTCCGCTGGCAACCAGTAGGCCAGCTGTTGCTGTGCCGTCGTCGAGTCGAGCAGCTTCTGGCTTGCCGCCTGCGATTTCAGCGACGAGATCAGCATCGCCGAAATGCCACCAGAAATGATGCCGAGGATTGCGACGGTGATGACTAGCTCGATGAGGGTGAACCCGCCCTCCTCGCTTTTAGCCCGGCGGGTGTTGCGAAAACGGAACGTGTTCATCCCCGCTTCACCACCTGGAGGGTCCGGTCGACCCGGGCATCGGTGAGCGATGCCCGCAAGGTGACCAGCTGCAAACGACGAGGGTCGCCAACGGCGAGAGCGGGCGTACACGTGGGTCCGAACGAGGCGGTTGCGGCATTCCAGTACTCGACAGAAAACACCGTCACATTGCTCACCGTCACCCGCATTTCAGTCCCGATCGCGGGAAATTTCGATGTGTCGGCGACTGCCGTCTGAATCGCGGACTGGTACGACGCTGATGGACACGCTGCGTCGTACGTCACGACCTGCAGGGCATCGCTGGCCGTCACGAGCGCACTACCTGCGTCGCCCCCCTTGCGGGCTCGATCAGACGAAATGGACAGGGTGGTCAGCGAAGCAAGGATTCCAACAGCGACGATGCCCGTGATTGCGATCGCCACAAGCAACTCGACCAGCGTGACGCCACTTTCTTCTGCGCGCATACGAATGCGTCGTTCCAGGAATCGATTCATCAGATGTTGCTCGATTGGTAGATGCCGTACATGGCAGACACCAGGGCAACAGCAACGAACCCGACGATGAAACCGACCACCAAGATAACAACGGGCTCGAACATGTCGGTGAAGCGCTTCAGGCGATAGTCAAGCTCTCGGGCGAAGAACAGGCCTGATGCCTTGAGCTGCGTGTCCAATGAGCCGGTGGACTCGCCCACCCGGATCATCTGTAGCGCAGCGGCAGGGAACAGCTTCGTTGCCTGCATTGGTTGCGACAAGCCACCACCACGGATGACTTCGTCGCGGGCACCCGCCAAGCGCCGTTGGAACACCGCGTTGTTGGTGGCCTCGGTTGCCACCTCGAGCGCGTCTGGCAGCGGCACACCGCCCTCGACCATGGCAGACAGCAGACGGCAGAACCGCTCGATGATGGCGTAACGCATGAGCTTGCCCAGGCCCGGCAACCGCAACAACGCACGGTCGATCGCCGCACGACCCCGCTTGGTCTGGCGGCCGAGAGCGAGGCCCAGCAGGGACCCAAGCAGCAGCACAGTGAGCGGAATCCACATAGCCGAGATAAACCCGGTAAGGCCCAGCAGCATGCGGGTGGGCAGCGGTAGCTTGGCGTCGAATTCGGCAAAAAACACCTTGAACCGTGGAAGCACGAACGCAGCCAGAATGATGACGGTCACAATCGACAGCATGAGCACGATGATGGGATAGGTAAGCGCGCTTTTGATCTTGCGCTTGGCCTCAAGGTCACGGTCGATGTAGTTGGCCAACTGGTCCAGCACATCGTCCAGCGAACCGGTGAGTTCGGCCGAACGCAGCAGCGGGATGTAATAGCGCGGAAGCGCAGACCCGTGCACTCCCATCGCCTCGCTGAAGCTGGACCCTGCACGCAGCCGCTGTTCGGCGTCGATGAGGATCTTCGACATCTTCGCCTTTGGTGCATCTTCGGTAAGCACGTTGAGCGAATCCAACAGCGGAATGCCGGCACGGACGAACGCCGAGCACTGCCGAGAGAAGTTCATGAGATCCTCGGGCTTCACCTTGTCCGGGGTGATCTCGAACTGGTACCAAGGCTTCTTCACCTTTGCCAACAACGGCACCGAATCGATCGGCCGGTCAACGTGGCCCGGTGCCTGCGGCGTGGACCCGCGCAACAGCTTGGGGCGCTTCGGCATCTTGGATGCCTTGGTGGGCGCA
>JANNBN010000069.1:0-20378 GCA_031385545.1 Acidimicrobiia bacterium | reverse complement strand
GGGCGAAGCTCTCGCTCGCGTCGCTCATACGGACGTGATCGGAACCGGATTCCCGGATATGGGTCGGGGGTCTTGCCCGGAACAGCAACCTCGACCACTGCTGGCACCTGGGTAGTGAGGCCGAGCGCATGTGCGGCGGCGACGCTCGCCGGACCCGAACCCACTCCACCGATCCGTAGGGCCACTTGGTACGCGGAGGGTCGCGTCATGCCGAAACGTGTCGGCCGGCCCTTCCAGTACAGGCCCTTGCGAACGCGGAGAAGCTCCTCCCCTGCGGCGAGTCGGCTAAGTGCCGTGTCGACAGCCGGTTCCGTGCCGTCGAAGTCGCCACGACTGAAGAACGTTCCGGACGCGGCAGCAGCAACCTGCTCCCGGACGCCCGTGGCGAACGATGCCGAAAGACCAGCACTCATGACAGGAATCACTACCTGAAACCTAGCAAGCTGGCAACCCTCGACACAGGCGGGTGTCGGTAGCCGTCCTCTATCCGCTTGACGTCGGGTCATCACGTTCCGGTCGCCGCGTCTTTGAGACGAGCCCGTCAAGGTCGCTCGTGAGCTTGGCCTGGGCTCCCTGGAAGAGGTGGCCGTAGACGTTCATGGTCACACCAATCTCGGAGTGTCCCATGCGTTCGCTTATTGCCTTCGGGTGCGCTCCGAGTTCGATGAGCAACGACGCGTGGCTGTGGCGGAGGTCGTATGGGCGAAAGGTCGGGAGCCCCGCACTGCGGCGGCTCTTGTCGATGATTTTCCAGAGGGTGTGATCAGCGAGCGGCTTGCCGGTGATGGTGGTGAAGATCCGGGCCGGTAGCGCTCGTCGGTGTGGTCAACAAGGCTATGGACTTGCTCCATGGTCAGCACGTTCGGTCTTGTGCGCGGAATGTTGATCGTGTGCCTCACGGCAGGGTCCCACGAATCGCCTTCGAGCGCATGGCTGTCTGTATCACGAGCGTCAGGATCGGGTCGCCGAGTGCTGCGGGGTAGTACCAATCGATGGGTACGCCGGAGAGTCCCCAGCGGCAAAGGATCGGTTCGGCGAGGATGCGGGCTCGTTCGTCTTGGACGGCAGGTGGTGCCATCCACGCGGAGGGGTAACCGCCGTAGCTGTTCCACGTGCCGTCGACGAATTGGTAAGCCCCAGACGCGGAACCCTTGTTGGCGCGTGCTGTGTAGCTGTTGCCGGACTCGACCTGGCGAACGGTTGCCAGGACGAGTTCTGCGAGGGGTCGCTGCGAACTTTTCGGATTTCTGTTGTCGCATCACGCTTGCGCGTGGCGAGTCATTTGCGAGTCGAGGGCTGCTGTTGCGTCGCGCAGTGGATTCCGCCGCCACCGGCCGCGAGGGCGTCGATGTTCAACTGAACAACTTCACGGTCGGGAAACAGACTTTCAAGCATTTTCTTTGCGGCTGCGTCAGCTTTTTTTTCACCGAATTCAGGAGCGATGACTCCTCCGTCACACACGTAGTAGTTCATGTACGTCGAGAGGAAATCATCGCCGGTCCCGCGGATCCTGGTTGGCTGAACAATCTCAACAGTGTTGTATTTCCCGCCGGACGCGGTGCGCGCTTGCTTCACCTGTTGGCGGGTCCGGGCGGCGACCTGAACCCACGGGTCGAAACGATCGTCGAACGCCGGCTTGTCGATCAAAATCGTTGTCGGGTTCACGAACCGAGCAAGGGTATCGATGTGGCCATCGGTGATGTCATGGCCGGCGAGCCCGTCGATCCAAATCATCCTTTGCGCGCCGAGCATCGACAACAACGCCGATTCGATCTGGGCACGAGTTCGACCCGGGTTCCTGTTCGGGTTCACCCAGCTTGACGCGGCTGCCAGCACTGTTCCTGTCCCGTCGACCTCGATTCCGCCGCCTTCACCGGTCAACCCGGAAGCGGTGAGCGCAATGCCAAGCCGCTTCGCAACGAGACCGGCGAGTCGAGTGTCACCAGACGAGACTTGCTTTGCGCCCCAACCGTTAAACCGCGCGTGGCCAGCGGCCAGTTCGACGGTCCCGTCAGCCCTGCGGCGGGTCACGAAATTGGGGAGGGTATCGCGAGCCCAGAGATCATCCACG
This sequence comes from Acidimicrobiia bacterium, assembly GCA_031385545.1. GTDB lineage: Bacteria > Actinomycetota > Acidimicrobiia > Acidimicrobiales > JANYDT01 > JANNBN01. The sequence continues at coordinate 18,307 of JANNBN010000069.1, read as the reverse complement.
GGCCCCTCGATGACGTCAACCCCTTTCATGAGACGACGAACCGCCGCAGCTTCATCGGGACGAGCCATCAATGACACCGGCTCAAACTCCGCGATAGTCAATGCGATTTCGATGATGGTGTTCTGCACGCCGGGAAGATCTCGACCCCAGACTGCCTTGGACGAGGGCCAACACATCCACGTCCGGTCGTGTGGACCGTCCTCGGCTGGCATTGCCCAACGCGACGCGCTCGACCTTGGCCGCGAGTTTGTTGGCTGCGCTTCAACACTCGACGACCCAGCAAACACTGAGCCTGCAGCACCCACCGACATGGAGAGAAACGAACGACGACCGAACATCACGCAAGGATATGTCGCGGTGCGTCATCGTTGAGTTGCCAAGCGCATCGATGGCGGCTGAGTTAAGAAACCATTCGTGACAGGACCGCTGCCATACCGCGGTCGGACGACTTCCAACTATGTCATCAAGACGAGTGCGGCTCATCTCGCCGTGCCACAACTTGTGAAGCCAGGTTGGAACAGACCTCGTTGAGCGAGCCAACGGCCACGATCTGCCCATCGCGAACGGCCACGGCTTCAGCACTCGGACACCCGGGATCTATCGTGATGATGCGTCGAGCTACAAACACGATTGTTTCAGTTGCACTTCCCATTCGCTCGAAAGTAGCCCGTGCATTGATCAGATGATCAATCGGCACCACGCCATGACGCTGCTCGACGAGCGACTACTCGCGGCCGACGTCGAACCGGACTCGATCGACCGCTGGTCGCTCGCACCGATCTGCCGAGATGGGCGGGCGCAGGGCAGCCTGCCAACGCACCGATCGCGCGTACAGATCGCGGTCCTGGAGCCGGCGTTCCGGGGCACCATACGATCGGACGTATGGCCTTCGACGAGGACGTGGCCGACCGGATCCGTGAGCTGCTTCCGGAGCAGCGCGGGGTGACCGAGAAGACGATGTTCGGCGGCCTCGCGTTCCGCATCGGGGGTAAACAGGCCATCGCCGCGAGCGGTCAGGGCGGCGCACTCGTTCGGTTCGACCTCGGCCAGGCCGATCGCCTCGTCGAGATCACGCCGGTCGAGGCGGCAGTGATGCGTGGTCGCCCGATGAAGGGCTGGCTCCGCGTCGAGTCCGACGACCTGCGGACCAAGAGTCGACTCGAGAAGTGGGTGAAGCTGACACGGACGAACTGTTCACGCCCTTTCGACCCGCGCCCGGAACATCGCCGCGAAGCGCTCGAGCTCGCCGGGGATGTCGGGACCGGCCGGCTGGTAGGCGACCTCGGTGGCCCCGGCGGCCGCCATCGCATCGAGGTGGTTTCCGGTCGTTCCCTTCGATGCCTTTCGAGTCCCCTGAAAGCCGGAGAACTGCGTCAAACGCGTGTCACCGTGTCAAAACTGTGTCAAGTAAGCGCGCGTAGGAGTCGTCCGATTCGCGCCTCCCAAGGAGGCTAGGCACCCGGCGGTCCTCCAGGCCTCGGCTGGTAGTTCCGATGTTGGAACTTCCACCGTTGGAAGTATGGAGTAAGGTTCTCGGCATGGATCGTGCTGGCTTCTCCGGTCGACTCGTACAGCTTGAGCTGCTCGAGGCTGACCTGGCCGAGGTTCGAAGCTCTGGACGTGGGCGATTCGTGTTGGTCCGTGGTCGTCGCCAGGTCGGGAAGTCGCGCCTGATCGAGGAGTTCATCGACCGCAGCGGGGTTCCGGCGGTGTTCTTCACCGCAACGAAGGGGCGGGAATCGTCGGCCGAACTGAACGAGTTCACGCAGTTGCTGCGCGACCCGAGCATCGACGCAGACCAGGCACTCGCCGACACGACGTTCGGGTCGTGGGATGCGGCGATGAGCGCCCTCGCTCGCACGGTGAAGGAGCCGACCGTTGTCGTGGTCGACGAGATCCCGTACCTCTTCGCTGGAGCTGCGGACGTTGAGGGGGCGTTCCAGAAGGCGTGGGACCGGTCCCTGAAGAGCGCGCCGGTGCTCTTGGTGGTGATCGGGAGCGACCTGGCGATGATGGAAGCGCTGACCGAGTACGGGCGCCCCCTCTATGGGCGCCCGACTCGAGAGATCGATCTTCGGCCCCTCACCCCGCACGATGTTGCCTCGCTGACCGGACTCGCCCCAGTCGACGCGTTCGATGCGTTCATCGTCACCGGCGGGTTCCCGAACCTGGTGAATCGTTGGCACCACGGGCAAACGCTGAAACAGTTCCTCGCTGCCCAGCTGGCGACGTCGACCGAGGTGCTGTCCATCGTCGGCGAGCGCATGATGAGCGCCGAGTTCCCGTTCGACTCGCAGGCGCGTCTCGTGTTGACGGCCATCGGCTCGGGTGCCCCGACCTTCACTGCCATCGGGGCTCACACCGCACTGGCTGCTGCATCGCTCGACCGTGCACTCAAGCTCCTCACCGCGAAGCGGGCCATCGCCATCGAGCAACCGACGTCGGGTCGGCCCAGCGGGCGAGAAACGCGGTATCGGATCGCAGACACGTACCTGGCGTTCTGGACGCGTTTCATCGAGCCCGCTCTGCCGCTGCTCGACCGGGGGCGTTCCCAGCAGGTCCTGGAGTACATCGTTGGTCAGTGGCCTGACTACCGGGGCGTCGCAATCGAACCGATCGTTCGAGAAAGTGTCTCGCGGCTCCTCCCGATCGACGGAGTGGATGCGCACACCGTGGCGAGCTACTGGACGCGTGACAGCCGTACCGAGGTCGACCTGGTCGGCGTGGATGGGAACGGCAGCACGCGGCGGGTGTCGTTCATCGGTTCGACCAAGTGGCGACAGCGTCGACCGTTTTCCGGCACCGACGCGTCTGCGCTTGCTGCGCAACTGTCCGTGGTGCCCGGCGTCGATGACCGGACGGTGCTGCTTGCGGTCTCGTCGTCGGGATTCGACGTGCGCGACGTCCCGATCACCCTCGGCCCCGCCGAGCTCCTCCAAGCGTGGTCCTCGTGAGGATGCAGCGGGTGCTCCCGACCTCAAGGTTTGGCCGCATGGGAAGCTGGGCTCGATGAGTTCGGACGCGCCAGGAACGTTGCCGTCGGGCACGGTGACGTTCCTGTTCACCGACGTGGAAGGGTCGACGCGGTTGTGGGCGGCGGACAAGGACACGCTGCTTCTGTCTCGGCGAGCACGGCAGTCCACGGCGAGCGGCATGGCCAATGAGCGTGAGCTCGAAGGACAATAGCTATTTCTCCTGGAGATACGGGCGGTAGGGGATTCGGGTGGTCCGGGTGCATCCTCGCCGATGATGGGCTGAGTCTGGGTTGGCATGTTGTCGAGTGCGTCCCGATTTTTCTGGTTTGCATGCGCGCTGATGTTTGTCGGGTGATCGAAGGCGCGACGCTGCACCGCCTTCTGCACAGCGTGGCCACGTTCCTCGTCGAGCGAGGCCAGATCCTTCAAGCCCAAGCCCAAGCAAGCCCGACTCGGTCACGCCGACGCGGCAACCACTTTGCGCGAGTACGCCTCTGCACTCCCGCTCGCCGATGCTTCGAGTTCCGACCAATCGAACGGCACCTCGAACCATTCGCGGCAGGTGAACCCGACCCTGCTCTATCGCCGTCGTGCACCGTCCTGTTGGCCGGTAAGCCGCCGATGGTCGGGCGCAGACGGCAGCATTGCAAGGCGGCTCGTTGAGTCTGGGTGGTAGATGATCAGACTGTTCGGTGACGCAGACCGCGTTCCGACCGGTTGATAGTCGGGAATCCCTCACGCCCCGGTATCGAACGCAGCGCACCGTGCAGGTCGTACGTCCACGCGTGGTAAGGGCAGGTCACGGCGTTCGCACGGCTACGTGCTCCTGTTCGACAAGAAGGCGGGCGCCGCGATGACGGCACACGTTCAAGAACACGCCGATATCACCGCCCCGGTCACGCATCATGAGCAACGGGAGGCCAATCACCTCACGGGCGATCATGTCGCTCGGGTTCGGCAGCTGACCCGCATGTCCAAGACACAATGGCATTCGTCGAAAAATCCCATCGAGTTCACGCTGGTAACGCTCGTCACTCGAATAGGCCCGTGTCAACGGGCGAAAAACATACCCTGAGCAGGGCAAATAGGTCGCGCTGGACTGCCGTGGAGATTGGGTGCTTGATCAAGATCACGCCGTGCGGTCATCAACCCGTACTACGGGGGGATCAACCCGCCCGACCCCCGTCGTGGCCGAGATCGAGAGTTGTCAGCGCGTTGGACAAGAATCGGCCCGGATCGCACAGAACCCAAGACTTCGTAGCGCCGCCTCGTGACGTTTCGGGACAGGTGTCCTCGCAAGTGGGACGCAGGACGGTCCAGACTTCCACGATGCCGTCGGCGAATGCCTCCTCCCAGATTCGTTGGTTCGTCGTGTTGTCGGCGTGGCTGGTGCTGGTGCCACTCGGGCTGTCGGTGGTGCGTGTGTGGTTGCCGAGTGATGGTCTGCCGGTGCTGGAGGCGAGTGCTGCGTTCGTGGATGACGCACTCAGAGTGTCGCCGCCACACCCGGTCAGTGGCATCCTCGACGGGGACCACGTCATCAGGGTTTTCGGAAGGCGCATCGACGATCTCCTCGCCAACCCGGTGGCGCGCAACGTCGGGCGTGGTGACGTGGCGCAACTCGTGGTCGAACGAAATGGACAGCGCCGAACCATCGAGGTGACCATCCGAGCGCATCGCCAGTTCGGTTCGTTGTTGGCTGATCTGTGGCCTCTGCTTGGGGCGACATCGCTGGTGTTGATGCTCGCCGCCTGGTTGGCCGCCCGCCGCCCCGCGGAGCCCGTTGCCCATGCGCTGCTGTTGTTGTCCGCCGGTCTGGTCTCGCTGCCGTTGAGCGCACTGGCATTTCTGGAGCCGTTGGACTTGTGGGCCCGACCGTGGGCGGTCGCCTGGTCGCTGGTCGGCCTTGCAGGGTTCATGGAGGTCGCTGTTGCTCTGACGATGTTCGCGTTGGCCTTTCCGAGCGGCCGTTCTCATCCGCGTGTGGTCGCCGCTGTCCGATGGGCATCGTTGGTTCCGGTCGTGACGGCCCTTGGTGCGGCTGCCGTCTACCTGGCAGGTGGCTGGTCGGTTGCTCGAAACTCAGCAGTTGATGTGATTGCGGGGTTGTGGTGGATAGTCGGGATGCTGGCGACACTGACCTTGCTGGCTCACCGATGCTGGGTCCTGCGCCATGATTCGGTGGCTCGGCGACAATGTCAGGTCGTGCTTCTCGGGGCTGCGATCTCGTTCGTGCCGTGGATCTTCGTGAATGCCATCTCCGGTGATCCTCCGATTGCCTTCTTCGCATTCGTGGTGCTGCCCTTTCCAGCTTCGATCGTGGTGGCCGTGACACGACGGAATCTGTTCGAGCTGGATCTGGTGCTGAATCGAGCGCTTGTAGCGTCCATTACGGGCGGGGTGCTTCTGGCGGTGTATGGCGGCCTGGTCGCAGGCACGACGCGTGTCGTCGCCGGATCCGGACCGCTCGTTGCGTTGCCGGCGGCCGGCACGGTGGCCGTGCTGCTCGCACCCGTTCGCGAACTCGCGAAGCGCTGGGTTGCCGAGCGGTTGTTCGGACTGAGCGCCGAGCCTGGTGTGGTCTTCGACCGGCTGGGTCAGCGGCTATCGGCGTCGGCCGACCCCGACGCTCTGCTCGCCGCAGTTGTGGAGACGGTGACCGAGAGCTTGCGTTTGCCGTACGCGGCGATCGAGTTGCACCTCGGCGATGTCCCTCGGATCATCGAACAACGTGGACATCCGACGGCTGTGGTCGAGGCCGTGGAAATGCGTTCCGATGACCGGGTCATTGGTCGACTCCTCGTCTCGCCGCGTCGTGACGAGGGCAACCTGAGCCCGATTGACAGCGCGTTGCTGGCCACCTTGGGTCGCCATGCCTCTATTGCCGCGCAGGTCAGTCTGCTGACGAACACTCTGCGCGAAACACAGCTGCAACTGTTCGTGTCGCGGGAGGCCGAACGCGCTCGCCTTCAACGCGATTTGCACGATAGGGTTGGGCCGGTCCTGTTCGGTCTGGCCCTGCAGCTGTCGGCCATCGCCGACGACGCTGCTCTGCCACAGCGTGAGGTGCTGAACATGTTGCGATCTCAAGCCAGCGGCGCACTTGAGGATGTCCGCCGGTTGGCACGGGATCTCCGTCCGGCCGAGTTGGACGAGATCGGACTCAGTGCGGCACTGTCGGCGGCAGCGGCTCGGCTGAGCACCGGCGAGGGCTTCACGTTCGAGGTCAACGTGCCGCTTGCATTGCCTCGGTTCCGACCTGACCGGGAGGACGTGGTCTACATGGTGTTTCTGGAGGCGATGTCGAACGCCGTGCGTCACAGCTGTGGCCATCATGGTGCGATCCGGTTGGCGTTCGACCAGAATCACTCGGTGGAGGGCGCAATCGAAGACGACGGCATGGGGGTGCCCGACCCTGCGCCGGAGGGCACCGGGTTGCGTTCGATGGCTCAGCGAATTGCTGCAGTCGGAGGTGAGTTCGACATCGGACGGTCGTCGCACGGTGGCACGTTGGTTCGGTTCCGATTGCCGGTAGAGGCAGACCGATGACTCCTACTGAGTCCATACGAGTGCTCATCGTCGACGACCATCCCATCGTTCGTGATGGGTTGCGATCGGTGCTCGAGCGGCGTGCCGACCTCATCGTCGTTGGCGAGGCGGACAACGGACGTGATGCGGTCAGCCGAGCGCTGCATCTGCAGCCCGATGTCGCGCTGGTGGACCTGGACATGCCGCAGCTCGACGGGGTGGGGGTCGTGAAGGAACTGCGGCGATCATTGGCAGCGTGTCGGTGCGTCGTGCTGACGATGCATGACGACGACCGACACGTCTTCGACGCAATCGCCGCCGGCGCGGCCGGCTATCTGGTCAAGGGGGCGACAGGCGACGATATCGAGCGCGCGATTCGTGCGGCAGCGAGTGGCCAGATCCTGTTCGGCGAAGAGATCGCCGAGCGTGTGGCGAGGGCAGCCGTTGCGACGCGCCCGCGTGCCGGACGGCAGTCGTTTCCGGACCTGAGCGACCGGGATCTGGAGATTCTGGAGCGGGTCGCGCAGGGGCTGGACAACACTGCCATCGCTCGAAAGCTGGGCTACGCACCCAAGACGATCAGGAATCTGATCTCCGAACTGTTGACAAAGGTGGGAGCGGCAGACCGCGCGGCAGCAGTGCGTATCGCGAGGGCGGCAGGCATGGGGGACGTTCGACCTTACAGGTAGGACGGCGCGGCCTGGGCTGCGGGACAGCGAAGGCCGCATCGTTCGGTGGCACCAACCGATCGGACCGACCGGTCGACGACCACGACGGAGGAACTGTCATGTCCACTCGAACCACGCTCTACTCGGTCGCACTCCTTACCGCATTCGCGGCAGGGTCTCTGACGGCCTGCAGTAACGACGCGCCCTCGGCGAGTGAATGGGCGGCACACATCGTGCCCATCTGCCAACGCCTCGAGACCGATCGTCAGGCCGCGGCATCGGCGTTGCCGACAGACTCGGCCCCATCCGTCGATCAGCTAATGGCCTTCCTGACTGACTTCTCGCCCACCTTCCAGAAAGCAGCTTCCGAGATCAAGAAGGTCGACCGCCCCAATGGGCTGGATGCGGAGATCGACGAATTCGAGGCCGCGTGGGATGGCGTCATCGAGGCCTGGGGGAAGGCTGCGAAAGATCCTGCGGCCGCCCAGGCCGATCTGGACGCAGACGGGGAAACCCCCGAAACCAAGCGTCTCGAGAAATCGAGCACAGCAGTCGGGTTGGATGTCTGCAACGGCTGATCCAGTGAGGAGGAGAGGCGTCAAGCGCGCAGACGGTCATCAGCTTGAAGTCGGACAGCTTCTCGAGCCGAGCGCGGAGTTCGTCGTTGCCGGTGACGATGACCGCCTTGCGAGCGCGGAGTTCGTCGTTGCCGGTGACGATGACCGCCTTGAGCGTGATCAGTGAGGGCGATTCTCGGGCGCGGAAGCGCCGCCGGGACCTTGGGGGCGACGGCGGTGAGGTCCTCGAGGTCTGATGGTTTCGACACGAACTTGCGACGACAGATCACTTTCGTGGTGGCGACGAGCGATCACGCACGCGTTGTGTGACGTGGACACTCCAAGATCAATTCCGATGATGCGGGGACAGGCCAGCATGGGTTCTCCGTTTTCAGTTGAAGGCGATACCCGGCCGCCAGTGGCGGGGACGATGGAGACTTTTTCGGTCACGTCCCAAGCGATGTTCAGCGCGCCAGACAGTCGACGAGAAACGGGCTCTTCCCGACTCCCAGACATGTGCCAAGAACCGGACCCACCAAGCAGCGCCACCGAAGTGGCGGGGTGTTCCAGAACCGTTATTCGGGACCTCGTGACCGAGCCCAAGGAAGGCATTCACAATTGCGTGACTTTCAACACCTGATAAGCGCGCTGACGTTCTCACAGTCTAACAATCTCACCTTCCCCGGAGTCGACCGGGCAGCTACAAGACCAGCCCGTAGACCCTGACCGAGTCAACAACCCTCGACCGGGAACTCCTTACGTGTAGGTCGATGGTGTGGTCGACGACGCGGCGGATTGCCTTGTGCGGTTTCATGGTGCGGCCGTCGATGGTAACGGGGTGCCGTTCCATGTGGTTCAGGTGCTCGCAAACGCGAGGACGTAGGCGATCATGGCCGGAACAACATCGGCGATGACGTCGGGAACGCGCCTCGGCGTGATCGAGGACCCGCAGCTCGTAGCCCGTGGTTGACGACGGCCGGAGGTAGATCGGAGTTTCGCTCACTTCCGACTAAGGTCCAAGTTGATGAAAACTGACAAGGATCTGTCTAGCCGGACGGGAGACCTCGAGGTCGAGGTCGGGTTTCTTGCGGTCCGGATCGTCTCGTTGGCTGAACTCCTTGGCCTCATTCCGTCGACCCGGGAAGCCGGGGTTGATCGAGAACAGGTTTTCGAGGCGATGGATGCCTTCGCAACATCGGGAGTCGGTCGGCGAAGCGCCTCGTTGGGTCGCCGACTTGAGCCCGGTCCACTTTCCGCAGCGCTGCGCGAGTCCCTCAGTGCGATCGAGGATTCTCCCCTGCCAGTACACTCGCCGTTGGGGTAGCCGGTCGATTTTCGGATTGGACTGCATGGGGTGTTGGCGAGCCAGAGGGCGAGTTCGAGGTGGTCGGCGGAGTGTCCTCGTCCGATGGCGCGTTCCGCCATGAAGGTGAACTCGGTGATCATGCCCTGTCGGAGGTCTTGGCGATGGTGGCGGTGTTCGTGGTGCAGTGCAGGGGGTATATGTCAGAGGCGGACGCTTCTGGCGATGGTGTGCTGGTGCACGTCGGCGCTGAGGATGGCGGCCTGCTGTTCGCTTGAGGGGCCGGAGCCTCGGAAGGCTTCGACGGTCTCGGTGCTGTCCCAGTGTTCGAAGGTGTTGATGCGGGTGGGGTCGATCGGGTCGGCTGAGAGGTGGAAGTCGATACAGCCGGGCGCGTCCCGTGCGGCGGTGATGACGTTGAGTGCGTCGGCCAGGAACGCGTCGCGTCTGTCCGGGGCGACGGTGAGGTGTCCGGCGACGCACACGCCGATTGGCATGTTGTTGCTGCCGGAGCCGCCGGTTGAGACGATCCCGCTGCCGGATTTCCGCACGATTCGCGACACGCCGTTGGGACGGCCGAGCGCTGATCTGCTGGACACGATCTACATGTGTGAGCAACGCCAGGAGTGTTCCGCTCGGACAGCCATAATTTCCCGGTGTGACCACAGCCCGGACCCCCGGACCACAAGGCGATCGCTCCGGCGAAACCTGGGCGTCAATTCGAGCTTGCGTCAGGCCACTGCGGCGACGACGTCGCCAAGTAGCTCGAAGCTCTTGAGCATCGCGGTGTGGTCGCCGGTGATGTGACGCACCATCACGTGATCGAAGCCCATTGATTCGTAGTGTCGAAGGCGAGCGATCACGGTCGTTGGTGAGCCAACGAGGAGGCGGTCGTAACCGACTCCGCGGTAGCCCTGGGCGAGGATGGGGTCAACATGGGCCCGAGCGTCAGCGTCGGTATCGGCAACATGCAGATCGCGGCGAAGCACGGCACGATTCGGCCGACCATGGGCAGCGGCGGTCCTGAACGCACTCAACGTCGCGACCTGCTCGGCCAGGAGCAGCGGGTGGTAGAAGGGTGCGAGCAAGACCATGCCGACCACCATCGGCCCAGTCTCCGCGGACAATCGGGCGATCGTCGGCACAGGCTGGAATACGTTCGCGTACTGCGGGGGCATCGCATTGTTGTCGCCCACGAGCAGGCCCCACATGTTCGCAGCGCGGGCGGCGCGGGCGATCTCGACAAGGTTCTGCGCTTGTCGGGCGACGTCTTCGGAACCCATCGGACGATCCGTGAACGCGTCGGGCGGCAACGCTGCAGCCATCGCCTGATACATCCCGAGTGTCTGCGGGCCGGCCGGAAAAAGAAAACGAAGCGAGGTGCCGACGTTCATGATGGCTCGAATTGCACGGGGCTGTTCATCGGTTGATCGGGGAGACGAGCAACGCGCGAAGGGCGGCGGTCACATTGCATGATGGAACGGTAACCGCGCCGCTCGGGGGAAGCCGGGACGACTCGTCCTCAGCGGCCGAGAAACTCGAGTGCGGTTGGTACGAACTGCGCGTCGTACTGGAAGATGCCGCCGCGGCCAGCGTCGGGGTAGATCGTGAGTTCGCTGTTCGGGATGTCGCCGCCGGCGGGTCCTGTGCCAGCGAGGACGAGTTTGCGCACCAGCTGCGGCTGATCGAGGGCAACCACACTTTTTGCGTCGGCGCGTTCTGGTGCGTGGATCCGGCTGATCGTGGGTCGATGTTGTTCATGGGGTGGGGTTCCTTCGGGCGGCGTCGCGGCCTTGTTCACGGTGACGCTTCGCACGGGTCTACCGGCTGTCCATTCCAAGCGTGGTCGGTGGCCGAGTTGTTTCGAGCGCGGCGGTCGGCGTCGGCTGTCGACAGTGCGAAAGCTGGCGAGTTCGTGAAACGCTTTCGTTTTCGACGAGACTGGTCTGGCATGCCTACTCGAAGCAATGACAACGAATCGTCCGTTCCCGCCGTCGTTCGCAGCGATGCAGACTGGCGCGAAGCCCTCTCCCCGGAGCAGTACCAAGTGCTGCGCAAAGGCGGCACGGAGCGGGCGTTTACCGGCGAGTATTGGAACTGCCACGACGATGGCGTCTACCGGTGCGCCGGATGTGGCTCATCGCTGTTTTCCTCGTCGACGAAATTCGAATCGGGGACCGGTTGGCCGAGCTTCACCGATCCCGTGGTCGCCCAAGCCGTCACCCTCCTGACCGACAAGAGCCACTTCATGACCCGGACCGAGGTGCTCTGCCGAGCGTGCGGCGGGCATCTCGGGCACGTGTTCCCGGACGGGCCAGGGCCGACGGGTGAGCGCTACTGCATGAACTCGGCGTCGCTCAAACTGGATCGACGCACGTTGCTCGCGTTGCCGGCAACCTTCGAGGTGACGCGTGATGGGCTCCACCAGGTCGCATGCTTCGTGATCTCGCCCTATCGCAAAGCTCGCATCGGTCGTATCGGCCTCCGGTCGACGGGCGACGGGTTCGGCACTCCACTGTTTGACGATGGATCGCAGATGGTCGTGCGTGGGGATGTACTCCTCACCGAACCGGGGACAGCGCAACGGATGACGACGTTACGAGAGCTGGCAGCGGTGTTCGGCGTCGAACTGTTGGCCGATCCCGGCATCGGAAACGATGTGCCTGAACTAACCCCCGACGAGTCTCTGCAGATCGATGCAGCAGCGTCGCGATCACTCGGCGAATGGTATGCGTTCGCCCAGCGAGTGATCGACACTCTTGCCCTTCGCCTTGGCGGCGCGGTGGGCGAGGCAACGTTGTGGCCGGAGCACTTCGACCTGGCGTCCGACGTTCGCCTTGCTGGTCGGCGGGCAACGAACGTCGGGTTTTCACCTGGCGATGTCTTCTCGGCTGAACCCTATGTGTACGTAGGTCCTGATTCGATGGCGGACCTCACCGACCGGTACTGGAATGCGCCGTTCGGTGCGTTCCTCGGGTACTCGGCGCTGCGCGCAGCACCCGATGGGTTCGATCGGGCGTTGGCTTTTGTGGAGGAGGGCCTATCACTTCTCCCGGTCGAGTAGCGACAAAGGACAATGACAGCCAATCACGGTGATGATGTCGCCGAAACCAGCGCTCGACACCACCGACTGGCCAAGCGGTTTGGCGAGGTGGCCCGACTCCTTCAGTACCGGCACGATGAGGCCGAGCGAGGTGGCCAGGAGGGTGACGGCAACGAGTGACGAATCGTCGATCAATCCGGCTGCGCGGCTTCGACGGTGCCTCGCGAAACTCAATGGCTTCGTTTGCCTGAACGAGACAAGCTTGGGCAATGGCGCTGATTCCACCAGTCACTCGGGTGTTCGTTCCGCCGTCCACCGAGGACGCCACGGAACGTCGTCGCGCCGTCGAGGCGGCAGCGGTCGAACGTGAAGCAACGCGTGCCGCCCAACGGCCAGATCGACTCGCGGCGATTGCCACCGGTCCGACGCTCCGCGATATCGAGAAGGCCGCCGACTGCCAATGCGGTTGTCATCCGTCACCTGCGTCGCTTGACCTTCACGACGGCGGTGTGCGGTGCGTCTGTCAGCTCACGCAGGCCGACCGGGAGGCGGCGTGGAAAGGGTTCGCTATCGAGCACGCTGCAGAGGAACTCCAGGCCGATCAGCGGCGGCGCGACATGTTCTCCGCAACGGCATTCGACCTCGGGGTCGAGGCCGAGGTCGCCGTGTCGATGTGCCCACTCGTAATCTGCGGTGTTGCGAGTGGTCGGGCCTTTTACCTGCGCGAGCGACACGGCTTCTATCGAGTGACGATCGCCCGTGACGAGATGCCGCTCGAAGATCCCTGGCGCTCACCGCCCGAGGTCCCGTCCATTGACATCGCCGAAGGCAGTGACGGCGAGTTCGGCAACGATGCCGACTACGAAAGCGTCGCCCTGCGCGTCGCTGTGGGCGCTGTGCGACAGTACCTCCAGATCGACGCGTGGTCGCACGACGTTCCGACGGACGCAGACCATCGCTTCTGCCGTCGTTGCGGCCACGCACTCGGGTAGTTTCGCTGCCTCGGTACCTCGCACCGTCGGATCGACCACGAGCAAAGCGGCGGTCAGGCTGTTTGGCCGAGTATCTCCATAAGCATGCGGATGAACTTGGACTCGTCGGCGTCGATGGCGAAGTGGACGTTGGCTGGCTTGCTCGGGCGTGTACGGAAGTCGCACACGGTTCGTCCGGGAGATAGTTCGGCGTTCACCTCGACGTCGACCGGGATGAACTTTGTCGTCAGGATCGTCGGGTCGATGATGGCGCACACGGCGAGCGCGTCGTGGATGGGGGCAGCGCCTGTGCGATGCAGGATCGGCTGTGTCGCTTCGTAACCGGCGATGCGTTGCAGGACGAACCGTGCAGCAGCTTCACCGGCGGGCGTGCCGAGGTCGCGCAGTCGCTGGGCATTCTCGGTGGACAGGAGGGCGCGATGGGTAGCATCCAGCGGGACCATTCGAATCGGTCTGCCACAGTTGATGACGACCCTCGCTGCCTCGGGGTCGATCATGATGTTGAACTCGGCGGAGTGTGTCAGGTTTCCCATGTGGTGCGCGCCGCCCATGATCACGATCTCCGGGATCGTGTCGAGGATGCGCGGCTCCTGTTGAATGGCCATCGCGACGTTGGTCAGCGGGCCGACCGGGCACAGCACGATGTCGCCGTCTGAGGCAAGGTACGTGTCGATCAGCCAGTCGATTGCATGTTCCGGTCGCAGCGTGGCACCACGGGAGCACGGTGGCAGGTCGAGCAGGTTCTTGTGGATGATCGCCGCCATGCCGATCTCTGTTTGCTTCCGGACGATCGGGCGATCCATCCCTCGGAACACGGGAATCTCCGGCATTCCGATCCAGTCGAAGACGCGCAGAGTGTTCTCCGTCGTGTACTCGACTCCGGTGTTGCCGTTCACGGTCGTCGCGCCCACGAGCTCGATGTCGGGCGAGAGAGCGGCGGTCATGAGCGCAACGGCATCGTCGGTTCCCGTGTCAACGTCGAGGATGACTTTGGTCGGCACCGCAGCAGTCTGCCGCACGACTTGGCGACAGCTGTTCCGCTTCGTCGCTGCGGATAGGTTCGTTCGATGCGTGTGCACATTGGGGACGGGGTCAGGCTGTTCGTCGACGTCGATGGGTTCGGACTCGTACCCGATGACGATGGCGCGAAGATGCGAGACCGCCCGACGATCATCGCGATGCATGGCGGTCCTGGCTTCGATCACGTCGGACCGAAGCTCGGGCTCGGTCCACTGCGAGACGTCGCCCAGCTCGTCGTGTACGACCACCGCGGCCACGGGCGCAGCGACTGGCGAATGGCCGACGAGTGGACGCTCGACACCTGGGCCGATGACCTCGTGCGCCTCTGCGATGCACTCGGCATCGAACAGCCGATCGTGCTCGGCAACTCCTTCGGCGGGTTCGTCGCGCAGCGCTATCTCGCCCGTCACCCAGAACACCCCAGCAAGGTGATCCTTTACGCGACGATGGCGCAAGGTCGCCTCGATGCCATCGTTGACGGATTTCGGGCGGTGGGTGGCGACGAAGTGGCGGAAGCGGCCCGAGTGTTCTGGTCAGCACCCTCGGCTTCCAGTGGTGCCCGATTCAGCCGGCTGTGTCGGCCGTTCTACACGACTCAGGATCAGCCGATCGCGAGCGACGTCCTCACGCTGCGCAACGAGGCCGTCTTCGCGCACTTCATCGCCGGCGAAATGTGGACGATGGATCATCGAGCCGGCCTCGCCGACGTCACCTGCCCGGTGCTCGTGCTAAGCGGTGCGCATGATCCCGTGTGCGGTCCACTGAGTACCGAGGAGTTGGTCGCAGCGCTCCCGGCAGCACGCACGACGTGGGTGCGCTTCGAACACAGCGCGCACACGATCGCCGCCGATGAGCCCGACGCGTTCCTCGCCGCCATCAGGACCTTCATCACTTCATAAACCCCAACGCGTAAGAACAGCGAAGGATTGACCCAGTCAGATGCTGACGCGGTAGTGGAGGTGAACAACGCCGTTTCGGAACTGCGCCGATCGCGTGTCCGGCCTTGGGCATGAGGGGGAGCGAGGGCTGAGTCCGCGAGGTGTATGTTCGGTGTATGTCACGCACCAACATCGATATCGACGACGCAGCGTGCCGGGCTGTCATGGAGCGCTACCACCTGGATTCCAAGCGCGACGCGGTCAACCTGGCCCTACGCCGCCTCGCCGCGGAGCCGCTCGATCTGGACGACGCTCGGCGGCTGCGAGGCTCGGGCTGGGACGGTGACCTCGACCAGATGAGGGCCAGTCGCGCCGGATGATCATCATCGATACCTCGGCCTGGATCGAGTTCCTGCGCGACACAGGATCCAAGGTCTGCAACACCGTCGACGATCTTCTCGGTGCCAACCTCGCCATCTGCGACGCGATCAGCATGGAGGTCCTCGCCGGCGCCCGCAACGAACAGCACCTCGCCCAGCTACGCGGCCTGCTCGCCCGGGCGACGCTGGTGCCGATCCTCGCCGAGGACTACGACCAAGCGGCCGCGCTCTACCGAACGTGCCGTCGCAACGGTGAGACCGTACGCAAGCTCATCGACTGTCTCATCGCAGCGGTCGCCATCCGATCGAACGCGCCGGTCCTTCACGCCGACGCCGACTTCGCAACCCTGGCCCGGCATACACCACTGGCGGCTCACGCCAACTCAGCGAAGTAGTCCACTGGGAACGGGTAGCCCCGCCGCCCGCTTCCGGTCTCCGCCGTCGTGGATTTGCTCAAGGGTCAGCCTGCATCGGCAGGGGTAACCGCACGACAAAACGGGCACCAGCCAGACTCTGCTCGATGCCGACCGTACCCCCGTGACCGTCAAGGATCTCGCGGGCGATGGACAATCCGAGGCCCGACCCACCCGAATGCCGACTCCTGGAATCGTCGAGCCGGGCGAAGCGGTCAAAGACTCGGTCGCGCTCCGCGACGTCGATTCCAGGCCCGTCGTCTTGGACAACCAACGAGGCGAATCCCTCACCCTCGCGAACTTCAACCAAAATCTCTGATGCTGCATAGCGCGACGCGTTCTCGAGCAGGTTCTGGACGACCCGGGCGAGCTGATCAGCGTTTCCTCGCACCTCGACCGGAGCAACCGATGTCAGGTCGATCCTCACGGGTGATCGGGGCTGAAGTCGGAGGGCTTCAGTCCGCACGATGTCATCAAGGTCGACGGCGGTGAACCGCGCCAACTTCACACCGCTGTCGGATTTCGCGAGGAACAGGAGATCGGAGACGAGCCTCGTCATCCGGCGGTTGTCGTCGACCAGCGATTCCGCAAGCGTCTCCCACTGGGCTGACGCCGGATGCGCCAGCGCGACTTCCAAGTCGGCCAGGCTGGCCGCCAACGGACTCTGAAGCTCATGAGACGCATCGGCCACGAACCGCCGTTGACGGTCCGACGAGCCCTCGAGGCGGGCCAGCATCAGATTCATGCTACGCGCCAACCTGCCGATTTCATCATCGACGGGTGGCTCCGGAATCCGCAGTGAAAGATCTCCGTCGCCGATTTCGGATACTTTTCGTTGCATTGTGTCGACTGGGCGCAGCGCTGCGCCGACGAAGAACCAGCTGGCGATTGCGACGATGAAGAGAAGGATCGGGAACGAGATCTGGAGGGTCTTCTTCGTCGCCGCGACGGTTTCGTACACGCCGTCCAAGCTGAGAGCGACGTACGCGGTTATCCGTCCGCGGGGCGTCTGCGCACCGAAGGCAACAACGTGAAAGGGGTCGTCCTTCTGATCGCCGGTGATGGGAAGATCGGACCGCGACTCCTCCAGAAAATCGCCGAGAACCGGATTCAGTGTCGAGAGCCGTGAGCCGGCGATGACCTGCGCGCTTGCGGCAACAGTTTTCCCGCTTCCGTTCACCACTTGGACTACCGCACCCTTCTCGCCGGAGTCGGGGAGGTCGAACGGCAACTCAGTCTTCTGGGTGAGGAGCGCGACTTCCTCCACCCGCGATCTTGCCGAGTTGGAAACATTGTTCTGCAGAGCGCGCTGCAGAAGGAACAAGAACAACAGCGCCGTTACGAGGAGGGCGATCGCGACGACAATCGTCGCAGCCGATGCCATCTTCACTCGGATTGTTGCAGACTGGACTCTCATCGGTTGGTCATCCGCCGTGCGGGTCGAGCCGGTAACCAACAAGACGCAACGTCTGGATGCTTGCACGAGCAAACGGGGCATCGATCTTCTTGCGAAGGTAGCCGACATAGACCTCGACGATGTTCAGGTCCATGTCGTATGAGTCGTCCCACACGTGCTCAAGAATGGTCGTCTTCGACAGCACGTCTCCGGGGTGGGTCATGAAGAACTCAAGGAGCGCAAACTGTCGCGGTGTCAGTTCGATCTCCACTTCGCCTCTCCAACAGCGGTGTCGCGCTGGGTCGAGCCGGAGATCACCCACGCAGAGAATCGCAGGCCGAACCCGACTGGTACGCCGGATCAACGCTCGGAGATGGGCTACAAGGACAACATACGAAAATGGCTTCGTGATGAAATCGTCAGCTCCCGTGTCCAGGGCTTCGGCGTGGTCATGCTCGCCTTGCTTCGCCGTGAGCATCAAGATCGGAGTCCAGATTCCTGCTGCTCGAAGATCTGCACACACCTGATAACCATTGCGTTTCGGCAACATGATGTCGAGGATGATTGCGTCGTACTCGTTCTGCTGCGCAAGCAACAGCCCTGCTTCACCGTCGCACGCGGAGTCGACGACGAAACCCTCACGACGAAGGCCACGTTTCATCGCGTCAACAAGGCGCTCCTCATCATCGACCAGCAGGACGCGCACGTCATCGAGTCTTGCATGCAGGTGCCGAACACACCCACAACGCTGTCGACCTACTTCCGCATGACAGAGGGTCCGGCCGTCGAATGGACCAACGCCCTCGTCTCGAGCTCGAGCGAACTCCTCGATGCAGCTTCGAGCTTTTCGGGAGTGAGTTCCTCGGTGCGCACCAATACGAGCGTTTCCTTCCCTTGATCGGTTCCGTCCCAGCCGACCCTCACCACCCCGAGACCGGGCGCGTAGTACTTCAGCTGTATCGCAGTCGTCTCCTCCTCGTTGGACTCCTCGACTAGGAGAACGCTTTTGTACGTCCCGGTTGGCACCGTCGTCTCCTCGTCCGCGCTGCGGACTCTGGCGCGGTCATTCCAGAAGTAGGGAGGAGGTGCGAACCCCTCGGACCAATCCGGTGTGTTCGGCTTGGGATCGGCCTTCATCATGATTCCGGCCACGG
>JANNBN010000047.1:0-6821 GCA_031385545.1 Acidimicrobiia bacterium | reverse complement strand
GGCCTGGCTTGCGGTTTCCGCCTTCGCCGCGCTCGCAGTTCTCCATGCCCTCGTTGTGGTCGCGGTTATGGCACGCGTCAGTCGGTCGCTCCCGCTGTTTGCTGCGAGGAGAAGCGTCGTGTTCGCATACTTGCCGTTGTTGCTCCTCATACCCGCCGTTTTCGTCGGCGGCGTCGTCGTCCTTTCGATGTTGGCCGGAGCAGCGATATCGACGCGGCCCGTCGTTCGGCGCATCTGGGGCGACGCAAGGTTGCTGGCTGCTGGCCGCGTCCTCATCGCCGTCGCAGCCTTCGCGTCGCTGCCAGGCTTCGTATCATCGATGGCAGACATTCTGTAAACGCAAGGCGCTCGCCAAGCCCTAGGGATCGCTGCAGGTCGCATTCGGGGTTTCGGCGGCGAATGAGCAGAGGTGCCCATTGTTTCCGTCACCCCGCTCGGCTCCGCTCCCGACGGCGTTGGGTCCGCCATCGGTCAGATCATCGACTACCTCGAACGCGGCAGCCGTCGACCTCAACCGAACGCATCTATAGTCGGGTACTACGCCGACACCCCAACCACCGCAGGAGTCTGGCGCGGACGCGAAGTTGATGGCTACCAGCTCACTGGACCCGTCCACACCGAAAAGTTCAGGACCGTGTTGGAGGCCAACCATCCCCTGACCACCGAGACGTTGGTCAGCGCAGTCGGATCATCAGGTCGGGCCGATCCGACGAGATCGAAGATAGCCGTGTCACCAACCGGGGAACCGGGCGAGATCCTGTCGACAGAACAGGTTGCCGCTCTACTCGGCGTCTCCGAACGGTACGTCAGAAAGGTTGCCGCCGAAGTCAGCGACCTGTCCAACACGACAAGGGCAAGGCTCGTGGGAGTCCGGGCCGATGGAAGGAACGCCGCCGTCGCGTATCTTGAGGACCACGCGGTCGCTGTCCGTCGCGGTCGAGGTGCGGAGAAGGCCCACGGTGTTTGGGCCGCCTCGTACCGGCATTTGACGAACCGCAACCTTGAACCGTGTACCGCAGCTCCATGACCATGTCGTGATCGCGAACATCGGGGCCGCCAACGGACGTACCCAAGCGCTTGACTCGCGACTCCTGCATCATCACGCCAACACCGCCGGATACGTCGCCGGGGCCGTCACCCGACGCCACCTGTCCGAGACCCTTGGTGTCGCATGGCAGCCCGTCGAACGCGGGCTCGCAGACATCGACGGTGTCACCCGGAACCAGATCGCTTCGGTGGTTTGATCAGCGCGCTTACCGATGCCGCGTATGAGAACCCGACGCTACTGGACCGACCGGACTCTTCGTAAGCGCGCAGAAGGCCGGATCGAAGACCACCTCGAACTCGACGGAACCCTCGACGGCCGGCGACTCTCGGGGAGGCTTCGACCGTTCAGCCTTCGCCGCTGACCGACGGCGTTTCCTTCGAATGGTTATGCGCTCGGAGACTGAGGCAGCGGGAAAGGCTTAGCGGCGCTCCAAAACGGTGAGATCTCGGATGGCGTACCGGTTGTGCCACCACTCCTCTCTGAACACCACGTGGAGGCAACCGCGAACTGTCGTCGTCCCGCCGTTCGGTGAGCTGACCTCGCGATCGAGTTGCTCTGCGCTCACGTCACCGAGATAGTTCTTCACGGCGTTCATTCGACCGTGCCGCACGACCAAGACTTCGGCAAGTGTTGGACACGCGTCGAGATCGAACACGCCGGGCGGCAGGTCTTCATACGGAGGGTTCGGCATGCCGACGGTGTGGACTGGTTCGGGCTCCGCGAGCACGGGTCCAGTGATCCATCGGTCGGTTGCGTAAATCAGGTGCCGAAGTGTCTGAAGGAATGACCACTCCTCATCGACGGACTCGTCGAGCAACGCTGCTGGGAGTCGACGGGCGCGTTCTAGGGTCTCGGCGGCGCCTTGTTCGAGAGCGGACCAGGCTGCGCGCATCCCGTCCGGGTCCGGTGCGGTCAGGAGCTTTCGGATTGGATATCGTTCGTCGAGTTGCTGTTCGACGAAGTCCGTGACATCGACGCCGTTGATCGTCACACCGGCAACATGCCCCGAGATGTCTACATCGACCAGCTGTGCATCCGAGATCTTCACGTTCGAGAAATCGACACCACGAAACTGTGAGCCGCTGAAATCAGCTTCGATGAACCTCGATCCGCGGGCGTCCTGCATTGCGGCACTCTAGAACTATCGAGGCTTGGCCCACGGACGGACCGATGAGTTTCGTGTGGCGTATCGTCACAACGGGCATGACCACCACATTCGCCGAACCCCATCGTGTCCATCATCGAGCTCTGGCACGCTCCGCCGTGGCCCGCCGGATGCTCCCGCTCCAGGTTGCGTCGCTGTGTCAGGGGATGATGCTGTGGGTGCCGGTCGAGAAGCTCTTCATGAGCAAGATTGGTTTCACCCCGGCATCAATCGGACTGATGGGCCGGCGTCTACGCCATCGCTGTTCCGGTCCTGGAAGTCCCGTCGGGTTGCTCGCTGATCGTTGGAGCCGCAAAGGGGTGCTTGTGGCGGCAACCGTCGCATTGGTGTTGGCCGTGGCGATCGGGGCGGCGGCAAACACCGTCGGGATGTGCGCATTCGGCACACTTGTCGAACCGCACCGTCGCGAACTCCGAGCACTGCTACCGCATGCTCGGCTCCTACAGCGACGCCGACGAACACACCCAAGACACCTTCCTCAAAGCATGGCGGGCCCGCCAACCTCAAAGCATGGCGGGCCCGCCAACAATTCCAAGGACACGCCACCCTGCGCGCCTGGCTCTATCGCATCGCCACCAACACCTGCGTCGACACGATCCGTCGCCGACCCGAACGACACATCCGACCAACCGCCGACAGGGTCGCGCCCAGCGACCTGGCCTGGCTCCAACCATTCCCCGACACACTCCTGAGACCGTCGAGGCAGTTGCGCAGCGCATCCCGATAGCCGTCCAACAGCTCATCGACGCGACCTCTCAGGTCCAACACCCACGAAGGCGCCTCGACGTCACGATCGTCCACACGACTCAGGGTACGCGAACGGCAACGCCCTCCTCGGTCGGTCAGCCGGGCTACTGAATTCCGTCCCAGGACCACATCGGGATCCTCAGCCCGTCAGGGACGTCGTCGGCCGAGTGGTGGTAGCGCGACATTGTCGTCGTCGTAGCCCACCGGAAGTAGTCGGACAGCGCGTCGTGTAGAGGAGTGCCGTCGTCGATGCCGACGTCGCGTAGTGCCTGGTGAAAACAGGCGATGGCTCGTTCGTCCATCTCTTGGTGGGGACCGTTCCCGCTGTGCATACGCACGACCGCAGTCTCGTCGCCGTACGAGTCCGTGTAGAGGGTCGGGCCACCCAACGCCTCGCCCCAGTACGCGGCGAGCCGTTCGGTGTGGTCGGGGTGGAAGCCGTGTGTGAACGCGTGGCTCACGATCTCGTCGGCCAACACGCGCTCGTGCCATGCCCCGGCAAGACGAAGGAGGGCTGCATCGCCGCCAACGGCGTCAAACAATGTGTCCATCACGAAAGTCTGCCTTCCACGGTGATGCGGGTGCGAAATTTGGCGAGGCCTCTGAGCTTCGTTGCCGATTCTCGGAGCACGTGTGCGCCGTCCTCGTCGTGGCCCTACTTCTTCGGCGCCAGTTCGCTTACCGAACCTTCGGGGTCGAGCCGGACGCTCACGTCGGCTCCGACAAGCGGTGGTCTGCGGCCACGATGGCGGTGTGGAGGTTGCGGAGCAGGACCGCTAGTCCCGTCTTCTCGGCCGGTCCAAGGTGGTCTACGAGGCGGGCCCACGCGGTCCGGTGCGGAACTGCGGTTTCTCACCCGACTGTCAGCTCTGACTCGCTGAGCGAGGAACCGAATCACGAACCCGGCCCGTGGATCTTCCCGTGGACAACATCTCGGCGCCGACGGCAAGCACCAGTGCCGATTCAATGCCTTTGGTGACCCAACCAAGCGTATCGAAGTATCCCAACGAGATATACGTGATGATCGCTGCGATCGCAATGCCCACCATGAGCATGCTCCCCGCGCTGCGAAATGGTGCCAAAACCGAGAATGGCAGGTAACTCAATGCCAGAGCAGCTAGGTAGCCCAGGCCAGTAAGGATGAACAGCGTGCCGTATCCAGTGGCCCCCTTGTCGAACTCATCCGCGACGAGAGAAAAGTGAATTGCTGCCGTCGCTAGCGCAAGCACAATGACGAGGGCACTGGCCGCCCCGAGCGTCGGTTGGTCGGAGTTGCTGGTCATATGTGGGCCTCTCGTTGGCGGCGGATGTCACGTGACATCGGACAAGTTCGGTACCCCATAGTCGATCACGGTAAACCACAGCCCAAACCCGACAACGCCCAAAGCATTGTTGCCGTGGTCGGCCGATTCTGGGCTGACGGCCTTGGCCTGCAGTTCCACGTGCAGTGCGGGGCGACACGTACCTCACGGGCTCGACGTACCAGCACACGATTCGGGTAAACGCCCGTCGCGGCGGCGAAGTCGTGAAACACCGCCTTTATCTCGATGTCAACGCGGGTTCGGTCGCCGAGTGGACGATGCCAGACCTTTCAATCGGCAACCAACGTTGAACCACAAGGAGCAAGTCTCATGGAAAACATGCACATCGAAGCTACTTTCGAGATTGGCGGCTGGGACGAAGCCCCGTTCGACGAAGCCGTCGGCGTAGCCAAACTCACCCGTGCGTCGGTCACCAAGACCTATCACGGCGACATCGAAGCCACGTCAGCGACCGAGTGGCTGATGGCCTACCAGCCCGACAAGACCGCAACGTACGTCGGCCTCGGGCGCATACGAGGAACCATCGGCGGCCATCACGGCAGCCTCGTGCTCCAGCACGTCGGAACGTTCGACGGCGGAGCCGCCACGGGTGAACTCACGGTCGTATCCGGCACGGACGAGTTGAAAGGAGCGGTACGGGCGGTGAGTGGACGGCACACCAATCGATGTGCCGTTGGAAAGGAATGACCCGATGGCCAAGTTGACTGCCGAGCAACGAGCGAATCTTCCTGCAAAAGATTTTGGTCTTCCCGAGAAGGCCCGGTCATCTGAAGCGAAAAAGGAAAGCGGAAATTACCCGGTCCCAGACCGTGGCCATGCCATCAGTGCCAAACGGCTTTCTCGCAAACAACGCAACGACGGCAACCTCACCAAGGACGAATTCGCCCGGATCAGCTCCAAGGCCGACAAGGTCCTGAAAGCAGAGAAAGCGGACTGACGAAGCCAACGCTGGCAATCTCCTTGGGGCGCTTCTCCGCCGCCCGAGCGCAAGGACGCGTCGGCGGCCGTCCACCATCACGCCCGACCAAGCTCGCTGTGGCACGACAGATGCAGGCCAGCCGATAACACGCCATGGAAGCCTTCGTCGAAGGCATCGACGTCAGCCAAGCAACCCCCGTGGCTCGACAACCTGACTCGCACGTCGCTCCACGATGGCATCCTGGCCCATTTCGTAGAAGACGGCATCCACGGTGTCACGGCCAACTTAACCATTTTCGCCAAGGCCATCGAAGGGTCCGACGCCTACGACGACCAGTTCGCGGCGTTGACTGCTAGCGGCAGATCGCTAGTCGACGCGTATTGGGATCTGGTCATCGACGATTTGCGCAGCGCTCTTGCGTTACTGCGACCGGTGTTCGATGCCAGCGGCGGTCTCGACGGGTTCGTGTCGATCGAAGTCGCGCCCGAGTTGGCTCGTGACACCGCCGGCACCATCAGCGCCGCCAGCGATCTCCACACCCGCATAGACCGACCCAACGTGTTGGTGAAGATCCCCGCGACGCCCGAAGGCATCCCGGCCATTCAGGCCATGACTGCGGAACGGCGGAGCATCAACATCACGTTGATCTTCTCTTTGCAGCGTGCACAGGGTCGCTTCGTTCTTCGTCAGCCGGGTCGACTCCGAAGTAGACCGTCGCCTCGAGACGATCGCCACACCCGATGCCCTGGCCCTGCGTGGACGTGGCGCGGTCGCCCAAGCGAAACTTGCCTACCAACTGTTCCGGGACCGGTTCTCCGACCAGCGGTGGGCCGCACTCGAGGCCCGCGACGCCCGCCGGCAACGCCCGTTGTGGGCGTCGACGTCAACGAAGAACCCGGCCTATCCCGACACCCTGTACGTCGATAATCTCATCGGCCCGGACACGGTCAACACCCTCCCCGAAACCACCATCACAACATTCGAGGACCACGGCACCGTGGCCCGCACGATCGACCGCGACCTCGACGACGTATCGGCCGTGCTCGCCGGGCTCGCCCGCGTCGGTATCGACCTAGCCGACGTCGGTCGCACCCTCGAAGACCAAGGCGTGGCTGGCTTCCACGACTCGTTCGCCTACGTCCTCGAAACACTCACCACCAAAGCCCGCCACCTGACGGCCCGCTGACCGGGTACGCCGTGGATGGCCGGCGGGAGCACGGTGGCACGTGGAAGACAATGCGCGAAAAGTGCGAACCGCCGCCGAACGTGGCGCTCGTAGTCATGTGGAGAATGGCTCACCGGCCGGGGGACCGAACTCCACCAGCGTTGTGAGAAGGGGTGGCTCGTGTCGCCGTCCCAAGCTGGGACTTGCTCGACTGCGACCCGCCCGTAGGCACAGGGTCGTGCAGACTTGCGGTGTGCTGCGTGCGATCGTCGGGTTCCATCAAGACGAAGTGGGTGATTGGGTGGCAGACCTAAGGTGTTTGCACCGTCAGCATGTGCGCCACCGGCCACCGTTGTGGGACCGCCCCTGGGTGTTGACCGAGTCGGGTCGAGCGGAGCGCCTCGGCTTGGATCTCGACTGCCCGCTTTGCGACCGGGCAGAAATCCCTGACGGTC
>JANNBN010000042.1:0-46575 GCA_031385545.1 Acidimicrobiia bacterium | reverse complement strand
GCTGGCTGACCTGGGCGCTCGTCATGATGACCATCGTCGCCATCAGTGTGCCGGTCTATTGGCTGGGCGAGGTCGGACGTCAGGAAGGCGCGATCCGTGGCTTCGACAAGCGCAGCGTTGACCGCGGGGAAGAGGCCTACTTCAACACCCCCAACACCAAGCACGGTACGCCGGCGCTGAACTGTCAGTCTTGTCACGGTGCCAACGGAGGTGGGGGTGCCGTCAAAACGGCCGTCAAGGACTACGACGCGAACGGCATTCCGCTCAAGGACGCAGCGGGCAAAGAACTCGTTCGCCCGGTGCAGTGGGCTGCACCACGCATCAACGACGTCGCTCTGCGCTACCGGAAGGGCCAGTTGCGCAACGTCCTGGTCTACGGTCGGGCCCCGGTGATGCCGGCCTGGGGCGTTGCAGGCGGCGGTCCGTCCACCGACCAGACCATTGACGACGTCATCCAGTACTTGCGCCATCTCGCACTCGAGAAGAACGAAGAAGCACGCAAGATCTACGAGGACAAGTGGGACGAGTTGAACGACGCCGACAAGGCATTCGACTTTGCACTGAACAGTCTGCCCATCCGAAAGATGCGTCAACAGGAAACGACCGAAGCGCTCGCCGCTGCCAGGAAGGCCAAAACAAACGCGGGGAAGTCCGACGGCCAGATCCTCTTCGAGATGAACTGCGCACGCTGCCACGTCACCGGATGGTCCTCGGGTGAGGCCCGCGATGCGTCCTCCGGAGCGTTCGGCCCGTCGCTCAACAAGGATTCGCTCAACAATCGTTTCCCCAACCCGGCTGACCAGGCTTCGTTCATCAAGCTCGGCACCGAGGACACCAACAAGCCGTACGGAACCCGCGGCATCAACGGCTGGGAGAGCGGCGGCATGCCGTACTTCGCCAACGTGCTGACCGACAAGCAGATCTCAGCCATCGTTGCGTACGAACGAGGTCTCCAACCACTCACCGCCGGCGAACAGGCCGCGACCGACGAGGCAAAGCAATGAGCGCAGTGATGCTGGCAAACTTTGAATACAGCGTGTTCATCCGCGGCATCCTGTTCCCCGGGATCATGTTCATCATCCTGTGCGGCTCCAGTTACATGATCATGGCCACCAACATGGGAAACCGCCTGGGGTTCCTCGTGGCCGCAGCTGGTCTTGCCGGTTGGATGTTCCTGATGTCGCTCGCATGGATGATGTACGGCATTGGTCTCCGTGGCAAAGACCCAACCTGGCACGTCACCGATGTCATCACCGGTACCAGCAATCTTGGCGTCAGTACCAACCCGGCCGTCGCAGACCTTGCAACGGTCCCGTTCCAGGTCTCGTGGTGCAAGACCGATGCCGACGTCGCTGATTCCAAGGCCTCGAAAGAGGCAGCCAAACTCCCCGATGGCATCGCCAAGTCACGCGCGGCGACTGCTGCTGAGAAGGCAGTCGAGACACGTTTCGCGAACACGCGTGCAAAGGTCAAGGCCGATACGAAATGGGAGCCGCTCTGTCCTGGCAGTGGGCAGCGCGGCGACGGTCAGGCAACGGTCGATGGAACGCTGGTGCGCAAGAAGTCCGATCCAACCAGAACTCCGCAAGCATTGTTCGCAGAATCGACGCAGTACCGGTCGATCTCAGCCTTCCGCCAAGGCGGAGACAATTACCTGTTCAAGATCCGCAAGCACCGTTTCTTCCTGCGCCACTCGCCGCACTGGTTCGTGATGCAGGTGCAGCCGTTGAAGACGGAAGAGGTCGATGAGCCCGTGCTTGGGCCGGGACGTGTTCAACTCAAGAACGAAGACGGAACCCCCCAGGTCACCAAGACCGAACACATCTTGAAAGAGATCGACCAGTCACAACCGATCACCACCGTGGTGATGCTGCGTGACCAGGGATCGCGGCGCAGGCCGTCGTTCCTGCTGGCTCTCTTCTCCGGCACGTTGTTCGCCATCCTCGCGTCGGTCCTGCACCAACGTGACAAGCAGGTCATGGCATTGGCCAAGTCGCTCAAGGGCCGTCCCGCTACCGCCTAATCTCAGCACCACCGGACCGGTGGGCTCACAAGCGTGCGCCTGATCAGCCCGACACTCCCGCAACCTCAACCGCCCTCCCGGGGACTTACCACCATGGCCGAATATCTGCCGATCCTCATCCTGGCCGTGCTCGGCCTGCTCTTCGTCGGCGGCTCTATCGCTGCATCGGCGCTGCTCGGGCCCCGCCAGCGTCCGACCTCGGCCAAGGTCGCCCCGTACGAATGCGGCATCGAGGATTCCGTTCCGTCCTCCGAGCGATTCCCGGTCAAGTTCTACCTTGTCGCGATGATCTTCATCATCTTCGACATCGAGGTCATCTTCCTCTTCCCATGGGCGGTGCTGTTCGGCAAGCTCGGTGGGTTCGGGCTGCTGGAAATGGCGATGTTCTCCGTCCCCGTTGTGGTTGCGTTCACGTACCTCATCGCCAACGGTGCGCTGGACTGGGCTCCGACAAAGGCGATTCGCCGGATGGAATCGATGGTTGCGGAGAACCGCACAACAGCGTCGACCATTCGCCGGGTTGCACGTCCCGGCGATGACACATCACCTTCGGTCAACGGCGGAGAGGCAGCCTGACATGGGTCTCGAAGACCTCAACCACAATTTCCTGACCGGCAACATCGAGAAGTTGGTCACGTGGTCACGCAAGAACTCGACCTGGCCCGCTTCGTTCGGCCTGGCCTGCTGCGCGATCGAGATGATGGCAACGGGTGCGGCCAGCTTCGACCTTGCCCGGTTCGGGATGGAGGTCTTCCGTGGCTCGCCGCGTCAGAGCGACATCATGATTGTCGCCGGCCGTGTTTCGCAGAAGATGGCACCGGTCCTGCGCCAGGTCTACGACCAGATGATGGAACCCAAGTGGGTCATCTCCATGGGTGTGTGTGCCAGCTCGGGCGGGATGTTCAACAACTACGCCATTGTGCAGGGCGTTGACCAAATTGTTCCGGTCGACGTGTACGCGCCCGGGTGCCCTCCCGGCCCTGAGACGCTGATCTATGCGATTTTGACCCTGCACGAAAAGATCCAGACGGGCGAGATCACCAAACGTCGCTCCGACTCCGGTGCTGGTGCGGGTCTCATCCTCGACGCGCCACCCAGGACGATTGCGATCGGCACCCCGAAATGAGCGACACCGCCGTCCAGACGCCCGCTGACATTCCTGCGGCACCGCCCGAGACGCGCCATGGCGCACTCGTGACACGGTCGCGCGGTCAGGTTGTGCTGCATCCTCCGCGCACTGAGTATCTCAAGGTCGTCGGTGCACTGAAGGCCGACGGATTCAATATGTGCGCAGACCTCTGCGTCGTCGATTACCTCACCGCTGCGGCAGCGCGGCCGTTGCCGGCCGGCCTCGTGGCCGGCCGGTTCGAGGTCGTTGTCAATCTCACCGACCTCAGCACCGCTGAACGGGTGCGGGTGCGTGTTCAGGTTCCGGGGGACGACGTCGCTGTCGCATCGCTGTACGACCTGTACCCGGGAACCGAGGCAATGGAACGCGAGGCGTGGGACCTGCTCGGTGTCACGTTCACCGGCCACCCTGACCTCAGCCGCATCCTGCTGCCCGAAGAATGGGTCGGTCATCCGTTGCGCAAGGACGAGGCAACGGGTCGCATCCCCGTGCAGTTCAAGAATGGGGGTTCACGATGAACTCTCAGGAGATGCAGTCGCGCGATCTCACCGCTGCGGCGGAACTGGCGCGTGAGCGCGGCAGCGTGCTGCGCGGCGTTGCGCCGGAAGACGCGCTGCTCGACGTCAACGACTACGACATCGAGGTCGGCGACGACGAGACGATGATCATCAACATGGGGCCTCAGCACCCCAGCACGCACGGCGTGCTGCGCGTGATGATGGAGATCCGTGGTGAGCAGGTGCTGCGCACCAAGCCGGTGATCGGCTACCTCCACACAGGGATGGAGAAGACAGCCGAAGGTCTCACGTTCATGCAGGGTGGCACCAACGTCACGCGCATGGACTACCTCAGCCCGTTCTTCAACGAACTGGTGTACTCGATGGCCGTCGAAGAACTGCTCGGCGTCGAACTGCCTGAACGCGCAATCTGGATCCGCATGCTGCTGTCCGAGCTCAACCGCATGTCCAGCCACCTCCTGTTCCAGGCCACGAACGGCATGGACGTCGGCGCAGTTGGCATGATGATCTACGGGTGGCGTGAACGCGAGTTGCTGCTGGCGTTCTTCGAGAAGGTCACCGGCCTGCGGATGAACCACAATTTCATCCGAGTCGGCGGGACCGCTGCCGATCTCACGCCCGGATGGCAGCGCGATGTTCTCGACATCTGCGACGCCGTCGAGCCGCGCCTAGACGAATTCGATTCGCTGCTCACCGGTCAGCCCATCTTCCTGAAGCGCACCCAAGGCGTCGGCGTCATCACCCAGGACGAGGCCATTGCGCTCAGTGCAACGGGCCCGATCCTTCGTTCGACCGGCATCGAGTGGGACCTGCGGCGCAACCAGCCGTACCTGCACTACGACAAGGTCGACTTCGACGTGATCGTGGGCACGCACGGCGACGCGTTCGACCGCTACGCCATCCGGCTCAACGAGATCCGGGAGTCGATCCGCATCGTCCGCCAGATCGTGGATCTCATGCCCGCAGGGGACTACCGGGTGCAGAACAAGAAGGTCACACCGCCACCGCGCGGACGGATCGACGAGTCCATGGAAGCGCTCATTCACCACTTCAAGATCTTCACCGACGGTTTCAAGGTTCCGGAAGGCGAGGTCTACGTGGCGGTCGAAAGCCCGCGCGGTGAACTGGGCTGCTATCTCGTGTCCGACGGCGGCTCGCGTCCGCTTCGCATGCATGTGCGCGGGCCCAGCTTCGTCAACCTGCAATCGATGCCCACGATGATGCAGGGCGCCCAGATCGCCGATGCTGTTGCGATCATCTCCTCGATCGACCCCGTCCTTGGAGAGGTGGACCGCTAAATGGCTCGTCTGAACACCGCCAATACCGAACGCGCCCGCGAGCTGATGGGCCACTATCCCCGTGCCCGTTCAGCCATGATCCCGATGTGCCACCTTGCCCAGGAGCAGGACGGCTATCTCACCGACGAAGCGATGGAGCACATCGCCGAACTCATCGGGTGCACCCCTGCCGAGGTCTACGGCACGGCGAGCTTCTACGAGATGTTCAAGTTCCATCCGGTCGGCAAATACGTCGTGGGTGTGTGCACCAACATCTCGTGCCTCCTCGTCGGAGGCGAAGAACTGTTGGCCCATTGTGAGGAGAAACTCGGCATCCGAACCGGCGGCACAACGGCCGACGGAATGTTCACACTCGAAGAGATGGAGTGCCTCGCAGCGTGCACCCGCGCTCCGTGCCTCCAGGTCAACTACCGCTACTTCGAAAACATCACCCACGACCAGGCCGACGCGCTGATCGATGATCTCAGCGCAGGCAAGCGCACGAACGATGTTCCACCGCACGGCACGCTGTCGCGAATCCGCCAGTCCATACCCGCTGACCGACGCGCCTCGCGCGACTCGATCTGACCGGCGTCGGCACCAGCCACAGCCGTCTCGCCACCGAACGCATACCTCCGCACAATGACCGCCCAGCCGTCCGAAAGCTCTCCATGCCGACCTCGCTGAAGATGATCTCCACCCGCTGGGACGACCCGCAGGGTCACACCCTCGCCCGCTATCGCGAGACGGGCGGGTATGAGGCCATCCGCAAGGCGATGACGATGGAGCCGGACGCCGTCATCGAAGAAGTCAAGGCTGCAAACCTGTTGGGCCGTGGCGGAGCCGGCTTCCCCTGTGGAACCAAGTGGGGTTTCCTCCCGAAGGATGTCTTCCCCCGTTATCTGGTGGTCAACGGCGACGAGTCAGAGCCTGGCACGTTCAAGGACCGGCTCCTGGTCGAACGCGACCCGCATCAGCTCATCGAAGGTGTCCTCATCGCCTCATGGGCCATCCGGGCGAAGCAGGCGTTCATCTACGTCCGCGGCGAGATGGCTCTTGCGCACGAGCGGCTTGCAGCTGCGCTCAACGAGGCCTACGCAGCGGGTCTCGTCGGCCGCAACATCATGGGCACCGACTGGTCGCTTGACGTGGTGTTCCACTTCGGTGCCGGCGCCTACATCGTCGGCGAGGAAACCGCACTCATCGAGTCCCTCGAAGGCAATCGTGGGATGCCTCGCCTCAAGCCTCCGTTCTTCCCGGCTTCGAAGGGCTTGTACATGCAGCCAACTGTCGTGAACAACGTCGAGACGCTTGCCAACCTGCCATGGATCATCAATAACGGCGCGGCAGCGTTCACCACAATCGGCGACGCCAAGGCATGTGGCACCCGCCTCTTCGCATTGTCGGGGCACGTCAACAAGCCTGGCGTCTACGAAGTCGACTTCGGCACCACGACGTTTCGCGAACTGTTCGAGAGCCCCGAGTACGGCAACGGCATCCGCATGGGGCGTTCCATCAAGGCGTGGATTCCAGGCGGAGCGTCTGCACCGTGGTTCTTCGAGGAGCACCTCGACATGGCGCTGCATCCCGGCCCGGTGGGCGCAGCCGGCTCCATGCTCGGCTCCGGCGCAATCGTGGTGATGGACGACCAGACCGACATGGTGCGCGCTGCGTGGCGTCTTGTGAAGTTCTTCGCCAAGGAGAGTTGCGGCAAGTGCTCACCGTGCCGTGAAGGAACCAACTGGCTCGAGAAGATCTACCGTCGCATCCTCGACGGCCACGGCCGCCCCGAGGACATCGATCTGCTCATGGACGTCGCCGACAACATCAGCCCTGGGCTCACGTGGCCTCCGAAACAGACCACTATCTGCCCGCTCGGCCCGTCTGCTGCATCTCCTCTGGTCAGCACGGTCCGGCGTTTCCGCGACGAATACGAAGCGTACATACGAAAGGTCGCCTAGCATCGTGAGCGACGCCACTACACCCGAACCACCGCCGAAGACCACCCTTACTGTCACCATCGACGGCCGCGCCACCGAGGCCGATCCGGGCGAGCTGCTCATCGCCCACGCAGAAAAGGTGGGCACATACATCCCACGCTTCTGCTGGCACCCGCGCATGCGCGAGGTCGGCATGTGCCGTATGTGTCTCGTCGAGGTCGACGGGCCCCGCGGTCCGTCGCTGCAGCCGGCGTGCATGCTGCCGGTGAACGAGGGCATGAAGGTCGTCACCGATTCGCCGACCGTGAAGAAGGCGCAAGACGGGGTGCTCGAGTTCCTGCTGGTCAACCACCCGCTGGATTGCCCGGTGTGCGACAAGGGCGGCGAATGCCCGCTGCAGGACCAGACTCTCAGCTTCGGCCCGGGTGAAAGCCGCTTCGTCGAGGAAAAGCGGCACTACGAGAAGCCGATCTCCATCAGCGACCTCGTGCTGCTCGACCGTGAGCGTTGCATTCTGTGCGACCGCTGCACGCGTTTCTCCAAGGAAGTCGCAGGCGACCCGCTCATCCACTTCGTCAACCGGGGCAATCGCACCGAGGTCAACACCTTTCCCGACGACCCGTTCTCCAGCTACTTCAGCGGTAACGTGGTGCAGATCTGCCCAGTCGGTGCGCTGACGGCCTCGCCGTATCGGTTTACCGCCCGTCCATGGGATCTCGACCAGGTCGAGTCCACCTGCACCTCGTGCGCCGTGGGCTGCCGTGTGGTGCTGCAGTCGAGTGGAGACCGTGTCACCCGTACCCAGGGCGTTGATTCCGATGCGGTCAATTGGGGCTGGCTGTGCGACAAGGGTCGGTTCGACTTCGAGAACATCGGGTCGGTCGATCGGCTTACCAATCCAAAGGTTCGCAAGGCTGCAGGCGTTGCCGCGCAGGACGCAACCTGGTTCGAAGCCCTCGAACGCGCTGCTTCGGTTCTGCGCAACACACCGGCTGAACAGGTCGGCGTCATCGGCGGCGCCCGGCTGACCAACGAAGACGCATATGCGTGGGCGAAACTGCTGAAGGGCATGCTTCGCATCGACAACGTCGACGCGCAGCTCGGCGATGGGCTCAGCGCGCAGTTCATCGTGGGAACGCCACAGGCGACCATCGGTGACATTGCGGGCGCGAGTGCTGTCATCCTGCTCAGCCCCGACGTCAAAGAAGAGCTGCCCGTTCTGTTCCTGCGCATCCGCGATGCCGCGCACAACAAGCGGGTACCCATGGTCGAACTCGCCCCGAAGGCGACAGGGCTCAGCCGCTACGTCCGCCAGTCGCTGGTATACCGGTCCGGCGAAGCCGGCGTCGCTGCCCGTGCGTTGGTGGCCGCTGTCGCAGGCACACCGGCCGACCGTCAGATCGCTGGCGTCGAGGCCGACCTCATCAACTCTGCGGCGGCAACCATTTCGAATGCGCTGACCTCCGGCAAGGGCAACGGAAACGTGGTCCTGGTGGTCGGTCGAACCTCGCTCGCCGAGACTGCTCAGTCCATCGAGGATGCAGCACACGTGCTGCTCGACGCACCGTTCGGTGCTTCCAAGAAGGTGCTGCACGCGTGCCGACGTTCCAACGTGCGTGGTGCCATCGACATGGGCCTGGCACCCGGCATGCTCCCGGGCAGGGTCTCCCTGGCGCAGGGTCTTGACTGGTTCAGCACCGAGTGGGGCGCCGTGCCGATGCTGCCGGGCAAGGACACCGCTGCGATGCTCCGCGCAGCTGCGAATGGCGAACTGAAAGCTCTCGTCCTTCTGGGCGCTGACCCGCTGACCGACTTCCCTGATCACGTCATTGCCGAGGCTGCGTTCGCCGCTGTTCCAAACATCGTGGCGATCGACCTGTTCGACACCCCATCGACGGATCGTGCATCGGTTGTGCTGCCGGCATCGGGCTACGCCGAGAAGTCGGGGACGGTCACCAACTTGGAAGGCCGCGTCTCGCTGGCCACTGCAAAAGTAAGCGGTCCGGGAGTGGCCAGGCCTGATTGGATGATTGCAGTCGAGTTGGCAAACCGCCTCGGTCACGATCTCGGATTCGAGTCGGTCGAAGACATCACCGCAGAGATCGCCCGGGTCGCGCCCGCGTATCTCACCATGACCGCGGCAACCGCAGGGGGCAACGGAGCACTGACCCCCATCGCAGGGGCCATCGACGCAGCCAACGAGTCACTGGCCGCAACGACTGCCGCCGAGCCGGACGCACACGGCACCACGAGCGATGTGGCCGAAGGTGGAGATACCAGGCTCGATGACGACGCAGATTCGGTCGAGTCGGTCGAGTCGGTCGAGTCACCGTCCGTGCGAACCGTGCCTCCGCTCGTCACCGCAGCAGCGCCGACACTCGCCGTCTCCGTGCCGCAACCCGATTCGTACTCACTCCGCTTGGTCGTGGGGCACGTCCTCTACGACGACGGCACGCTTGTCTCGCACAGCCCGTCGCTGGCCAAACTCGCTCCGGGCGACGGCCTGCATCTGCACCCGGGCGAGATCGAACGTCACGGCCTCTCGCGTGGCGGACAGGTCAACGTGGTCAGTCAACGAACCGCTGTCATGCTGACGGTTGTCGAAAACGAAGCGGTCGCCCGAGGGTCAGCGTTCGTGCCGTTCGGGCAGGTCGGCGGTGCGGCGGCAGCGCTGCTCGACGCAGACGAACTGCAGGCGAGCGGCATCGTGAAGATCCGCCTCGAGACGGTCGCAGAGTAAGGGAACCCGATGGCACTCGCACTCAACATGAACGCTCTCAACGTGAACCTGGCCGCCGTGTCCAACGGGCTCGGTCGCTTCACCGAAGACGGTGACCCGCTGTTCAAGGGAAAACGAACCGTGGTCGACGGTATCGAGACCTACGCCGGTCAGGTCGACTGGTGGGGATGGCCGCTGATCATCGTGCTGGTGAAGGCGCTCATCGCGTTCGGCGTCTGTGTGCTGTGCACGGCACTGCTCATCTGGTACCTCCGCAAGTTCATTGCCGACATGCAGAACCGCGTCGGCCCGAGCCGCGCCGGCCCCTACGGCCTGCTGCAGACGCTCGCCGACGGAACGAAACTGTTCTTCAAAGAAGCGCTGTGGCCCAGCCAGGCAGAAAAAACCGTGTTCCGTCTTGCGCCGTACATCGCAGCGGTACCCGCGTTCCTCACGTTCTGCGTGATCCCGCTCGGTGGCGTGGTCGACGTCGCCGGATATCGCACCAACCTGCAGGTGGCCGACCCACCGATGGGTGTGCTGTTCAGCCTGGCCATCAGCTCGATCGCCGTGTACGGCGTGATGCTTGCTGGCTGGGCGTCCGGCTCGAAGTACCCGCTGATCGGAGCGGTGCGCGCATCTGCCCAGATGATCTCTTACGAAGCTGCGCTCGGTCTCTCGCTCGCTGCTGTCGTGCTGTACACCGGCTCGTTGTCCACCCGCAAGATCGTGGACGCTCAGCAGGGCGCCATCTGGAACTGGCACGCCATCAGCACGATCTTCGTGCCGTTCATCATCTTCTCGATCGCTGCTGTGGCCGAACTCAACCACCCACCGTTCGATCTCGTCGAGGCGGAGTCAGAACTGGTCGGCGGGTTCCACACGGA
Organism: Acidimicrobiia bacterium; assembly: GCA_031385545.1. GTDB lineage: Bacteria > Actinomycetota > Acidimicrobiia > Acidimicrobiales > JANYDT01 > JANNBN01. Next base: position 36,082 of record JANNBN010000042.1, on the reverse strand, counting down.
GTACTCCGGTGCCCGGTTCGCCATGTTCTACCTGGCCGAGTTCATGAACCAGATCACCATGAGCGCGCTCGTGGTGACGTTGTTCCTTGGCGGACCCAACATGCCGTTCAACCTCGGCACGGCACTTCGCCTTGATCGCATCCCCGGCATCGGCGGGTTCCTCGGCGCAGTGCTCGGTTCGTCCAGCCCGTTGTGGCTGGCACTGAAGGTGTTCATCCTCCTGTCGATCCTCGTCGGCATTCGGGCCACGCTGCCGCGGCTGCGTTACGACCAGTTGATGGACCTCGGATGGAAGCGGATGATCCCGCTGGCCCTCGGCTGGCTGCTGATCCTGGGTGCCCGGCAGGCCGGTGTCGACACGGCATCGCGCCTCGCGTACATGGTGTTGGCCGTAGCCGGTTGCCTGGTTGCATGGGGACTACTGTGGGCCGCCATGCGCGTCGGCCGCCGAACGGCTCAAGAGGAGTACTCAGCTCTGACCGGTGCTGGGTCACAAACCCCGGGCTCACGAGCAGGAAGGCTCTAGGACATGGGATTCCTGGAAGGATTCGGCGTTACCTTCGCCAAGCTCAACAAGGGCAGTGACACCGGCAAGATCGTCACCAACCGCTACCCGGACGACCTGCGGCCCAAGCCCGAACGGTTCCACGGGCGTCACGTGCTCAACCGGTACGAAGACGGCATGGAGAAGTGCATCGGCTGCGAACTGTGTGCTGGCGTGTGCCCGGCCAAGTGCATCTATGTCCGCGGCGCCGACAACGACCCTGAGGACCCGACCTCGCCAGGCGAACGTTACGGGTTCGTCTACGAGATCAACTACCTGCGCTGCATCCACTGCGACCTGTGCGTCGAAGCTTGTCCCACCGAGGCAATCACGGAATCAAAGATTTTCGAGTTCGCGTTCACCAACCGGCGTGACGCCATCTACGAGAAGCAGCAGCTTCTGACCGGCGACGACGGCAAACCACAGATCCAGCCCTGGGAAGATCATCGCGGTGGACTAGTCAGCCATTCAGGTTGGATGCGCGCTACGTCCCCAGGCGGTGACGCTTCGTACGAGGGTCAGGTGCTCTGGTCCAACGAACTCGGCTACGGCGACCAGCCTGCCGAAGCCGCCCAAAGCTCGCACATCGACGCTCCGGTGCTGACCAAGGCGCAGGCCAAAGCGGCTCACAAAGCTGCTGGCAAAGCTGCTGGCAAGACGGCTCAGTCGGCCGCTGCAGCGCACGCTGGCGAAGGTCACTGATGGGCGAGTGGATCGTTCTCGTGCTCGGTGCTGCGTTCGCCCTGTTGGGCGGCCTCGGAGTGATCCTCCTACGCCATCCCGTTCACGCCGCCCTGATGCTGGTGCAGTCGCTCTTCGGCGTCGCCATGCTGTTCGTGGCGCAGCAGGCTCACTTCCTCGCAGCAGTTCAGGTCATCGTCTACGCCGGGGCTGTCGTGGTGCTGTTCCTGTTCGTGATCATGCTGATCGGCGTCGACCGGGCGGAAGACATTCGGGTCGAGCCGCTGAAGGGCCAGCGGCCGCTGGCGCTGTTCGTCGCAGCGCTGGGCCTGGTCGAGCTCATCGCCATCGTGGCGATGCAGAACGATTTCGGCGGTGTCCTTCCCAAGACGTTCGAAGGGACCAACGTGGAGCAAGTCTCGGCCATGGTCTTCAGCGACTACCTCTACGCGTTCGAGATCACCTCGATCCTGCTGGTGGTCGCCGTCGTCGGTGCCGTCGTCCTGGCCCGCCGTGCGCCGAGGCACATCGACCAAACCGTCGACCAGCAAATCGATGGAGCCCCATGATGCACCTCGTTGCCGTTGCCAACCCGAACCCCAAGGCATACCTGTTCGTTGCGATGGCGCTTTTCGTCCTCGGTGCCGTCGGGTTGCTGTCGCGCCGCAACGTGATCGTGATGTTCATGTGTGTCGAACTGATGCTCAACGCAGCCAACCTCACCTTCGTCACATTCGCCCGCATGATGGGCGACATCCGCGGCCAGGCCATCGTCTTTTTCACCATGGTCGTCGCCGCAGCTGAAGTGGTTGTCGGGCTCGGCATCATCGTGTCCATCTACCGCCGCCGCAAGGCCGTCACGGCTGAAGAAGCCTCGTTGCTGAAGGGCTGATCTGAGAGTGATCGATCTCGTCTGGCTCATCCCCGCGCTCCCGCTGTTCGGCTTCTGCGTGCTGCTGCTTGTCGGCAAGCGCATCGGTGAACCGCTGTCCGGCTATTTCGCGACCGCCATGACCGGCGGATCGTTCCTGTTCGCGCTCGGCGTGTTCGCCGACCTCGTGTCCCGCAACGGCGAGAAGCGCTCGGTCACCAAAGTGCTGTTCGACTGGATCTCGGTCGGACAGCTCGATGTCAAGGCATCGGCCCTCGTCGACCCGCTGAGTATCACCATGGTGCTGTTCGTCACCGGCATCGGCACCCTGATCCATCTCTACGCCGTTGGCTACATGCACGGGGACCCTCGTTTCAGCCAGTTCTTCACATACCTCAACCTGTTCATCTTCTCCATGTTGATGCTGGTCCTTGGCGACAATTTCGTGCTCATGTTCCTGGGCTGGGAGGGGGTCGGAGCTTGCTCCTACTTGCTCATCTCGTTCTGGTTCGAGAAGGACTCGGCTGCGACAGCAGGAAAGAAGGCGTTCGTCACCAATCGCGTCGGTGACTTCGGCCTGATGATCGGCATGTTCCTGCTGTTCAACGCGACGGGCGCACTCACCTACAACGGTGTGTTCGCTGTCGCAGGTAACGGGGGCATCACCCGCAACACCGCTACCGCCGCTGCGCTCATGCTGTTCGTCGGCGCATGCGGCAAGTCCGCACAGTTGCCCCTGTACGTGTGGCTGCCCGACGCGATGGAAGGCCCGACACCGGTTTCGGCACTTATCCATGCCGCCACCATGGTCACCGCGGGCGTGTATCTCATGATGCGGGTGGCACCGGTGCTCGAAGTCGCCGACCCGGTTGTGTTTACCGTCATTGCGTGGGTGGGCGGTCTCACAGCGCTGTTCGCTGCGACCATCGCCGTTGCCCAGGACGACATCAAGAGGATCCTGGCGTATTCGACTATCAGCCAGTTGGGTTACATGTTCCTGGCTATTGGCATGCATGCCAATGCCGCCGCGGCGTTCCACATGATCACGCACGCGTTCTTCAAGGCGCTGATGTTCCTTGGCGCAGGTTCGGTCATCCATGGCATGCACCACGAACAGAACGTGAAGCTGATGGGCAACATCCGCAAATGGATGCCCATCACGTTCGCCACCTACCTGTTGGGGTGGCTCGCAATCGCCGGCATTCCGCCGTTCAGCGGATTCTGGTCCAAGGACGAAATCCTTCTGTCCGCATACGAAGGGTCCGTCGGCGGCGCGAAAGTTCTCTGGGTGGTGGGCCTGCTCACAGCGCTGCTCACCGCTTACTACATGAGCCGCCAGGTGTTCCTGGTTTTCTTCGGCAAAGAGCGGTTCCTCCACTCCACAACCGGTGGCATCGTGCCCATTCACGGCGACAGCCACGACGGCAACCACGCACCAGTGACGCCTCATGAGTCGCCGTGGCAGATGGTGCTTCCGCTCGTGGTGCTCGCCGGGCTGTCGCTGACCGGTGGCGTCATGAACCTGCCGTTCTCCAAGAGCCTCGAACGACTTGCGCGCTGGCTGGAACCATCGGTCGGGTCACACGAGTTCGCGTCGACAGGGTCCACCAAAGTGGTGCTGGCGCTCATCGCCGTCGCATGCGGCATCGTCGGGATCGGCCTTGCGTACCGCCTGTGGCTCGGACGCCCGCTTGAGGCAAACGCAAGTCTCGAGCCACCGTTGCTGCAGCGGGCTTACGGAGTTGACTCGCTGTACTCGTCCGTCATCGAGAAGCCGGGTCGCAAACTCGCCGACCTCGTCGCAGACGTGTTCGACGGCAAACTGATCGAAGGTGTTGTGAACGGGTCCGGTTCCATCGTCAAACTCGTGGGCGGCAACGTTCGCAAACTGCAGTCGGGCTTCGTTCGCAACTACGCGCTGATGATCGCAGCCGGTACCGTTGCGCTGCTGGCTTACGCACTGCTGAGGGCAGCCGCATGATCGCAGCCTTGGTCCCTACCCTGTTGGCCGAAACCAGCGAACCGCAAGCCGGGTTCCCACTGCTCAGCATGCTGATCATCGTGCCAACGGTTGCGGCAGTGCTGCTTTCACTGCTGCCAGCCACCCGCAGAGAGTTGGTCCGGCCGATCGCCATCACGGCTTCGTCGATGACGTGCGGCCTGTCGCTGTACCTGTTCACGCAGTTCGACAAGGCCGACCCTGGTTTCCAGTTCGTCAGCAAGCACCCATGGATCCGCAACATGGGAATTTCCTGGAACCTCGGCGTCGACGGCATCTCGCTGCTTCTGGTGGTGTTGACCGGAATTCTCTTCCCGCTCGCACTCATCGGCCCGAAGGAAGATCACGACCAGAAGTCGTACATGGCCTGGCTGCTCCTGCTGGAAGCAGGCGTGATGGGTGTTTTCCTCTCACTCGACCTGTTCCTCTTCTTCGTCTTCTTCGAAGTGGTTCTGGTGCCGATGTACTTCCTGATCAACGGGTGGGGTCACGGCGAGCGCAAGACCTACTCGGCGATGAAGTTCTTCCTGTACACGATGTTCGGTTCGGCGTTCTTGCTCGTCGCCACGCTTGCGCTGGTCTACCTGCACCGCAATGCGACCGGCACGATGACCTTCGACGTTGCCGAACTTGCCCGCGCCGACTTCCTGAGCGTCACGCAGTCCCGTTGGCTCTTCGCTGCGTTCGCCTTGGCATTCGCGATCAAGGTGCCGGTGTTCCCACTGCACACATGGCTGCCGGATGCACACACGGACGCACCCACAGCGGGCTCGGTCATTCTGGCCGGTGTCCTGTTGAAGATGGGTACCTACGGGCTGATCCGGTTCGGGCTCTATCTCTTTCCCGCAGCATCCTCGTGGTTCGCTCCGACGTTCCTCACCCTGGGCGTGATCGGCATCATCTACGGGGCGCTCGCTGCCATCGTGCAGAAGGACCTCAAAAGACTCGTCGCGTATTCGTCGGTGGCCCACCTCGGGTTCATCGTGCTGGGTACATTCGCGCTGACCCGCCAAGGCCTCACCGGCGCAGTGCTGCAGTCGGTCAACCACGGTGTCTCCACGTCGGCGCTCTTCCTGCTGATCGGCTGGATCTACGAGCGTCGCCATACCCGCGAGATCGCTGCGTTGAAAGGCCTGCAGAAGGTTGCACCGGTGATGGCAGGCGTGTTCACCATCGTCATGCTGTCGTCCATCGGTGTCCCAGGCCTCAACGGGTTCGCCGGCGAATTCATCATCCTCGTCGGCACCTTCATCAGCCGGCCGGTCTTCGCGATCGTCGCAGCCAGCGGGGTCATCCTTGCAGCGCTGTATTTGTTATGGGCCTACCAGCGCAGCTTCCACGGCGAGCCGGACGAGGCCTCGCTGGGCATGGCGGATCTCAACCTGCGTGAGCGCCTTGTCATGGTGCCGCTGCTTGTGCTCATCGTCGTGATGGGCGTGTATCCGAAGCCGTTCATCGACCGCATCGAGCCGAGCGTGGCCGAGCTGCTCAGCCACACGTCTGGACATCACGACGGTGGCGAGCCACCGCTGTCCTCAGGCGATGGCTACGTGGCGCCGACCGGTGACAACAAGCCAGCCAGCAGCAGTTCGCACGAGGGAGACCAACAGTGATCACCTCGCTGCCACACGTTCTGGCCGCCACGACCGGACTGTTCGCGTCGTCCCTGGGGCTCACACAGGCCGATCCCAACTTCCCGCTCCAGGTCGACTCGAACGCTGGCCCCACCATCGACCTGCCGACCATCGACTGGACCAGCACGGCCCCGATACTGACGCTCGTGGTCGGCGCGTTCATCCTGCTGGTGGCCTCGGCGCTGCTTCGCGACAGGCTGCCGAAGCCGTTCATGGTGGTCGGTACGATCAGCACTGCGGTTCTGGCCGGGCTGTTCACGATCCCGCTGTGGAACCGGATCACCGACGGCACCAACGCTCCGACCATTGCCGGCGCGCTGAACGTCGACGGTTTCGGAGTCATTGCCTCGCTGGCCATCTGCTCGGCGATCGTGTTGGCTGCGTTGAACGCCGATGAGTTCGTGCGCCGTGAACGGATAGCGCACCCCGAGTTCTTCGTGCTCATGCTGCTGTCTGGTTCCGGCGGGCTGATCATGGCCGCTGCCAACGACTTCATCGTGCTGTTCCTCGGGCTCGAAATCCTGTCCATCGCCCTGTACGTCCTTGCCGGTTCTCACGTCCGCAAAGCCGAATCACAAGAAGCTGCGCTCAAGTACTTCGTGCTCGGCGCGTTTTCATCCGCGATCTTCCTGATGGGAATAGCCTTTACGTACGGCGCGACCGGAAGCACCAACTTCACCGAGATCCGCAACAGCGTCGGCGATTTCATCGTGTTCCAGAACGACGCGTTCAACATCGCCGCGGTCGTCCTTCTTATCGTGGGCCTGGGTTTCAAGGTGGCGGCCGTTCCGTTCCACATGTGGACGCCAGACGTCTACCAGGGCGCCCCGACGCCGGCCACCGGCTTCATGGCCGCTGCGGCGAAGGTTGCCGGTTTCGCCGGGTTGATCAGGGTGCTTGTTTCTGCGCTCGGCGATCGTGCCGATGACTGGCGGCCGGTCGTGTGGGTGTTGGCTGTGGCTTCGATGGCCATTGGATCGGTGCTGGCCGTCCAACAACACGATGTGAAGCGCATGATGGCGTACTCGTCGATCAGTCATGCGGGTTTCATCCTCGTGGGGCTGGAAGCCAGTGGACACAACCCGCTGAACCCCGCCGGTGTGAGCGGGGCGCTGTTCTACCTGGTTGCGTACACGTTCATCGTGCTTGGCAGCTTCACGGTCATCAGCATCGTGGGCGGTCGGGGCGACGCCAATCACTCGGTTGATGCGTACAACGGCCTTGGCCGTCGCAAACCTGCGTTGGCGCTGGTGTTCACACTGTTCCTGTTGGCCCAGGCCGGCGTGCCGGCAACCAGCGGGTTCATGGCCAAGTTCGGTGTCATCAGTGCCGCAGTCGATGCCAGGAGCTACGCGTTGGCCATCATCGCGATGCTGTCTGCCGTGATCGCCGCAAGTTTCTACCTTCGCATCGTCATGCGTATGTATACCGCCGAGCCGGTAGCGGGAGTTTCCGACGGGACCGGATCATCTGCGCTGCGCATTGCTCCGGGTGCCTGGCTGGCGCTTGCGCTCGCGGTGATTGCAACCTTGCTGGGTGGCATCGTCCCGCAAGTGCTGCTGCACTTCACCGACCGGGGCCTGTTCTGATGACCCGTTGTCCTGTCGGCCCCGGTGCGATTTTCTGTCCGACGCGTCACGCCGGGTAGGGTTGTCCACTGTGTTCATTGTGTACACCGCTTCATCGCTCACCGGTTCGGTTCTTGGCGCAACCACGAAAGATCTGCACAAGGTCGCTGCTCCCGAGTACAGCCAATTCTTGCGCTCGTACCTCACCGTTTTCTTTCTGGCCTGTGCTGCCGTGGTGCTTGTCGGCGGAACGCTTTCGCTCAGCCGTGCGATCCGCCCGCGCAACCCCAACCGGGAAAAGCTCGAGGCGTACGAATCCGGCGTCGACCCCGTGGGCACCATGTGGGCACAGAGCCAGATCCGGTATTACATCTTCGCTCTGCTCTTCGTGATGTTCGACGTGGAAGCAATCTTCCTGTTCCCTTGGGCCTTGCGACTCGAAGAGTTCGGAACGTTCGGGCTGATCGAGATGGGCGTGTTTGTGGCTATCTTGTTGCTTGGCCTGTTGTACGCATGGCGCAAGGGAGTGCTGCGGTGGGTCTAGGGCGCGGTCGAGTGGTGAACGTAGTGAATCCGAGACGGAGCAACCCATGGGCAGAGGGCGCGGTCGAGTGGTGAACGTAGTGAATCCGAGACGGAGCAACCCATGGGGCTAGTCGAGCGTGGAATTTTCAAGCACACGGGGCCGGCCAAGCCGCTCACTGCGTTGCTCAATTACAGCCGCAAGTATTCGCTGTGGTGCTATCAGTGGGGCCTTGCATGCTGCGCAATCGAGATGGGCGCAGCGTTCGGTTCGCCCCGTTACGACGTGATGCGCCTTGGCGTGATTCCGTTCCCGGCCTCACCGCGCCAGGCCGACCTGGTGGTGGTGTCCGGCACCGTTACCGACAAGATGGCTCCGGCCATCAAGCGGCTCTACGAGCAGATGCCGGACCCCAAGTACGTCATCTCGATGGGTTCGTGTGCCAACTGCGGCGGTCCGTACTGGGACAGCTATTCGGTCACCAAGGGTGTCGACCAGATCATCCCGGTCGACGTGTACATCCCCGGCTGCCCGCCACGGCCCGAGGCGCTTCTGGAAGGCATCGTGCTCCTGCAGGAGCGCATCCAGAACGAAAACCTTGCTGAACGCTGGCGCGGCGACCCGATCTACGTCAAGGGCTAGCAACCGGGCCATCCGTCACGAAACTGCCTTCTTCGACACGTTCGTGACGGACGACTCTCACCCTGCTCTCACCCCCATGCGGCTTACTGTCGCGTATGGCTTGGCCCGCATCCACCGACGAGTCCCGGAGTGCCCTTCTTGACGCGTTGCTGGCTGCTCATGCGTCGGCCGGCCAATCGGGACCGTCACAAGAAGGCGGTACACCGCAGGAACCACCGGCCAAACGGTGGCGCGCCCTCTTCGGAACTCGTCGCTGGCGTGCGGTTGCCGTCTTAGGCACCGTTACGCTGATCACGGCCGCGGCCGTAGTGATGCAACGAGACCCGGCAGCGAAACCGCTCAGTGCTGCGGGCGCCAAGAAGACAGCTCAAATCGTCGTGGCCGAAGCGTTGCAGAAGGCAGCCGCAGCACCAGCGCATTCGGCTGACGTGTACCGGGCGATCGCACCCTCGCTCGTCACCATCGTCAGCGACGGCGGGAGAGCAACTGATTCAAAGTCAGGCGGGCAAGGAACATCGCTCGGGGCTGGTGTGATCATCAACGCCGACGGTGCCATCCTCACCGCGTTCCATGTGATCGACGGCGCGGAGTCCATCTCGCTGACCTTCGCAGACGGGACCAAGGCCAATGGCAGTGTGCAGACCGCCGACCCCGACAACGACATTGCAGTCCTGGTCGCCGACACGAACCCTGAAATCATCGTCCCTGCCGTCCTCGGTGGCGGCACCCAGATCGGCGACGAGGTCTACGCGGTCGGCAACCCGCTTGGTCTCATCGGCTCGATGTCGTCGGGCGTTGTCTCGGGGCTCAACCGATCCATCCCCATCGATGACACCCGCTCGCTCGACGGTCTCATCCAGTTCGACGCGGCAGCGAACCCGGGCAATTCGGGTGGGCCGCTCCTCAACCGCGACGGCCAGGTGGTCGGAATTGTCAGCGCGCTTGCTAACCCGGCCGACCAGCCATTCTTTACCGGCATCGCTTTTGCCGTGACGATCGAGACTGCCGGCGGTGCAGCCGGTGGACCCCAGCAGTAGCCAGATCTAGGTATCAGGAGACAGACGTGGACCAAACAAGCATCCCCGAAGTACCCCGTGCGCATATGGACCGCGAGCTGCGCCCGCTTGAGCAGGTCGTCTACGAGGTGAAGAAGGTAATCGTCGGCCAGGACAACCTGATTGAACGCCTGATGGTTGCGCTCCTCTCGCGTGGCCACATTCTGGTGGAGGGTGTACCGGGACTTGCCAAGACGATGGCCATCAAGACGCTCGCCGAGTCCATCGGCGGGTCATTTCAGCGGATTCAGTTCACCCCCGATCTCGTCCCGGCCGATCTGATCGGTACCCGTATCTGGAACCAGAAGCAAGGTGACTTCCAGACGTCGCTCGGCCCAGTCTTCGCCAACCTGCTCCTCGCCGACGAGATCAACCGTGCACCGGCCAAAGTGCAGAGTGCGTTGCTCGAAGTGATGCAAGAGCGACAGGTCACCATCGGCCGTGAATCTCACAAGGTCCCGAACCCGTTCCTGGTCATGGCAACGCAGAACCCGATCGAGAACGAGGGGACCTATCAGCTGCCCGAGGCGCAGGTCGACCGCTTCATGCTGAAGGTGATCGTCGGCTACCCGTCGCCCACAGAAGAATTCGTCATCGTCGAGCGGATGACGGGTCAGTACACGCCACCGCGTCCCGTGCTCGACATCGAAACGCTCGCGGCGTTACAGCGCGAAGCCGACGCCGTGTATGTGGACCCTGCCCTCATCGATTACGCGGTGCGGGTCACCACGGCGACACGCGAGCCCGGATCGATCGGCATGCCGGAACTGCGCAGGTACCTCACGTTCGGGGCCAGCCCCCGGGCATCGATCAACATGATCCTGGCGGGGAAAGCAATGGCCATGTTGCGTGGACGTGACTACGCGAGGCCCGAGGACGTCAGAGACCTTGCCGCCGATGTGCTGCGACACCGGCTGGTGCTGTCCTACGAGGCACTCGCGGACGGCATCACTGCCGACGACGTTGTGACCCGGATCCTGAATGGTGTGCGGGTCCCCGAAGCGCCCCTCAACGATCACAGATCGGGAACAGGCAGTGCATCCGGTACCGGCTACGCCCGCACCTCCTGACCGACCAGCCACCCCCGAGCGCGTCCTGCAGCGGCTTGAGTGGCGCGTTCTGAAGCGCCTCGACGGTCGCATCCAGGGCGACTACCGCACGCTGCTGTACGGAAGCGGGATAGATGTTGCCGATCTGCGGGAGTACACACCCGGAGACGATGTTCGCCATATCGACTGGAACGTCACTGCACGTATGGACACACCGTACGTGCGGACCTACCTGGAAGATCGTGAGGTCACGGCGTGGCTGCTGTTAGACCGGTCTGCCTCGATGGGTTTCGGACCGACCCATCGACCGAAGGAGGCCGTGCTCACCGACCTCGCAACATCGCTCGCACGGCTGCTGGTGCGCGGCGGCAACGCGGTCGGCGCAATCCTGTACGACAACGCAGTCGAGCAGACCATCGAGCCACGTTCCGGGCGCAACCACGTGCTTCGCCTCACCCGGGCGCTGATGAAACCTGCTGCCCCTGCCGGCTCGGCCACCGACCTGTCCGGGTTGCTCGTCGCAGCGCATCGCACCATCAAGCGACGGTCTTTGGTGATCGTGATCTCGGACTTCGTCAGCCAACCCGGCTGGGAGCGTCCGCTGCTCATGTTGTCGCAGCGTCACGAAGTCATCGCGTTGCGGCTACACGACCCGCGCGAAAGTGAGCTGCCCGACGCTGGCTGGCTGGTGGTTGAAGATGCCGAGACGGGTGAGTTGTTGTCGGTCGACACGAGCGACCCCGAGTTCAGACGTCGCTTCGCCGAGGTGGCGCGCAACCAGGCCGACGAGATCGCTGCAGCAGCGAAACGTGCACGGGCTGACCTCCACGAAGTGTCCACCGCAGACGATCTGGTGGCGACATTGGTGCAGATAGCTGCTCGGCGCAAAGGCCGCAGATCATGACGTTCGCCTGGCCCGCCGCACTTGTTGCACTGATGCTGATCCCACTGATGGAGCTGCTGTACCGCCACCTGCTGAAGGGGCGAGCCGAGCGTGCAGCGCAGCTTGCGGCCCAGGGGTTCCGACCCAGTGCAGCATCGGTGAAACGAAACCGCCGCCGCCACGTGCCTTACGTGTTCTTCTTCGTCGGCCTGTCCGCGCTCATCTTCTCGTTCGCGCGGCCCCAGGCCACTGTCACGGTACCCAATCGGGAAGGAATCGTGGTGCTTGCTTTCGATGTCTCTAACAGTATGCGCGCAGATGATGTGAAACCCACCCGGATGGACGCGGCGAAGGCGGCTGCGAAGCAATTCGTCGACCGGCAACCGCGAAACATCAAGGTCGGTGTGGTGGCTTTCAACGACGGGGCTGTGGCGACCCAGCAACCCAGTTCGGACAAAGCCGCGGTCAAGGCTGCGATCGATCGGATGACCACGTCGGGGTCAACCTCCATCGGTCAGGGTCTGTTCACCTCGCTCAACCTTATTGCAGGCAAGCCGATCGGTTCGGGGCAGATCGAAGCCCCGTCACAAGCAGCGGGCGGCTCGGACGGCTCAGGCGGCACTGCAAACGCAAACCCTGATGCACTGGGCTCGGCGATCGACAATATCGACACCGGCTTCTTCGGCAATGCGGCAATCGTGCTGCTGTCCGATGGCGAAGATCGCTCAGAGGTGAAACCGACCGACGTGGCCAAACTCGCCTCCGTCGCTGGGGTAAAGGTGTACCCGATCGGCATCGGGTCGCCCGAGGGGACGGTGGTCGACCTTGACGGGTTCAAGATCTCGACGGCACTCGACGAGCCGCTGCTACAGGAACTTGCGAAGGTTACCGACGGCACCTACTTCAACGCTGCGGATGCTGACTCTCTGACAAAGGTTTACGGCTCGATCGACCTCCAATGGAAACGCGAACCCCAGAAGACTGAGATCACAGCCATCGTTGCGGCGGTCGGTGGGCTACTCCTCGCCATTGGCTCGTTCTTGTCGCTCCTCTGGACCGGAAAGGTGGTCTGACCATGTCGTTCGAATGGCCCCTCGCTCTGCTCTCGTTGGTGATCGTCCCGCTTCTCCTCGGCGCGTACGTCTGGCAATTGCACCGCAAACGCCGCTCCGCGGTGACGTTCTCCAACGTCGGGCTGATCAAGGCAGCCATTCCGGCGCGCTCCAACTGGAAGCGACACCTTCCGGTTGCGTTGTTCCTCGCCGGACTGACCGGGCTCGGTATTGCGACGGCGCGTCCGCAGACGTCGATGCAGGTCCCGATCGGCCGCACGTCGATCATCCTTGCACTCGACGTTTCACGGTCCATGTGCTCGACCGACATCGAACCGAATCGACTCACGGTGGCCCAGGAGGCGGCCCGCCAATTCGTGAAGGACCAGCCAAAAGGGACGCGGATCGGCCTGGTGGTCTTCGCCGGATTTGCGCAGCTGACGGTGGCCCCGACCACGGAACGCGACGGGCTGCTGAAGGCGATCAACGGGTTGACGACTGCCCGTGGAACCGCAATCGGCGCGGCGACGCTGAAGTCGCTCGACGCAATTGCGGCGCTGAACCCGGACGTTGCACCGATCGACCCGCAAACGCTGAGCCAGGCTGAGTTAGGCAGCGCGTTCGATCCGGGCAACCCACCCGATGGCGAGACTGGGATAACCCCGCCTACCGAGAAGGCTGCCGCCCCTGAAAACGGCTACATCCCCGACATCGTGGTGCTGCTCACAGACGGTGCCAATACCCGTGGCGTGGAGCCGCTGGAAGCTGCGAAGCAAGCCGTTGATCGGCGCGTGCGGGTGTACACCATCGGGTTCGGAACAGAGGATCCGAGCGACATGGTGTGCAGTGCCCAACAGCTCGGTAGCGATGGGTTGGACGGGCTGGGTGGCAGTGGTTTCGGCGGCGGTGTCGGCGGGTTCGGTGGCGGCGGGAACCGACAGCGCATCCTTCGCATCGACGAACCCACACTCCGTGGCGTGGCCAACATGACGGGAGGAGAGTTCTACAAGGCCGAGGATTCCGGACAGCTCAGCAAGGTGTTCGCCGAACTGCCGCGCAGTGTCACGCTGCAGAGGCGCGATGTCGAGGTCAGCGTCGGCTTCGTCATCGCTGGAACCCTTCTCGCTGCGGCGGCAGCCGTGCTCTCACTTCGGTGGAACCGCGGTAGCTGACTGCCTAGTTGTCATCCCGTTTGCCCCCGAGGGTCAGCGTCAGAAAATGGCTGACGGCCCCCGCCTCCGGCGACACTGCCGAACTGTCGATCAGCCGAACCCCGATCAGCCGAACCGGGCTGCTCGCGAGGGTGGCGGGTTCTCCTCCTCGTCCTCTGGGCGGCGTGTTGCCAGAATGAGTGTGAGGCCGACAGCAATCAGGAGCAGCGCCCACGCACCGTGGGTGGTCGCCTGTGAACCAGTCAGGGCCAAAGCGGAGTCGATCAGCGGGATATCAAGGGCGATGTCGACACCTGAGACCGTGATGTTCCCAATGCGAGGCGCTGCGTCGTCTCCCGGAACCTGCACGAGCACCGTGTAGCTGCCGTCTGGCAGTTCGGCCGGAACCGTGTACCGGCCGTCGCGGTCGGCGATGACGGTGATTCGTCGTCCATCCGGCAACAGGATGGACACGATGGCACCCGGGACCACCTTCTCTGCGCGATTCTTGACGCCGTCGCCGTTGGTGTCGAAGAAGACCAAACCGCTCAACGATGCTCGGTTCGGAGTCGGGCCGGCAGTCGTGGTCGGCGTCGTCGTCGGCGTCGTCGGTATGGGTGAGACGGTGGTGGGAGAAGGCAGCGGTGTCGGCGTTGTGGTCGATGGTGTAACTGGTGTGGTGACGGTCGCCTGATCGGGCGTGGTGGGGGCCTGCGGCTCTTGGTTGGTCGGTGGCGCTGGAGGAACAGTGGTCGGAGGCGCAACGATCGCCAGGTTCACGATGTCGTGTTCGGTTGCTGAGTTGTTGCCGAGATTCGTTTCCGGCAGGCCAGCAGGAGCTTCGACGGTGGTCGTGTTGTACAGGTCACCGAAGTAGTCCGATGCGATCGCCGCCGAGACCTGGAAGACGACGCGACCGCCAGCAAGGATGGTGATTGTTTCGGCGACGTCGCCTGTACCCGAGGCGGTGCAGGAACTGCCCGACGATGCGGAACAGGTCCAGGTGGCGTTGCTCAGCGAGGCCGGCAGGGAGTCCCGCACGATTGCACCAATGGCATCGGACGGACCGTTGTTCGTCGCTGTGATCGTGTACGTGATGGTGTTGCCAGGTGTCTGGTACAGGCCCGGCGACTGCTTCGTGGCAGCGAGGTCTGCGCTTGGTACGGCTGTGTCGGTGTCGCTCGCAGTGTTGTTCGACGGATCGGTATCGTTACCGCCGGAAGGCGGCGCGATCGTGGCTGTATTGGTGACGGTTCCGAGAACCGACGAGGCGACCGTGGCCCGCAGCGTATAGGTGACGGTTGCACCGACGGGGAGGTCGACCCGGTCTGAGATGCCACCGGTTCCTGAGCCTGCGCAGGCACCGCCCCCGGTGCCCGCGCAGGTCCATGATCCGCCGGTCAAGGTGGACGGCAGAGCATCGGTCACCAGGGCTCCGAACACGCCCGACGGACCAGTGTTCGAAACGGTGATCGTGTAGTCGACGAGGTCGCCCGGAACCACCGTGGTGGTTGCGTTCGACTTGGTGATGGACAGGTCTGACACCGTGCGGAGCGTCGACGTATCGGTTGCCGTGTTATCGGCAGGGTTGGTGTCGGTCGGCGAATTCGGACCGATGATGACCGCACTGTTGGAAAGCTGCGGCCGGGTGTTGGCGCCGACGTCGGCTGTAAGGACGTACGTGACTGTTCCACCGACCGCAAGGTCGACCGTGTCGTTGATGCTGTTGGTTCCGCTCGGGGAGCCGCAGGCGCCGCCGCCTGCTGCAGCACAGGTCCACGTGGCGTTGCTCAGTGCTGCGGGGAGCGTGTCACGAACCAGAGCACCGGTCACCGCAGACGGACCGTCGTTGCGAGCAACAATGGTGTACGCAACGGGCATGCCCGAAGTGATGAGACCCGAGTGGGTCTTGGTGATGCTCAGCTCGCCACGGAGGCCGAGCGTGTCGGCGTCCGTCGCCGAGTTGTTGGCGTTCGTCGGGTCGGTGACACCGACCGGTGCTGTAACTGTTGCAGTGTTCGTCAGCGACCCCGTTGCTGCGTCGGAGATCAATGCCGTAAGTGTGTATACGATACTGGCACCGGCGGGAATGTTCACCGTATCGGCGATGCCACCAGTGCCCGAAGCTGCGCCGCACGAAGCGCCGCCCGTGGCGACACATGTCCACGTCGCACCAAGCAGCGCGCCGGGAACGGTGTCGTCGACGGTTGCCCCGGTGACGTTGGACGGACCGTTGTTCACGACGGTGATCGTGTACGAGACGTTCGAGCCGACCAGCGGGTTGGTGACGCCGTTCGTCTTGGAAATTGCGAGGTCAGCTCGTGGCGTGAGCGTGTCGGCATCGGTGGCCGAGTTGTTCGACGGGTTGGCGTCGGTGACACCGACAGGAGCGGAAACGCTCGCTGTGTTGGTCAACGTTCCGGTTGCGTTCGGCCGGACAGGTGCGACCACCGTGTAGGTGACGGACGAGCCGGTTGCCAAGTTGACGCTTTGGTTGATGCTGCCGGTTCCTGACGTGCTCCCACACGAAGCGCCGGGCGTGGCCGAACAGGTCCAGGCTGCGCTTGACAGTGTGGCTGGCAGCGAGTCGTCGACGATAGCCCCGGTGATCGAGGACGGGCCGGCGTTGGTGGCGACAACGGTGTAGGTCACCGATGTGCCCGGTATGGCGAAAGCGGTGCCGTCGGTCTTGGTGACGGACAGGTCTGCGGTGCGAACGAGCGTGTCCGTGTCGGTCGCCGAGTTGTTGCTGATCGTCGGGTCGATCACACCGGTCGGAGCGGTGATGGAAGCGCCGTTGACGATCGATCCAGCGGCGCCAGGATCGACCATGGCCGTGAGCGTGTAGACGGCTGCACCGCCTGCCAGCAGGCTGACCGTATCGGCGATGCTGCCCGACCCGCTCGCTCCACAGCTGGAACCAGACGACGCAAGACACGTCCAGGTCGCTGCGCTCAGTGCAGACGGGAGGGTGTCGGTGACGGTTGCTCCAACGGCTGTCGACGGGCCCACGTTGCTCGCAGTGATCGTGTAGGTCACGACGGTTCCCGGGACTGCGGTGCTGGAGCCGTCCGTCTTCGTGATCCGCAGATCAGCCGATCCGCCGAGCGTGTCGGTGTCGGTGGCCGAGTTGTTCGTGGCGGACGGGTCCGTCACGCCGCTCGGCGCAGCGATGGCTGCGGTGTTGGCGAGCGAGCCTGTGGCTGACGGGTCGATTGCCGCCGTCAGGGTGTACGTGGCGGTGCCGCCAGGGAGCAGGGTGACCGTGTCGCCGATGCTGCCGGTTCCCGACGCAGAGCAGCTTGAACCCGACGAGGCTGCGCATGACCAAGTGGCGCCGGTGAGGACAGCTGGAAGTGCATCGGTGACGGTCGCTCCGGCAACGGCTGATGGTCCAATGTTGGTCGCCACGATCGTGTAGGTGACCGACGTGCCAGGCACCTCGGAGGTGGCCGCATCTGACTTCGTGATCATCAGGTCGGCGGTCGACCCGAGCCCGTCTGTGTCCGTCGCGGAGTTGTTGGCGCTGGTCGGGTCCGTCACGCCGCTCGGTGCAGTGATCGAAGCCGTGTTGATCAGCGAACCGGTGGCGCTGGCGCTGATGGTTGCCGTGAGCGTGTACGTCGCAGTTCCACCTGCGAGCAGGTTGATGGTGTCGTTGATGCTGCCGCTACCGGATGCGGCACACGTCGAGCCCGACGCAGCGACACACGTCCACGAAGCGCCGACGAGCGACGATGCAAGGGTGTCGTTGACGGAAGCTCCGTTGACATTCGATGGCCCGGCGTTGGCGGCGACGATGGTGTAGGTCACCGATGTACCTGGCACTTCGACGCCGGTCCCGTCAGTCTTTGTGACCGAAAGATCGGCGGTGGTTCCAAGGCCATCGGTATCGGAAGCGCTGTTGTTGGCCAGCGCGTTGTCCGTCACACCGCTCGGTGCCGTGACCGAAGCGACGTTGACCAACGAGCCGGTTGCCGATGCGCTGATGGTTGCGGTCAGTGTGTATGTGGCAGTGCCACCGGACAACAGGTTGACCGTGTCGTTGATGTTGCCGGAGCCGCTTGCAGTACAGCTCGAGCCGGACGACGCAACGCAGCTCCACACTGCGCCGACGAGGGATGCGGGGAGCGTGTCGGTGATGGTTGCGCCGGTGACGTTGGACGGCCCGGTGTTGGTTGCGACGATGGTGTAGGTGACCGATGTGCCTGGCACCTCGACGGTCGTCCCGTCGGTCTTGGTGATCGTGAGGTCAGCAGTCGGTGTGAGCGTGTCGGTGTCCGTAGCGGTGTTGTTCGTGCCGGTTGGGTCGGTCACGCCGCTAGGAGCGGAAACCGTGACGGTATTGACCAGTGACCCGGTTGCGTTCCCGGAAATCGTGGCGGTGAGCGTGTAGGTGGCCGCTCCGCCGGACAACAGCGAGACGGTGTCACCGATGCTGCCGGACCCCGAAGCCGTGCAGGTTGAACCGGGTGACGCGGCGCATGTCCAGGTCGCCGCGCTCAGCGATGCGGGGAGCGTGTCGACGACAGTGGCACCTGCGACATTGGAAGGACCGTTGTTCGTGGCGACGATCGTGTACGCCACGGTCGTCCCTGGGGTTTCGGTGGCAATCCCGTCGGACTTTGTGACGGACAGGTCTGCAGTCGGGTTAAGCGTGTCGGTGTCGGTTGCGGCGTTGTTCGCTCCGGTCGGATCGACAACCCCGCTCGGCACCGCAACGGTTGCCGTGTTCACCAGCGAACCTGTTGCGCTCGGGCTGACGGTGGCTGTCAACGTGTACGTGACAGACCCGGCGACGGGAAGCGTGACGACATCGGAGATGCTGCCGCTCCCTGATCCGGCGCACGTGGAGCCGGCCGATGCGGAACAGGTCCAGGTCGCGCCGGTGAGGGAGGCGGGCAGCGTATCGGCGACGGTTGCGCCGATCACGTTCGACGGGCCGTTGTTGCTGGCGACAAGGATGTACGTGACCGACGTACCTGGTACTTCGCCGGATGAGCCGTCGGTCTTGGTGATGGCCAGGTCAGCGGTGCGGACAAGTGTGTCGGTGTCTGTCGACGAATTGTTGCTGATGATCGGATCAACAACCCCGCTTGGCACAGCCACCGATGCCGAGTTGGCCAAAGAACCGGACGCGCTCGGCGAGATTGTCGCTGTCAGGAGGTAAGTCACCGATGCGCCGGAGGAAAGGTTCACGGTGTCGGCGATCGACCCGGTCCCACTCGGGGCTCCGCACGACGCGCCGGCCGATGCCGAGCAGGTCCACGTGGCGGCGGTCAGTACTCCTGCGAGCGTGTCGGTGACGGTCGCACCGGTGACAGCAGACGGGCCGCTGTTGGTTGCGGTGATCGTGTACGTGACGGTGGTGCCCGGAACCTCGGTTGTGGAACCGTCGGTCTTGACGATCGAGAGGTTGGCCGATGGCGCGAGCGTGTCGGTATCGGTTGCGCTGTTGTTGGCGCCTGTCGGGTCGGTGACACCGGACGGAGCTGCCACGGTCGCAGTGTTGGACAGCGAACCCGAAGCTGACGCGTTGACGTTGGCTGTGAGCGTGTACGTGGCGGCGCCACCTGCCAGCAGGTTCACCGTGGTGGTGATGCTGCCTGAACCCGACGCCGCAGCGCATGACGAACCGACCGTTGGTGCACACGTCCATGTCGCTCCGGTCAGCGATGCAGGAAGCGTGTCGGCGACGGTTGCGCCAACCACATCCGAAGGACCGTTGTTCGTGGCGACGATCGTGTAAGTGACGGTGGTGCCCGGTGTTTCGGTCGCGGCCGAGTCGGTCTTGCTGATGGACAGGTCTGCCTGGGCGACGAGGGTGTCGGTGTCCGACGACAAGTTGTTCGAACCGATCGGGTCCGTCACTCCCGTCGGGGCCGCAATCGTGGCTGTGTTGACCAGCGACCCCGTTGCTGCGCTGCTGATGGTTGCGGTGAGCGTGTAAGTGGCTGCGCTGCCGGAAGGCAGGCTCACGGCGTCAGCGATCGAACCCGAGCCGGAGGCTGAGCAGGTCGAGCCAGATGAAGCTGTACAGGTCCAGGTCGCTGCACTCAGCGAGGATGGGAGGGTATCGAAGACGGTTGCGCCGAGCACATCCGAAGGACCGATGTTGGTGGCCACGATCGTGTAGACGACGCTGGTCCCCGGTGTTTCGGAAGTTGCGCCGTCGGTCTTGACGATCCGCAGATCCGCTGTTGCGCCGAGCGAGTCCGAGTCCGTTGCGCTGTTGTTGCTGGCCGTCGGGTCGGTGACTCCAATCGGCGGCGTGACGGTGGCAGTGTTCGAGAGCGTGCCCGTTGCCCCGGCGCTGATGGTTGCGGTGAGTGTGTACGTCGCGGTGCCGCCTGGCACGAGGGTGACTGCGTCGGCGATGTTGCCGCTGCCCGATGCCGCGCAGGTGGACCCGGCAGAGGCGAAGCACGTCCACGTTGCTCCGGTGAGGGCGACAGGGAGTGTGTCGGTGACCGATGCGCCCGTGACGGAGGACGGTCCGTTGTTCGTGGCGACGATCGTGTAGCTGACTGACGTGCCGGGGATCTCGGAGGTCGCGCCGTCGGTCTTGGTGACAGCTAGGTCGGCCTGCGGGTTGAGGGTGTTGCTGTCGGTCGCCGTGTTGTTGGCACCCGTGGGGTCACTGACGCCGGACGGTGGGGTGATCGATGCTGAGTTCGACAGCGTGCCGGTTGCTGCTGCGCTGATCGTCGCAGTGAGCATGTAGGTGGCAACACCGCCGGACAACAGACTGATCGTGTCGACGATCGAACCGGTTCCGGTGCCGGTGCACGTCGAGCCGCTGGATGCTGCGCACGTCCAGGTTGCCGCGGACAGCGACGCTGGGAGCGTGTCTGCGATTGTCGCGCCGACGACGTTCGATGGTCCGGCGTTCGCAGCAACAATCGTGTAGGTGACGGTGGTGCCGGGAGTCTCGGTCGCAGCGCTGTCGGTTTTTGTGATCGACAGGTCTGCAGTGATGCCGAGCGTGTCGGTGTCGGTTGCGGTGTTATTGGCGGCGGTCGGGTCGGTGACCGCAGACGGAGCACCGACCGTTGCCGTGTTCGCCAACGTGCCCGTTGCCGACGCGCCGATCGTTGCGGTCAGGGAGTACGTCGCAGTTCCGCCCACGGCGAGGTTGATGGTGTCCGCAATGTCACCGTTGCCGCTTGCCGTGCAGGTGGAACCGGCCGAAGGGGTGCAGCTCCAGATCGCCGAAGACAGCGTGGCGGGAAGCGCGTCTGCGACGGTTGCACCGATGACGTTCGACGGGCCGTTGTTGGTCACGACGACCGAGTAGGTCACCGGCCCGCCAGGCGTTGCCGATGTGGTGCCGTCGGTCTTGGTGACTGCAAGATCAGCCGTTGGCGACAACGTGTCGGTGTCGCTCGCCGTGTTGTTGGCAGCTGACGGGTCCGTTGTGCCGCTTGGCGCGGTGACCGTTGCGGTGTTCGTCAGCGACCCAGTGGTGGCCGCCGCAATCGTGGCAGTGAGCGTGTATGTCGCTGTGCCACCGACCAGTAACGAGATCGTGTCGGTGATGTTCCCGGCACCGGATGCGCCACACGATGATCCGGCCGATGGAGCACACGTCCATGTGGCAGTTGTCAGCGATGCGGGGAGCGTGTCCGCGACGGTGGCGTTGACTGCGGTCGATGGTCCTGCGTTCGACACGACGATTGTGTAGGTGACTGACGTGCCGGGAATTTCGATTGCGGCGCCGTCGGTCTTGCTGACTCCAAGATCGGCGCGCGGTGTCAGCGTGCTGTTGTCCGTCGAGGTGTTGTTGCTCGCCACCGGATCAGTTGTGCCGACTGGGGGCGTGATCGTCGCTGTGTTGCTGAGTGTGCCACGGGCGCTGGCGAGGATCGTTGCCGTCAGGGTGTACGTGGCATTGCCGCTGGCAAGCAGGTTCACGCTGTCGCTGATGCTGCCCGTTCCGCTCGCCGCGCACGAGGAGCCAGCAGTTGCAAAGCACGTCCACGATGCAGCTGTCAACGAGGCAGGGAGGTTGTCTGTGACCGTCGCTCCCGTCACCGAGGCGGGTCCTGAGTTCGACGCGGTGATGGTGTACGTGACGGTGCTGCCAGGGATTCGGGTCGAGGTGCCGTCGGTCTTGGTGATCGACAGGTTGGCTGTCTGTTGCAATGCGTCGGTATCGGTTGCTGAGTTGTTCGAGCTCGTCGGATCGGTGGTTCCCGACGCAGCGGCGACCGATGCGGTGTTCGTGAGGTTGCCAGTGGCGCCAGCCGCGATATTGGCGGTGAGTGTGTAGGTGGCACTTCCGCCATTGAGCACCGTGATTGTGTCGGCGATACTTCCGGTCCCGGATGCGGTGCAGGTCGACCCTGCGGTTGCAGCGCAGCTCCACGTCGCACCAGACAAAATGACGGGGAGCGTGTCGGTGACCGTTGCAGCTGTTGCTGTCGACGGTCCATTGTTCGACACCACGATCGTGTAGGTGACGGGGGTGTTCTGCACTTCGACAACCGCACCGTCGGTCTTGGTGATCGACAGATCAGCGATCGGGCCAAGTGTGTTGGTATCGGTCGCGGTGTTGTTCGTCGTGTTCGGGTCGGTCGCACCGGCGGGAGCGGCCACCGTTGCGGTGTTGACAAGGGAACCCGAACCGGTCGGTGAGATCGATGCAACCAGCGTGAACGTGACGTTGCCTCCGACGGGCACCGTGACAACTGCGTTGATCGACCCGGATCCGGAAGCCGGGCACGTTGCTCCAGAACTCGGCGTACAGGTCCAGGTGGCCCCGGTCAACAAGGCTGGCAGGGTGTCGGTAACGGTTGCGCCCGCGGCGGTGGACGGGCCTGCGTTCGTGACGATGATCGTGTACGTGATCGACCCGCCGGGGACAGACGAGCCGGATCCGTCGGTCTTCGTGATTGCCAGATCTGGTGTCACCTGGACCGTGTCAGTATCGATGGCGGTGTTGTTGGTTGCGGTTGGGTCTGTGACGCCGCTCGGCGCGGTGATGGTCGCGGTGTTTGCGAGTGTGCCGGTTGCTGAGGCGCTGACGGTGGCGGTGAGCGTGTAGGCGGCTGTGCCGCTGGACAGCAGGTTGGCGGTGGTGTTGATGTTGCCTGAACCCGAGGCTGCCGCGCACGAAGAGCCGGCCGAGGCGGCACATGTCCATGTTGCCCCGGTGAGCGCCGCGGGGAGCGTGTCGGTGATGACAGCGCCGGTGACGTTCGATGGGCCGGTGTTGGTGGCGACGATCGTGTACACCGCTGATCCGCCTGCAGTCACGGACGCTGTCCCGTCGGTCTTGGTGACCGAGAGATCAGCGGTGGGCGAAAGCGTGTCTGTGTCGGTAGCGGTGTTGTTCGCCGGGGTGGCGTCGGTCGTGCCCGACGGCGCTGCGATCGTTGCCGTGTTCGTGAGGCTGCCGCTTGCACTGGCGCTCACTGTCGCCGTGAGCGTGTACGTGGCCGTCCCGCCGGACAGCAGATCGATGGTGTCGCTGATGGACCCGCTGCCCGATGCTGCGCACGTGGAGCCGGAGCTCGCAGCGCACGTCCATGTTGCGGCAGTGAGCGACCCCGGGAGTGTGTCGGTGATGGTTGCGCCGGTGACGTTGGACGGCCCGTTGTTGGTCGCGACGACTGTGTAGGTCACGCTGGTGCCTGGCACTTCGCCGGCCGACCCGTCGGTCTTCGTGATCGAGAGATCAGCGGCCGGGCTGAGTGTGTCGGAGTCGGTTGCGGTGTTGTTGGCTGCGGTTGGGTCTGTGACGCCGCTCGGCGTGGTGATGGTGGCGGTGTTTGCGAGTGTGCCGGTTGCTGAGGCGCTGACGGTGGCGGTGAGCGTGTAGGTGGTTGTGCCGCCGGAGAGCAGGTTGGCGGTGGTGTTGATGTTGCCTGAACCCGAGGGTGTTGCGCACGAGGAGCCGGCCGTTGCGGCACATGTCCATGTTGCGCCGGTGAGTGCTGCGGGGAGTGTGTCAGTGATGGTTGCGCCGGTGGCGTTCGATGGACCGATGTTGGCGGCGACGATCGTGTAGGTGACCCCAGTGCCAGGGGTTTCAGTGGTTGTCCCGTCGGTCTTGGTGATCGACAGGTCTGCGGTTGGTCCCAACGTGTCGGTGTCCGTTGCGGTGTTGTTGGCACCGGTCGGGTCGGTCGTGCCCGATGGGGCCGCGACGCTGGCGGTGTTGGCGATCGAACCGGTTGCTGATGCGCTGATGGTGGCGGAAAGCGTGTACGTCGCGGTGCCGCTGACCAAGAGGCTCACCGCGTCGTTGATGGAGCCGCTGCCGCTTGCGCCACATGACGAGCCGGATGAAGCGACGCACGTCCACGTGGCACCGAGCAGCGTGGGGGCGAGCGAGTCGGTGACCGTTGCACCGCTGACGGCGGATGGCCCGTTGTTGGCCACCACGATTGTGTAGGCGATCCCGGTGCCGGGGGTTTCTGCCCCGACGCCGTCGGTCTTTGTGATCGACAGGTCGGCGATGGGGTTCAGCGTGTCGGTGTCGGTGGCCGAGTTGTTCGCGCCCGTTGGGTCGACGAACCCGCTGGGAGCGGCGATGGTCGCAGTGTTCGCCAACGAACCAGTCGCCGTTGGGGAAATCGCTGCGGTCAGCGTGAAGGTGGCGCTGCCACCGGCGAGCAGGTTGACGGTTGCGCTGATGTTCCCGATACCGGAGGCTGGGCACGAGGAGCCGGCCGACGCAGCACACGTCCATGTCGCTCCGGAGAGCGCGGCGGGCAGCGTGTCCGTAACCGTGGCGCCGGTGACGGCGGACGGACCGGTGTTCGCTGCAGTGATGGTGTAGGTGACGGACGTGCCAGGAACCTCGGAACCCGTTCCGTCGATCTTCGAGATTGACAGGTCTCCGGATGGGTCGAGCGTGTCTATGTCGGTCGCGGTGTTGTTCGCCGGGGTGGGATCGGTGACGCCGCCAGGTGCGGTGATGGTTGCGGTGTTGGCGAGTGTGCCGGTCGCGCCTGCGGTGATGGTTGCGGTGAGCGTGTAGGTGGCTGTGCCGCCGGACAACAGGTTGATGGTGTCGCTGATGGACCCGCTGCCCGTCGCTGCGCACGATGACCCGGCGGAGGCGGCGCACGTCCAGGTTGCTGCAGTGAGCGACCCGGGGAGTGTGTCGGTGATGGTTGCGCCGGTGACGTTGGACGGCCCGTTGTTCGTGGCGGTGATCGAGTAGGTGATGCCGGTGCCGGGGGTCTCGGTGGCTGACCCGTCGGTCTTGGTGATCGACAGATCTGCGGTGGACCCCAGGCTGTCGGTGTCGGTCGACGAGTTGTTCGCCGCACTTGGGTCCGTTACACCGCTGGGTGCTGCAATCGTCGCGGTGTTGACCAGCGATCCGGTCGCCGATGCGCTGATGGTGGCCGTGAGTGTGAACGTGGCTGTTCCACCGGACAGCAAGTTGGTCGTGGTGTTGATGTTCCCGGACCCGGAAGCCGCAGCGCACGTGGAGCCGGCTGAGGCGGCACACGTCCAGGTCGCCCCGGTGAGCGAAGCGGGAAGTGTGTCGGAGATGGTTGCACCCGTGACGCCCGACGGTCCGGCGTTCGCAGCGGTGATCGTATAGACGACGCTGGTACCGGCGACTTCCGAGGCGGAGCCGTCACTCTTGACGATCGACAGATCCGCGGTCGGCCCAAGCGCGTCGGTATCGGTCGCAGAGTTGTTGGCGCCCGTCGGGTCGGTCACGCTGCCGGGCACCGAGATCGTGGCGGTGTTGACCAATGAACCGGTCGCGCCCTCGCTGAGCATCGCTGCGAGCGTGAACGTTGCGGTGGCCCCGGACAACAGGTTCACCGAGGCGTTGATGTTGCCGGATCCGCTGGCCGGGCATGTCGAACCGGCAGACGCGGAACAGGTCCAGGTCGCACTGCTCAGCGAGGCCGGCAGCGTGTCGGCAACTGTTGCTGCGACCACATCGCTTGGACCGTTGTTGGTTGCAGAGATGGTGTAGGTGACGCCAGTGCCTGGCACCTCGCTGGCTGAACCGTCGGTCTTGGTGATGCTCAGGTCAGCAGTCGGTACGAGTGTGTCGGTATCCGTGGCTGAGTTGTTGCCGACCGTCGGATCAGTCACCGTTACGGGGACCGCAATCGCAGCCGTGTTTGTCAGCGGACCGGATGCGTTGGCGACAATGGCAGCGACGAGCGTGTAGGTGGCAGTGCCGCCCGACAGCAGGGTGACGGTGTCGCTGATGTCGCCGGTGCCGGAGAAGCCGCACGACGAGCCGGCTGACGCTGAACACGTCCATGTTGCTCCGGTGAGGCTGGCCGGAAGGGTGTCCGTGACCGTTGCGCCTGACACGTTCGACGGACCGGTGTTGGCAGCGACGATGGTGTACGTGATGCTGGTGCCTGGAATCTCCGTCGCTGCACCGTCGGTCTTGGTGATGTTCACGTCAGCCGATGCGGAAAGCGAGTCGGTGTCTGTCGCTGAGTTGTTGCTCGGTGTCGGGTCGGTCGCTCCGGCCGGAGCGGTCACGGTGGCAGTGTTGGCCAGCGAGCCGGAAGCGCCGGGGTTGATGGCTGCCGTCAGGGTGTACGTGGCAGTTCCGGCAACAGCCAGGTTGATCGTGTCTGCGATGTTGCCGGTACCGGAGGCCGCGCAGGTTGATCCGGCGGAGGCTGTGCAGGTCCATGTGGCACCGGTCAATGCGGCTGGAAGCGTGTCGGCGACGGTGGCTGCGACGACCGCGGACGGGCCAGCATTTGCAGCGACGATTGTGTACGTGACGCTGGTCCCTGGCACTTCACCTGCTGATCCGTCGGTCTTTGTGATCGACAGGTCTGCAGTGGTGTTGAGCGTATCTGTGTCCGTTGCAGTGTTGTTGCCGCTGGCTGCGTCGATGCCACCGGGCACGGTTGCGGTGACGGTGTTGGAAAGCGACCCGGATGCCGAAGGAGAGATGGTCGCGTTGACGGTGTAGGTGACGGTTGACCCGTTGGCAATGTTCACCGTCTCGTTGATGGAGCCCGCACCCGAAGGGTTACCGCACAACGACCCGGCTGCGGCGGCGCACGTCCATGTGACACCCGTGAGCGACGCAGGCATCGTGTCGCCGATGACCACGGAGTTGGCAACGGATGGCCCCGCGTTTGCCGCGACGATCGTGTACGTAACTGCCTGGCCAGGAACGGCGGACGTGACGCCGTCGGTTTTCGTGATCGACACGTCGGCCACGGCGCCGAGCGACGAATTGTCCGTGGCAGAGTTGTTGGCGGTGTTCGGGTCTGTGAGCGCGCCGGGTGCAGTGACGGTTGCAGTGTTGGACAGGGTGCCGGTCGCGCTGGCTGAGATCGTTGCGGACAGCGTGTAGGTGACCGATGAACCGACGTTGAGGTCGGCAGTTGTGTTGACGTTGCCGGAACCACTAGCCGCACCGCACAACGCTCCGGCCGAAGCGGAACAGGTCCACGTTGCGCCGCTCAGCGAGCCGGGAAGCGTGTCGGTGATGGTTGCGCCGGTTGCGTTCGTCGGACCGGTGTTGGTTGCGACGATCGTGTACGTCACGGTTCCGCCTGGCGTGCGCCCAAGTGCTCCGTCGGTCTTGGTGATGGTGAGGTCGGCTTCGCCGACGACAGCGTCGGTGTCGTTCGCCGTGTTGTCGCCTGCGAACAGCTCGGTCACGCCACTTGGGACCGCTGCTGTCGCAGTGTTGACGAGTGCGCCAGCACCCAGGGCACTGGACGGCGACACGGTGCCGGTGACGGTGAACGTGGCGGTACCGGCTGGAAGCAACGTCACCGGCGTCGAGATGGTGCCAGCGCCGGATACCGCGCACGACGAGCCGGCAGAGGCTGAACAGGTCCACGTTGCACCGATGAAGTTCGCCGGCGGCGCATCGGTGACGGTGGCGCCAACCACGGTCGACGGACCGAAGTTGGTGACGACGACGGTGTAGGTGTTGGCCGTGCCGGCAACCACGGTGACCTTGGAGTCGGTCTTGGTGACGCGCAGGTCGACGTTGACCGCTATGGTCGCTGAGTCGGTTGCGGTGTTGTTCGTCGCAACTGGATCAGTTGCAGTGCCACCGGCTGCAACCGTCGCCACCTGGTTGATCGTGCCGGTTGCGCCAGGAGCGATCTGTGCGGTGATCGTGTATGTGAGTGTGGAGCCGCTCGCTGCGGTGTACGTGGTGTTGATCGAGCCGCTTCCGCTTGTCGCAGCACAAGTTGCCCCGGCGCCGGCCGAACACGACCATGTCTGCGAAGCAACACCGGTCGGCATCGGGTCGGACAGCGTCGCGTTCGTGGCAGTTGATGGTCCGCTGTTCGTGACGACCACGTTGTAGGTCACGGGACTGCCGGCGACAACCGATCCGCTGCGGCTCTTGGTGACCCCGAGGTCGGTCTGCAGCGTGACCGTGTCGGTGACCGTCGAGGAGTTGTTGGCGGTGTTTGTATCTGTCACGCCGCTCGGTGCCGCAGACGAAGCTGTGTTCGCGAGCGAGCCTGAGTAGATCGGGCTGATGGTCGCGGTGATCGTGTAGGTCACGGTGCCCGCAGCGACAATGCTCGCCGCCGTTGCAAGGTTTCCGCTACCGGACGCCGCGCCGCACGTCGACCCGGCCGAGGCGGAGCAGGTCCATGTTGGTGACACGAGCTGCGCCACGAGGGTGTCGGTGATCGTGGCGCCGGTGACGTTGGACGGTCCCAGGTTGGCAACGGACACGGTGTAGGTGATGGTGCTTCCGGCGAACTTCGTGCCGCCGCTGGATTTGCTGACCACGAGGTCCATGCGTGGAGTGACGTTGTCGGTGTCAGTAGCCGAGTTGTTCGCAGGCGTTGGATCGGTTGTGCCACTTCCGGCGGTGACTGTTGCGGTGTTGACCAGTGTGCCCGTGCCTGCGGCCGTTGACGGGTTGAGCGTGCCGGTGACGGTGTAGTTGATCGTTGCGCCCACGGCGATCGAAGCACTTGTCGAGAGTGCGTTGCCCGAGCCGGACGCGGACGCGCAGGTCGATCCGGCAGCAGCGGAACACGTCCAGGTCACGCCGGTGAACGCTGCCGGTACCGTGTCAGTGACTGCGCTGTTCAGTGCGAACGACGGGCCCGCGTTGGTGACCCGCACCGTGTAGGTGACAACCGTTCCAGGGACAGCATCGGTGACGGCGTCGTCCTTGGTGATCGACAGGTCAGCACGCGGCGTCACGTTGTCGGTATCGGTTGCGGCGTTGTTCGTCCCGTTCGTGTCCGTGAAGCCCGAGGCGGCCGTGACGGTTGCGGTGTTGATCAGGGTGTTGGTGCCCGATGCGGTTGTCGGCGCAAGTGTTCCGGTGATGGTGTAGGTGACCGAACCAGCGGCTGGAACGGTGGCTGTGGTCGAGATTGCGTTGCCGGAACCCGAGGCGGTTCCGCATACGGCCCCACCGGCAGTTGCACAGGTCCATGTGACCCCGGTGACGGCAGCGGGAACGGTGTCTGCAATCGGTGTAGCCGAAGCTGTGGACGGACCAGCGTTGGTGACCGTGACCGTGTACGTGACCGTTGTCCCCGGGACCGCGTTGGTGATGCCGTCGCTCTTGGTGATGGACAGATCACCCTGTGGGGTGACGTCGTCGGTGTCGGTTGCTGCGTTGTTCGCAGCGTTTGTCTCTGTGGTGCCCGACGCCGCTGTAACCGTGGCTGAGTTGACCAGCGTTGCGACGCCGGCTGCAGTCGTCGCGACGACGGTCGCTGTCAGTGTGTAGGTGACCGTGCCGCCGGTGGGTACAAGCGCGACGGTCGAGATGTTGCCGGAGCCCGAAGCCGTGCCGCACGTTCCGCCTCCGGTTCCTGAACATGTCCAGGTACCTCCGGTCAGCGCTGCTGGGAGTGTGTCGGTGACAGCGGCGTTGGTGGCCGTCGACGGTCCGGAGTTCGCAACAACGATCGTGTAGACGACTGTTGAACCCGGGACGGCGGCGGCAACCCCGTCGGTCTTCGTGATCGACAGATCCACCCGTGGCGTAACCGTGTCGGTGTCCGTCGAGGCGTTGTTCGTACCGTTGGTGTCGGTGAAGCCGGCTGGTGCGCTGATTGCCGCGGTGTTGACAAGCGTGCTGCCGCTCGAGGTGGCTGGGTCCAGGGTCGCAGTGAGCGAGAAGGTGAGCGAGCCGCCGGGGAGGATTGTCCCCGTAGTTGCGATACTTCCGGTGCCGCTGGCGGCAGCGCAGGACGAGCCGGCGGTTGCCGAACATGTCCACGTGGCTGCCAGCAGGCTGACTGGCAATGAATCAGTAATCGGCGCGCTTACGACAGTGGACGGTCCAGCGTTCGATGCAACGATTGTGTAGGTCGTGGACGTACCCGGAATCGACTGTGCTGCACCGTTCGTCTTGGTGATGGTGAGGTCACCCTGCGGGATGAGCGTGTCGGAATCGGTTGCCGAGTTGTTCCCGGCGTTGCTGTCCGGGAATCCGCCAGGCGGGGTCACGGTGGCTGTGTTGCTGACGGTGCCCGTTGCCCCCGCGGCGATGGTGCCGGTGACGGTGTAGACGACGCTGCTTCCTGCCGCAACTGTTGCTGTTGTTGCGATGTTGCCCGAACCTGAAGGTGCCGCGCAGCTCGAAGCCCCGGATGACGAGCAGGTCCAGGTCGCCCCGGAGATTGCAGCCGGAATGGTGTCGGCGATTGCTGCCCCGGTTGCCGTGGAGGGGCCGGCGTTCTGCACCGTGATGGTGTAGGTGATGCCGGTCCCTGGGGTTGCGGTGGTCGCCCCGTCGGTCTTGGTGATGCTGAGGTCGCCAACGGGGGAGAGCGTGTCGGTATCGGTTGCCGAGTTGTTCGCCGAGTTCGTCTCCGTCACCCCAGACGGCACGGTGATCGTTGCGGTGTTGGCCAGGCTTCCGGTCGCGGTTGCCCGAACTGTGGCTGACACGGTGAATGTCGCCGTCCCTCCGACTGCAAGGTTGACCCCGACGGAGAAGGAGCCGCTGCCGGATGCGGTGCCACAGCTTGAACCCGCAGATGCGCTGCATGTCCACGTTGCCGCGCTGATGTTCGCCGGGATGGTGTCGGCCACCGTCGCACCTGCCACCGGGTTCGGGCCGCCGTTGCTCGCAACGATCGTGTAGGTCACCGTCGAACCCGGTGTCGCAGTACCGACCCCGTCGGTCTTGGTGATCGACAGATCAGTTGCCGAACTGATGGTCACCGAGGCACTACCCGAATTGTTGCCCGGCACCGGGTCCGTCACGCCGGAGGGCACCGTCGCAGTGGCCGTATTCGTGATTGTCCCGGCCGGGACCGTCGGCCCGACCGTCGCGTTGACGGTAAAGGTGACCGAAGACCCCGATGGGAGGTTCGCCGTTGTGTTGATGACGTTGCCGCTTCCGGATGCGGCACCGCATGCAGCACCTGCACTTGCGGCGCAGCTCCACGTGGCAGAAACCAGCTGGGACGGCAGCGAGTCGACGATGGTTGCGCCGGTCACGTTCGACGGACCGTTGTTCGTCACCACGATCGTGTAGCCGACGGCGCCACCGGGCAGCGCGCTGGTGACCGAGGCCGTTTTGGCGACCGCCAGGTCCGCTTGCGGGGTCACGTCGTCGGTGTCCGTGGCGGTGTTGTTGGCCGCGTTGGTGTCGGTGAAACCAGCGGGCGCCGCAACCGCTGCGGTGTTGACGAGAGTTGCGGTTCCTGCCGCTGTTGCCGCACCCAGCGTTCCCGTTGCGATGTAGGTGACCGAGGTCGCTGTGGGAAGTGTCGCCGTGGTGGAAATCGCGTTGCCCGCACCCGACGCTGCGCCGCACGCAGCGCCGCCGCCCGAGGCCGAGCAGGTCCAGGTGACCCCGGTGATCGCTGCCGGGATGGTGTCGGTGATGACAGCGTTGGTGGCGGTCGACGGCCCGGCGTTGGTGATCACCAACGTGTAGGTGATGGTGGTCCCAGGGACCGCTGTGCTCACGCCGTCCGTCTTGGTGATGGACAGATCACCAGTCGGTTTGACGGTGCTCGTGTCGGTCGCCTGCGTGACACCCGGTGTCGGGTCGGTCACACCAGAAGGCAGGGCAGTAGCTGCTGTATTGGTGAGAGTTCCGGCTGCCGTCGTTGGTGCCAGCGTTCCTGTCACGGTGTAGGTCACCAACGCGCCTGCTGGCAGCGAGGCGGTCGTTGCGATTGCGTTGCCGGAACCGCTCGCCGATCCACACGATGCGCCGACTGTTGCTGAACACGTCCACGTGACACCGGTCAATGAAGCAGGCACGGCGTCGGTGATCGTTGCGTTGGTGACGGTCGACGGGCCGGCGTTGGTGACCACGATCGTGTAGGTGACCGCGGCGCCGGGAATTGCGTCGGTTGACCCATCGGTCTTGGTGATGCTCAGCTCGGCGGTGGCCT
Source organism: Acidimicrobiia bacterium (assembly GCA_031385545.1). Classification (GTDB taxonomy): domain Bacteria; phylum Actinomycetota; class Acidimicrobiia; order Acidimicrobiales; family JANYDT01; genus JANNBN01. The sequence goes on along the minus strand of JANNBN010000042.1, from coordinate 4,113 downwards.
TCACGTTGTCGACGTCAGTTGCCGAGTTGTTGCCGGCTGTCGGGTCCGTCGTGCCGGCGGGGGCCGCCACGGACGCAGTGTTGGTGAGCGTGTTGGTGCCCGATGGTGTCGTCGGGTTGACGGTGCCGGTGACCGCATAGGTGGCCGATGTTCCGGTCGGCAAGGTGACGGTGGTACTGATCGCGTTCCCGCTGCCCGACGCTGCTCCGCACGATGCGCCCGCGCCGGTCGGCGCACAGGTCCACGTGACACCCGTGAGTGCAGCCGGAACCGTGTCGGTCACCAACGCGTTGGTGACCGACGATGGACCAGCGTTCGCGACCGACACCGTGTAGGTGATCGTGGTCCCCGGGACGGCGTCCACAATCCCGTCGGTCTTGGTGATGCTGAGGTCGGCGCGAGGCGTGACGTTGTCGGTGTCGGTTGCTGTGTTGTTGGCGGCGTTGATCTCGGTGATGCCCGAGCCGAGCGTGGCGGTCGCTGTGTTGATCAGCGTGTTGGTGCCGGCCGGGGTAGCCGGGTTGAGCGTGCCGTTGATCGTGTAGGTGGCAACGCCCGAACCCAGCAGGTTCGCAGACGTCGCGAGAGTGTTGCCCGAGCCGCTGGTGGTGGCGCACGAGGAACCTGCGGTTGCGGCACACGTCCACGTGACGCCGGTGATCGCAGCCGGGATGGTGTCTGCAACGCTCACGGACCCAGCGTTGGACGGCCCGGCGTTGGTGACCGCCACTGTGTAGGTCAACGCCGTTCCGGGGATTGCGTTGGTGATGCCGTCGGTCTTGGTGATCTGGATGTCTGCCCGGCGCACCACGTCGTCGGTATCGGTCGCCGAGTTGTTCGCTGCGTTGGTGTCGTTCTGCGTGGTGGCGGCCGCGACCGTCGCTGTGTTCGCAAGCGTTGCCGTGCCAGCCGCTGCCGCCGGGTCAACCGTTCCCGAGACGGTGTACGTGGCAGTGTCGCCGGATCCGAGTGACAGGGTCGTGCTGATGTTTCCCGAACCGGATGCAGCGCCGCACGCCGCTGCTGCAGACTGGCCAGCAACCGAACAGGTCCACGTCGGGGACAGGATCGTCGCGGGGATGGTGTCGGTGAGCACTGCGCTCGTCGCGGTCTGGGGTCCGTTGTTGTGGACCGTCACCACGTAGGTGATCAGTGCACCGGCCGTGACAACGGTTTGGCTGTCGGTTTTGGTGACCACCAGATCGACCTGGCTGGCGACTGACGTTGTGGACGCAGACGACACCGGGGCGATCACCTGGGTCGGGATCGTTGCGCCCTTGTAGCTGATCTGGACCGTGTTGTTGATCGGTGTCCCACCGGCGACACTGCCGTTCACCGTGGCTCGCAGTTTTACCGAGGTGGCTGCCGCGGGCAGCATCTGGCCGCCGAGGGCGCTCGTTGCCCCGGTGCCGAGGTACATCGTGACGCTGCCGGATGCGAACTGTCCCTGGTCGTCGCCGGTCGCGTCGGTCTTCGCTCCGACGTTCGCTCCCGTAGCCACGCTCATCGACCCAGGCACGTACGTGAGCGGTGAAGGGATCGGGTCGACCAGCACGACATCGGTCGCAATGTCGTCGCCGTTGTTCTGGATGCTGATCGTGTACTCGATCGTGTCGCCCGGGTTGAGCGTGCCACCGTTGAGATCGACACCGGTCTTCGTGGCAACCAAGAGCGGAGCGGGGAGCTCGATGGCGGTCGTCACCGCATCGGGGAAGTACTGGTCGCCGTTCGTCTTCAGGCGCAGACAAGCGTTGGTGGTGTTGTTCGGCAGCACACCGTTGGCCAGAATGAGGTCGGCATCGTAGCCCCAGGTGTTTGCCGGATTGGGGTTGCGGGTGGTGACGTTGACACCGAGCTTGGAGATGGTGCCGTTGAAGATGTTGTTGTTGGTGTTCGTTGCATCCGACAGCAACGGGTTGGTGTCCGAGCACGAAGCGATACCGGCGCCGAGGGTGACAGCGTCGCCGACGATGCCTGAGTCGCCGTCCTGTGCGACGAGACCGATCTTCAGGTTCACGGGGCCGATGACCGGGGTGATGAACGGGCCGAACGGGATGTCGACGTCGGTCGTACCCGTCACCCGGTTGAAGCCGTTGAAGATGCTGAGGTTGCGCAGGCGTTCGACCGGGTTGGTGTAAGCAACGGCCAGGGTCCAGCCGCCCCAGTCGCCGCTGCCCGACGAACCGGTTCCGGCCTGGATGTTGGCGACCCCGTACGTGCCGTTGCCGCCACCGGTGACGGCCTGCACGAGAGTGGTCACGTCGGCGAACGCGTGGTACACGGGGAACGTTGCGCTCTGCACAGGGTCGGTGTCCACGTCTGCTGCCAGCGCCGTGATGGTGGTGTAGCCGGAGAGCGCAGGGGTCTTGAACAGCACCTGATTGCGGTTGGCCGGTGTTGGGGCGTTGGCGCCGCCGCTGCCGCCCTGGGTCGCTCCGGATGCCAGGTTGCCTCCCCAGAACAGTCCGGCGTACAGGACGGTCGACCCGGCGGGGACCACCACGTCCGCCGTGGTCGAGTTGAACGTCACCACGGTGCCGCCGGCGGCGAGCGCGCTGGCCGGTGTTCCGTCGACGTCGACGTATTCCATCGTTCCGCTGTTCGCGGTGGTACAGCCCGAGGTGCAGGTGAGGTTGTGGTTTGCGGTCAGCGTGATGTCACCGGACACGTTCGTCTGGAACTTCGCCGTGAACGCGGTGACCGCCAAGGCGGGGGTCGGGGTCAGGAAAACCAGCATCGAGCTGAGTAGTCCGACGAGCGCGACGATGGCCGCGGGACGACCGCGGCCAAGTTTCTGCAGGTGGGTCCTGTAAGGGGGGCCAGACATGACAACTATTGCGTCGTCACCCCCAGTGGGCGACTGAAGACGCAGAGCGCGAAATGGGCCGCGCGGCCTATTGGCGTGGCGTCCCTGTGCCCGGCCGACGAAGGCGGCCACCCGGTGGGGGTCGCCTCGGGGCTGGTCAGGTCCGGATCGGGTCGATGTCGGCACGGCCGGCGCGTCGGTTTCCACCGCCGGGCCGTGCGAAAAAACGATAGGCGTTCGAATTCTCCGCTCCCGCCGGCAACAACTGTTGAACGTTTATGCGTCAGTGATCAGGTCCCTGGCGGCAGCATCGAAAGATTGCACGACGCGCACCACCCGCGCTCGACCGACCACCGCCGAACTGCGGAACTCGAGAGGGTGAATTCGTGCGTTTGTGCTGACAAGGCGAAGGTGCCCCGAGATCGGCGGTGCAAAGCACAGATGCCGAACCCGGGGGACGGCCCGAAACACAACCCGGTTGGGTGCTGACCGCGAGCCCGATTCCCACAACCGAATGCTGCGGCGCGAGTCGGCCGCATGGTGTGTGGATCAATTCGCCGAACGCCGGACACCGAGACAGGATCGGAGATTCAGAAGCCACGCAGTGGACTCGGCGAATCGAGCGGCGGTCACCAGCGCAACGATGCCGATGATGGGACTGCGAGCGCAGAGCCCTGCAGTTGGGCCTATTCGGGAGGAACCCCGAGGGCGGCGGGGGCGCATTCGAGGAACGACTGCCGGCGGGTCCAGAGGAGGGCTGGAAGAAGCGCTCTGCTCATGTCGTTCCAGCTCGAACGAGGTCGGCACATCACGACGGAACCCGGCACGAACGGAGCGGTGTCCTGTCACGCAGAGGAGCAGGGGGCTCGCCTTCGGAGCGGAGCGCCAGGTCCCTCAGCGGAGCGACGACCGCCTCGCCGGATGGATGGGGGTTCCGGCACCATGAGGGGCCGACGGCGTGCGCCGGGGACGAACGGGTGTCGTGCGAACCATCCTGCGCCCGGCCCCGTTCGCGTCGGCGCAAGCAGCCGGTTCCGCCAGCCCGTTGCGGGTCGAGACTGATCCGCACCTGCATGACCAACCGGTCAGCGGATCAACGCGTCTGCAAATGCGTGGCTGCGAAAAAGGCCCTCAAGGAGGCGGTGGAGCGTGCCGATGACCCTGACATGCTCACCAGTGAAAGCCCCATCACCCCGGATACCCAGACCGGCCGTCCCCGTCCGTACTTGTCGTCCGGAGGAGCGAAGGCCGACGTGCTGCGAAAGCCGGTTGTCCATCGTCACCACGCCGGCGCAGTTCTGCGCGGG
>JANNBN010000033.1:0-70922 GCA_031385545.1 Acidimicrobiia bacterium | reverse complement strand
GGCGCGCGTCCGGGCTTTCGGCGGGTTTGGCTTGGGGGGGTGCCCTCCCCGCGGGTGCGCCCCCGACCGCTCACCCGAAAGCGCCGAAACGATCGGAACGGCGTTTGCCGAAATGGTCGTCCGGGGCCTCGCGACCTGACTGTGTCGGCAGGTCACCCGTTGTTCGAGGACCACCGCCACGCACTCGCGTCGGCAAGTGCGACACCGCAGCGTCGGCAGTAGCGATGGTCGACACCGTTGGGAATTTCGTGCTCGCATGTGTTGCGAAGCAACGCATCGCTGACAGCGGCGACGGTGACGCGGAGCGCGAACGTATGCGAGAAGGAGGACCCGACGCGAGGACTGCGCGCTTACGGGCTTCAGCGCTTCACGTCGCACTTCGAACTCCTCACGCACCGCTGCAGCCTCGACCGCGAAACGCGCCTGCTCCTCGGGCGATGGCGAGGCGTACCGGCGCTCGCTTGGTGGAATGAGTGCCATGCACCCATGGTCGCAGTCGGCCCTGTTCGAAGGTCGAGAAATTTCCGAATCACCGGGTCAATCGCTGAAGAATCGACGATGCCCAGCACCGCGCCGTGACATCGTGGTCGCCCGGCTCAGGAGCTGTTCCACACAGCGCTGAGTTGCCACTCCGACGACCCGCGTGAAGTTCCTCCTCGATCAGAATCTTTCGCCCCTTCTGCGGGCCTTTTGTCACGCGAGGGCCATGACGCGGTACACGTCCGAGACTTCGGGATGAGCGAGGCGAAAGATCCCGAAATACTCAAACTGGCGGTCGAACTTTCACGGGTGATCGTGTCCGGTGATACCGACTTCGGCGAACTTTTGGCGATCGCGAATGTGTCGGCTCCGTCGTTCGTGCTGTTCCGGCGCCAAGATCACCGCCGCGCATCAGAACTAGCCGAACTGCTGCTGTTGAATCTCGATGCGGTTGCGGAGGATCTAGCGTCAGGCGCAGTTGTCGTGTTCGACCGAGATCGCATTCGGATTCGACGCCTTCCGTTTCGACCCATCGTGTAGGAACCGCCAACCCCGAGGTACGGAACCGGTGGATCGTTCGTTCAGCGGGACGTCCGGAACGTCACCCGTCGGTCGAAGACCACCGTCACGCGTTCGCATCGGCAAGGGCGACACGAATATGAGTTTCTCGTCAGACGTCGTGGGCAGCCGCTCGACGGTATCGGCCTCGATGTCGCCCTGTGGCTTCTCCACACCGGAACCCGGCGGCGTTCGTGCGATCAGTCGAGCGTTCGGCCGGACTGCGTCCTCAGTGTCGGATGCGCTACCGACGTCTGGTCGACGACGGACTCTGACAAGCACGCACGAACCCCTTCTGCCGGAACGGTAAAGGTCGTCCCACACGTCGACGAGAAGCGTTCCATCGACGAATGACTCAATGTCGCGGGGTAGTCCTTCGGTGAGCACAATCTCGGAAACCCGCTGACGATCGTGGCGATCTCCAAGCGCAAACACTGTCCGACCGCTCCACGCGAGATGATGTGGCAACTCGACCGTTGCGAAGGCCCGTGTGGGAGGGCTGAGGGACAGACCGATCCGACGAGTGGTTCGATCGCTGCGGCGAGGGCCCGGCCCTGCGGTGAGCGACTCTGCAGCCACCTGCTCTTCGCCAGCCATGTGCGACCCGCATCCGCCAGTCATCTGACCGGATTGTGGATTTGGCAATGTGCGAATCCGCCGGTCCAGCGCCCGTCGCGAGCCACCGCGACACGGCGCGGACACTCCGCCTTCACCCGTGCCCCCCGTCAGAAGCGTTCGGTTCGATGTCGGGGTAGCGAAGGGGGCAGGACGGAGCCAGAGCTTCGCGGGTGCGCTCGTCGACCTCGGTGAGGAAGGTGGCGTGAAACCGGTTGATGGTGTTGCTCAACCCGACCGTGAAGCAGATCTCGATGATCTGCTGCTCCGTGAAGTGCGCACGGAGGCGTGCGTACAGCTCGTTCGCGATCGCTTCGTTCCGCGTCGACACCTGTGCGTATTCGACGATGGCCCAGGACGCGTCGTCGTAGATGTCATCCGGACGGGAGGCGTCGCCCAGGTGCGCAAGTTGCTCCTCCGACAATCCCGCTGCTCGACCGAGCAGCACGTGAGTCGGAATTCAATAGTGGCAGTCATTGGTGACGCTCGCCGTGAGGTAGGCGAGCTCGCGCTGCGCAGGGGTGAGCGAGTTGTCGAAGTAGACCGCGGTGCCGAAGTCGACCAGCGCACGGAGGGCCCTCGGATGGTTGGCCATCGCTCTGTAAACGTTGGGGTCGACCGTCCGATTGCGATGCCGACTGACCGATCTGAGCGCTTCAGCGGCCAGTGGATCGGTGGACGGGTCGTTCGAATCGACCAAGGGGATACGAGTCAAGATATTCCTTTCATACTGGACGAACGAATCGTCGGCGAGACGAGGATGGATTGCAAATCGCACGCAGTGTTCGCGTGGTTGACGTGGTTGACGCATTGAGATTTTCAACGATTGGGCGCCACGCTACGAGCTAGCCGGCGCCAAACGTGAAGCGCACGAGAGGTGTGAGGTATCCACCGGCCGCCCGGATGGCTGCGCCCCATGGCTCCATCGCGGCGAGGATCTCGTCGAGGTCGGCGCCGAGCACAGCCAAGGCGCGCGTCATCGCCGCGTCAGTGGAGTCTTCGATGGCTTCGCGCACCGAGCGGCCGAGCTCGGTGATGTTGTTGCCTTCCAGCAAACCTCGCGAACGCAACCGCTCCTCCCCGTCGGCGAGCTGGTCCTGCGTCCAACCCCGCCCCCTGGTGTGCGCTCGGGGAGCGAGCCCCCAGTAGAGATCGCTGAGCAACCCGATCTCCACCGGATCGAACCCCGCGGCGGACCACGCGTGCACGTGTGAATCTCCGCGGTACTCGCGCAGGCGATCGGCCGAGCGCCACAGTCGTGCGATGGGGTCGTCCGGGATCTCCGCCGCGCGCTGGCCGGCGAACAGCGCTCTACCGGCAAGCGGCAGGTCGTCGGCTGCGTTGAGCAGCCGATCGGTGACCCATGCCGCTTCCGGAAGCTCGGCCCCGAGTATCCGCCGTAACTGAGCGCTGGCACCGTCGAGCCGCGCCGCCCACATCGTCGATGCATCCGCCAGGCTCTTGCCGCGGCGCACGATCGGCACGATCTCGTCCGGGTTGAACACGGCGAACGCGGCCGCAACAACTTCGGCAGGCACATCGCCGAGCACCGCACCACGGCTGGTGAAGAACCCGCACTTGTCCGGCAACGCCGTGCGGCCGACCATTCCGGGACTCGGAGGGAAGCCGAGCGCTTCATAGTTGGCATGGCATTCCGGCGAGAACTGGGCTTGACCCGCAATCGGCTCGACCGCCGCGGCCAGTCGGCGGGCCGGAGGGATCACCGTCATTTCGTCACGGCTCCATTGCCGGGTAGTAGTTCTCGGCCCCCTTGTCGCGAACTTCGCTCAGCCAATCGCTGTCGTAGGGCCATTCCCCTTCCCGGCCTTCGACGGGTCCCTGCCAGAACCGGTCGAACACACCAGCACCCGCCGGCACCAATGACCATGCCTGACGTTTGTAGGAGAAGTTGTCCGGTTGCAGGCGATGCGCGGCCCGGAAGTGCTCAATCGCCACGTCGCCACGACCGGCCCGCCACAGATACTGCCCGAGCTCGAACTGGGCGGCCCCCTCCGCAGCCGAATGATCCCGCCGTCCCGACCGAGCGATGACCTCATCAGGTGGCAGCACGAACCGGCTGGCAGAGCCGAGCTCCACCCAGTCCCGCAACGCCCGTCCGTACGCTTCGCGGTCGACCTGGATCTTGTCGGCCTCCGCGAAGATCGCCTTCATGCGCTCCGGCACGCCACCCTCGACCACGGCCCGCGCAACGCGGACGCCGCCCGGTGGGAACGCCGGCTCTGCCGGTCGCACGACCATCCCGGCCTCGTCGATCCACACGCCGTTGGGGATGTTCACGACCCCGAAGCGCTCCGCCATGACGTGGCCCACGTCGACCAGCGACGGATGCTCAGGACGGGCGGCCTCGATAAACGGCCGACACGCCTCGGGTCCGGCAGTGTCCATACCAACCGTGACGATCTCCAGACCCCGAGGGTGCAACTCGTTGCGCAATGCCTGCCACACGGGCAAGTCACGAGCACAGCCTCAATACGGCGCCCATGACACCACCAGCACTTTCTGGCCCTTCAGCGATGACAGCCGGAACGGTCGTCCCTCGAGGTCCGGGAGCTCCAGCTCCGGCGCCTCCGCAGTCGCCAGGACGTGACCCCCGAGCGACGCCGGACCCAACGACCACAGACCATCCGCAGCGCTCTCCACGAGCGGCATACCAAGCCGCTCCGCCACCACCGCCACCTCGACTTGACCATCGTGCACCACATCGGGAAGCGGCACACATACCTCACCGCGACACGCTCCCTGCGGTTTCAACGTCCACCCTGTCCCCTTTTCGAACCGAGCAGCCGACAGCGTCAACGAGTCAAGGATCATGCAGAGAAAAGTAGCAAGCGGGCTTCCTTGCCGCTGGTGGTGCGTAGGTACCCGATCGTGTCTTCGTTGTGCCAGCGCCCGGGCTGGAGGTTGTGAATGGCGCGGGCCATCGTTGCGTCGATCGTGTTCTCGGTGAGTTGGGTGAAGTCGGGCGACGGCAGCCCTGCGCGTCCGCGAACCGAGCCATACCAGGAGCGGGTCGCTGAGGTACAGCTTCGACTGTGATCCGGCGATGCGAGAGCCGTTGCCGTCGACCTGGTGGCACCACAACGCGGCGAAGCTGTCGACGAGGCGAGACAGCCTCCGATCGAACGATTGCCGATTCGGATAGCCGAGGACCTGTGCAGCATCTGTACGGTTGAGTGGCGACGTTGAGCGGCGGGTGAGTTCCGCAAGAAGCAGGGCCACCGAATCGGCTGGTTCGTCAGGATCGCATCGCCGTGCAGCCACGTGACTAGGTCGCCGACGAACGAGTCACTGACCCGACCATCTCGATGGTGTTCGCCGACGGCACGAGGAAATCCACCTGACGTCAGATAGTTCTGCCATGCCAGATCGAGCGGTTCGGTGAAGAACTCCGCCTGATCCAATGCTGCGGCAACAGTGACGTTTTAAAGATCCCATGGCGTTACGGAGGCGGCACGGGGGGGACGATTGAAACGGCGTGGTCCGGGTATAGGCGGGAGACAGCGCCCGTCCGCCACCTCAGGCCGACGCCGCCTCAGGAGCCTGACCAATGGAAATCATCCGAAATGAAAACGGCACGCTAACCGTCCCGATCATCGCCGGTCGCCACGATCAAGAGAATGCCGTTCCACCGGAGGAGGGCCAGGAGAACGCAACCACGCGTGTGCTGTACCCGGGTCAGCCCGGCTACCTGGAGGCTCTCGCAAAATGGGATCAGGCACAGAACCCCGATCGTGAACCCGCCACATCCACGGCAAGCGGACGCGAAGAAGCAATGGCCGTCGTGCATGCGGTCGCAGTCGACCCCGAACACGACGTCCACAAGGCCGTGGAATCGCTGTCTGATCCTGAGCCCAGTGCCGAGGCGCTTCGACACGTACTGGTCGGTGGGACTCCGTCGGTCAAGGGCTTCGCCCATGAGATCGCAGAAGCGGAAGGCGGCGACGAGATCGCACCGCATCAGGTCACCCGGATCATCAGCGAGGTTCTCTCCGAGATCGACTCATAGGCTTCTCCAGTCGAACCCTCCTAGCCAGGGCACGCCGAAGGATTTCGTGGTGAGCGCATCGCTTGCACGCGGTCTTGCCTAGACATCAGGGACTACTGATCTTCTCGTCGCTCAGCGGATCACCGAAGACGCACGGACCATCTTGCGCGACCGCAACGTCTCGTTTTTCGACGAGCGCGGTTACCTCTCCATCCGACGCCCGTCGCTCGTCATCGAAGCCTCAGTGGCGGCGGCCGAAGCAACGTCGCCGAAACGCCGCGGACAACCGCTCGACGGGGGATCGGCCTCGATATCGCGCTCTGGCTCCTTCACACTCCAGAGCCAGGCGGTGTGCGGGCCATCAGCCGAGCAATCCGACGGACTGCGTCGTCGGTGTCCGATGCACTGCGTCGATTCATCGACGAAGGGTTGGTCACTGCTGACCACGAACCGTTGCTGCCGGAACTCCTCGACGCAGCGGTCCAGGCTTGGCGATATCGCGCGCGACCCATTGCAGTGGTCGGTGATCCAACAACCGCGGCAAACGCGAAGACACTTCGAACACGGCTCACCGACCCTTCCGGTACTGGATGGCGTGGACCGGTTCCGAGGCCGAGCGAGCATGGAAGGTGCCGGGCATCAGACGAGGTTCTGGACGGTCCCAACTGATGGTCCCCGAGGCCGACTCCTTTGACCTTGCAACATCGATCCTCAAACCCGACCCCAACGGCACGTTCGACCTCGTCGTTGGCATGGCTCGCAACACAACGAGTCCACCGAAACGGCAAAGTTGTCGTTCCAGCGATCGTCATCGCACTCGATCTCGCACTCGACGACGCACGCGGACGAGAGCTACTCGACAGCTGGAACCCCGAAGGAGTGCACCATGTCTGGGGAAGCCATCAAGATCATCGCCACCGAGGACTCCGATGTCGTTCGGTTCGTCTTCCTTGGGAACGACAGATGAGGTGACGGTCGAGGGCAACGGCAACCCGAGCGAGGATGTCGATCCGGTTGCCTGCGCTGCCACCTTCTTCAAGCCGCGAGACGACGGACTCGGTTACGCCCATCCGCTCCGCCAAGGCGCGCTGGCTCAGCCCCGAAGCAGTGCGAAGGTCGTAGAGCGATGCGCTCTTATCGCGTTTGCTGACACGGGCAGGTCGCGCCACCGCGGCCACGATCGAACATCTCCTGCCGCACATCGGCAGCGTTGCCATCGGATCCCGGGAGCCTTCCCGAGAGTGCGGCAGGAGATGAGCGATGTTGAACCGCTGGGGCGCTGCCCCGGCGGCTTAGCGGAACCCGAAGCAGCCTGCCGTCAGCCGGCCAGGGTAGTGATCAAAGGGGTATGGCGGCCGTGACCGCATCCTGATTGGGCGATGTAACGCCTGGGTTGCCGCGGAAGTCGGTCCAGATGGGATGGGCGATGTTGTCCGATCCCATGGCCACGCCGGTGTAGTCGCCGATGAAGGCACCTGAGGTGAACTGGATGCCCGGGTCGGATGACTGCTCGGTGATCCGGGTCGAGGCGCTCCAGGTCGCGCCGGCGTCGTTCGACTTCACGTAGGCGTAGTCCAGCTGAAGACTGGCGCTGCCGGCGAACTCGCGGGTGTAGTACGTGACGATGACATTGCCGCCGTTGGCGGCCACCCAGGGGTAGATCTTGTCCTCGGGTGTGGTGGTCAGCCGAGTCTTAGGGGACCAGATGACACCGTTGGTCGACGACTGGATGAAGACCTGTGTACTGGTGGTTGTCGAATTGCCGAGGGAGTTGTCGGCCCATGCCAGGTAGAGCTTGCCGGTCACGCGGTCGACCGTGAGTGCCGGGAAGGTGTTGGTGCGGAAATGGAGGCCGCTGAGCACGCCGCGTCCGCCGAAGATTGGGAAGTTCTCGTCGACATTGCGGCTCAGAACAGTCTGGGTGAAGGTGTTGCCGCCGTCGGTGGACCGGGCGACGATGTTGTAGTCGTTGTACCCGTCCGCCGCCACGGCACCTTCGAATGACACGTAGATGTTGCCGTTGTTGTCGTAGACCGGTACTGATCCCTGGTTGTACTTGTAAGGACCGCTGACGTCGACCCAGCTGGTCCAGGCTCCGCCGAAGTTGCTCGTCGTGGCGCCGACGATCGGCGATTCGACGTAGCCGTACGTGGGGTTGTCCCTGAAGCGTGTCCAGGTGACGATTGCGTTCCCGTTGCGAGGATCGGCGCCGATCCACACCTTGTCGTTGAAGAAGGTCTTGCCGCCGCTGTTGGCGACCAGCACCGGCGGCGCCCAGGTCAGACCGCCGTCGTTCGAGACACTGACGAAGATGGCGTCGGATTCGTCAACACGGTTGAAGCCGATGTTGGCGTAATAGACGGTGTTGTTGGCACCGAAGGAGATCGCCGGATCGCCCACGGACGTGACCTTCTTGAACACCCCCTGCGGGTTGCCGCTGAAGCCGACGCCGGGCAGCTTGATATTGCTCCAGGTCGTACCGCCATCGAAGGAGGTGTAAACCCAGCCGCTGCCGTCGTTGCGCTGCGATGTCCCGGAGGTTACGCAGCAGTCCCGGTAGTCGTTCGCACCGGCCACCAGATTGAGCGCGTTGGTCGGGTTGACGGCGATCGCGGTTTCGTTCTGCGGGGTGCGACAGCCATTGTTCACCCCGGCGCCGAGGTTGAGGTTGTCACCGCTGATGATGTTCACGTTGGTGACGAACGGTGCATACGGGTTGGTGTTGGACGCGTTGTTGTAGGTCTGGCACTGGGCCAGCACATCGCCATAGCCCAGCTTGAGTCCGGGGATGCCGGAATACTCATGGAAGGGATTGCTGATCACCTGTTTGGCCGGGCGATTGGCGCCCGCCTGCGCCGAGGGGGCGCTCACGAGGCAGGCCGTAGCCAGTCCGATCAACCGGACGAAATGTGAAACTTTCATGGCTTTCAATCTCCTTTAATGAGATACGAAATCTGCGATGACGCGAACCGTACACCTTGATGTCGGGCCCTGCTCCGGCAGCCGGACGCGATCGATCCACGCAGGCGGTCGTCGACGACGATCACGAATGAAGGTCTGGATCCGATGCGGCGATCTCGGCGATCGCAGCGTCCAGCTCGCCAGAAGCGATGAGCGACTTCGCCCAGTCACCGATGACGGGATCGAGACCACTCGAAACGAAGGCCTTCGCCTCAACGTTTCCGCGGCGCCGACGCGCAGCTCGAACAGAGCGTGCGAGTTCCGCTGGAAGGGTGTCGAGGTCGACCGTCACGGCTCCAAGGTTACCCCTTATAAGGATTCACCGAAAGGGTCCCACGTCTTTCGGCATCTGCTCGCCACGGTTCACCTGCCGCGAGTTGGTCGAGGTGCTGATCAATGGCGTCGGCGACGGCAGTGTCGGCGAGCGGGAGCGCGTACGCGTACTCGCGCAAGGTTGTAGCCGCGTCTGCGTGTCCGAGCCGAGCTTGGGCCTGGAGGATCTGGCCTCGCTCGACGAGGAACGTGGCCACGTTGTGCCGGAGTCGGTGCAGCGTCGCCCCTTCCACGCCCGCTCGGCGCGCGAGGCGCGCGAATCGGTGGCCAAGAGCGCCAGTTGTCAACCGAGCTCGATGGTCGAAGACGGGACTGAACAGCCACGGCCCAAACTCAGCACCGGGCCGGGTAGTAGGCCGCCAATCGTGTTCGAGTTGGTGCCAGAACATCGCAGTTGGGTGTCCCGATCGTGAGTGTTCGGTCTCGTCCCGACTTCGGCGTTCCGATCACGTCGGCCGATGCTGCGCGGGCGATGTGAAGGACACGGTCGCGGAGGTCGTCGAACTGGAGTGCTGCAAGCTCTCCGCGTCTCGCGCCACTGTCTGCTGCGAGACGCACGAGCAAGAGGTCCTGCTCGGCGAGATGCCGGTGCTCACGATCGCCCGGACGTCCAATGTCGTTTGCAACGGCCTCGAACAGTTGAGTTTCGGCTGCTGCGAGGAGTCGGCCAAGCGCTTCGGTTTCGAGCGGCCGCCGCGGTTTGGGGCGTGTCGGTCCGCGCATGGTCCGTATCGGATGTGTGTCGATGATGCGTTCGTCGTATGCCCATCAAATAGCGGCGCGCAAGGCGCGGAACCGTCCGGAGATGACGGCGGGGCCAGCGCCAGCGTCGGTCCAGCGGACGAACGCCATCCGCACGATTCGTGGGGTGAGCGACGCGATGCGCGTTGAGGCGAGTGTCCGATCGGCCCGAAGTGCGTTGGCGATGGATGTGTACCCGACCAGTGTGGAGGGCTTCCACGGGTGATCGGCCACAAGCCACCGATCCAATAGTTCGTGCACCGTCAACATTGGGGCTGCTTTGGCAACAGCACGACGAGCTCGGTACTCGGCGGCCAATTCGGAGCCGTAGCGCTCTGCCTGGTCGCGGGAGCCTCGGAAGGTGACCGAGCGAGTCATCGTGCGGCCGGTCACTGGATCGGTGCCGACGGCGATCCGAAGCTCCCAAACACCAGATCGGCGCTCCCGTAGCGATCCCGACCCGTGCTGTCCCATCTACTCAGGGTACGAGCCGACCGGCACCGATTTTGGGATGAATGTTGGGCTGACCGCCGTCCCAACCTTCACCAACGAACTAGACAACTGCCTATGAGCTGCGGAAATGCTTGGCGCGTTCGGAGGGATTCGAACCCCCAACCTTCTGATCCGTAGTCAGATGCTCTATCCGTTGAGCTACGAACGCAATATGTCCGACAGTGTACCGGCTGGAAGCCAGGACACCGACGGGTTATGTGGCGGAGAAGGAGGGATTTGAACCCTCGGACCCAGTTTCCCAAGTCCCCTCATTAGCAGTGAGGTCGATTCGGCCGCTCTCGCACTTCTCCACGCCCGGCCTGAACCGAGCCAAAAGAGTCTTGCACACTCACCTGCACGGCGTTTCCTAAAAGGGTTCGCAGGGGTTACCACCGCTTCCCAGGGGTTCAGCACACCCCCATCAATGCCGATGAACAGCCCATGCCGACCACTGCCCTGGTCCTCAACACGGTCTCCACCACAGCCCGAATAGTGGCCGCGACCGCCCAACCCACCGTCTCGGTCCTCATCGTCAACTACCGCACGGCGGATCTGACCATCGCTGCCGTCGAGTCAGCCCTCGCCCAACCCGAAGCCACGGAGATCATCGTGGTGGACAACGCGTCGGGCGATGACAGCTTCGAACGCCTCACCACGCAATTCCGTCACGAACACACCGTCCGCGTCGTCGCTTCCCCGCGAAACCGAGGGTTCGGCGCCGGGAACAACCTCGCAGCCCGCTCTGCCACCGGGGACCTGCTCTTCCTGCTCAACAGCGACGCCCAACTTCATCCGAACGCGCTCGCTGCATTGGTCACCCAACGGCAGGCAGAGCAAGGAATGTGCATCATCGCTCCGTTCATCCACGCGGGCTCGGGCTCGGGCCTCCAGGTCGACGCACTCGGACCGTTTCCGACCGTTCGCCGCATCATCACGCAACAGACGAAACGCTACGGCACATCACTCACCCCGGACTGGGTCAGCGGCTGTGCACTGATGATCGACCGCGCGCTCTTCGAACAGATCGGTGGGTTCGACGAGCGCATCTTCATGTATTTCGAAGACGTCCTGCTGTGCTGGCAGGTGCGCCGTCTGGGCCATTCAGTTCTCCGCCAACCCGAGGCGCGCGTCACCCATCTCGGCGGCAAGTCGTACCGCTCTCCGAACGAACTCAAGCTCGACTACTTCAACGCGCAAGATGTGTACCTCCGGGCAACGGGAACCTCACCGATCGGTATCAGCGCAGTAAAGCTCGCCAGACGGCTGGCAATCACGCTCGGTCTGCGCGGCGCACGAGGTCGATCGAGCAAGCAAACAAACCATGCGTGAGCGTTCGACCGTCGTGCTGATCGTCGCCGACCCACAACTCGGAGGAGGCACCACGGTCGTCGACGCGCTCGCCCGGGAATACCTGAACGCAGGATGGAACGTCGAGGTGATCACGGATGCATCGGGTCCGCTGGTCTCCCAGCTCCGGGCCGCAGGCGCGACGGTTCACACCGTCGCGTTCTTCTCGCAGGCGGACTTCGCGTCCGCAGTACTCGGCATCAGACGGATCGTCTCCAACGCGCAGCCGACGCTGGTGCACACACACGGCTCGCGGGCGTTGTGGTTCTCGGTGCTGGTGCCGCGCTCCGTACCGTCGATGCACACCGTCCACGGCTACCACTACCTTCATCGCGCTGGACTGCAACGACGGATCGGGACGATCCTCGAACGTTTCGCGAACCGTCGCATCGACACGACCGTGTTCGTCAGTCGCCAGGACGAATCGCTCGCCCGCACCCATCGGCTGCTTCGCCCGACAGCGCGTTCGGTCGTCATCCTCAACGGCGTTGCGCTGGACCAGACCGACGAGCCATCACCCCGACGCCACGGCACCGTTGCATTTGTCAGCCGGTTCGAACACCAGAAGGACCCGTTGCTCGCGGTGCAGGTAGCGGCGCTTCTCCCGGATCGGATCAAGCTGCTGATGATCGGCGACGGTTCGCTGCGCGGCGAGGTGAACAGCGCAATCAACGACGCTGGCTTGAAGGCCCGCGTCGAGCTGACCGGGGCGCTGCCCCGCCACGAGATGCTGCGTCAGTTGCAGTCATGCGATGCGCTACTGCTCACCTCCCGTTGGGAGGGTCTGCCCCTGACTCCGATGGAGGCTATGCATCTCGGAGTGCCGGTAGTCGCGCCGCGTATGGCAGCCACCGAAGAGCTGATCGAGCACTCCGTCGACGGCATGCTGGTCGACGGTCGGGACCCACGCGACTTCGCCGCTGCGATCACTTCTGCGACGCAGCCGAAAGAACACGACCGGCTGGCGGCCGCCGGCCGGCGAAGCGCCGAGACCAGGTTCTCGTGGGCCTCGTGCTGGGCCCAACACCGCGCCGTTGTCGAGAACCTCACCGGAGTGGCCTCATGAGGCCGTCGCCAAGCCCGACACAGTCACCCTGCCCCGTCTGCACCTCATCAGGTCGCCCGCTCTACAGACACCTGTCAGACCGCGTGCATCACGTCCCCGGCGTGTGGAACACCGCGGCATGCACCAACGCGGCATGCGATGCCCAATGGATAACTCCCAAGCCAGCGGCGGAAGCGATCCTCGGGTTCTACGCCGAATACGAGACGCACGAGTCCACCGACAGCGGCGGACACCCACGTTTGCCGTCGTGGTACCCGAGCCCGCTGTCTCGCCGCCAACGCGCCGAGCGTACGCGGACCGTGCTTCCACCGGCAGTTGCGGTTGCGCCGCCGGGTCAGTTGTTCGAGATCGGCTGCGGAAACGGTGTCAACCTGCTCCGGCTCCGCTCTCTCGGGTGGGCCGTCGGTGGGCAGGATTTCGACCCGGCAGCGGTCGACATCGCTCGGTCGGCGGGGCTGGACGTCTCGGAATCACTCGACGCCGTTCTCGCAACACATGTGGGATCGTTCGACGTCGTCCTGCTGTCACACGTTGTCGAACACGTTCACGACCTGGCCAGACTGTTCGCCGATGCGTCGTCGCTCCTCGCGGTCGGCGGGACCCTGGTGGTGATCACCCCGAACGGACAGAGCTTGTCGGCCAGAGCATTTCGTTCGGCGTGGCGAGGCCTTGAAGCTCCCCGTCACCTGCAGGTGTTCGGCCCGCGTTCGTTGCAGGCTGCTCTGACGGCGCAGGGGTTCAAGCACGTCAAGGTTTCCACCAACTACCTATCGGACGGGTTCCTCGCTGGGCGGTCAGTCGCGCCTCGAAACAACCGAGCGTCGCTTGTTGTCCGCGGACTGGCAACAGTCGGTGTACAGCTGGTTGCAGACACCGCGCTGCGCTGGTGGCCCCGCCGCGGCGGGGAACTGATCGCCACCGCGATCCGACCCTGATTGGCAGACGAGATGACAGACCGGGCGTCAGTGTCGGTCAGTGCTCGTCACGCAGCACATGAAGCGTCGAGCGCCGCAACTGGCTCCTCGCTCAGCGCAACACTGCGCTGCCACACCGCAGGGTTGGCCAGGCGCATGCTGCCAAGCACCAGCACGACGGGATAGCTGAGAACCGTCCCCCATGGCGCACCTTCCGGGCCGATCACAAGACACAGAACAACGCTTGCGACAACGTTCGCGATGGTCGCCGGAACAATCACCTGGCTCTGGAAACGCACATCGCGCACCGCCGCCTGGACCTGACCCAGCAACTGACCCCATTGCATCACCACGAAACTCAGCATCATCGGAATCAACAACGACTGTCGATACGTGGCGCCCTTCAGGAACAAGCCGGGTGGGACAAGGCCAACGAGCGGCGGGAGAGCAATCACGATCGAGGCCGAGACCACAGCGACTGTCGCCCACGCAAACACTCTGCGAGCGACATCGACCGATCCTTTTGCAAGCGTCGACGAGATGACCGGCCAGACGTTCGCCGAGACGACGGTGACCACGGCCTGCGCCAGCAGGAACCATCGAGCGTGCGCCGCGAACTCGACCGCCTGGCTCTCGGGACGCAACAGCGAAACCAGCAGTTGATCGATCCCGATCGAGGCGGTCCACGCCATCTGGATCACGAAAAAGTGGCGGGATTCAACGAGCAGGCGATCCTTCGTCTCATCGGCCGTGGCCACCGAGGAAATGGCCGGCGCTGCTTCGGACATCACGCTCCGGAACATGATTGCTCTCGCCACGACAGGTTGCATCATCAGGATGAGCGCAGGGGCGATGTCTCGCAACACGGGAGTCTTACTGCCAGCGCAAAGCAGGCCAACAGCTGATGTCATCAGCACGCTTACCAACGTGGCGCGGGCGATGAGGCCGACCCGCTGTTGACCGTACGCAGTCCGTTCATACGGAACCAGCCCGAGAATGGCAACGATCGCAACGGTTTGGAGAACCAGCAAGCCGACCAACGTGGACAGGCGGGTGCTGCCTCGCCCGAGAACTGCCAGCTCTCCGACGAACAACACGCCAGCGACAACCACACTGGTGCGCCGGAGCTTCACCCGCATCGGCCGCGTCAGCTCCAACAGCCGCCGGATCGGCTCGCCGCGTGAAGCCAAGCCCACGACGACGGCGCCGACTCCGCGGTCGACGCTGCTTGCAACCAGCGCAACGTTCACCACGGTGAACGTCCAGGCGAACACATTTCGGTCAAGGCCGCGGGTCAACAGCGTGACCAGCCCGAACTGGGCGAACATCGCAACGCGTCCGATGACAGTGCCACCCGAAGCAAGGAGCACGCGGCGGGCGGCGTCGCCGGCGGTTGTGGTTACCGCTTCGGCCGACATCGGTCAGCAATCTCCGCTGCGGATGACGACGAGCGCCCGGTTGGCGCACACGACTGTCGGGCCATGGCGACTGGTTCCATCGTCGGTTCTATCGGCCAGTTTCGCCTGAACCTGAAGTTGTCGAAGCCGCTTCAGTCGGTGGCCGTTCAGACCGAAACCATCATGATGAGTGACACCGAGATCCTGCGCGAGCGCGCGCACGGTCCTTCGCCCTCTCGAACGCTTGCGAGTCCGCCACGACCGGCCGACGGGCTGGGCAACCCGCTCGTCTGGATGCTCACCGGCTTCGCGCTCCTCACGCTCCCCTCGTTGAACACGCCCATCGTCGACCATCACAGCTTCCGGCAGACGCAGACCGCGATGTACATGCGCGGGCTTCTGCGGTCGGGGTTCGATCTGTTTCATCCTCGGCTGCAGTCGTTCGGCGTCGGCGGAGTCGTTCCGTTCGAATTTCCGTGGTACTCAGCGATAGCCGCACTCCTCAGCCGCACAGGTGTTTCGGAGACTGCGGCTCTGAGGGTCACATCGCTCGCCTTCACACTGCTGGCAGCAATCGCAGTCGCCCGGCTCACCACGATCATCTCAGGGCGAACCGGTGGTCTGGCAGCAGCTGCTGGGTACCTGTTCTGCCCGTTCACGTTCGTATGGGGACAGGCGAGCATGATCGAGTCATTCACGGTCGCCACCTGTCTGTGGTGGATCCTGATATCTCGACGCGCGGTCGAATCGCCAGGTTCGCAACAACGGGTATACGTCACTGCGAATGTTCTTGGCGTCATCGCTGTTACCTCGAAGAGCACGACAGCAGTGGTTTGGCTTCCCGTCTTGTTCGTCGCGCTGCGACCGTGGGTACGACCCACTGTTCGACGCTGGCTTCGGTGTGCGGCAGTCACCGTCGTGCCGGTGATCGGCGGAGCGATATGGACACGCTGGTCCGATGGTCTACGCGCCAAGTCCGAGTTGAGCGCGTGGCTCACCAACGCGTCGTTGGGACACTGGTATTTCGGGCCGGTGTCGCAGCGGACCCAGTGGGCGAATTGGGTCACTATCGGTACGCGGGTTCCGCTGATCCTCGGCTTCACAGGCTTGGTGATCACCGCCTTGGGCCTGCTTTCGGTGAGGCGGCAGGCGCAGCCGTTACTGGCGCTCGGTATCGCATCGGTTCCGCTCGTCTCGGTCCTGATCTTCTTCAATCTCTACCAAGTCCACGACTACTACCTTGCAGCCGTCACACCGGCGTTCGCGTGCATCTTCGGATGCGGAGTCGCAAGGGCGCTGGCAGCGGTGACGGTGGCGAGACGTGCAACTGCCGCTGCGTTCATTGCAGCGGCACAGGTCATCGGGTTCGGGGCAACTGGTTTCAACTACATCGTGCCAACCATTGCTGCGACTGCGCCGCGTTACGAATTCACCTCTCTCAGCTCACCGTCCGAAGGCGTGTTGGTGACCGGTCAGGGGTGGGACCCCGATGTGCACTACTTTGCCGATCGTTCCGGAATTGCGCTGCAAACACCGCAGATCAACCCTGCGCAAATCCTGGCAATGCCCGAATCGATCACCGGGCCGATCTCCATCCTGTACATCGGCCTGAACGGTCTCGACGCTGATGCCGAAGCTGTCATGCGATCCCAGAACCTGCTTCTGGTCATCGGCGAACGGTCTTATCGTTGGGTCGCATCGCCGACGTACCCCAGCTATCTGCTCCGGTGGACCGGCATACCTGCGGCACAAGCCATCAACAGCGCAACAACGAATGGTGCGAAGACTGACCAACGCGTTCAACAACTCATCTGCAACGGCGAACCACAGCAGCTCGATGGTCCGCCAAGCGGAAGCACCCGATTCCTCATCACGGGAGACCGGCCAGGAGTGTGGTTGCAGTTCGGTGAACACGTGGGCGCAATCCCGGTTCGCCCAGGGACCATCGAGCTCGCGAAGCCCACGAGAACGGTGAGGTGCTTCGCGGGTACGGACAGCGCACCAGAAGCGACCGTGCCGTACGAGTTGCTCCAACTCACGTTCGACTCCGATCACCTGTCGGGCAAAGCCGTCGGTCTCGGCACCGTGCCAGCTGGGTGACCGTTCCAGCTGGTGAGCGAGCAGAGTGGGTCGCAGCGCAGACCTAGTTCGAGGATTCCTTCTCGAACGGATCAAGATGATATGCGAGCTTACCGAATCCAGATGCGATCCTGCGCAGAGCTTTGCTTGTCTCCCACCGGACTCGCGCCCTCGGTGCCGACGTGACGGCCCATCCGGTGGCGGCGGTGCCAGAGAAGTGGTCGGGTCGGCGCGCCGTATAGAAATAGAGGGCCACGCTGTTGCGGGTCTTGCCGGCAGCAACCGGGACGGTGAAGCCGTGTGGCGATTGATCGTTCGTCTCGAAGATCACAATTCGTCCTGCCGCAGGGACCACGCTCATCGCCGGCGCCGT
Source organism: Acidimicrobiia bacterium (assembly GCA_031385545.1). Taxonomy (GTDB): domain Bacteria; phylum Actinomycetota; class Acidimicrobiia; order Acidimicrobiales; family JANYDT01; genus JANNBN01. The sequence continues at coordinate 53,560 of JANNBN010000033.1, read as the reverse complement.
GCGGGTTCCGGGATGGAACAACTCGAGGCACCCGCCGTCCGCTGACGTCCATCCGGGGTTCATGTACAGCAGGAGGTTGATCCGCCGCGACACGCCAAGGCGTCCGTAGTCGTGAAAGTCCGTATGCGGTGAAAGGATCCCGCCAGCTGTCGAGGCATGCAAGCCACCGCCGGTCAGATGGGGGTCCGGGATCAACCCATCGATCCCTGTCACCCGCTCAAGCCATTGGACGGCTCGCGACCCATTGAGCCCTTCAACGACCCGTTGGAGCGACGGCGGGAACTGTTCGATGTCGGGGCAATGCCGTTTGTGCGGTTGGTACTGGTCGCGCAGCAGCGTCCATCCGTTCCAATCAGGACCTGGAAACGCCGAGGTGAGTGCTTCCGACAGCTCGATATCGACTAGGACGTGGGGAAAGGGTGTGGCGGACCGAAACGCACGGTTAAGTACACCGGTGTCGAGTGCAAGCAGCTGCCGGAGCGCGTCGGTTGCCGCGTCAGCTTCTACTGGCCTGAGGGCCACTGCGTTTCGCATGAGATCTCCAGTCACAACAACCACATCAATGTGCTCCGACGCGCATCGCGACCGCGAGGACCGTACGGAACAGGATGCGCAGATCGACTCGAATTGATCTGTTGTCGTAGTAGTACGCGTCCAGTTCGGCACGGTCGGGGAACCCGACGTCGCTGCGACCATTCACCTGCCAGTAACCAGTGATACCAGGACGGACTCCGGTGTATGCAAGCTCAAGGTCTCCGTAACAGGCCAACTCTGCTGGAACTACCGGACGCGGTCCGACCAGGCTCATCGACCCGAACACCACGTTGATCAATTGCGGTAGTTCATCCAGGCTGGTCCGGCGCATCACGGCACCGATCCGGGTAACCCGAGGGTCGTCACCATGCGGCAGTTTGAAACCGTTGGCCACGTACGCGTCCCACAGACCATCGCGCCGAAGGCTGGCCTCGGCATCGTCGGTCATTGACCGGAACTTGTAGATCTGGAAGGGGCGCCCGCGCCGCCCGACGCGCTCCTGGCGGAACAGCGCCGGGCCGGCTGACCCGCGCCTGATGAGCACAACCATGACGACCATCAGCGGGCTGACGACCAGCAGCAATGCCGCCGCGAGCAACCGGTCCAGCAGCACCTTCGAGACCCGGCCGACCACACTCGGGTTCGAGTCGCGAACTCGCAACAGGAACAGGTCGCCGACCGGGTGTAACTGCACGCCAGGACCAACAGCCTCAGCGGTACCCGGCGCCACGACGAGAGACACACCAGTACCCGCAAGCCTCGCTGCAAGCGCGCGCACCGTTCCTGAGGGCAGCGACCCAGCACCGCACATCACCACGCTGGTCGCCCCGTGCCGTTCCACCACCCGCAGAATTGGGTTGAGGATCGCTGATGGGGTAGCCGCGAGCGGCAACCTGATTTCGTCCACGACCCTGGTCTTGCGCGACGACGTCGTCTCCAACTGCACCCTGATGCCGTGAGTTGCGACGGGCGCGCCGACCAGGACAACCCGGTCCACGGCGATCCCCACACGTTGCAGTCCTATGAAAAGCCAAAACACACAAACCCGCACGGCCAGCGTGCCGACCACCGAGCCCAACAAGCCGACAAGAACGAAGGACCTGGAGAACTGCAGGCGAAGGAAAAGCCCGGTCACACCCAGGAACGCGAGGACTCCGAGAGCACTGCGCCACACCGACGCAGCTTGGTACCACAGCGAGTGCAGGCGCCGTGTTTGGTACCCGCCGTTGGTCGCCACTGCCAGAACCCATCCCAGAACGAATAGCAGCGACACCGCTTGATAGGTGATGGTCCGCCCGGCCGGTCGAGCAACGGCCGATGTCAACGTTGCGCCGTCCAGCCGACGGTTCAACGCCAGCGACAGCGCGCCTGCAACAGCGAGGAAATCGCCGAGCACCGTGAGCGTCACACGCACCCACACCCATGCCCGCTGGATCGTACGGACGCGCGCGGTGCTGATGTTCGAGACACTGGCCGCAGACACACTGGCCGCAGACACTCCGGCCTCAGCGCCAAGCGGCGCGTTGCCCGGGTCAGCACCAATCTGCCTGACCGCGCTCCCGTTCATCGTCTGACCATCGGCTCGTCCTTCGTCAACCTTGAGGAGTCGTCCCCCGGCGTCACGCTGACGCGACGCACCATCTCGATCGTGAGCGTGAAGTCAGGGACCGCTCACCACTGGTCACGGTTTCCAGCCGCGAGGTGCCCGGAAACGATGGCCCTGATTTGCGTGTCGAACTGCTCCGGGCGGAACTGGCGGGCGTGGTCGTGCAGCTTCGCCGCATCGAATCGCTGGGCGAGTACCCGATCAACCGCTGCGGCCAGGGCCGGCTCCGTCTGGTCGGCGAACAACACTCCGGTCACGTCATCCACGACGGTGTCCAGCGCTCCCCCAACTCCGAGCGCGACAACGGGAACACCTGCCGCCATCGCCTCAACGGGGATGATGCCGAAGTCCTCTTCTCCTGGGAACAGCAGTGCCTGTGCGCCAGCAAGCAGGTCCAGGTACCGTTCGTCGGTCACGTTCTCCTCGAAGCTCACCGTGGGCCCGGCCAGCCTGCGTAGCTCCGCAACACACGGCCCCGAACCAGCCACCACGAGCCGCAGTCCACGAGCGGTGCACACGCGCACCGCAAGGTCCACACGCTTGTAGGCGACCATCCGACCGAAACACAGCAGGTAGCCGTCGGACTCTGGATCGGAGCCGTCCCGTGCAGTTGCCAAGTCTGCGAACCGGTCCACGTCGACGCACGGATGCACCACGGCTGCCTTGCGGCCGTACGCGGATTCGATCCGCTCGGCAATGGCAGAAGAGATCGCGACGAACAACGACGCGGTATCCGCCGAGTGCCTGTCGAACCGGCGGACAACGGGAAGCAGCTTGCTCGCTGCCGACCCGGCAGGACCGCTCAGTCTTTGCGATTCAAGATCGTGACGCCACGCGAACCGCAGCGGACTGTAGCAGTACGCAATATGCGGTCCGTCGAAGCGGCGCCCCGCTCCTATCGCACCGAAGTGCGTACTGGACACGAGGAGGTCTGCCGGGCCTACCCGCGAGGCGGCCCACGCTGCGAGCAGAGCTGGCGCGTACTGCATGCGGCGGGGCCCGGCCCCAGGAAGTCGATTGGTGATCAGTGTGTCGACACGCCGGTTACCCAGCAAGGCAGCCGACACGGAGGGGTCTTCGATGGCTGTGACCACCCGTTCGACGTCGAGTGCAGCGGCGAGTCGAGCCGCCACCTTGTCCGACCCAGCGGGCGTGACGAACCACTCGTGGGCCAGCACCGTCTTCACCGTGCTGACATCGGCATGAGACGTCGCAAACTGAAACGGGGCACCCGAAGGCGCCCCGTTTCAGATGCGGAAGAGGTGGGATTTGAACCCACGGAGGCTCAACACCTCGCCGGTTTTCAAGACCGGTGCATTCGGCCGCTCTGCCACCCTTCCAGGTGGACCGACAGAATACGCCAGACTCGACCGATCGCGTTTCCGATTTCAGCAACAGGAGCCATCCCGAAACATGTCACCCGCTCCGCCGGAACTGGACATCAACAAGACACCACACCGTTACGAACTGCTGATCGACGGTCGGCTCGCCGCATTTGCCGACTACATCGTGGACGGCACGTCGGTGGAGCTTCCCCACACGGTCACCCAGCCCGATTTCCGCGGGCGGGGCTTGGCGGCAGTTCTCGTGACCCACATCCTGAACGAGCTGCGTTCAGCCGACGCGAGCGTGGTGCCGTCATGCTCGTACGTGGCACGTTTCATCGAACGTCATCCGGAGTACCAGCCGCTACTGGGACCTCGGTGATCGCATAACGCGGGCGCAGCGCCGGCCCTGAAATCTGCCTCAGCAGCCACTCCAGCGGGCCTGTACCCACCACTCGATGCATGGTCGCCCCCGCAACAACGGCCACCAGCCAGCTCGATACTGCAATTGCCAAGCTGCGAAGCAGCCCGAAGTCCTGCCCCACCCAGCCCTCGTTGATCAGCAGCCACGGGATGACGCCATGAGCGACGTAGATGGTGAACGTGACCTTGCCGGCCCGAGCGAGAACCCGCACCGGTAACGATGTCTCAAATCGTTCAGCAAGCCACATCACGCCGATGAGGAACGCGACAGAACTTCCGACGGTTGCAATAACATAAGCGGGCATACCACCACCGAACGGTGCCACCCTCCCGAAACCACCTGGCTCGGTCGAGGCGACCCAGTCCCAGCGGTCCGGAAGCACGGCCCTTCCGATGAACCGCATGGCGTAGCCGCTCGCTACGGCAACCACGCCAGTGGCAATCAGCGCAAGCCGCGTCCGGTGCGACCGAAGATCCAACTTGGCGATCGCCATCCCGATGAACACGAACGTCAACCAGGGCAAGACCGGATGGCCGCCCCACGACAACACGTTCGACAGGAAGCCGCGCGGCGTACCAAGGGACCGGGGCCGGCCCATCCTGGAACCTCCCCACCACGAGAACGGCTCATCGGTGCCAACCGTCGCAAAAACGACTGCCCGCTGCGCGGCGGTAGCGGCGGCCACACCTATGGCGGCGACAAGCAGCATTGACGCCCGCCACGTGATGACCCACGCGGAGATGATCAGATACAGCCCGACGAAGTGCAGGATCTCCCCCGGCCACACAACATCGAAAAACACTCCGGCAAGCACGAACAACAAACCCCTGCGGCGAAGCCTCCATCGGTCTTCACGGATTGCCGCTGGGTCACCGCTCGCAACGGACCGCGACGACAGGAGCACCACACCTGTACCAACGAGCGTCGTCAGTGTGGCGGCAAATCGCGTGGACAATGGGCCATTCCACGGGTTCATCACGGATCGAAGCGCTGAAGGCGCGTCGATCCGACCCCATCCGCCGACGCGGATCTCCTCGACGTTCCATTCGACGATGTAGTTCATGGCGAACACGCCGATCAGAACCACGGCCCGCACAACGTCGAACGCAGCGATGCGGTCCTCGCCAGGTTGACCCGAACTCACCCGTCAGACGGTAGTGGCGCTCCACGTGACTGAGCGCGTTCCTCACGGCGACGCTCCAGCAACGCTCGGTCGGCGTCGTTCATGTCACACGCGAGTGCCTGTTCGAGCGAGGCAAGGCCTGCCGCTATCTGCCCCGTGCGGTGTTCCAACTCTGCCTTGGTCACCCAGTACAGGTGCCACCGCTCAACCTGCGGGGACTCGGCACGGTCGATGCGATTCAGAATCAGGAGACCCGCCTCGGCTCCACTTGCTTCCATCACCGCTACTGACCAATTGACCCGCACCACGTGTGTCGGCTGCAACTCGAACAGCAACGCGTAGAGCGCAGCAACCTCGGTCCAGTCAGTCTCGGCGAAGGTGCGGGCCAACCCGTGAACACACGCAATGGCGGCTTGGACCTGGAAAGGTCCGGGGCGACGGCTGCTGAGCACGCTGCGCAACAGTGAATCAGCCTTTCGAATCGAGGCGTGATCCCACCGTTCCCGCTCCTGGTCAGCCAGCAACACTGCCCCACCGTCAGCATCGACGCGGGCGTGCGAGCGGGCGTGCGTCGCCAGCGTGAGAGCCCACAGACCAACGCACTCCGGCTCGTCCGGCATCAGGCGTGCCAGTTCCCCAGCGATTCGCTGTCCTTCGAGCGCGAGATCGAGCCGACCGTCTAGGGCACCCTCAGCAGGGTGGTGACCTGCCGTGAAGATCGAATACACCGTCTCCAACACAGTCTGCAATCGTGCCGGCAGCTCGTGATCAGGCGGCACGCGGAAGGCGATGTGGGCGTCGCAGATCTTGCGTTTCGCCCGCACCACTCGCTGCGCCACGGTTGGTTCGGGTATCAGAAGCGCCCGCGCGATCTCTGTTGTCGAAAGACCGCCGACAGTCTTCAACGCCAACGCCACTCTTGCCTCGCGGGACAACGCTGGATGACATACCGTGAACATCAGCCGCAGCTGATCGTCGCCGATGACCGACTCGGTCAGCAGATCGTGCAGCTCTTCGACCGACGGAGTCGGCGTGGTGCGAATCCACGCCGACTGTCGTTCCCGATCAGGACGACCCGACTCTCGTCGAATCCGGTCAAGCGCCTTGTTGCGGGCGGTGGTCGTGAGCCATGCGGCGGGCCTGTCCGGCACGCCTTGCTTCGGCCAGATGATGAGTGCACGTTCGATTGCATCCTGCAGCGATTCCTCGGCCAGACCAATGTCACCTGTGAGCCTGGCCAGCGTGGCAATGACTTTGCGTCCTTCGGTTCGGAGCAGCTCGACGAGATTGTCGCCGGCTGCTTCACCCGCAGCGGTCACGGGTGCGAGAAGTCGATCACCGGCCGCACTTCAACTTTGCCTCCGGTCCACGCAGCGGGAATCTGCGCGGCCCACTTGAGTGCCTCGTCGAGGTCGGCGCAGTCGAGCAGATAGAAGCCGGTGAGCACTTCTTTGGTCTCGGCAAACGGGCCGTCGGCAGTCAGGGGTTCGCCGCCCTTGCCACCCGGGACGGTGACCGTGGTTGCAGTAGGCACCGGCATCAGGGCCTCGCCGCCTTTCATCACACCAGCGGCAGATGCAGCGTCGCCGAAGGCCATGTATTCACCCATGATCGCTTGGAACTCAGCGGACTCCGGGTTGGCAAATGCGGGGATTTCGTAGATGAGGGCTGTGTACCTGGGCATGACGGGTTCCTTTCGGCGCGACACCGGGAATGGTGCCACTGATACGACGAACCGATGGGCACCAAATCGACACGCCCTACAAGCTCTTGACGATCTCGGCCATCAGTTCGCCGGCTTCGGTCGGGTTGAGGCCGACCTTCACACCAGCCGCAGCGAGGGCGTCCATCTTGCCCTGAGCCGTGCCCTTGCCACCCGAGACAATGGCGCCTGCATGACCCATCTTCTTGCCTGCAGGCGCAGTAACCCCGGCGATATAGGCGCTCATCGGCTTGGTGACATGCGCCTTGATGAACTCAGCAGCCTCTTCCTCGCCGGTGCCGCCGATCTCGCCGATCATGATGATCGCCTTGGTCTCTGGGTCGTTCTGGAACTCTGCCAGCACGTCGATGAACGCCGTGCCGGGAACCGGGTCGCCGCCGATGCCGACGCAGGTCGACACGCCGATGCCTTGTTGCTTCAGTTCGTAGAGCGCCTGGTAGGTGAGCGTGCCGGAACGCGACACGATGCCGACGGCCGGCTTTCCTGGCTGCGGCGGCAACGCTATTTCGCCTGCTGTGATGCCGATATTGCACAACCCAGGGCTGATGATGCCAGGGCAGTTGGGGCCGAGCAGGCGTGTGTTGGGGTAGTCACGCTTCAAGACGTTGTAGGTCTTTGCCTCGTCCTGTGCAGGGATGCCTTCGGTGATGCAGACGATGAACCGGATACCGGCCGCAGCGGCTTCGAGGATTGCCGCCGAAGCAGCCTTGGGCGGAACCGCGATGAACGACGCATCGGCGCCGGTAGCTGCAACCGCTTCGGCCACCGTGTTGAACACAGGGATGCCCTCCACGTCTGTGCCGCCCTTGCCGGGCGTGACGCCGCCGACTACCTGGGTGCCATACGCCTTGTTGCGCAGCCCGTGGTACTTGCCCTGGCCACCGGTGAGACCTTGAACGATGACCTTGGTGTGCTCGTTGACGAAAATTGCCATTTGTCTGTGTACTTTCTAAATTCCGCTGAACGTGGCCGGGTTACTTGGCCAGCGCAACGGCAGCGTGCGCTGCTTCGAGCATGGTGGGCTTGGAGATGAGCTTGTCGGCCGAAATGCCGGCATTGGCCAGGATTGTCCGGCCTTCTTCGGCGTTGGTGCCGTCGAGGCGGATGACGATCGGAGCCTTGAGCTGCACGCGGCCCATCGCCTCGACGATGCCCTTGGCCACTTCTTCGCCCCGGGTGATGCCGCCGAAGATGTTGATGAAGATCGACTTCACGGCCGGGTCGGTGTTGATGACCTCAAGTGCCCCTGCCATGACGTCTGCGTTGGCACCGCCGCCGATGTCGAGGAAGTTCGCGGCTGAGCCGCCGACCTGGTTGACCACGTCGAGCGTGCTCATGGCCAGCCCTGCCCCGTTGGCGATGATGCCCACGGTTCCGTCGAGTCCGATGTACTGCAACCCCTTGGAATGCGCGAGCGTCTCGCGGGAGTCCCGCAGCACGGTGGCTTCGTATTCGGCCCAGTCGTGGCGATACATCGCGTTCTCGTCGAGCGCGACCTTCGCGTCGAGGCACAGAACGTTGCCCGTCGGGGTGAGCACCAGCGGGTTGATCTCTGCCAAGTCGCAGTCGCCTTCGGTGAAGCATGTGTACAGCTTCACCAGGATTTCGGCTGCCTGATCGACAGCGATGGGGTTGAGCTTGGCGTCGACACATGCCTGGCGAGCGGTCTCCAACGAGATGCCGTCGACGGGATCGATGTACAGCTTGATGAGCGCATCGGGGTTCTCTACGGCGACCTGCTCGATCTCCACACCACCTTCGGCGGACAGCATCAGCAGATGCTTCTTTGCGCTGCGGTCAAGGGTGTACGAGGCGTAGTACTCCTCGGCGATGTCAGCGGCATTGCCGATGAAGAGGCGCTTCACCACGTGGCCCTTGATGTCCATACCAAGGATGTTCCCGGCATGGAAACGGACCTCGTCGGCGTTCTCGGCCAGCTTGACGCCACCCGCCTTGCCGCGACCTCCCACCTGCACCTGGGCTTTGATGACGACGGGATAACCGGCCGCTTCGGCGACGGTGATCGCAGTGTCAACATCGTCAGCGATGCCGCCTGACGGCACGGGAAGCCCGAACCGGGCGAACTCCGCACGTCCCTGATACTCGAAAAGATCCACTCTGTTCCTTTGTTCGACTTCACGAGCGCGCCACATTCGGGCACGCTGGCGACCTTGGCGCATACTACTGGTGTGCCTTCAAAGAACTCCCAGCCAGGCGACGAGAAGCGTTCCGCAGCGGCGAACGGTGCCAGGCCGACCAAGCGCCCACGACCAGCACCGGTTGGCCCCGACGGGCAACCGCTGCTGGCGCGCGAAGGGTCGCACGGACGCGGACTCGTCATCGCTGTCGCTCTCGTTCTTGGGTTGGCCGGTTGGATCCTGTGGAACGCAGCACGTGCAGCCACCGAGACACCGGACAAGGTGAAGCTCGGCACGGACATCATCGAGGTCTCCCGCAACCCGGCCGAGCTGGCAAAGCGCATCGAACGCGACGGGCCACGGCTGTACCCCGGTTTGGCCGGAACCGAGGCGGACTTCTGGCTCAACTCCGTCAACGGGCGGTGGTTCGCGTTTGCGGCGCGGCCCGCCGGGACTGGCAGGGAATGTAACGCCGTCTGGAGGCCCGAGCAGGGACAGTTCGAAGATGGCTGCATCCCCGGCAAGCTCTTCGGGCCCACCGGCGCAGGGTTACCTCCGTATGACGCGTTCACCGAAGGCGAAGCCGACAACGGTCGAGTCTACGTCCGCCTCAAGCCACCTGCTGCCCCGTAGACCAGCACCCAGGATTCCCCAACGTTGGCTCTCCAGCAACCAACCCGTCCAAAATTGTTCTGGATTTGGCTCGCAGCGCCAACGTTGGTCGCTACCAGCCCAACGTTGGTTGCTGGAAGGCCGACGTTGGTTCTGAGAAGGGGGTTTCGAGGGGTTGCTAGGAGAGGAAGCGAAGCACGGCGTCGATGAAGCCGAAGTCTTCTGGCGTGGCGAAGTGGTCGCAGCGCCTCAGGACCTTCAGCTGACCACGAGGGAACGCCGCAGCCAACTTGTCGGCCGGAAAGGCGAAGTCGGCATCGCCGATCACCACCAGCACCCGGGTGGCGACCTGCGCGCATCGCTCGGCGGTCACCGGGTCGGCCGGCATCGGCCTGCGCATCACCGCGGCGAGGGCAAGCGGATCGTTGCCTGGGGCGTGCGCGTGGCCGACCATTGCCTTGGTGGTGCCGTCAGGCGCGTCGCCAGTTTCGAGCGCCTTGGCGACCTGCTCTCCCAGCCCGCTGCCACCGTCGAATACGCCGTCGCCGATCCCGGCTAACACAACCTTGCCGAACCGATCCGGATTACGCACCATCGTCTGCAGCAGCGTCATCGCGCCGAGAGAAAAGCCCACCGCGTCGACGGGACCGTCAGGCAGTGCATCAAGCACACGCTGGGTCATGTCTGCATAATCAGCCGGGTCGTGCGGCTTTGGCGCGTCACCGTGGCCGAGCAGGTCGACGCCGATCACCGGTCGACCCTCTTCCTCGATCAACATCGACACGCCGGGAACCTTCCACGTACGTTCGAACGACCCACCCCACCCGTGCACCATGACAACCTGCGGCCCGGAGATGGGGACGGAACGCGAACTGCGAAAGGTACTCACGCCAACGTTTCTAGCAACCCCGGGCGCCGCCGCGCCATGCCACCACGGTTGGCTGATTACGCCTTCTTGAGCGGGGTCCACGCGAGCAGGAACCGCTTCAGGCCGACGCCGGCGAAGTCCACCGCCGCTTCGGTCTTGTCGCCCTCGCCGGCTAGTTCGGTAATGGTGCCCTCGCCGTAGCGGCCATGCACGATGCGATCGCCCACTTCGAGCTGAAGGGCCTCCGCCCCGGTCGTCTTGGCGGGCGACGCCGACTTCCCGGAACGCAACGCTGCTTCGACGACATCGTCTCGGTGCGCACCACCCCCGTAGACCCGGCCGGTCGGCTCTTCGCCTGAGCCGCGCGACGACCTGCCGCGTTCCTCGCGGTAATCCCAGGACCGGCCGGAATCGCTCCACGACCCACCACGCTGCTTGGCGCCCTGCACCGTGATGAGCGCTTCCGGGATTTCGTTGACGAACCTGCTGAGGGGGTTGTACTGCGTTGCCCCGAACAGACTGCGACACCAGGCATGGGTGAGGTACAACCGCTCGCGGGCCCGCGTGATGCCGACGTACGCGAGGCGCCGCTCTTCTTCCAACTCGTGAGGCTCCCCGAGCGACCGGACGTGCGGGAACACGCCGTCTTCCATGCCGACCAGAAAGACAACCGGGAACTCAAGGCCCTTGGCCGTATGGAGTGTCATCAGCGTGACCTGTGTGCCGTCGGACGAGATCTCGTCGGAGTCTGCGACCAGCGATGTGTTCTCGAGGAACTCCTGCAGTGTCTCGTACTCACGTGCCTGGCCGATGAGCTCTGTGAGGTTCTCCAGACGACCGGCAGCCTCGATGCCACCCTCGGCCTCGAGTTCGGACCGATAGCCAGTTCGATCGAGGACTGCGTCGATGACCGCTGCTGGCCCTCCTTCAACCTCTCGGAGCCCGTCGACGATCTTCAGCAGTTCGTTGACACCCCGCAGCGCTTTGCCAGACAGGCCAGCGTCTTGCGCGTCGTGCATCGCTTGGTAGAACGGCTTGCCCTGCATGCGGGCCCACGCGTCGAGCCGGCCAAGGGATGTGTCGCCAACGCCACGCTTTGGCACGTTGACGATGCGCTTGAGCGACACTTCGTCGGACGGGTTCACAACAACGCGAAGGTAAGCGAGCAGATCTTTTACTTCGCGGCGATCGTAGAACCGTGTGCCGCCCACAACCTTGTACGGGATGCCGACTTTGGTGAGCCCTTCCTCGACAGCCCGCGACGACGCGTTGGTTCGGTAGAAGACAGCGAAGTCGCCCCATTGACGGCCGTCGACCTGCCGCACCCGGTCGATCTCACGGGCGATGAACCCTGCCTCGTCGCGTTCGTCTTCCGCGTGGAAGCGGATGATCTGTTCGCCGCTGCCGAAGTCTGACCACAGCCGCTTCTTCTCACGGCCGGTGTTCTGCTCGATGACGGCATTGGCTGCGTCGAGGATGTTCTGACTGGACCGGTAGTTCTGATCTAGCACGACCTGCTGACGATCAGTGAACGTACGATCGAACTCCAAAATGTTGCGCACATCGGCACCACGAAAACGGTAGATGGACTGATCACCGTCACCGACCACGGTGACATTGCGGTGTTCAGCAGCGAGAAGGTGAACCAGTTCGTTCTGCGCTGCGTTGGTGTCTTGATATTCGTCCACCAGCACGTGCTGGAAGCGCGTGCGATAGTGCGCCAACACTTCGGGTTCAGCACGCAGCAGCTGAACGCAGACCAGCAGCAGATCGTCGAAGTCCATGGCGCTGGCGGCCAGCAGCCGACGCTGGTATTCGGCGTAGACCTCGGCGATGCGACGCTCGAAGATGTTGGAGGCGCGAGCGGTGTAACGCTCGACGTCGAGCAGCTCGTTCTTGGCAGCCGAGATGGTGGAGTGGACCGTGCGCGGCGGAAACTTCTTCGGATCCAGGTTGAGATCGCGCAGTACGTACTGCACCAGCCGAACCGCATCGGCCTGGTCGTAGATGGTGAAGCTGGACCGGAACCCCAACCGATGCGCATCGCGGCGCAAGATGCGCACGCACGCGGAGTGGAACGTACAGACCCACATCCGTTCAGCAACCGGGCCGACCAATTCGGCCACCCGCTGTTTCATCTCGTCGGCAGCCTTGTTGGTGAAGGTGATGGCGAGGATGGCGAACGGTGAAACCTTCCGGGCACCGATGAGATACGCAATGCGGCGGGTGAGTACCCGCGTCTTCCCCGAGCCTGCGCCCGCGACCACCAGGAGGGGAGACCCGTCGTGGACGACTGCGTCGTACTGCGGCCCGTTCAGCCCTGCAAGCAGTTCTTCCATACTGACGCGCCGATGGCGACGCTGTGCCGGTGCCTCTTCGCGCACGAGGTCCACATCGACGTCGGACGCACTCCGGTCCGGCGGAGGCGCATGACGGTCCTCTGGCGGAGGAGCACCGGGCTCGGGAGGACGGGTACGGCCACGGAGATCAAACAGGCTGCGCGCGTCAGATGGGCGCGGTTCGGACGGCTCGACCGGTTCGAACAGGCTGGGTGGAGCCGCATCTGACATGGCCGCACCACCCTACGTGGAGGGTAGGACAGCGCGAATCACTCCCATCCGCACCGACTTTCAGGGCAGAATCTCAGCGTCTTCCAGTTCCAGTTCCAGTTCCAGTTCCAGTTCGAGTTCGGCGAAGCAGAACCGTGCGCCCCCGATCTCCGGCGGCGCAACGAACGGTCGAAGTCGGGAGACGCGAACGCGCACGGGTTCGGTCATGCACGGACTATTCGTCACGAACGTGTGGAATTCGCCGTCCTCACCGCAGCGGTCGACGCCATGAGGCAAGTCAGCTAAGAAATCGCCGTCATATGCCCGCCCTGCGAACCTGTCGGCAAGGTGACGCGAATCAACGCATACCACGATGGCCTCGATCCCCGACGTCAGCGCCTCGGCCGCCAAGGCGTTGCGATTTTCTCCCCACAGCGGGAGCACGGGAGTGATGTCCGCAAGAGCGCATACCTTCTCCTCCCAGTCGCGGTGCGCCTGAAGGTCGATGTCGCCGAAAACAGCGTGCGTGTGACCTGCTGCGGACAGGTCCCGAAGCGCGCTTACGAACACCGCTTCGTAGGTTGCCCAAGTCGAACGGGGCATCACCAACGTCATCCCGAGCGCTGCAGCCTGAGCGTTGGCCACGTCGGATCGGATGCCGTGCGATCGGGACGTCGTACCGGTCTCGTCGAACATCATCACAATCGTGTCGACTTGATACCCTGCCCGCTGCGCTCGTTGTAGAGCGAGCAACGAATCTTTGCCACCCGACGAGCTGATAAGAGCTTTCACGGGACCGAGCCAATCGCCGGAACAAGGCCGTGGGTGTGGGCTACCCGAGCCGTGCCGGTTGGAAGCTGGGTATCTGCATCGGCTCCCGCGAGACTGCGCAGCACGGCCACTGCCTCAACGAGGTTCGTTGTGCACCGTGAAAACAACCGGTTCGCATCGACGGCGTAGAACCGACCCGAGCGAACCGCTCGGAGGGAGGCCACTTCCGGGCGACCCGCCAACGCTGTCGCTTCAACAGTCGCCTGGTGCAGGTCGTACCCGCAAGGACAGAACACAATGACGTCTGGGTCAGCTGCTGCAATCTCGTCCCAGTCAGAGCGGCGCGACGCTTCACCCGGGCCACTGATCACATGCAGGGCGCCAGCAAGCTCGACCAATTCTGGGACCCAGTGGCCGCCGAGGAACGGCGGATCACTCCATTCGAGTGTGAGCAGATCAACCCTCTTGCCTTCGGTCGCTTGAGAGTACGAACGGTGCTCCTGCAGCGCTGCAGCTGTGAATGCAACAACCGACGCAGCCCTTTCGGCGACACCGAGCGCGTCGCCCAGAACACTCAAGTCTCTGAAGAACCCGGCTACGTCTGTGGCCCTCAGCATCACAAGCTTGGCACCCGGCGCCAGTTCGCACATGAGGTCCCGTGCGGCATCGGCATTCACCGCGCAGACGTCACAGACGTCCTGGGTGACAATCACGTCAGGAGCGAGCGAGCGAAGCAGGGCACGATCGGTGAGGTACAAGCTGCTACCCGCTTGTACAGATGCACTCACGATGCGGTCGATTTCGGCGGGCTCGATACTGGGGCCGTCGAGAGCAGGCGGGGGGATCACACTTGAGGTCAGAACCGGGAGCCCCCGAGCTTCTTCGTGGTCGCACTCGTGCGAAACCCCGACGAGATGCCCGCCCAGGCCAAGAGCGATGACCAAGTCGGTACCGGACGGAATGAGGCTTGCAATACGCACGCCAGCCACCGTAGTGCGGCTTGATCCTCCTCAAACAGGACGAGGAGGTGGAAGGGAACTGCACTGTTCGGCTTCCACTGCCGACGGTGAGCCACCGTTCACCGTTTCACCTCTATTGGTTGGATTCAGCCCTCTCGCAGCGGAGTCGAAACCCTGAACGTGAAGCATAGGGAGGTCACCCGCGAGTTGGATCGGGAATCGGCGCGGAACCTCAAATCGCTGGTCCTGTTCGGGATACCCGGAATGACCGCGGCAGTGGCCGCGCTCTGGCCGACAGTTGACCATCGTGTCCTCATCGTGTCGATGCTGGTGGGATGGGTCGGATCACTTTCCACCTGGTTCGGATCACGGTTGTTCTTGGCCCAGGGAAGTCTGCGCAACCTGAACATCATCCGCGCCGGAACACTCATGACCAGCATCGGGTGCGGCGGCTACTCCCTGTTCGGCATGGCGCCGGACACGACCGGAAACACGACGCAATTGAGGATCGTCCTGATTTCGGTGACGATGCTTTCGACGGCGGCGGCAGCCAATGCTGCGTCCAGAGTCCTGACGCTGTTCTTCACAGGTCCAATCTCGCTGAGTCTGAGCATCGCCATGATCCGCAACGACGCGGATCCCATGCTCTTTCTCGGGATCGTCGGGTTTCTGCTGGTCACCGACCGTGCCCACCGCACCACTCGGGCGAACACGCGTCAGGTGTTCGAAGAGAAGTCCCGTGCCGATGACCTCACCAGGCAACTGGCTGCAGCGTTAAAGCTGTCCGAGCAGGAATCTCTCCACGACCCCCTGACCGGCGCAG
Source organism: Acidimicrobiia bacterium (assembly GCA_031385545.1). Classification (GTDB taxonomy): domain Bacteria; phylum Actinomycetota; class Acidimicrobiia; order Acidimicrobiales; family JANYDT01; genus JANNBN01. The sequence continues at coordinate 38,105 of JANNBN010000033.1, read as the reverse complement.
GTAACCGCCGAATGCTTGAGCGCCATGTCGACGACATCGTCGGCGTGGAGCAGCATTCGGTGATCTGCATCGACCTTGACCGGTTCAAGGAGCTCAACGACGCGTACGGCCACGCAGTCGGCGACGAACTGCTGATCGCCGCGACAGCGCGGGTTCAGGCTGTTTTACGACTTGAAGATCAACTCATCCGCAGCGGCGGCGACGAGTTCATCGTCATCGCACGAACCGATATCAACGGGGCACGAGGAGTCGCCGAGCGGATTCTGCGTCAGCTGCAACTCGGTTACGGATTGAGCGTCGGCCATGTTGCGATCAGCGCGAGTATCGGCATCGCAACGGCGTTTCCCGGGCAACCGATCGAAGTAGCCCAACGGCGCGCCGACCAGGCTATGTACCGCGCAAAATCCCGTGGGCGCAACCAGGTGGCGGAGTGGAACGACCGGACGGACGCGTCCGCGGCGGAGTGGGACCGCATTGAGGCCTCGGCTTGAGCGGCAATTCTAAGCGCGCTGAAGGATTCTGACCGGAAGGACCCGTGGCCCACGCACCTGGCCGGCTGACCATGTCACCGCGGTCGGGTCTTCGAGGATGAAGTCGGGGAAACGCTCCATCCATTTCTGCACAGCGACGCTCATCTCCAACCGGGCGAGGTTCGAACCGAGGCATCGGTGGATGCCAAGCCCGAAGGCCGAGTGGCGGTTCTCTTCACGATCGATGATGAACTGATCAGCATCGACGAATTGCTCGGGATCACGATTGGCTGCGGGGAACGGCAACAGGCAGTACTGGTCCTTCTTTAGTTCGGTTCCGCTGATGACAACGTCTTCCTTCACTACACGGGCCATTGTTACCGGCGCATAGGCGCGCAGGAATTCCTCGATGGCCGTCGGTAAGAGATCGGGTTCGGAGGCGAGACGATTGCGATCTGCGTCGGTTGACGCCAAGTGGTAGAGCGATGCCCCGATGCCCGACCATGTGGTGTCGATACCCGCGATGAGCAGCAGCACCACGGTGCCGCGGACGTGCTCGTGGCTGAGCTTGTTGCCGAAGATCTCAGCTTCCAGCAAGAAGCTGATCAGGTCTTCACGGGGATTCTCGCGGTGGTCGTTGATGTGACCGTCGAGGTACTCGTCGATGCGCTGGAACCACTCCTGGCGGAATTCCGGTGGTGCATCCACGGCGACGATGGAGTTGTGGATGAAGTCGCGGAAGAGCTGCCCGTCCTCGATCGGCAGACCCAGCATGTGCGCGATCACAGCCGGTGGAATGTGCTGGGCATAGTCGGCCGCAGCGTCAACGATGTCTTTGCCCTCCATCTCGTCGAGCAGGCGATCACACAGCTCTTCGACGCGGGGCCGCAGCGCCTCGATGACCTTCGGACCGAATGCAGGCAGCAACAGCCGACGGGCGTGCTGGTGGAACGGAGGATCGCTGGTGATCGGCGGGGCGCCACCGATGGGTGGATCGGCAATGATCTCACCCGTCGACACGATGACGGACTTGGACGTGAAGTGATCCGTGTCGTAGGCGATTGCGCTGATGTCCTCGTGACGCGTCGGCAGATACACACCGTTGTACCGTTCGCTGTGGGCGATAGGGCACTGTTTACGGAGGTCGTCCCAGATCGGGAACGGATTGTCGACCCACACCGGGTCGGTGTGGTCGAAATCGCTCGCCCAGTCGATGACGGGTGCGGCCGTCCGTACGAGATCAGACATGGTCAGCCTTCGTCGAGCGTGATGGCGAACTCGGGACAGTTGGCAACGCACAGACGGGCCTTCGCCTCAAGCTCCGGAGGGACGACCCCGTCGTTGAGCGTATGGGCCATACCCAGGTCGTCGACATCGACCAGTTCTGGGGCGATGGCGTAGCACCGGTTGTGGCCCTGACACTTGTCAGCTGCAATGAACATCTTCATGGCTGTCCTCCCGGTCTCCGCATGATCAGTCGACCAGGAAACCCGAGCAAATACTCGCAATTTTCGCGGCGATGACGCAAGCCGAAGTCCTGCAGCGCGCCAAACTGGAACCGTGGCCCGTCCGTCCGCTGGTTCGACCGGTCTAATCGGTTCAATCAGTTCGCACAGTTCAATCGCTGCAGGAGCATTGCGTCTCGTCACCGCCGCAGGCGTTGCGTTGTCCTTGTGCCTGCCGTTCGTGAAGGTTGGCAGCCGGTCGAGGAGCGCGTTCGCAACCCTGCGGTCCGCCCGGGTCCTGGGTCTCACCGACGGTCCGTTCCGATCGCTGGTCGCCCTGGTCGTCGTCCTCACGCCCACCCTTGTCGCCTTGCTTGTGCTGTTGCACGCGATGCACCCGTCCTTGTCGCGATCACGAGCCATCACCTCGGTGGCGAGCGCGATCGCAACGGTGGGCGCGCTCGTCGGTGGTGTAGGACTATGGGTGTCGCGACTGAGCCTGTCGGGTCCGCCGACAGCGATTGCATGCGCCGCACTGCTGTTCTTCATCACGTTTCAGGGACTCCCGCCCATGTTGGGTGTCGATGAACCACCCGAAGGAGTGTCACAGCCATGATGGACGCAACCCCGGAACCAACCAACGATTCGACCCCTGGAGTCCCTGGCGTCCCCGCACTCCACGGCACACCTGAGGTGACATCTCAGTGGGATCCCAGCAACATGAGTGCCGTTCAGGCGTCACAAACCCGTGGGTGGCGAAAGGGTGTGGCCCTGGTGGGAGTGATCGGTCTGGTCGGAGGCGGAGCATTCGCCGCACGTCAGTTCGCCGCATCGCCCTCGAACACGCCGACCGAAGCCGTCCAAGAGTTTCTCAGCGCGCTGAGCTCGAGCGATGTGATTGGTGCGATGGAAACGCTCGCACCCGGCGAACGGAACCTGATGCTCGACACAGCGGTTCCGTTGATCGACGAGTTGAAACGGCTCGATGTCATCGACCCGGCAAACGACTTGCACAAGCTCAGCAGCGCCTCGGTGAAATTCACCGGTCAGGCGTTCGCCGAACAACCGGTCCGTGACGACATCATCACCGTGCAGATGACCGGTGGCAGCATCGAGACATCAGCCGATCCGGCAAAGATCCTCGGCGGAGTCGTGAAGCAGTTCGCCGAGTCCGTTCCGGCGCAGCAGAAGCACGCCGAATCGTTCAAGCAAGGGTCGCTCACCACGGTGAAGCGCGACGGGCGCTGGTATGTCTCGCTGGCATATTCCGCTGCCGAAGCTGCCCGGCGGTCCTCCGGCAAACCGATGCCCACCGCTGCGGAGTCCATCACCGCTGTCGGAGCCAACTCGCCAGAAGAAGCCGTGCAGCAGATGATGAACCGGCTCGGGGCGCTGGACACCAAGGGAGCCATCGCGCTGCTGGACCCCGACGAGATGCAAGTGATGCAGGACTATGCGCCTCTGTTCCTTGCTGATACCGAAGCGACCTTGGCCAAGGCCAGGAAACAATTCACGCTGAGCTTTCCGAAACTCGGCCTGCAGTCCAAGCAGGTCGACGGCCAGACCGTGGTCTCCATCACGAGGTGGTCTGTCGACCTCAACGTGAACGCAGACGGGACATCTGCACATGTAGTGCTGGATGGCGACTGCGTCGACGCGACCTACAACGCCAAACAGTCGAAGCGATGCGGTAAGGACTTGCCGAAACTCATCGGAGACCTGACCGGCGACACCGAATCAGGGAAGCTCGCCGAAGAGCAGTGGACCAAGCAGTACCAGAAGATGCTCACCGATCCAGCTTCCTCAGGAGGCCTGACGGTTGTGCAGCGCGGAGGGAAGTGGTTCGTGGCACCCATCCGAACCACCCTCGGTTCAGTGGTGACCTCGCTTCGCAAGATCAAGCCCGAAGATCTGAAAGGAACCGGTAACACCCCCGAAGAGCGACTCTCGTCGCTCATGGACAATCCGCTCTTCGGTCAGCTCTCCCAGCCCTTCGGGGCAATTCTCGGCGGGGGAATTGGCGGCCCCGTGGGAAGCGGAGGTGACGGCTTCCCGATCGAGCAGCCCGACGGTGCCATCGATAGAACGTTCGGCACCGACGAATTCCCGGTGATCGAACTGCCAGACACCGCCTTCAGCAGCGCCAGCGAAAGCGTGCCGGGCAATGATTCCACGGTGCTGTTCGAAGAGCCCACCCAGACGCTTCCCTAAGTCTCACTCCCATTCGATGGTGCCGGGTGGCTTCGAGGTGACGTCGAGCACGACCCGGTTGACTCCCTTGACCTCGTTGACGATGCGACGTGAAATGCGGTCCACCAGTTCGTACGGAAGGCGGGCCCAGTCCGCCGTCATTGCGTCGTCCGAGGTGACCGCACGCAGCACGATGGGATACGCGTAGGTCCGCTCGTCGCCCATCACGCCGACGCTGCGGACAACAGGAAGAACTGCGAACGCCTGCCACAATTCGCGTTCCATGCCGGCCGCTTTCACCTCGGCACGAACGATGGCGTCTGCGGCACGAACGATGTCGACGCGTTCCTTGGTCAGCGCGCCGACGACCCGTACGCCGAGGCCCGGCCCGGGGAAGGGCTGGCGCCACGTGATCTCATCGGGGAGCCCGAGTTGTGCGCCGACGGCGCGCACTTCGTCCTTGAACAACTCGCGCAGCGGTTCGATGAGTTCGAAATCCATGTCGTCCGGAAGTCCGCCCACGTTGTGATGACTCTTGATGGTCGACGCGTGCCCACCACCGGACTCGATCACGTCGGGATACAGCGTTCCCTGCACCAACCACTTGCAGCCCTCGGCACTCATGGCCCGGGCGGTTTCCTCGAACACCCGAATGAACTGTTCGCCGATGATCTTGCGCTTCCGCTCCGGCTCGGAGATGTCGTCGAGGGCAGAAAAGAAGCGCTCGGATGCATCGACCGTGATGAGCCGAACGCCGAAATGGTCGACGAACGTCTCCTCGATCTGGTCGGTCTCGCCTGAGCGCATCAGACCCGTGTCGACGTAGACGCAGGTGAGCTGGTCGCCGATCGCCTTGAACACCAGAGCCGCTGCCACCGCCGAGTCGACCCCACCGGACAGTGCGCACATCACCTTGTCGGTTCCGACCAGTTCGCGGATGCGAGCGACCTGCGTGTCAATGATGGAATCATTCGTCCAGCTTCCGTCGCACCCCGCCACGTCGAACAGGAATCGTCTGAGCACGTCTTGACCGAACGGGGTGTGCCCTACTTCGGGGTGGTACTGGACACCGTGGATGCGCCGTTCGTTGCAGGCGATTGCGGCGACCGGAATCTCGTCCGTGCGTGCGGTGGCCACAAAACCGGGTGGCAGGGTCTGGATGGAATCGAAGTGACTCATCCACACGTCTTGTTCCAACGGCTGGTCGGCAAGCACGGTCGCCTCGGGTTGCGTGACGGTCAGCGAGGTACGGCCGTATTCCCCTTTGCCGGTGTTGGCGACGACGCCCCCCAACTGCTGCGTGATGAGCTGCACGCCGTAGCAGATGCCGAAGATGGGGATGCCCAGCTCGTAGATGCCGGGGTCGATCGACGGTGCACCCGCAACGTGGACGCTGGCAGGGCCACCGCTGAGGATGATGGCCACCGGGTGACGGTCCGCGATCTGCTGCGGTGTGAGCGATGTGGGGACGATTTCGCTGTGCACCCGCAACTCACGCACACGGCGGGCGATGAGCTGCGCGTATTGGGCGCCGAAGTCGACCACCAGGACCGTCTGGCGGACGGGAGACCGATGACCATCGCCGCCGACCGAGTTGTCGACTGAGTTGCCGACACGGGGGTCGAAGGGGTCGGTTCTGGGCATGTCCGAAGCGCTCAAGTGAGACAATCTACCCGCCTCCCACGACGATTGAGGTGGGGTTGAGGTTCGGGATGAATCGGGAAACATGTCTGACAATCTGGTCAAGGGTTATGGGATAGCCCTGACATGCCGATAGATTATGCGTCCGCTTATGAATTGGTCGCTTCGCTGAGCGTTGCGGCCCTCTGACGTTCACGGTCCAAGAACATGGCAAAGCACTCAAACTTCTCCCTTTTCGCCCGAGCTCGCCGGCATTCCGATGCAGGACTGGCCGAACGTCTCTCGGCTACCGAGGACGTCGTCCTGGTTCTCCGGGCCGGCCAGATCGAGTCGGCAAGCCATGCAGTGCGCGACCTTTTCGGCTTCGAGCCGGCCCTCTGCCCCGGCCGCACGTTGTCTGAACTATTCGGTATGGACGCCTACGCAAAGCTCGACGAGCTCCAGACGGCAGCCGAAACGGCCGGCGGTCACTTGGCAACGCTACGGGGCCTGCAACTCCCCGGCGAAAGTAACCCGGTGTGGGTCGACGTGACGATGGCTGATCTTCGACACGACCAGGCTGTGTCCGGCACAGTCCTCACCATCCACGATGCAACAGATCGTGTCGAGATCGAACACCGAATCCGAGAGATCGAACACCACGATCCGCTCACCCAGACCGCAAACGCAGCCATGTTCGACGTGCTCCTCGAACGGGCCATGGACAAGGGTGTTCGCGTCGGGCTGATCGTCGTCGGTACTCCAGGACTCGTCGAGACCAACGAGGCCAACGGGAGCGAGTTCGGCGATGCAGTTCTCATCGAAGTTGCCCGCCGCCTGGCATCGGTCCTTCGCACCGGCGATCACGTCGCACGCGTGTCGAACGCGAAATTCGCGATGATCGTGAACCACCTCGATGACCGAGAACCAGCAAATGATCTGGCCGAGGTCACCGAGCGGCTGATGGTGGTGCTCGACACGCCGTTTGCCATCGGGGGGCTCTCCGCCCGCGTCAAGACAACGCTGCGCTCTGCGCACACGCTCGACCACGAGTCGGCAGATCAGTTCATCGAACGGGTGTTGAACCAGGTTCCTGAGCCGGTCGGCGCTCGGGGCTGAGCTCCAGCAACAACGCGTCGCGCACGTCGCTGTTCGTCGGGCCGAGCGGACTGTGCTTCGCCCGGGTACCGTCTGGTAGCACTCGAACTACGGAGAAAGAGTCGACCACGTCGTGGCCCAGCGTCGTCACCTTCGCAGCTCTGATGTCGAGGCCGAGCGACGTGAGCGTTGCAGCAACGCGGTAGAGCAGGCCGATCATGTCGGGGGATCGAACCTCCACCACAGTGGCACGCTCTTCGATGTCATCGTCGACCAGTACTTCCGGCGCTGCGCCCACACCGTCGGCCCGGCCGTAGGACTTCGCCCGTTTGTCCAGCTCTACCCGCAGGTCCACCGTTCCTTCGAGCGCACCACGCATCAGTCTTTCGACACGACGCCAATCCGTTTCGCCTCCAAGGCGCCGGCTGATACGCATCACGTCGAGGGCGATCCCGTCCTCGGTCGTCCACACGTCAGCGCCCAGGACCTCGGCGCCGTTGACCGCCAACGCCCCGGTCAGTGCACTGAACAACCCGGTCCGGTCGACTGCGGCGACCGTGAGAACCGTGAGGTCCGGTGCCGAAGCATCTGGTGCGACTTGCAGCGACATACCTTTTCCGTTGCGCACTTCGGCAAGTGCGGCGTGCGCTCCGGGGCCATCTGGAAGTTGCGGTTCGGGCGGCCGATGACCGGCGAGTACCCGTTCGACCCGGTTCACCAGGTCGTCGCACAATTGCGCCTTCCACTGACTCCAGGCAGTCGGGCCGGTCGCAAGCGAATCGGCCTCGGTCAATGCGCGGAGTAGCTGCAGGGTATCGACATCGCCGACGAGGCGGGCAACGTTTTCGATCACGGATGGATCGGTCAGGTCACGGCGGGTTGCGGTCTCCGGTAAGAGCAGGTGAAGCCGGACCAGCGCAACGAGCGTGGTGATCTCGTCGTCGGCAAACCCGATCCGCCGGGCAATGTCATCGATGAGAACCACCCCTACGTCGGTGTGGTCGCCCGGATAGCCCTTACCGATGTCGTGCAGCCAGGTGCCGACCAGCAGCAGGTCCGGGCGAGCGACTGTACGAACAAGTCCTGCAGCGTTCACGGCTGCTTCGACCAGGTGCCTGTCGACAGTGAACCGATGGTATGCGTTGCGCTGCGGCTTGCACCGCACCGTCGCCCACTCCGGAAGCGCTCGCTGCAACAGCTCATAGCGATCCAACGCCTCGAAAACATCGATGGTGGGTTGTCCTGCCCCGAGCAGCGCAACAAGCGCGTGTCGCGCCCGATCCGGCCAGACCTGCGGCATCGTCGGCGCATGCTCGGCAAGCGAGCGAAGTGCATCACGGGAGATCGGTAGCGCGTGTAACGCGGCGGCTGCGCCAACCCGCAACGGAAGTGACGGATCATCGCGGTCCGCCGTATCGCTCAGCACCAGCTCTCCGCGCTCGACCGCGATGTCTGACGTCAGCCAGGTTCGGTGGCCGAACCGATATGTGCGCTGACGATTGAGGAACATACCGACCCGGCGAAGCGTTTCGTCGCAACACCACGCAATGGTGCGGGCGGCCGCACTGACGGCGGACAGCAACGCGTCGGCATCGGCCATACCCAACGCAGCCGCAACCGCGTCCTGCTCCTGGAGTGCCAGGACATCGTGCGGGCGGCCGGTGGTGCGATGCAACTCGGCCCGAACGGCGAGCAACGTATCGCGTTCGCCCACCATCTCGGCAGGATCGCGTTCCTGTAGCGCACTGACGTCAGCTGAGCCCAAGGCCGCCAACCAGCGAAGCACAAGCAGATCCCGCAACCCACCGCGCCCGTCACGCAGGTCGGGCCCAAGCAGGAACGCAACATCACCGACACGGGTGTGGCGCTGGTGCGTCAGGTCGACAATCTCCGCGAACTGGCGCCTGGCATGTTTGCGACGCGACGCGCCCGCGTCGCGGATGAACCGGTCGGTGACCGAGCCATCACCCGCCAGATGCAGCGCGTCCATCCACGAGAGTGCCGACAGCACTTCTCGCTCACCCAGCTCGACTGCAGAGTCAACCGTATGAACTCCGGGTGCGACGCTCAGCCCGACGTTCCAGAGGGGATACCAAAGCGGTTCACCGAACGCGGCAATCTCCGCGTCGGAAACCTTCTTCGGATGCAGCAACAACAAGTCGATGTCGCTACCCGGGCACAGCTCGCCGCGACCCGTACCGCCGGTCGCAACCAATGCCCATCCCGGCGGCCACTGACACTCCGCAGCAATTTCTCGGATGAATTCGAACGTGAGTGCTGTCAGCTCGGCAACGAGGCCCAGGCCGCCGCGGCAACCGTCGGAGCCGACGCCGCGGCTGACCGGCTGAGCCGGGGTCGCCAACAGGTCTCCCCGAGCGACACGGAAGGCGTCGGCCAGCGCAGCTGTCCGACCGGTGCCATCCCCGCTATTCGCGAGATCAAATGGCGTCGTGATCTCGCTCACCCGTGCGGATACGGACAATCTGCTCGACGCTGGTCACCCATATCTTTCCGTCGCCGATCTTGTCGGTGCGGGCGGCACCGACCACGGCATCGATCACACGGTCGAGGTCACCCTCGTCGACCAGCACTTCGACCCGGACCTTTGGCACGAAGTCGATCGTGTACTCCTGGCCTCGATACACCTCGGTATGACCGCGTTGGCGGCCGAAGCCCTGCACCTCGGACACCGTCATGCCCGCAACCCCTGCCTCGCGCAGCGCAGTCTTGACGTCGTCGAGTTTGAAAGGCTTGATGATGGCGGTGACAAGTTTCATCGTTGTTGTCTCACAGTTCGTTTCAGGCATCGTTGGTGTGTGTGACCGGCCCGCTACAGCCTGCCACCCATCGAGTACGCCGTTTCGGCGTGCTGGCTGAGGTCTAGGCCGGTGTCTTCGTCCTCGGGTGTGATCCGCATGCCGATGGTGAGGTCGATCAGCTTCGCGATCGCGAACGACATCACGCCGGAGAAGACCACGGTGACGACAACCGCGACAAGCTGGTCCTTGAGCAACTCGGCACTCCCCTGCAGCAGACCGTCGAACCCAGCGGCATTCACCGAGGCGTCCGCGAACACGCCGAGGAGGAGCGATCCGAGGATGCCGCCCACCAGGTGGACGCCGATCACGTCGAGTGAATCGTCGAACCCGAAACGGTTCTTCAGACCGAGTGCGAGGTAGCACACGACTCCGGCAGCACCACCGATGGCGATCGGCGACAGGCCACCGACGAACCCGGCGCACGGGGTGATTGCAACAAGACCGGCGACTGCCCCGGACGCTGCACCAAGGGTGGTGGCATGACCGCCCTTGACCTTCTCGGCAATGAGCCAGGTGCACATCGCCGCAGCAGCCGCGAGATGGGTGTTGATGAATGCCTGGGCAGCAAGGCCATTGGCTCCGAGCGCAGAACCGGCGTTGAACCCGAACCAGCCGAACCACAGAATGCCGGTGCCGAGCAGCGTCAGCGGAAGCGAGTGCGGCGGCATCGGTTCTTTGCGCCATCCCCGTCGATTGCCGATCACCTTGACGACCGCCAGCGCCGCTATACCTGCGTTGATGTGAACCACTGCGCCGCCGGCGAAGTCAAGCGCACCCATCTTGAACAGCCAGCCATTCGGCGAGAACACCCAGTGGGCGATCGGTGCGTAGACGAGCAGCAGCCATGCCGAGATGAACACCGCGTAGGCGCTGAACTTCAGACGGTCTGCAGTTGCTCCGGTGATCAGAGCCGGGGTGATGATGGCAAACATCATCTGGTAGGCGACGAACGCCAGCGGAGGCACGATCAGAGAGAGATCGACCACGCTGTCGACCCTCACGTAGCCGGGAATCTGGGCAGCAGCGCTGCTGAGTCCCTTCAGCCCCACGAATTCGAAGTTGCCGATGAACCCGTTCTTGCCACCGAACGCAAGGCTGAACCCGAGGACGGCCCACAGCACACTCACGACGCCCATGGCGAAGAAGTTCTGCATGAGCATGCCGAGAACGTGTTTGGCGCGGACCATGCCTCCGTAGAAGAAGGCAAGGCCCGGGGTCATGAACAAGACGAGGGCTGCGGACATAAGCACCCAGGCGGTGGCCCCGGAGTCGATGTCGGCGAGCATCAGTGCGTGAGAGGTCATGGTGAGGGTGGCGGACCCGGGGGACGGACCGGTTCGGCGGTGCACATGCTGTGTCGCCAGCGTTTCTCCATTGTGTGCACTGTGTTTCGTCTTCGTGTCGAAATGTTTCCAACCGGTTAATCGGGATCCCCGCTCCGCGCGCGAGCTGAGCCACGGTGACCGGGCTGAAACCCGATTTTCCGGCTTACCTGCCGACGAAGGCTGGCGTTGTCTTTGACACGAACGCGGCCACGGCCGACCGATGGTCCTCGGTCGACATCGTTGCCACCATGTTCGCAGCTTCGGCATCGAGGCAGGCGGCGAGATCAGCGGTGAGGGCTCGGTTGATGTTCTCCTTCATCGCACGCTGCGCAAGCGGAGCACCGGCGGCCACCCGCTCGGCGAGCGAGCGGGACAGCGCGTCGAAGTCTTCGTCGGCGAAGACCCGGTTCACGATCCCCAACTGCTCAGCCTGACGCGCTGTGAGACGTTCACTGAGCACGTACAGCTCTTTCGCTTTGGAAGGCCCCACGAGTTGTGTGAGGAAATAGCTTCCGCCGAAGTCGCCTGAGGCACCGATGTTGCCAAAGGCCGTGACGAACACAGCCTTCTCGGTTGCGACGCGCATGTCGCACGCCAACGCGAACGACAGGCCCGCTCCAGCAGCTGCCCCAGGCACAGCAGCAATCGTGATCTTCGGCATCCGGTGGATGGCCAGAGTTGTGAGGACGTGCAAGCGGCGGAGGTTGTCCACCGCAGCAGCCGCTGAGGGCCGCGATGAGTTGTCGGCTTGCCCGTCGCGTTTGTGTCCTTCGGCAAAGCCTTTGACGTCGCCACCGGCACAGAACGCGCCACCTTCTCCGGTCACGACCAGGCAACCGATCGACGGATCCTGCGCCACGACCGGTAGCGCCATAGCGAAACCGTCGTACATTGCCGGCGACAACGCGTTGCGGTTCGCCGGACGATTGAAACTCAGGTAGGCAACTCCGTTCTCGACCCACCCCAACAAGTCATCGGTCCCGGTCTCAAGAGGTCGGCGGTCGCTCATGGTTTGCTCCTGTCACAAGTCGACGGGGAGTCGACGAACGCGCCTGATGGTACGAGCCACCACGGATCGCCCGCCAACCTTCATCAAACGGACGGCCGGGGGCAGGCGAAGTAGCGTCGCCCGGTGCCTCGCATCATCGAATCCCTGTCACCTCTTCAGGCTCGCCGAATTGCCATCGCCGCACAGGGTTTCACCACCCCACGGCCCACCGGTGCGGTCGATCGTCGCCACGGCCGCCGCATCGTGGATCGCATGGGGCTCATCCAGGTGGACAGCGTCAACGTGCTCACCCGTCAGCAGGAACTGCCCGTCTTCGCACGGCTGGGCGCGCATCGCCGTGATCTGCTGCCCTCGATGATCTTGGCCGACGAACTGTTCGAGTACTGGGGCCATGAAGCCTCGTTGATCCCTGTCGAGCAGCATCGCCTTCTTCGTTGGCGGATGGAGGCGGCAAAGCGTCACGAGACAGGCTGGGGTGGGTTACTCCGGCTCAACAAGGAAAAGCCCGGGTTCGTCGAAGAGGTCTACCAACGGGTCGAGGAACTCGGTCCGATCGCAGCGTCTGAGCTCGCCCCCGATCGACGCAAGGCCGGACCGTGGTGGAGCTGGGGCGACGAGAAGATGGCGTTGGAATACCTGTTCTGGTGCGGCCGTGTCTCCGCGCGCCGACGCCCCCAATCCTTCGAGCGTGAGTACGACGTCGTGCACCGCATCCTGCCGAAGCACGTCCTCGACGCGCCCACCCCCAGCGTGGAAGAAGCCCAGCGCGAGCTGTTGATGATTGCCGCTCGCGCCCACGGGGTGGGAACCCGGACGGACCTGGATGACTACTACCGACTGAAGAACGCGCAGCCTCGGCTGGACGAACTTGTTGAGGACGGCCGTCTCATTCCAGTGCGCGTCGCCGGTTGGAAACAGCAGGCATACCTGCACCCCGCTGCGCTGCACCCCCGCACGGTGGCAGCACGCGCGCTGCTGTCACCGTTCGATCCCCTCATCTGGGAGCGCGAGCGAACGGAACGGCTTTTCGGTATGCGCTACCGCATCGAGATCTACGTCCCTGCGGCGAAACGTCAGTACGGTTACTACGTCTTGCCGTTTCTGCTCGGCGACGAGTTGGTTGCTCGGGTCGACTTGAAGGCCGACCGGGCAGCAGGCGTCCTGCTGGTCCAGTCCGCGTGGGGTGAACCGGGCATCCATGAACCATTCATCGCCGACGAACTGCTCGCAGAACTCCGCGAGATGGCGGCGTGGTTGGGCTTGCAGGGCGGCGTGGTCACGACCACCAAGGGGGACCTGTCAGGTGCACTCGGCAAGGCAAACGCAGCGCTGATTACGCGTCGGTAAGCAGCACCAGGTCCAACAGGCGACGCAGCATGCGGCCGGTTGCGCCCCAGATGGTGTCGTCCTCGACGTCGAAGAACCAGATGGGAAATGCCCCGTCGGCGTACGGCCAGATCTCCTCGTGGTAACAGTCCGGGTGCGTCAGCTCGAACAGCGACACATCGAAGATTCGGTCGACCTCACCCGGGCTGGGAACGAGCAGCGGCATCTCACCGTCGACAAAGCCCACGAACGGCGTGATCTTCGCTGCGCTGATGACGGTGGTCAGTGGTTCGATGCTCCCAAGGATCCGCACGCGTTCGGGTGGCAGGCCAACTTCTTCATGCGTTTCGCGCAGAGCGGCCTGCACCGGGGTCTCGCCCTTGTCGAGCCGTCCTCCTGGAAACGCGACTTCGCCCTTATGGTTTCGAAGTTGCCCGTCCCGGCGAGTCAGCAGGACCCGCAGCTCGCCGTCACGGTGGAACAGCGGTGCAAGCACGCCGCTCTCCTTCGTCGCGTCGACGAACGGCGGCCGCATCGGGGTTGTCGGCATATCGGTCCGCGCGGTTCCGTGCAACTCGTGGGACTCGTGCTGGGCGATTCGTGACAGAACCGATGCGACCCACGAGGGGTCGTAGCGCCACAACTGGTCTCGAGATGCCAACCACGGGTTGGGTTCTCCGGCCATCCACGACTCAGGACGTGGAATGGTCTGCTGACCGCCCCTCGCCATAGGGTCAGCCCGCCAATTCGGCAGCCGCCCACGATTCGAGCAGCTCGCGCAGCCCACCGATCTTCAAGTTGGCCATCACACGACCTGGGGTCTCGTCGCCGCGCTCCCATTCCATCCACTGGTCGAGCAGCTTCGTCGGACTTGGGGCAGCACGCTCGGTCATGCCGGCCAGTCTCCCAGCTCGGCACGGCGTACCTTTCCCGATCCCGTTCGGGGCAGCGTCGCATGCAGTTGCAACGCCTTGGGCGCATACCAGGGCGGGAGGGACCGCTTCACGAATTCGCGCAGTTCTTCCAGGCTGGGTGGATGCACGTGGTCGGTTGGAACCACGTGCGCCACCAGCACCGATCCCCAGTCACGGTCCGGCCGGCCGGCAACCGCAACTTCGCCAACGAGAGGATGATTCGCCAGCAGCGGCTCGACCCGTTCTGGCCAGATCTTCTCGCCGCCGGAGACGATCACGTCGCCCACCCGGCCCGAAACGAACAGGCTGCCATCAGGGTTGAATCCGCCGGCATCGCCGGTGGCGAACCACCCATCCGCTGTCTTCGGATCTATATCCTCTGCATGCATACGATATGCGCGCAGCAGCATCGGGCCCCGAACCCAGATCCCACCGGCCTGGTCGACGCGTAACTCGACGCAATCAAGCGCACGACGTTCGTACACAACGCCGGAACCGGTCTCGGTCATGCCGTATGTGGCGATGCAGTTCGCCGGCCGGTCTGCCGGAGGTGCTGCGCCTCCCAACAGAACGGTTCGGAAGACCGATGGATCGATGGAGCGCAGTGCCTTGGTGACCAGCGAGACGCGAGTGGCATTGCCGTTGCGCGCTTCCTGCATGACCCGCTCAGCATCGAAACCCGGCAACACGGTCACCGGCGTATCGGTGCACAATGACCGCAACAGCACCGAGAGCCCTCCGATGTGGGCGACAGGCAGGCAGGCGAGCCATCGGTCATCTGCAGGGTCGATGCCGAGCGCTCGGGTGGTCGCCCACGCTGACGCCTGCATGGATCGGACGGTGTGAACAACCGGTTTCGGCGCACCGGTCGTGCCGCTGGTGGTCATCACAAAGGCGTCACCGGGGTCGACCGGACGACCCCCGCTGAGCGGATGTCGGACACCGTTGAGGCCGATGACCGCCGTCGGCCTGAGCGCTCGAATCACCGCACCACGTTCAGGTGCGGGAAGCCGCTGATCGACGGGTGCAAATGCATCGCCCGCATCGAGAACCGTCTTGATTGCGTCGAGGTACGCCGGCCCGGCCGGTTGGTCGATGAGGACCAGATCAGGCATCTGCTACTCAGGCCGAAACGTATGCGCGCAGACGTGGCACTGCCGAATCCACCTGCGAGCCGAGGACGACATCGAGCGGTCCGGACCATAGTCCGCCGGTGTAGGACAGCTCTACCGACACCTGGCTGCCCGTGTCGATCGGATCGATCCGCGCCGTCATCACCCAGTCGCTGTGCTTCCGACCATCGGTCTCTCGCCGTTCGAAGCGGGTGAGCGAGTTCGCCTCTGCTTCTGTCCGAACCATCCTGAGGCGCTTCGACCGCGCGAAGGGGCCGACTTTGGCCCGCAAAGTGACCCACCACGCCGGACCTTCATCGCCTGCGACCGCGACTGCGGGTTCGCACCGCTCGATGAGGTCCATCCATCGTTGGTACGTCGTGAGATCCGACATCACCTCGAACAGTTTCGCCGGTGGCGCGGGGGTGTCAGCAGCGATAGTCCGTTGCACCGTCCCATCCTGACTCATCACGCAGGGACGTTTGGCGGCAGATTTCGCTTGATCACTGGCGCGGAGTCGTTCACCCTTTGACCGGTCGGACATTTTTCCGGCTTCTTGCGAGACGGAAACGCGGAGAAAGATGCATGTTCGACCACTGGGCGGGGTAGCCACCGCCGTCGTGCTCACGTTCGCCGTGCTCGCGGGCCCATTCGATTCCGATCCGGCCAACGGCGCTTCGCACGTGCGAGTGGCCGGCGCATGGTCGAATGACCCGCACGACCATGCATCGCCGGTCATTCACCTCAGTGGCAGGGAGAAGCCGGGCAACGGTCCCAAGCCACCCGGCGGCAAATCAGCGGTGAAGTCCGACCTCCTCAGCCCAGCACAGTTGGTTGCGCTCAACGACGAACTGGACGACATGCGATCGTCCACCGGACAAACGTCGTCGGCCAACGCGCACTCGTCCCACAATGGTCACGCTGCCCCGCTCGCAGTAGTCGGCAACCGCAACACGGGCATCAACTCCACTGCCAATGACGCAGCAGCAACCCCACAGCCGGCGCCCCTCGAAGAGCCCTCGCCATTTGACGCAAACGCTCGTTCCACCACTGGTTCGGTGGCCACCGAAACGACGGCCTCCGCAACGACGGCGGCAGCAGCAGTACTCACCGACGGATGGTCGGCACCGATAACCGTCCGCACAGCCGACGGACGCTGGGCCAACCCCGTGCATGCTGCGCTGATGGGGGACGGAAGCGTGGTGTTCGTCGGCGTCGTGTCCGCGGCCGAACCGACCCTCGCCGACACCGCCGTCGACGACGTGTCGTGGCGCTACGTGCCGACCCCGTTGGGCATCAGTGTCCCGCCGACTCTCGTCGCAGCAGAAGTTCCTGAGCCGCTCGAGCTCGACGGTGTTGTCTCCGGCGACGCGTACATTGAGGACGGGCTGATCTGTATGGGAGCGGTGCACACCGCCGACGGACGTTTGGTCGCTGCGGGTGGGACGCGGCGCGTTGTCGTCGTTTCAACGGGCGAGACCGTGGTGTTCGGGCTTGAAACGACGGCCGTCTACGCGAACGGGGCGTGGACGCGGCAGAGCGGCACGATGGTTGGTACAGCGCCTTACGGCACGTTCGGGCGCTGGTATCCGTCCGTCACCCGAATGTCGGACGGACGGATCATGGTGTTCGGAGGACACGAGTTCGTTGCGGCGTCCGGGCTCTACACCAACCTGTCATCGGAGATGCTGACGCTGCCCGCCGGCACCCGCAGCCTGTATTCGGCCCACTCCAACACGTCCAGCCTCCTGGCTGCGCGTGACTACACCGCCGAGACGGTGCTGCCGTCTGCTGTCGGCAGCGCCGACCTGCTGATGATCGGTGAGTTCGGCTATCCCGTCCTCGCAAACTCGGCTGTCACCGAAGGTTGGGTGGCGGGTCGGGCAGGCAGACCGGGCGTTGCCGAGCAGACAGCGATCAACTGGGGAGTGTCGACCACGATGCTCCCGATACGTCTCAGCAACGCGCAATGGGGTTACAACAACGGGGCGGTGCTGCTGGCCGGCGGCTACATGGGGACAAGTGCGGGGCACAGCGCCGACGTGTTCGATGCAGCTGTGCAGCCAGGCTGGAGGGTGCCCTCGGTTGAGCTCGGCGGACTTCGCCACCACGGCAGCACCGTCGTCCTGCCGGACGGGCGAGTACTGCTCATCAACGGTCACGACCCCGCCGGTGGGACACACGTGACGGCACCGCAATACATCGACCCGGCGAATGGGTTCTCAGTCACACCCGGCAGTTCATCCGGAATCGTCCGTGGCTACCACAACATCGCGTTGCTGCTGCCGGACGGGCGGATCCTCGTCGGTGGTGGAAGGGACCAGGTCACGCTGCAGACGTTCGAGAAGCCGACGCTGCAGTTCTATTCGCCGGACTACCTGTCGAAGACCCGTCCGGTCATCACGGCCGCTCCAACGTCTGTGAAATATGGCCGCACCTTCTCGCTGTCCGTGACAGGTCCACGACCAACCGAGGCGGTTCTCGTCTCGCTTGGATCCATGACCCATTCGGTGGACATGGACCAACGGTCTGTGCAGATCCGGGCGACAGTCACGAAGGTGAGTGCGAACGGCACTGCCACGGTGTCGGCCGTCGGACCGGCCAGCGGCCGCATTGCTCCGCCGGGTGACTACATGCTGTTCGTGCTCGATGCCAACCGTGTGCCCAGCATTGCGAAGATCGTTCGAATCAGCTGATCCGTTGATCGCCACCCGTTCACGAATGCCGGTCCGCAGCCCGTCCATGTGAAACTGTCGGCGTGGTCCGAACATCTCGTCTCGTGGATCCCGTTGACCGTGTTCGCAAGATTGCAGCGTCGCTTCCATCGGTGACCGAACGCCTCTCCCACGGGGAACCCACGTTCTTCATCAACGACAAGAAGACGTTCGTGACGACCGTCAACGATCATCACGGTGACGGGATCTTCGGGATGTGGATCGCAGCAGGGCCAGGCGAGCAAGAGGCTCGCATCGACGAGGACCCGCAGGTCTATTTCCGCCCGCCGTACGTGGGGCATCGCGGCTGGCTCGGAGTTCGGCTGGACACAGACCCGCTGCTCGACGACGCCACCCTCACCGAGTTGATCCACGAAGCGTGGTGCCTGATCGCCCCGAAGAAACTCGTAGCCGAATTCGAACGAACCGCGCCGCCCAACTGATGAAGGCCATTACTGTCCGGCTGCGCCACGACCCGGACCCTGTTGCGCTCGGGGCCCGAAGCGGCCTGCTGTGGTCACGCGGCGGGTTCGCCGTCGCAGGGCTCGGCGAGGCTGTGCGCATCCCGTTGTCCCGGCCTGACGGGGCCGCACGGGCACAGCACCAGCTTGCGGCGATGCGGGATTCCGACGAGCTCTGCGTGCCTGGCTCGGGGCCGCTTGCGTTGGCCACGCTTCCTTTCGACCGCTTTGCACCCGGCGATCTGATTGTCCCTTCGATCGTCGTGGGTTCGGACCCCGAAGGACATCGATGGGCCACGGTCATCAGGCACGAGACCCCGCAGCCTGGAGATATCGAGGCGGCGTTGCACGAGGTGGAGCAAGTCAAAGCACGCCGGGTGCCGGCCAGCCCGCAGCCCACCACGATGACGCTGACCTCCGTACGCTCACCCGAGGACTGGCGCGACAACGTTGTTGCTGCCGGGGTCGCACGCATCAACGCAGGCGAACTGAGAAAGCTCGTGCTTGCACGCGAGGTGAGGGTCACCACCGATCGGCCCATCGACGCTGCCGCGGTCATCGAGCGGCTGCGCCAGAGCTTCAGTTCGGCAATCGTATTCAGCATCGACGGCTTCGTCGGCGCGTCGCCGGAGCTGCTCGTTTCCCGCACGAACGACGTGGTGCGAGCGCACCCGCTGGCCGGCACCGCACCGCGGTCAAGCGATCCGCTCATCGACCAGCGGTTGTCGAGCGAGTTGCATGCCAGCCCGAAGAACCGCCACGAGCACGGCATCACCATCGATTGGCTGCTGCACAACCTGCTTCCGTACTGCTCGTACGTCGATGCTGAACCTGAACCGTCGATCCTCACGTTGGCCAACGTGCACCACCTCGGCACGCTCGTCGAAGGTGTCCTTTCGTCGCCACCCGCATCGGTGCTGGAGCTGGTCGCCGCGTTGCACCCCACGCCGGCCGTCGGCGGCGACCCGCAGGACGTTGCCATCCGGGTCATCGAGGAGTTGGAAGGGATGGACCGTGGCTGCTACGCCGGTGCTTCCGGATGGGTCGACGGTAACGGCAACGGCGCGTTTGCAGTCAATGTGCGCGTTGCGCGCATCGATGGCGCAACGGCAACCGTGTACGCAGGCAATGGCATCGTTGGCGACAGCGACCCCGAGGCGGAACTGGCCGAGACCCGGTCGAAATTTCAAGCCATCCTGGGTGCACTGGTCAGACCCTGAGGGCTGCCGTGCGGGAGGAAGAACCCTCACTTCTCCCGATTTCGCGTCGCCAACACGTCAAAAGGGCGAGAGGTGAGGGTTCCTTCGTCGGTACGGTTGACTGATGACCCGAATCGAACCAGTCGCACTCGCGCAGCGGATCACCGATGTCGTGTGGCGCTTGCGCACAATCACCGACCGCGCCGCAACGATGCCGATCAGCGAGGGCGAGTGGACCGCCAAACAACTTGTGGGACACCTCGTCGATTCTGCGATGAACAACCACCAACGGTTGATACGCGCGCAGATTAGTGAGCACCTTGTCGATGGTGTGCTGCGCATCGACGGCTACGAGCAGATGCAATGGGTTGACGCGAACGGTTGGGCCGAGCGGCCGTGGGCAGATCTCATCGCGCTATGGGAAGCGCTTAACCAGCAGATCGTTTGGCTGCTCCACCGGTTTCCCGAATCCGCATGGCGCGTGCCGGTGTCGCTGTCGGGTGCGGAAGCACTTCCCCTTGAGCAGTTGCTGGACTACATCGAACACCTGGACCACCACACCGACGACCTGCGGCGGGTGACGTTGAGCCTGATGCCCGATGTCATCGCGTGCGGCGGTGGTGTCACGTTACGGCTACCGACCCCGGACGACATCGAGTGGTTGGTGGAGTCCTGCCAGGACCCGCAGATCCCGCAGTGGACCGGCATCCCTTCGCCCTACACACATGAAACGGCCAGCGAATTTGTGAACCGTGCGAACACATGGAAGGCCGAGCGAGCGCTGGCCCGCAACTACCTGATCGTCGCAGCTGACGGCTCACCGGTCGGCATGGCCGGGCTGGTTCGGGTGCACGCGGACGACCGTGCAGGCGAAGTGGGCTACTGGTTGGCCAAATCCTCACGGGGCAAGGGCTACGCCACCACCGCAACCCGCGCGCTCACTGCCGAAGTCCTTCGGGCAGGGTACCTGCGAGTGATCGGCGAAGTGGTCGTTGGGAATCCGGCTTCACAGCGCGTTCTGGAGCGGTCGGGGTTCACCGACGAGGGTGTTCTCCGGTCGGCCGGACTGCAAGGCTCACCACCCAACGTCCGCCGCATCGACGTCCACAACTACGCCCTCATCGCCGGTGACCCCACAACAGACCAGCTTCTGAACGACCACCCATCGAGTTGAGCCCGCACTGATTTGTTCGGCAGAATGCCAACTCAAGATTCGGCAGAATGCCAAGCGTGACCTCGGCAGAATGCCAATGTACAATCGGGCAGCGAGTACCATAAGGGCCGATGACTTCGATCCTGGCTCGTCGCGCCACAGCACTTGTTCGCGAGTATCTGGGCTTTTCACGGGTCGTGATAGTTGACGGGCCCCGACAGTCGGGCAAGACCACCATCCTGCGCGAGGTCGCCAAGTCCGACGGCTTCGTCCTCCGATCTTTCGACGATCCGCGTGAAGTTGCGGTCGCAACTGCGGATCCGGTTGCGTATCTTGAGTCGTTCCGCGGTCCGGTCGCCATCGATGAGTACCAGCGAGCCGGGAACGCCTTCGTCTTAGCCGTCAAGTTGCTCGTCGATCGAGATCGCACTCCTGGCAAGTATCTCCTCGCAGGATCTTCGAACTTCCTCACGTCGTCCCAACTCAGCGAAAGCCTCGCCGGACGGGTCGCAATCGTCCCTGTTCGCCCACTCACCCACGGCGAAATCCTCTCGAAGCACGAAAGTTTCATCGCAACAGCGCTCCGTGACCATTCCGAGTTCGTCGGTCGGGAAGACTCGCTCACCAGAGGTGACATCGCGGAGCTTGTTTCTATCGGCGGGTTCCCAGATTCTGTGCGGGCGCCTTCGACCCGAGCACGAACAGTGTTCTTCTCGTCCTACGCAGAAACGGTCATCTCACGAGAAGCGATCGACGACGCCGGCAGCCGGCGGGACCCTGCCATCTTGCGGCGTGTATTCAACGTCGCGATGGCTCGAACCGCCCAGGAGTACAACCTCGAGGGCCTCGCGTCAGACGTCGGTGTGCCCAGCGAAACAGCGGCCGGGCACATGGGAGTGCTTGCGACTCTTCACCAACTGACGATGGTTCCGAGCTGGGCTTCGAGTGCCGCCACCCGCGCGAAACGTCGATCGAAAATCGTTGCCGTCGATAGTGGTTTGGCCGCGTTCATACTTGGACATACGGTCGATTCGTTGGCAGATCCGCACTGCCACGAGTTCGGCCAGCTCGTTGCGACCTACATCATCGGGGAATTGCTAAGACAAGCAGCATGGGAAGAGCGGTGCGACGTCTTCCACTACCGAGACCGAGACCAGCGAGAAGTCGACGTTGTGCTCTCGAACGGGTCCAATGTCGTCGGCATCGAGGTGAAGGCGAGTTCCACCCCCGACCGGCGTTGGGGCCGCCACCTCACGTACCTCGGGGACCGGGTAGGTCCCAAATGGCGGGGTGGCATCGTGCTGTACAGCGGAGAGCATCACGTTGCGCTCGGCGGAGGAAACCGAGCAGTGCCGATTTCTACCCTCTGGCGTCGATCCGCTCGTCGTGGCCCATGAGCACCGGTCCGTGCCATCTCGTGCGGCTCCTTCGTGGTTTACGGTCTTTGTCACATCGCCGTCGAGCGTGATCGCCATCACAGACCACGGTTCCGTCGGCCGTCATCGTCACGCTGCGAGATATCACCTCCGACACTCGCTTCGGCTCAGAGGAATTCATCATGATTGCTGTGCAAGACGTTTCGGTCTTCACCCCAGACAACAAGGTCGTCGCCTGTCACGGCTCCGGGGCATTAACGCTCACCGGTGACGGATCGTCATTGTCCACCCGCCTCGTCCTGCCGGGCGCGTCGGCGACCGATGTGACCACGCGCCAGGAGTACTACGCGATCGGCAGAACCGTCAGTGGCGCCCCGTTCCGCACTGAGACGGTCCCGTGCGCCGACATCACCAACGGCATTGAACTGTCCGGGGTCGTGACCCGCGAAGCACCCTCTGGCCACCCGACCACCGCTGTTTCGCTGACGGCTGACGAGTCCGACATGCTGATCAAGTACACCAACTACTCGCCCGTGCAGTTCAACATCGGCATCAGCGGCGCGAACCTGCAAGACGGATTCGGTGCGCTCACCCACTCCCCCGGCCCGGTCTTGTTGGCCAGTTCCGGCCAACAGTCCATCGGGGCAAGCCAACGGATTTCGTGGCTTGCCGAAGGACCAGCAGATGTGTGGCTCGAATGGATCAACCCGGCCAACGGGGTGAAGTTCGGTGTCTGGATCCACTTCAACTTTCAGTTCGCCGGGATGGGACCAAGACCAATCTGGTACGTCACCACCAACGGCAGCCCGATGGCCCCGTCAGGCGCCGATCCGTCGGCCCCGTTCACGTGGGACAGGTCGCAGACCGGACTCAACATCATCGCTTCGCCAACGTCGGGTCCGAGTTCGCTCGAGGTTGACGTCACCATCACTGCGGTTAAGTAAGCGAACGGACGATTGTTATGCCAGCACTGCTCATCGGGATCGTCGACGGATCATGGGTCGCACGGATCGCCAACACCAACATCTCCTACACGTTCCTCGGCGTCGACCTGGAAGATCAGGTCACGGTCATGCGCGGTTTTGCCGAAACCATGGAAAGCGGCAGCAACGCCGTCGGCGATTTCTTCGACGGTGTCCTTGACCCGGACATCATCGGCCCCCAACTGTTCGAAACGACCGACTCCATCGTCCTCGGTGGCAATCCGATCTACACGACCATCGGCGACGAAATGATCGCCGATGACCTCGAAGCCGCAGGCGAAATCCTCGCAGCGTTCCTTTAAGCGTTCAGACACCCCTCTCGTGCTCAGGAGTCCCGGACTCGCCACCGGGGTGGCGCTTGCGCGTCTGACGAACTCGTGCGGTGTCGAGCCGGGTCAGGCACGGATCAACTCGACATGGCAGCCAGCGGACTCAACGAGTTGTCCGAGGTCATCGCTGTCAAGCGTGATGATCTCGTCGCCGTCGGCTGCGAGAGCGACGAGAGCTGCGTCCGCGACATCGGACAACCGGGTCGAAGCCAACAGTTCCCCGGCGACACGGCCAAGTCGCTCGTCCAGGGACCTCACGTCCATCCCCGCTAGCGCGGTCGCCAGTCGCGCCTGTCGTGGTCCACCCCGCCAGACCTGACCGACGACACCGCCGTGCGTCACGGGACGCTCGCCCGCCAGGTGCAGCCCCTTGAGCCTCACCCACATCGCACGGTCGTTGTGATCGAGCCCGATCAACGCCCCGGCATCGAAGATCGTGGTCACGCGGTCTTGGCTTTGGCCGGACGCTTATGCGTGCCTCGAACGACGACGGCGCGTTGTCGATCCGATCGTCGTTGCTGGGCGATCTCCTCGGTGGTGATCTCACCGAACTCCGCCTCGTAGTCCGCGATCGAGTCACCGAGCCGGGCCAACTGCTGGTCGCGTCGCGCCCGATCTGTCAGCGCAGCGTTCACCCAACCGCTCAGCGAGTCGGCCGAGCCGCTGGCCACCGCTCGGTTAGCGGCTTCGACGAGTTCGGGATCGACCGTCACCGTGAGTCGACGCTTCTGTTGAGTCATACTTAGATCATACAGGCGTGCGCACGATGCGCTTACCCGATGCGACAACGACTCGCCGCCCGCAAAGACTCGAACTCCCAACCGTCTGATCCGAAGTCAGTAGTAGTAGGGGTACTCGGACCAGTCCGGGTCACGTTTTTCTAAGAATGCATCTCGGCCTTCTTCGGCCTCGTCGGTCATGTAGGCCAGGCGGGTGGCTTCACCGGCGAACACCTGCTGGCCAACCAGACCGTCGTCCACCAGGTTGAACGCGAACTTCGACATGCGCTGGCCCATCGGGCTCTTGCTACAGATCTCACGCGCCCATTGCAGCGCCTGCACCTCAAGCTCGGCGTGCGGGTACACAGCATTGACAGCACCCATACGATGCATGTCATCGGCGGTATAAGTGCGACCGAGGAAGAAGATCTCTCGTGCGAACTTCTGCCCCACCTGTTTCGCAAGATACGCGCTGCCGTAGCCGCCGTCGAAGCTAGCCACGTCGGTGTCGGTCTGCTTGAATCGGGCATGTTCCTTGCTTGCCAGCGTGAGGTCGCTGACCGCGTGCAGGCTGTGGCCACCCCCTGCAGCCCACCCGTTCACCACGCACACCACAATCTTCGGCATGAACCGAATGAGACGCTGACATTCCAAGACGTGCAGCCGCCCACTACGACCCGGGTCGATCGACGCGGCAGTGTCGCCCTCGGCGTACTTGTAGCCGTCTTTGCCCCGGATGCGCTGGTCGCCGCCGCTGCAGAATGCATGGCCACCATCTCGTGGCGACGGGCCGTTGCCGGTGAGCAGGACGCAGCCGACGTCGCTCGACTGACGAGCGTGGTCAAGCGCCGTGTACAGCTCGTCGACCGTCTTCGGGCGGAACGCATTACGCACCTCTGGCCGGTTGAACGCAATGCGAACCGCCCCAACGGACTTGGCCCGGTGATAGGTGATGTCGCCGAATTCGAACCCCGGGACGTCGTTCCAGTCCTCGGGGCGGAACGTGTCGGAGACGAAAGGGGGGTTCATCACCCCAGGGTATCGACTGCCGCGCCCACCGCGGCATTGAGCCGGTCGTGGACAGCGACATTGCCCGAGCGATCCGTGTTGGCCACGAACACGTGGATGCCGGGACGGAACACGATGTCGGCAGTGGTTACAACGGACTGGACGCTGAGGGCGTGCGCTGCGCAGATGGCGGCCAAGTCGGTACCGTGCGGCGTGCCGAAGAGCAACTCGTACCGCTCGTGGGCGAGTGTGGTGGCCTGCGGCAAGAACGAGAAGATGGCGCCACCGTCGTTGTCGGTAACCAGGATCGTGAGATCAATGTTGCGGCGAGCAAGCGCGGTCAGCGACGAACTGTCATGGAGCAATGCGATGTCGCCGATGAGGCACACCGTTGGCTTGCCTGTTGCTGCCACACCGATTGCCGTTGCCAGCACGCCGTCGATGCCGTTGGCGCCACGGTTGGACACCACGGTGATGTCAGCGCGCGGCTCACCGAACCACTCGACGTCTCGCACGGGCATTGAGGACGAAACCACCAACGCGCCTCCCGGTTGGACCGCTCGAACTGCAGCCCGCGCGACGGCCGGGTCGGTCAGGGCTGGCTCGGCTGACAGCGTTGCGGCGATAGTGGAGGCGGCGGCAATGTCGGCCCGTTCCCATTCGTCGCTGAAGCGCAGCGGAGGCCGCGGGCGGTTGCTGAGCGCGTCGCAGACATCAAGCAACACCGACGCGTCGATCACGAGCGCCCCGGCCAGGTGATCCGGGTCGATCCACTTCCCCGGCGGCACCACGGCGTGGATGACTGCACCGGAGGAGGCAACCCACTGAGACGTGACCTTGCTGGCCGGCGCTTCACCGATTCGCAACACCACGTCGGGCCGGTTGCGCTCGGCAAAGCCGGGGTGGCGAAGCAGCGAATCGAAATGGCGGATGGCCTGCGAGGCGACCGCACAACCCGAGCGGTGATCAGACAGTACGGGCCAGCCGAGCAGCTCACCCAACCTGAGCACGACCGCAGGATCACCAGCACCCCGACCAGCGAGGATGACTCCACGCTGACCGTCCCAGGCTTCGAGCAAGGCCCGCGTCAACGGTTCGTGCGAACCTGTATGTCCACGTACGATTGAATGCCACGGTGCGTTGTGGGCCCGGCCTTCTGGCAACTCACCCGCAGTGCCGACCAACGGCTCCCGGAATGCGAGGTTGAGATGCACCGGCCCGGGGCGACCGCTGAAACCCAGTGCCTCACCAGATACCCGTGCTCCCAACGACCGCCACAGACCAGCCTGCGCGGCATCGGCAACACCGGGTGCGTGGAACCAGCGCACCGAGCCGCCGTACAACTTGGTCTGGTCGATGGTTTGTGGGGCAGCGACGTCGATCAGTTCAGGTGGTCGGTCGGCGGTGACCACGATTATGGGAACACCCGAAAGATCGGCTTCGATCACGGCAGCGTGGAAGTGAGCGGCTGCGGTGCCACTGGTGCACAGCAGAATTGCCGGCCGGCCCGACGCAGCACCGACGCCCAAGGCGGCGAACGCTGCTGAGCGTTCGTCGTGGAACACCTCGACCCTCAGGTCGTCACGCGCCGCAAGCGCAAGGGCGACGGGCGTGGACCGAGACCCCGGAGCAATGCACGCCACCGAGACCCCGGCACGCACCCATTCGTCGACCAGCACGGCGCAAAACGTGGCGGCGATATCAGCCGGGGTCAAACCCTGAAGTGATTCGGAGGTCATTCGGAGGTCATTCGGAAGTCATTCGCTGCGCTGTCATCGTCTCTAGCTGACCACATGTGCACCGATCATCTGTACCCTGCAGTGCTGTGACCTTGGCATCACGAGTACTTCACCCAGCCCGCACCCGACCGGCTGACGAACGGGTGGTACTGCTGCACGGATTCACCCAGAACGCAGAATGCTGGGAACCGTTCGCTGGGATGCTCGCGGACCAAACCGGTATGGAGATACTGGCCATCGACGCACCGGGCCACGGCCTGTCGCCCAGCAGGCACGACGCCGCTGACCTGTGGGAATCCGCCACGCTCCTCGCAGATGTCGGCGGCACAGCGCACTACGTGGGTTACTCCATGGGTGGCCGCACGGCCCTCCATCTAGCTGTGCTGCAACCAGATGCAATCCTGTCGCTCACGCTCATCGGTGCCACGCCAGGGATTGCCGACCCAGCCGAGCGGGCTGCTCGGCTCGCAGCAGACCACGCACTGGCCGACAAGCTGCAAACCATCGGGGTCCCGGCGTTCCTTGACCGATGGCTCGCCCAGCCCATGTTTCGTGGGCTCGATGCCGAGTCCGCTCACCTGGCGGCCCGTCTGCACAACCGGGCAGACGGACTGGCGGCCAGTCTCCGGCGTTGCGGAACTGGTGCGCAGGAAAACTTGCGTCCGCGGTTGGCCACCATCGCCCAACCGACGCTCGTCATCGCCGGAGCGGAAGACGAGAAGTTCGCGTCGATCGGGCTGGAACTCCCGGGAACCCTGCATCGCGTCAGTGGGGCAGGGCACACCGCCCACCTCGAACGGCCTGGCCCGACGGCCGAAGCCGTGGGCCGGTTCATCAGATCGGTCAGCCGCCCAGATATGCCTTGAGGTCCGCGTCAGTCAGGCCACACGCCCGGATGGGCTCGTTGAGCTGAGCCCGCAAGCCCGCCGGGATGGCAGACGGGCCAGCCGTAAGGGCCGAGAAATCAACCTTTTCGTTGCCCGACAGCGCGGTGAGTGTGGCCTTCGCCGCACACGTCGCCTGTTCGCCGGAGAGGTTCGGCAATCGCACCGAAATTTGCTGCGACGCCAATTCCACCAGGCTGGGGGGCTGACACGCCATGACCGCTTTGACCAGCGCCGGGTCGATCCCGGTTGCATCTGGTGTGCCCGGACCGCCGCTTGCCGCAACTTTGTCGGTGATGCAGGTCATGTCAGCGGGATCGGTGATTCCGAGTGTGGCAGCCAACTGGGCCATGGGGTCTGACGACTGACCCAACACCACCGCTGCTTCTCCTTCTCCAACGTCGACCGCCGACTCGGAGGTCGGCTCGCCGGTTGTTACGGAGGCCGGGGACGCAATCGTTTCGACGATGGTTGCAGCAACGACGGTGGAGTCGGAGGATTCAGCCGATGAGCCGCCGCACGCCGCCATCATCGTCGCGCCGATGATGAGTACGGTGAGTTTCTTCATCCCGGAATTGTACGTGTACTGAATAGTTGCTCACCTGAGAACCGTCACGTGAGGCATGGTCATCCAGAGCAACATCACCAAAATGACGGAAGGACCGACCCCAGAGGGACCGGTCCTTCGTCGAAGCGCACCACGTCGTGGACGTGGCAGGAGTTTCACCCGGGGGTGGAACTCACATCATGCCGCCCATACCGCCCATGCCACCCATACCGCCGCCGCCCATACCGCCGCCGCCAGCACCCTTTTCCTCGGGCTTGTCGGCCACGAGTGCTTCGGTGGTAAGCAGCAACGACGCAACCGAGGCTGCGTTCTGCAGGGCTGAACGAGTGACCTTGGCAGGGTCGATGACGCCGGCCTTGACCAGGTCGACCATTTCGCCTGTTGCAGCGTTGAGACCCATCGGGCCTTCGAGCGCTTCGACACGCTGTACCATCACGGCGCCTTCAAGACCGGCATTCTGAGCAATCCAGAACAACGGGGCTTCGAGTGCCTTGGCGACCAGCGCAGCGCCGGTTGCCTCGTCGCCGACGAGCGACAGGGCACGGACGGCCGAGCGGGCACGGATGAGTGCAGTTCCGCCGCCAGGGACAACACCTTCCTCGATTGCCGCACGGGTAGCCGAGAGGGCGTCTTCGATGCGGTGCTTCTTTTCCTTCAGCTCAACCTCGGTGGCTGCGCCGACACGGACAACGGCAACGCCGCCCGACAGCTTGGCAAGACGCTCTTGGAGCTTCTCGCGGTCCCAGTCGGAATCTGTGTCGTCGATCTCGCGCTTGAGCTGTGCAACACGGCCCTTGACGTCATCCGGCGAACCGGCACCGTCGACGATGGTGGTGTTGTCCTTGGTGACAACAATCTTGCGGGCCCGGCCGAGCAGGTCGAGCGAGACGTTCTCCAGCTTGAGGCCGATCTCTTCGGAGATGACGGTGCCACCGGTGAGGATGGCCATGTCCTGCAGCATCGCCTTGCGACGATCGCCGAAGCCGGGAGCCTTGACGGCAACCGAGTTGAAGGTGCCGCGGATCTTGTTGACGACCAGCGTGGCAAGCGCTTCACCATCGACGTCTTCGGCGACGATGAGCAGCGAGCGGCCGGACTGCATGACCTTCTCGAGCGCAGGGACCATGTCGTGGACCGAGCTGATCTTGGAGTTGACGAACAAGATGTACGGGTCGTCGAGGATGGCTTCCTGACGCTCGGGGTCGCTCACCATGTACGGCGAGAGATAGCCCTTGTCGAACTGCATGCCCTCGGTGAATTCGAGTTCCATACCGAAGGTATTGGACTCTTCAACCGTGACCACGCCGTCTTTGCCGACCTTGTCGATGGCGTCTGCGATGACGTCGCCGATGCTTGGATCAGCTGCCGAGATGGACGCAACCTGAGCGATTTCCGCCTTGCCGTCGACCTCTTTGGAGATCGCCTTGATGGACTCGACAGCAGCTGCAACAGCCTTGTCGATGCCCTTCTTGAGACCCATTGGGTTAGCACCGGCGGCCACATTGCGGAGGCCTTCCTTGACCAACGCCTGTGCAAGCACGGTAGCGGTGGTGGTGCCGTCGCCGGCGACGTCGTTCGTCTTGGTCGCTACTTCTTTGACCAGCTGGGCGCCCATGTTCTCGAAGTGATCTTCGAGTTCGATCTCCTTGGCGACGGTGACGCCGTCCTTGGTGATCGTTGGTGCGCCGAACTTCTTTTCGATGACCACGTTGCGGCCCTTGGGGCCGAGTGTCACCTTGACGGCGTCAGCAAGCTTGTTGACACCTGCTTCGAGACTGCGGCGGGCAGACTCGTCGAACTTCAGAACCTTTGGCATGTGTGCTGTCAGTTCCCTTCGATCAGCCCATGATCGCGAGCACGTCGCGGCTGTTCAGAATGAGGAGGTCCTCGCCCTTCACAGTCACTTCGGTGCCGCCGTACTTGGAGTAAAGGACGCGGTCGCCAACTTTGACGGTCATAGCGATGACCTTGCCATCGTCGGTGGTGCGACCAGGGCCGACTGCCAGGACCTCGCCCTGTTGGGGCTTTTCCTTGGCGGTGTCGGGGATGACCAGACCAGAAGCCGTGGTGGTCTCTGATTCAGCGGGCCGGACGACAATCCGGTCCTCGAGCGGCTGGACGTTCATTTCTTCCTCCAAAGGAGCGCGGGATTCGAGAACCGAGCACCGCCGACGCTGCACTGGCTGTGACAGTGGCAGAACAGTGACATGGCAGTGGGACTGGCACTCGATACGTGAGAGTGCCAACGATAGACCACGCAGCGACCTAGCTGGCAATCCCCTACCGAGAGTGCCAGTTCGCGAGTTCCGTGAGAGAGGTCACCCCCAGCGCCGGGGTAAAACACCTCCGAAAGCGATTGCGAGGTGTTCTCCCGCAGGGTGACACCGACCCACAACGGGTCAACCTGACGAAGTGAGGACCTCTGCCCCCCGCTCCAACGTTGGGCCCTCAGCAACCAACCCACGCAACATCACCCTCAAATCGAACGAATTTCCCACCGTTGGCCGCGCTGGGTGCAAGGTTGGTTGCGCTGAGACCAACGTTGGAGCGTCGACGAGCGCACTTTGGCCGGTTTGGCTCGTTCGGCAGGTTTGGTCAGAACGCGGTCGTCATCATCGGTGCCGGGCTGGATCGAAGCAGCGCGTCGAGCCCTGCCGCTGAACCTGACCTGTGCTCGACGATCCGGCCGGCGCTGACGAGATCGGCCGCCGAGGTCCCGCCCAACGACATGGCACCGAGCCCGGCGCCCGTCATCGACAGTTCAGCCTTCCCTCCGCTCAACGCTGCGCATCCGCTAGAAGACACCTCGAACAGCGTGCCATCAACCTCGAGGCGAACCGGGTCGCCGTTTCCCAACGAACGGGAGTTGAGCAGGCGAACTGGATCAACGGGGCGGACCCACAGCCTGTCCATCACCCCTGAAACACGGAACGCCCGCGGGTCTTCGAGCATCAGCCGGATGGGGTCTGCATGGCCGATTCGGGTCACCTTCACACCACAGGACAAGTCAAGCTTGAGCAGATGCGCCCAGATCGAGCGATGAGCCACCGGACCAACGGTGATCAGCTCGTGCACATGCGCCTTCTGATCCGATACCGAGTGGCTCGACCACTCGCCCACCATTCCGTAGAGCGCGTACCCGTCATCAACCCCCTCGGCCGACGTGTGCACGACCAAACGCCAATGAGCCTTGTCGGCGGTGTACCCACGGAACGTCTCCGACCAGAGGTGAACCGGACGACTGGCTGATCCCGGCCGTGCGCTACACGCGCGCTCGTGGATGTCGGCCATCGTCTGCATCGCCAACGCCGGATCACGGATCAAGCGCAGTACGCCGAACGGCTGGTGCACTGCAGAAGCGGGGTACAGGCGAGCTCCCCCGACCACCTCACCAGTCATTCCCCAAGTCGCTGGACCGTAGCCGCGCTTCCAATAGATCGATCCCTCCGAAGCGGTCAGTACCGAGGCGAGTTCGCCGCGTGAAACAGCGTCGGCATGGAGCCAGTTGATCACGGCGCTCATCACTCCCTGCCGGCGATGCGTCTGAGCAACCGAGATACCAGCGACACCGGCCACCGGTACTCGCACACCGCCCGGCATCGTCAACTGCATCGAGTGGTTGACCCCAGTTCCAATCAACTCTCCGTCGGAAGCGAACGCGCCGACTACCCGTTCGAGGGCGTGTGCCGGCGGGGGCACGAAGTCTGCTTCGTCGGGGGCGTTCCCGAAGGCGTCATTGATGTGACCCTTGAAAACGGGCCAGTCGCCTGCGGTAATCTGGCGGAGCGTGAAAGACATCGGTCAGGAACGCAGACGGTCAGTAGACAGACTTCGACGCTGCGGGTTTGCCGGCCCCGCGGGCCATCGCAAGCTCTTCGCCCATCCTTGTTCGCATCGCGAGGAGGTCACCAGCGACGGTGATCATCTGGAAGCCCATCTCGACCCGACGTCCGGCCAACGCACCGGTTGAGTGAATCCCCGGCACCACGCCGTGCTTGCGACACCCGGCGGCGATGGTGCGCAGCGCATCGGTGAACTCGGGGCGGTCATCGTTGTTGCCAGGAGGCAAGCCGAGGGTCACCGACAGATCTGCGGGGCCGACGTAGATCGCATCGACGCCTGGTGTGGAAAGAATGTCGTCGAGGTTGCGCATGGCTTCCACCGTTTCGATCATCGGGATGATCGTCACGTGCCTGGATGCCTCGAAGTAGTCCTTCGCCCGAAGCGCCGCCACCACAGGGCCGTAGCTACGCGAACCCGCAGGCGCATAACGACACGAGCGCACGAGTGATTCAGCCTCGGCCCGTGTGTTGATCATCGGGGCGATGATGCCCGAGGCACCACCATCGAGCAGCTTGCCGATGATGCCCGGCTCGTTCCACGGAACGCGACAAATCGGGACGCTCCCGCCGAGCAAGGTGCCTTGCATCATCGAGATGGACTGTTGGTAATCGACCACCCCGTGCTGGAGATCGCAGCAGACATATTCGAAACCTTGCCGTGCTGCGGCTTCGGCGGCCACCGACGACGCAATGGCCATCCATCCTCCGAACGTGATTCCGCCATCGACCCAAAGTTCCTGCAAGGTAGTCATGCAACCGTTGCTAGCAGTTTGACGCACAACTAGCTCGGAATAACGTTCTGCGGGCGGCCGGCGAACAGGGCGAGGGCGTTGTCGATGGCGTGCTCGTACAGCCGCCGACGGCCGGCTGTTGTGGACGATGCCACGTGTGGCGTGATGATCACGTCTACCCGACCGAGCAGTGGATGCCCCACGGGCAGTGGCTCTGGTTCGGTGACATCGAGTGCTGCACCAGCGAGGTGCCCGCTGGCGAGCGAGGCGAGCAGCGCATCCTGATCAACCAACGAGCCCCTGGCACAGTTCACCAGATACGACCCAGAGGGCATGAGCGCCAGCGTTCGGGCGTTGACAACGTGACGGGTCTCAGCGCCGCCCGGCGCATGCAGGGTGAGTACATCGGCCTGGCGGAAGAGATCATCCAGATCGACCAGTTCGACATCGTCACTGGGCGAGCTGTCGATCATCGGGTCGTGGGCGACAACTCGCATTCCGAGAGCCGTCCCAACGGCAGCGACGCGGCGCGCGATGCGGCCGAAGCCGAGAATGCCAAGGGTGCGGCCGTCCAGTTCGAGGGCACTGGCAACCGGG
This sequence comes from Acidimicrobiia bacterium, assembly GCA_031385545.1. Classification (GTDB taxonomy): domain Bacteria; phylum Actinomycetota; class Acidimicrobiia; order Acidimicrobiales; family JANYDT01; genus JANNBN01. The sequence goes on along the minus strand of JANNBN010000033.1, from coordinate 4,474 downwards.
GGGGCACCGAGGCCCTGCAGCGCGCGTCCATGTTCGACCACGGTGTTTTTCGTGATGGCCATGATGAGCGCCACCGTGTGCTCGGCAGTCGACACGGCCGGGCCCCACGGTGCGTTGCACGTCGCCACACCGACCGACGCAAGCGACGCCACGTCGCAGTTGTCGTAACCAACCCCAGTACGAGACACGACCTTCAGCCGCTCCGAGCCGGCAACTGCAGCGGCGTCCCAGCGTTGCACCACGCCGGCGATGACGGCGTCGGCTGTCAGCAGCTCGGCCGCGCCCGGGCCTACCACCACCGCCCGCCCTTCCACCAGGTCCCGGTAGGCGTCAGGGAAGGGACGATCGACATACAGAACGGGCAGCTCGGTCACGGAGCCGAGCGTACCGCTCCGCAGGTCGAACTGGCCGGGAGACGGTTTACGAGCGGAGACGAAGCGACGGATTCGCTCCGGCCGCAAGTCCGAGTGGAGCATCCACCTCAGCGCGCCACCATGCAGCCGCAGCAACCATCGCAGCGTTGTCCGTACACATCGACCGCGGTGGCAGGAAAACCTTCAGACCCGACGACAGCGCGACATCGATGAACGCCGCACGCAACGCCGAGTTCGCGGCGACACCTCCACCCAACGCAAGACTGCGAGCTCCATGGTCACGGGCGGCGCGAAACGTCTTTTCCACGAGCACGTCGACAACCGATTCCTGAAACGCGCATGCCACGTCGGCGTTACTCAATTCGGGCCGTGCCTTGATCTGCTTCACCACGGCCGTCTTCAACCCGCTGAACGAGAAGTCGTACCCGTCCTTCCACAACCCACGTGGAAACCGGACTTCTGCATCGGTACGGCCTTCGCCTGACGCTGCAAGACGATCGATCTCGGGGCCGCCCGGATATGGCAGCCCCAGGTAACGAGCCACCTTGTCGTAGGCCTCTCCGGCAGCATCGTCGATGGTGGACCCAAGCACTTGGTAATCGGTGGGCGTGGTCATCAGCACGATCAGCGTGTGGCCGCCGGACACCAGCAGGGTCACGAGCGGGAGCTCAACCGAGTCGCCATGTTCGAGGAACGGCGACAACAAATGGGCCTCGAGGTGGTTGACCCCAAGGAACGGTACACCCCACGCCATGGCCAACGATTTTGCAGCGCTCACCCCGACCAGGAGTGACCCGATGAGGCCCGGACCAACGGTGGCCGCAACTGCGTCGAGTCCGCGGCCGGTGCGGTCCAGACCAGCCTGCTCAAGTGCTTCGGCCACCACCAGAACCATCAACTGCACGTGTGCACGCCCTGCGATCTCGGGAACCACGCCGCCGTACTTGGCATGCAGATCGATCTGGCTAGAAACGACGGACGACCGCACAACACGGCCATCGACCACGACAGACGCGGCTGTCTCATCGCACGATGTCTCGATACCGAGAATGACTGATGGACGCACGGGGATTGCGGTGGGGGTCATCGTCCACTTTCGTTCGTGGGTGCAGCGAGAGCATCCAAGCGGGCAGCGTATGCCTGGCCGGCGATGTCGTCGGCCCACATGATCACCGCGTCTTCACGATCTGGGTAGTAGCGAGGACGCACGCCGGCCGGCACGAAGCCGAGCCGGTGATATAGCCGTTGCGCACCGACGTTGGAAACCCGCACTTCAAGCGTGGCAGCCGCGGCTTCCTGTTCAACAGCGGCGCGCATCAGGCAGATCATCAGCGCGCATGCAATGCCGTTACGACGGAAGTCGTTGTCCACTGCAATGTTGGTGATATGCGCCTCGCCGACCTGCACCAGAACTCCACCGAACCCCGCAACGCGGTCACGATTGAGCGCAACGAAGTATGTCCGAGTGTCAGTGTGGGCCAACTCTTCGGTGAAGATCCCTTCGGTCCACGGGTGAGGCGCAGCCGCGCGCTCGATCTCAAGCACCTCGCTGAGATGGCTTAACGTCATGGGGACAATCGCGACGGAACCGCCGTTCGCGGTTTCCTGGAACTGGGCTTTCGGAGCGATCGGGTCAGCGGGGTGCGGGGCCATGGCGGTTGTCCCAGGTGATCTCGGCATCGGGCGCCCGCAAGTAGAGCAACTCGAACGGGTCGAGCATCGCAGCCCCGCCCAGCAAGGCACGGCTCGCAAGTGCAGCAACTGCCGATGCGTGCGGCCTTTCGGTCGACCCCACCGGGCCAAGCGCTGTGAGTACTCCTGCGCCTGCCCCGACACCGTCGCCCAGCACGACCGGTCGGTGGAGCCCGGCGTCGGTTAGCTGCGCAAGCGCGGCGGCCGGGGAACAGACGAACGGGGCAACTAGTTGGTGAAGGTGCCCTGCCGTCATTTGGTAGACGGCCGCGTACACCTCCTTGCGACGAGCGTCGAGCAGGGCAACGACGGTTTCACCGTCCCGCGCACCAGCATGGGCAATTGCTTCCAAGGACGACACACCAGCCACAGGGATATCAAGGGCAAAACTCAGCGCGCGTACCGTGGCGAGGCCTACGCGCAGCCCGGTGAACAGGCCGGGCCCGCGGTCGACCGCAAGGTGCGTGACCTCAGGCAATGTCAACCCGCACTGAGCAAGCAGATGATTGATTGCCGGGAGCAAAGCTTCAGCGTGACGCGGGCCGATGGACAACGACTCGGCTGCGACAACGCGAGACCCGTCGTGCAACGCGACACTCACGTCTGGTGACGCCGTCTCAATCGCAAGAGTCAGCACGGCCGCACCGCTGATAGGTCGACGGTTTCCCAGCGCGGGCCACGCCCCTCGACAACGATGTTTCGAGCATCGTCGTCGTCGTCCACGTGCGAAAGCGCCAGGATCAACAGGTCAGGGCCGAGAGCGGCGGATATGCGTTCGCCCCATTCGATGACGGCAATCGCACCAGCGTCGAGCAACTCGAGCAACCCGATGTTCTCGGCATCGTCTGGACCCGTCAGCCGATAGGCGTCGAGATGCAGTACCTGGTGACCTGAGCCAACTTGATGGTGCCGCATGATGATAAATGTTGGCGACGTCACCTGGTCGGTGGACCCCAGGGCACCCACAAGACCGCTGGTCAGTGCCGTCTTGCCAGCACCGAGTTCGCCGCTCAGGATCACGACGTCGCCACCCCGTAGCAGTGGAGCCACCGACGCCCCCACGGCAGCCGTATCGGCCCGGGAATGCGTCCGAATCGAATGAGTTGCGGCGACGGACATGGTCCTCCATTCTCGCTGATCCGTAGGACGACTCGGGTAAGGACACGTTGAGTTCGTCCGGGGTTGGAACGGATTGTCGTCCTGTAACCTCGAAACTCGTATGGAGGCGACCGGTTCAGGGACGATTTCACCGTTCCGCTGGACTGCACTCCGCATCGGTCTGACAGTTGCCTACCTCGCAGGCACGCTCGTGTGGACGAACCAGATCGCGCGCTCCCGCAACTACGCGTACAACGGAACGCTCGACTACCTGGGAGCCATCCCTACCGACCGCGAGATCATCGTGCTCTGGATGGTTGGACTGTTCGTCATCAACCTGGTGGGCCGCCCGGTCAGGGAATGGCTCCTTACTCTCACCTCGTGGGCGCCGTTCTTGGTGGCGTTGTTCCTTTACGACTTCGCTCGCAGTGTTGGGTTCCGCATCCACGGCCGCTCGTCGCCGCCCATGATGATCGTGCCGCAGATCCGCGCCGACGAGCTGTTCGGCTTCGGTCGATTGCCGACCACCATCTTGCAGGAGCACCTTTATGACCCGGACCAGGTGCGCTGGTACGACGTCATCGTGTCCGGCGTATACACCTCGCACTTCTTGGTGCCGTATCTGTTCGCCGGATACCTCTGGACGAAAGGCAAGCGGTTGTGGCGCTGGTATGCGGGCACGTTCGTCGGCGTGAACTTCTTCTCGTGCCTGATCTTCGCCCTCGTCACCACCGCGCCTCCGTGGTATGCAGCGAACGCCAAATTGATCCCACCGTTCGAGCGAGTCATTGCGGGCCGAGGCTGGTCCAAGATCGGCCTCAACCTCATGTCACGACTGATCGACAAGGGTCAGGACACCGTCAATCCCTATGCCGCCATACCGTCGCTGCACAGCGCGCAGGCATTCCTCATTGTGGTGTGCGTCTCACCGTTCGTGCGGAGGTGGCTGCGATCCTTCCTGCTGCTCTACCCAGTCACCATGACCTTCGCGCTCGTCTATTCGGGCGAGCACTACTTCGTCGACGTGTTGGCTGGTTGGCTGATGGTCGTGCTCGCGCTCATCATCGGCGGATGGTTGCGGAAGCGTTTCGAATGGGTCAATCCTTTCGTGTACCCCTCGTTCGGCACCAGTCCGTCGGAACTGGGCATCACCGAATCCATCGACCCGCCGGATCTCAAGCCGGAGCCCGTCTCGCTTTAGCCCACTCGGCCGCGCCCGTACCTGATGGGTTGCTCCACCTCGGGTTCACTGCGATCCCTCCGTTCACCGCTCGGCCGCGCCCGTACCTGATGGGTTGCTCCACCTCGGG
>JANNBN010000031.1:0-2668 GCA_031385545.1 Acidimicrobiia bacterium | reverse complement strand
GCGTGGGAACGTGGCTGGCTTGGTGCCCATAACCGGATGACCGACACCACAGACACCGGATTCCCGGTCGTCGATATGGGTGCCAGACCCTACGCACCAGCTGTCGGACGGTTCCTTTCCGTCGACCCGGTCGAAGACGGTGTCTATTCGGGAACCCATAGCCCAATTGAGTCGAATATTTGGAGGGATACAAGTTGAACAATCGGAGGGCATGATGTTGAACGATTGGAGGAGGTATAGCTGGCATCAACGTGGTCGGAGGAACCGAGCTGGTCGCAGGTCTATGAGGTGAGGCGCTGGATCAGTGCGTCGACGGCGGCGTCGGCCAGGGCGCGCATTTCATCATCGGTGCGGTCTTGGATCGGGTGGGCCACGAACAGCCGGGCTGGTTCGATTCCCAGCGATGTGCTTTGGGCGACGGCAGCATCGACGAATACGTCCGATGCGATGAACACGCCGACGACGCCACGGTCTTCAAGGTCTGCGATGTCGTGCACACTGCACGACGTGCAACTGCCTCAATCGGCCAGCGCTTCGATGACCGCCTGGCACTCGACCGAGATCTGGTGCCGCAGGTCAGCCGGCGCAGGTTTTGTGTACGTCGGCTTGCGATACCGACGAGTCGCAATGCCGCGCTCGTTGAGCCGCGCTTCGACCTGATTGAGGAACACGTCACCACGTGGTTTTCCGATGTCGAGCAACCCGACCGTGATCCCGTCCAGCGATGCCGGGCGTGCAGTCAGCGAACGAATGACCGGGGAGCGTTCGCCGGTGGGGTCAAGAAGAACGAGGCCAGGGGTGGCGGGTTCGGTCATCGTTTGTGTGGTCATTGTCAGGTTCTCCTGCTCGATTTACTGCGTGATCTCTGTGGTGATCATGGTCGATCCTTCGTTGCCAGACACCCATCCGCCGATGACGGCGGAGAACATTCCTGCGTCACCACCTGCGTAGGTGAACCACAATCCGTCTTCGCGGAACTTGGGAAGCGTGCCATCGGCTAAGGACTCGGGAATGCCTTCTGCGATGCCGCCTGCCCCGCGAACCAGTTCGGCGGCGCTGATCTGCAGATGCGAGAGAACCTCGGCGCGCAGCCGGGCCTTGTCCCAACCCTCGGCGGCGAACGTGCGGGCGTGCTCCGGCGACACCACCACCAGTGCATCGAACCCGACCACCAGCTTGGGGTGGCCGACTGACCGCAGGCACGCGGCGAAGCTGCGGGCCAACGAATCGGCGCTGCGGCTCTTCTGATCCACCATGGCGCGCGGGCCTTCGCCGGCAAAGAGTGTCACGGCGTTGCGGCCGACTGGAATGCCTCGCTCGGTGGCGAGCGATGTCCACGGCGACGTTGCCTCGGACTCGGCGAACGCGAAACCGACCTTGCCTGGGTTGCCGAGCGTTGCCCGGTCCACTCCGCCGGGGCGCCCGCCGCCGACGTTGCGAATGACGAGCTGCAAGGCACGGCCGATGGTCGAGTTGGCACGATTTCCCTGGCCCAACGCGTTGACGCCGGAGTTCATCCCGATCGCTGCCGCGATGGGACCGTTCACGATGAGCACCGGCCCGGCGAAGTACGTGGTGGCGAGCAACCCGTGTGCGTTGAACTCGGGTGTGCAGGCTGCTTCGAGCGCTGTGATGATGACCGGCAGGTACTCCGGTAGGCAGCCGGCCATGACAGCGTTGATGGCGACCTTCTCCACCGTGCACTCCACCAAATCCGGTGGCACCACGGCAACGACGTCCTGCGGGCTGCGCGTGGTGCCGGCCAGCATTCGCATGACCCGCTCGGGCGTTGGCGGCACGACAGGCAGGCCGTCGCTCCAGCCACGCCGAAACATCTGCTCCCACTCGTCGTCGGCCGCTGCCAGTTCGACGCGTCGGCTGGCGAGCACCGCGCCGTCGTACCTCGCTGCCAGCCGTTCCGGCATCCCGTGCTCGACCGTGCGTGACCCGCAACCCGGGCGCCATTTCGGAAGGTCGGCGAATGTGGTGGCGATCGGGTCCGCAGGAAAGAACGCAGCCCACTGATCCGTATTCCACCCGACGATGCGCTCGACCTCGGCGCCGTCGACGAAACGCACGATGGTGGGAACGGCATCGACGCCGATATGCCACGAATGCTGTAGCTGTGTGTCGTCGGTGACGACAGCACCGCCGGGAAAGGTGGGGTCGTCCTGGCTGAGGATCACGTCGACGGACCCTGCCTTGCCGAGCATGATGAGGACCGGCGCCACCAGTTCGCACGTGGGGCAATCACGCTTCACGATGGCAACAACCCCATCGATCGGAAGCATTGATCCATTTACAGCGTTCTCGTTCACTTCCGCAACCTAGCGCTGAGACTCACGTCACATCCAGGTGAAATCCAGGTGACGTGTCAGTTATGTTTTCGAGTGCTCCCGAACCTCGCATCGGTAGTGCATTGACCGTTCAGTTCGGGCAGCATCTATCGGCAGCAACGACAGCACAGCAGGTTGAGGGGGCTCGTCTTGAAGGTCACGTTCTACGGCGTCAGGGGTTCGACGCCGTGCTCGACCCGTTGTACTTCCGAAGTTGGCGGCCACACGTCGTGTGTCGTCATCGAGCCGGAGGACTCCGAACCGATCGTTTGCGATCTCGGTACTGGCCTGCGCTGTTGGGGCGAATCCCAGCCACACGACGGTACCTTCGC
>JANNBN010000094.1:0-4184 GCA_031385545.1 Acidimicrobiia bacterium | reverse complement strand
CAAGCAACGTGCGGTCAAGGTCGAAGAACGCAGCACGACGAGGCTCTGCTTGCGTCTTCGGCGAGGCTTGCGACTTCGGCGAGGCTTGCGTCTTCGGCGAGGCTTGCGTCTTCGGCGAGGCTTGCGACTTCGGTGAAGCCTGAGATTTTGGTGCTGCCATCGGGTGAGTCTGCCAGGGAAACTTCGGACAACGGTCCAGGAGACTCCCGCAGCGCGGTCGCCAATCACAGAAATCGATTCTCGAGGTTCTCCTGCCTACCGACCAGTAGGTAGGATAAACGGGTGATTGAATTTCAGGGACTGCTGAACGAACTCGCTCCCACAGCGGAGCGCCTGTACGAGCGTCATCTCACAACGTGCAAACCCTGGTATCCGCATGAAACCGTTCCCTGGAGCCTGGGCCGCGACTTCGTCCCCGGCGCCGATTGGGACCCTGCGGAATATCCGCTCCCCGACGCAGTCCGAAGCGCCCTGTATGTGAACCTGCTGACCGAGGACAATCTTCCGTATTACTTCCAGACGATCGACCGGATGTTCTCCCGAGAATCGATCTGGAAGACCTGGTCACACCGGTGGACCGCAGAGGAGGCACGGCACTCGATCGCAATCCGAGACTTCCTGACGGTCACCCGCGCCATCGACCCGCGTGAACTCGAAGACGGCCGAATGGTGCAGATGTCCGGTGGCGAGGTGCCGCAACCCGAGACCCCCCTCGACGGGGTGGTGTACGTCGCACTGCAGGAACTTGCCACTCGCATCGCACATCGCAACACCGGCAAGATTCTGCAGGAAACCGGTCCCGACCACCCCGGCATCGCGGCGGGCTACGAAATCATGAGTCGTGTCGCGACCGACGAGAACTTCCACTACCTCTTCTACCGTGACCTGGCCACCGCAGCACTCGAGGTGGACCCTTCCGGCACGGTCATGGCCATCGAGCGACAGGTGAAGGACTTCGAGATGCCGGGGACCGGCATCATCGGTTTTGCGAAGCACTCCAAGGCAATCGCCGATGCGAACATCTACAACCTGTCGCAGCACCACGATCAGATTTTGGTGCCAGTAATCTTGCGCCACTGGGGAATTGAGAAGCTCGAAGGGCTTTCCGCCCAGGCCGAACAGGCTCGCGAACGTCTCATCGTGCAGATCGGCCGAATCGGCAGGCTCGCCGCCAAAATGGCCGAGCGCGCCGCGAGGGTTGCACAGCGGGCAGCCGACGGAGCGGCACCGGACACAGGGTTCGCCGCGAACTGAGCCAAATCACTGGCCAAATCACTGGCCAAATCACTGGCCAAATCACTGGCCAAATCACCTGGCCAAATCACTGGCCAAATCACTGGCCCGGGTGGCGGCCGTACCTGCCCACCCGGGCAGGTACGGTTGAGCATGGCCGAACGGCGCCAGCTCACCCGACGGGGCCAGTCCCCCACCTCAGTACCGACACAGGTCGCTGCGCAACGGGTCACCCCGGACCGTACGAGCAGTGACGCGCTCACAGCAGAGCTCGCGTTTCATGCTCGGCGGGCCTCTGGCGTCACCGTCGCGGTCGGCGACCTCGATGGTCGACTCGCGGCAGACCGGTTGGCGGTCACGTTCCGCGTCGACGTCGACGATCCCTTCCTTGGCCTCGACGACGGGCTCGCCATGGCTGCGGCCGCCGACGCTGCACGCACATACGGCCACCCGCTGGTCGGTGTGTTGCACAGTCCTGGCAACGATGCCATCGAGGGGCTCGGAGGGCTGCACGGATGGGGATTGGCTGCACGGGCGCTGTCAGCCTGTTCGGGTGTCGTTCCGGTTGCACTCATCGTCGATGGCCCGCTGGTATCCGGACCGGCGCTCCTTCTAGGCCTCGCCGATTTCGTGATCATGACTGCGGCGTCGTACACGTTCGTGAACGGTCCGTCGATGGTCGCGGACTACACCGGCCTGTTGGTGGACAATGCCAAGCTCGGTGGTCCCGACACGCACGCACGTACCTCGGGGCTGGCTACACGTACCGTGTCCGATCTTGAGTCTGGACTCGACGCAGTGGCCGAGCTTCTCGCATACCTCCCTGCACACGTGGACGCCGAACCGGCGTGGAGAGCTACCGACGACCCGCTTGATCGAGACGCGCCAGAACTGGACACGCTCATCCCTGCTGTATCGACGGGCAGCTACGACGTGCGCACAGCCGTGCAGGGTGTTGTCGACGATGGGGTGCTGACCGAGGTGAAAGCCCGATGGGCTCCGAACCTGGTGGTCGGTTTCGCACACGTGGCTGGCAAGGCGGTCGGTGTGGTGGCAAACCAGCCGATGGCCCTTGCTGGCACGCTTGACATCAACGCGGCTCAGAAAGGTGCCTGGTTCGTTGCGCTGTGTGATGCGTTCGGGCTGCCCATCATCACGTTCGTCGATACGCCCGGCTACTTCCCGGGCAAAGACCTCGAGTGGCGCGGCATGATCCGCCACGGTGCCCAAATGGCGTTTGCGTACGCCGAAGCGTCGGTACCGCGAATCTGCGTGGTGCTCCGCAAGGCGTACGGCGGCGCGTACATCGTGATGGACTGCAAGACCATGGGCAACGATCTGTGTATCGCGTGGCCCTCGGCCGAGCTGGCAGTGATGGGCGCCAAGGGTGCAGTGCAGATCCTGCATCGCCGCGAAGACGAGGCGACACGCCTGACCCACGAAATCGAATACGCGGCCAGCTATCTCAACCCATTCGTCGCAGCCGAGCGTGGATACGTCGACGCCGTTGTCCAGCCGCACGAGACGCGCCGATGGGTCGCCCGCTCTGTCGAACTCCTCGCAGCCAAACGAGAGCTGCTCAGCCCGCGCCGTCACGGCAACTCGCCCCTGTAAGGAGCGAGCAGCCTTGCCGCCTCAGTTGAACCGGTGGATCAGCGAATAGCCGTCCTGAAGCACATACACAGCGTTGTTGCCCACCACGATGTCGACCGGGTCGAAGAGCCGCCCGTTCATCGACGGGATCGGAGTGTTGCTGGCGTCGAAATACGGTCCTTCGGCGACCCATTCCTTGCCGGCCACCGGTGCGACCGTGAGCGCAACCAGGTCAACAACCCGCACAAGATCGCGGTACTGCTCGGCGAACAGAAGCGTGTTGTCGTCAAGGAACTGAACCGCTGACACGTTGCTCACCGTGGTGTCATACGCCTGCAGGGTGGTCAGCGGATCACCGGCGATGGCCGATGCACCGATGAGCAGAGAACCGGCGAACGTGTCAAGGCCGGTCGGGTCGAACCGCAGCACACGCGCCGCTTCTCCCACGATGAGAATTCCGTTCCGCGCGGCGATCGATTCGGGGTTGGACAAACCGTAGGACAGACCATCTGTGCCGTCAGGAACCGTCCCCGATGCTGCTTCGGTGCCAATCACGGCCGTGAACGATGCGAACGCCCCGGTTGTCTTCCAGACGTACTTGTCGTCCAGCACGTAGACGTTGTTACCTTCAACCGCGATCTCGTGGACCGAGCCTTCGAACACCATGGCGGCTGCGAGGTAGGTGCCAGGGACCACTCCGGTGCCGCAGACAGACGGACTCATCGATACCGTCCCGGTGATAGTTCCCACCCAACCGACCGAGCAGGGCAGCGCAAGGCCGACGAACGTCAACGGCAATTTTGCGATCGATACAACTCCTTCCGGGATGGGTGTAGCCGAGAGGTACGACCCGTCAAGGTTCAGCAGGTGGAGCCGACCCGTTGCGTCGGCCACGTAGATGAAGTTCCCCGTGGCGGTCATCGCACGGGGCTTGATCAGTCCGACGTTCATGGAGTTGGCCGGGTTGCCGGTGCTCGGAGGGTTGCCTGGTGCGCCGAACACGTCGATGGTCCAGGAGCCGAGAGCTCCCAGGCCACTGGTCGCTGCAATCGCCGCGTTGGTGGTGAGGAACGGGATGCCACCGCTGATGTCGACGTCGAACACTGCCCAACCGCCCAGTTCCTGGTATTCCAACGCAACGGTGGAGGAGGCGCCAAGAGTCATCGGCACGGCGAGCGGAGAACCGATTGTGCCGCTTGGGCCCCAATGGTCAGCGATCACCGTTCCGTTGACTCTCACACGGAACCCGTCGTCGGCCCGCACCGTCAAGGTGTAGGCGCCCGCCGGCATCTGGCGCTTATAGCGGGCGGAGAACGCGTCGCCGGTGATGAGAACCGACGGTGAAGCCGAACCCCAGT
>JANNBN010000074.1:0-3615 GCA_031385545.1 Acidimicrobiia bacterium | reverse complement strand
GCGAAGTACGCGTATGCGTCGTGGTAGGTGAGCAGCTTGCGGTTCCCGGGTTTGACCGTCGCGGTTGCTGCGATAAGCGCATTGTGCAGAGCCTCGATCTTGGCGATATACAAGTCGGCGTTCGTCGCGTAGGTCACAGCGTTGGCGGGATCAGCCACAGCCATAGCGAGCGCTGCGCTGGACGCGTAACAAGCCGCCAAGGGTGGGTCAGTCCACAGGTGGGGGTTCGGTTTCCCGCCCTCCCTCGGAAACGAAAAGTCATAAAGGTACTGATCTTCGCTGATGGTGCGAGACCCGAGTTCGATGATGGCACCGCCCTTTCGCAGGTTCGCCTCGGCCAAATCCTTGGTTGGCTCCTCGAGCTTGAGTCCGTTGATGAAGACGAGGTCCGCCTTGGACAAGGCCGTCCCGACCGACGGTTGCGGCTCGAACGTGTGGCTGTTGGTGCCCTCCGGGACGATGCCGACCACATCGGCAGCATCGCCGGCGACATTGGCGACCATCGAGGTGATGGGTGCAACGGTTGTCACGATCTGGAGTCGACGCCCCGAGATCGGCGTCACCACCGGAGCCGCTGAGTCTGCGCACGAGTACCAAGCTCCGTCGGCCGAAGCAGCTGCAACCGGGGCAGCAACGACCGTGCTCGTTTCGGCCACCGGAGCACCGGAAACGCCGGAGCATGCCGAGCCAAGAACTGTCAGGCTCAGGCCAGCAGTCGCAAGCAAACGTGTTTTCATGCTGCGTCTCTTCGTGCGTTGTCCCAGCGGGGTTCGAGTGTTCTAAACATCTTCGTCACGGACTTGCTTCCGGATTTCCCAGACCACCCCGTTGGGAGTGTCACGCACATCGAGACCCGCCGCAATGAGGGCATCTCTTATCGCGTCTGACTGGCCGAAATCTTTTCGTTCGCGCGCAGCACGTCTCGCCGCAAGCGCTACGTCCACGACCGGAGCGAGCAGGTCGCGGGGATCGCGGGTGCCGACCACAGCCACCGCCCCCATCCCAACGATGATCTCGTGGAAACGTTGGCGTGCGCGGTCTCGTTCATCGGTCGTTGACGTGTCGCCTTTCCACTCCTCAAGGGCCGCTTCGATGGCGAGCACGCTGACGACTGCCGAGTCGATGTTGCCGCAGCCCAACGCTGTTTGAGCCTCATCAGCCAGAGGCGTGACGGCAGCGAGGACGGACCCGGCAGCAGCGGAGGAGTCGCCGTTCATTTCTTCGGACGCTGCGGCGGCTGGAGCGACGCGGGTGGCGGTCTGGACCCCGGGCACGGCTCGAAGCTCGTCGAGCGGGCCATGGTGGCCGGCTGCGAACACGGCTTGCTGACCGGCACGACGCACGGTCACCCCGCCTTTGCCCTGCACCGAATACGAGTCGGCTGCGAGATCGAAGATCAGGACCGTGTGTTCGTCGACACCGAGCACCCATTGCTCGGCCGACATCTGGGACTCGAGCGTGCGAAGGCGAGATTCTCCGAGGTAGCAGAACCGGGTGTCGTGGTTGCCGCCTTCGGCGTTGTCGAAGTGCGGGATGAGTGCAACGTCGAAACCGTACGGGGCCAACAGGTTCATGCCTTCGTGCCATTCGGCCGTCGCACCGACCTTGTAGATCTCGTATACAGGGACCGTATGCACACCTATGGTCAATGCCGCCGCGCTCGACATGATGAGCACGCCATTCTGTTCTAGGCGTCGGCCGAGCAACGTAGGCACCCCCAGGGCGCGCCACTGGCGCAAGGCGTAGGTCGGCGACCCCGGGCCTGTAAACAGCCACGCCGCCTGTCTCGCGAGCCCCATTCCTTTGGTGATGGTGACAGGGTCGGCGTGTTCGCTGCGCAGCGACGCAACCTGAGGCGTGAAGTTGACGCTGCGGCGGAAATAGTCCAGCGAGCGTTCGGTGATGTCGTCCGCGTTTTCCTGAAAGCCGTACGGGGTGTCGAGGATGGCTGCCGCCCCGTGCCCTGCTGCCGCTCTCAGTGCGCGATGTGCTGCGGTCATCGTTGGGGTGGTCTCGCCAGAACCCATGACTGCGAACAAACGACTCATGTGAAAAATCCCTCTTCAATCGCTTCGACGATCACACCGGCGACGCGGTCAGGGTGTTGGGCGTGCAGGTCGTGGTCACCCACCACCCACGTCGTCCTCGTTCGGGGTAGCAGGAGGTTCACGGCCTCGAGCGCAGGGCGCTTCCGACCCGCCCACCCAGCGGCGTCGGCCTTGGGCTCGGCCACGATCCACCAAACCGGGTCCGTGACGGCCACATACCGGTCGAGTGGTCGGTGCTCCCAGAGCCCACGCAGCACCTTGATGTGGTTCTCGAAACTCAGCCACGGCGCAGCGATACCGTCCGCGTCCACCTCGACGAAGCCCATCATCGCCTCGATGGCCTCTGTCGACCAGTCCGGATGCGACGAGTGCAGCCAACCCCGCAATCGCGCAGCAGGAGTACCGGCCAGCCGGGGAGGGGCCATCACGCGCTCGCATTCCGTCCAGTCAGGAAACGAAGCCGCCAGATCGATGAACCCGCCGTCAACCGGCACAATCCCGCAAGCCCTGCCAGGAAACCGCGCCGCGAACTCCATGACCACGTTGGCTCCCCAACTCTGGCCGGCGAGAACCGGGCGGTCGATCTGCTCGGCCTCCAGGAGGGCCAACAGATCGTCTGCCACCGTTGCCATGTCGTACGGTCCATCCGGCTTGTCGGAGAGCCCGTGTCCCCTCTGATCGATTGCGATCGACGAGTAGCCGCTGGCAGCGAGGACATCTCCGACCCCGTTCCACATCTCCGCATTGGACGAGAGCCCATGCAGCATCACGACCGTCGGCGTGTTGTTGTGTTCCGCAGGGCGCGGTGAACCGACGGGATGGTGATCGATGACGCGGACGTTGAGCTGGGGCTTCACCTCGATGCGCCGCGTCGGGCGGTGGTGGACGTCGGGGGGAACGTTCATGGGCCGATAGTTTCCAACACCTTGGGCGCTATGCCCACCCCGTTCGGAGTCGAGCCGTCAGCCAGCGCTCCAGGACGTTCGCAAGTTGAGACTGGTAGGAACGGACGCCGGGGATGCCGGGCGGGTTATTAAGCGAGGATGCCCACAGGTAGTGGCCGTACAGACCGACGAGGAGCGTTGTCACCACCGAAGCATCGATATTCTCGAGTTGGGTCGAAAATCCCGCCACAACTTCTGCTGGTCGTCCGGACACGAGCGCCAACGAGACGATCAGCGTGAGCTGGTCGAACAACGGGTTGCCCACGGCAGCGGCCGGCCAGTCGACGGCCACAGCGAGCCCGTCGCTGTTGACCAGAACATTGTCTGCGCGCAGATCACCATGAACCAGGTTGTTTCCCTCAACGGCAGACACCATTTCGCTTTCGAGACGGACAAGCCGATCCGAGTTGGCATCGGACCACGGCGACGGAAGGCACCCGTCCCGATCCATCAACCGACGCAGGCCGAACCACAGAAAATCGTTGGACAGCAGATTGGTGTGCCGTTCCAACGTCTCGGGTACCGGCTCCACTCCGGGCAGCTACCGGTGTCCATGACCGTCACGTAGATGGCACCCTGCAGAACTTCGACCAGTCCTGCTGGTGCTGATGCATGTCGATCGC
>JANNBN010000002.1:0-28611 GCA_031385545.1 Acidimicrobiia bacterium | reverse complement strand
TCCGTGCCGACTCCGCTCGAAAAGGAGTACATGCCAAGTGTGTTCGTGACTGCGGTCGCAAGTTCGGCGCCGCTCCCTGCGAGCAGGCGCACGGTGACCCCCGCAATCGGTGCCTCATCGGGATCCTGCAGACCATCGCCGTCGGCGTCGTTCCAGACTCGATTGCCGATCTCGATGGGTGCCTGGTCGCAGAGCAGCTCAACGTCGCCCATGCCAGCGGCTTTGCCCAGGCTTCCAGGTTCGGTGTTCGGGTCGGCAACAAGTTGATACGACCGAACCTCGGTTCCGTTGACCTGACTGTATGTGCGCGTACCATAGGAGAGCCAACTCGTAGGATCGAATGCAGACGTCACGACTTCGCCTCGTCCGGGCAGGATGGCAGTGGCTCCGAGCGAGATTTCGTGATGTCCGTCCGTCGGCCCGTTCGAGCCCCACACGTCGCTTGAATAGAACTCGCCTCCCCCGTGACCCTGTCCGTTGGCAGTGCCGATGAACGAACTGCAGTTTCCGCCGGACTCCAACACGTAGGTTGACCCGCTGAGACATGCCCTGACGGTGTCGCCGGCGGTGGTGCCGTAGCTGGAGAGGTTGGAAGACAGGTAGTCGTAGTTGTTCGATCCTGTGATGAAGCCTCGGCGATCCATCACGCCAATGGTCATCGAGCCATCCGCGTCGAACGAGATGTCCGAGACCACCGCCTGCTTGCCGGGCCACGGCATCCAGGCACCCCACAGTTCGGTGGTGTCGCTCCAGGTGCCGGGAGTTGACATCGATTGGAGGGGCAGCGCAACGACGGTCGTCCACGCTCCTCCCACCAGTGGCACCGACATCACGGCCCCGAGACTTGCGTCGTCGCAGACAACTCCGGCGTACACCTTCGAACCTCGCACGGCGACTCCCCACGGGCGTGCCACCGTTGCACCGCATCCGGGGTTCGGCGCCCCGAGAGACGTTGTGGAAGTTGACGAGCTGACGGGTGTGAGCACGATCTCACCGGTCGCAAGGTTTGCAAAGACCAGGTTCGCCTCGTCCTCGGTGATCGCGATATCTCCGAACCCGACGGTTCCGACAGAAACGGCGGCTGCATCGTCGTGCGAAGGCGAGAAGGAAGCACCGACGTCACGCGCAGTTTCGTTGAATGTTCCGACAAGTGATCCGAGGTCCTTGAGCAGTGAGACTGCGCCGGTGTTGTCGTCGACTTCGTAGATCGCCCCAAGGCCGGACGGCCCCATTCCGACGTGTCGCCGAAGCACCGCAGCCGCATACAGTTTGTTGCGCGACCGACTGTGGGCCAACCCGTAGATCGAACCCAGGTCTGCCTTTGCGCTCAACTTGTCCGCGTTCAACGCCGGAACCCCACTCGCGGCGTAACCCCATTTGGCCAGTGATTTCTTCGTCGCCTGGTCGTTCGCTGCCGAGCCGTTGTAGAAGCAGGACGCGACGAGGTCAGGGTTCGCTTGGCAGTAGTCCGTCGGGCGGAGAAAGCCGGCGTTGACGCCGGTGGCGTTCGGGCCGACGAACTGAACACTTGAGCCGGACGAGGGTGCCAGGGCACCAGGCTGTGCCTGTGGCGCCGGCTGCAACCCGTCGTGGACCGGTGACCCGTTCGTGCTGAACTGCACCCGCACCTGATTACTCGTGCAGGTGTGGACCAGCGAGTAGGTGCCGTCGGTCATTGACTGCGTCGTTCCGCAGGACCCGGAATCGTCGTCAGCCGTCACCGTGATTCCGGTGATCCCGGAATCTGTTTGACCGGCCGGAGACGAGTCGATCGACCCGTCCGCTCCGAAGTCGTTGAAGACCGTACCGGTGATCGTGCCCGCTGCAGCCGAAGCCGAGGGAGCGACCAACATGGTGGATGCAACTGCGAGCGCGCCGAGCGCTGCCGTTGCACGTGTAACGCCGAGAAGAAGCCGAATCCGCATATCGTGCTATCGGTTGTTGTGCACGGTCGACACAGCGCTCAGCAGGTGTAATGCGCAGTGAGTTGCTGCTCAGAAATGCTCGGGTCGGCACAGATGTGGGCCTTCTGTACGCTCGCTGTATGCCAGATCCGTTGACCCCAGCCGAAGGGTGGGGCGTCCTCCATCTCTTCTTCCATAGTTCGCCGCTCGCCGACGGTGCAGAAATTCGTGAAGCAATCGAGTCATGTCGCGCCGACGGACATCAGGTGATTCCCTTTGCGGTGCTCGGTCACAAGGCCGACCTTGGTGTGATGGCGTTAGGACCCGATCTGTGGCGGCTGCGTGAGCTCCAGGCTGCGCTGGGTGCAGCGGGCCTGGACCTGGTTGATTCCTACGTGTCGATGACCGAGGTTTCGGAGTATGCGAAAGGTATGCCACCAGAGCGGCTGCGCCCCCGGCTCTACCCCGAGCTGCCGCCCGAGGGAATGCGCGCCATGTGCTTCTATCCGATGTCGAAGCGGCGCGGCATCGGTGCCGACGAGGCCAATTGGTTCAGCCTCCCCTTCGACGAGCGGTCACGGCTGATGCACGAGCACGGCACCAGCGGGCGTGCGTTCGCCGGGCGCATTGTGCAGTTGATCACCGGCAGCGCAGGCCTCGACGATTACGAGTGGGGTGTCACGCTGTTCGCCCACGACCCAGCTGATCTGAAGCAGGTCGTGTACACCATGCGCTTCGACGAGGCGTCTGCAACGTACGCAGAATTCGGTGCGTTCGTCACCTGCTTGGTCGGCAGCGTCGATGAGGTGCTGGCCGGTTGCCGGATCGAATAGCTCCTGCGAGCTGGGTGGCTACCAACCGTGTGATCCGGGTATGCCCTTGAACGGGCCCACCACATCCGAAGTCACCCAACCGCCGTAGAGATGTCCTGGTTGCGGCGTGGCCTGCGCGTCACCGACCCAACACTCGTCCATCATGAAGCAGTAGAACGCCACGTGGTCTGCAATCGCCTCGTACCCCTCTGATGGGCGGGGGTACGCCCAGGCAGCGTCGTGTGCGAGTTCGCCACCGCCACGAACATCGAAGTAGAGCGCAATCCCTTTCCATTCACAGACGCTGGGGCGGCTTCTGCTGGGATGAATGGCATCGGCGGCAATGTCGGCAGTCGGCACGTAATAGGTCGGTGGGTGGCTGGTCTCCAGCACCCGGTACGCGTTGGCCGTCAACACGATCGTTTCGCCTCCGAGGACGATGCGGATGACGTCGCCAACCGGCTCGACCCGAGGTGGCCGCGGATAGTCCCACACCGATTCCTGGCCGGGGTTTGGGACGCTTGCAGTCGGTCGTGGCATCACACCCGAGTGTGGCACCCTTGGTCGATGGAAGGCGACCTCCCCGATCAACCAGGCGTCGAGCCCGCCCGACAAACAGCTGTTCAATCAGTGACCCCGTCACGTAACGAATTGACAGCCCAGTTCGGTGAGGCGGGGGTTCAGTTGGCTGACGCCATCGTCAGAGCGTTGCCCATTTGGGTGCAGTGTTGCGTGAGTCGTTTCATCGACGGCATCGACGATGTGGTCGTGTCGAACGCTGGTATCGAAGCGGTTGCCGCCGTCGAAGGACCGCTCCGAGATCTGCTGTCGGCTCCGATCGATGCACAGCGATCGACGCCGTTGACCGTGGTGCGGACGGCGGTTGCGTTCCCGACGTCAGTCCTTGCTCGTGCCGGTGTGGCAGCTGTCGATCGCGATCCGTTCGACGCACGAGCGTTTCCCGACGATGTGTACGGCATCGCTCCTGCCACGTGGGCCGACCTGGGAGACGAGGTTGCAGAGGCTGGCATGCGGTGGAGTGTGAACAAGGCGTTTCTGCACCGTCGTCTCCATCGCGACGACGGTCGCTCGTGACGTACGCTGTGCCGGATGGCCGTTCGGACTGACTGCCGCCACTATTCGTCCCGCACCACCGACGGTGGTGTGGTGGAACGGTGCCGGATGGACATGGCTCAGGCTGTTCCGTTCGAGTGCCCGGATCAGTGCATCTTCTTCGAAGATCGAGGGGTTTCCGGGACGGGGTGGACGGTGGACCCGAACCAGCGTCCGGATACGCCGAAGTGATCGTGCGCTCAAGCCATCTGCTTGCAGGCTGTTGATGAAGCTCGATCCTCCGCAGAACGTGACGCAGTCGGACCTGCTTCGTTGGAGCGAAGCGTTGGCGGGTATCGCACGGACCGGGTTGGGGTTTACCGACAGCCAGTACGAGCGAGAACGGTTCGAAGAAGTGCTGTCCATCGCCTCCGACATTGCGGTCGCCTCAGGTCATCCGCTCGACCAGTCCGAGTTGGTCCAGGAGTGGATGCGCACGGTTGGGTCCGGTGTCGGCGGCTACGTCACCCCGAAGATCGGCGTTGGAGCGGTCGTCGGTGACGACCAAGGCCGCATCCTGCTGATCAAGCGGCCAGACAGCGGAGTGTGGCTGTACCCAACGGGTTGGGCCGATGTGGGCTACTCCGCAGCCGAGGTTGCTGTGAAAGAAGTGCACGAGGAGACGGGCATCGAGTCCGAGCCTGTGCAACTGCTCGGTGTGTTCGACGGGTATCGGTGGGGCGCCAGGTGGCCGCTCTATCTGGTGCTGGTCCATTGCCGTGCGACCGGCGGGTCGTTGCAGCCGCATCCACTGGAAGTTGCTGACATCGGGTGGTTCCATCGCGATGAGTTCCCCTCGCCGATGTTCGGCGTCGATCGGTGGCGCGATCAAGCGTTTGCAGCCATTGATGGGCATCCCATCACTCCGTTTCTCGACCACGCCCGACCACAGGTCTGGCGGGAAGGACCATTCTCCGCATGATCAGCCGCGCGCTGCTATCCGTCTATGACAAGACCGGCGTGGTGGCGTTCGCCGCTGCCCTCGCAGAGCTGGGAGTGGAGATCGTGTCCAGCGGTGGCACCGCCCAGGCTCTGGGCGGTGCCGGGATTGCGCATCTCCAGGTCGAAGAAGTGACCGGATTTCCAGAAATGCTCGATGGTCGGGTAAAGACGCTGCACCCGCGTATCCACGGCGGCATCCTGGCCGACCGAAGCAAACAGACGCACCTCGACGCGCTGGCGTTCCATGGGATTGCGCCCATTGATCTGGTGGTCTGCAACCTGTATCCGTTCGGGTCCGACCCCAGTGTGGAACTGATCGATGTGGGCGGGCCGTCCATGGTTCGTGGGGCTGCCAAGAACCATGACTCCGTTGGTGTGGTGATCGACCCCGTTGACTATCTGTTGGTGCTCGAGGAACTGCGCGAGCATGGATCGTTGTTGCTTGCTACTCGCCGCAAGCTGGCGGCAAAGGCATTCGCTCATACGTCTGCATACGATCTGGCCATTGCGGATTGGCTCTCGGATAGTTCCGACGACGGGGCGATCGCTGCGGACCAGGTGCTTCCCGAGCGGA
The DNA here is from genome assembly GCA_031385545.1 of Acidimicrobiia bacterium. Taxonomy (GTDB): domain Bacteria; phylum Actinomycetota; class Acidimicrobiia; order Acidimicrobiales; family JANYDT01; genus JANNBN01. The sequence goes on along the minus strand of JANNBN010000002.1, from coordinate 23,266 downwards.
TGCAGCTCGAACTTCGTCGCGCCGACGTGTTGCGCTACGGCGAGAACCCGCATCAGGTGGGTGCCCGTTACCGCATCAAGGGTCAGCGTGGATGGCCCGATACGGCAATTCAGCACGGTGGCAAGCCGATGAGCTATCTCAACGTGTACGACACGGACGCGGCGTGGCGTCTCGTGCACGAACTCGGCGACGATGAACCGGCCGCCGTTGTCATCAAGCACGCCAACCCGTGCGGCGCTGCGATCGCGGGCGATATCGAATCCGCGTATCGGAAGGCACATTCGGGCGATCCAGTTTCGGCGTTCGGCGGAATCATCGCCGTCAACCGAACCGTCACCCCGGCGCTGGCCGAGCTGATTTCCGGAGTGTTCACCGAGGTCGTCATCGCCCCTGCGTTCACCGCCGAAGCTTTGGAGTTGCTTGCGGTGCGCAAGGCGATGCGTGTGCTCGAAGCTGACAAGCCCGGCAACGCTGTGCGGCACCTGCGCAGCATCGACGGGGGCATGTTGCTGCAGTCCCTTGACCGGGCAGACTCGGCCGGTGATCCGCGTTCGAACTGGCAGGTCGTCAGTAAGGCCCAGCCCGACGAGATGATGTGGCGTGACTTGGAACTCGCGTGGCGCGTGTGCGCGCACGTGTCGTCCAACGCAATTGTCGTTGCGACTGACGGCAGCGCTGTCGGTATCGGTGGCGGCCAGCAGTCCCGCCTGGACTCCGCCCGGCTGGCAGTCACCAAGGCTGGCGACCGGGCCCGGGGTGCTGCCGCTGCGTCCGATGCGTTCTTCCCGTTCCGAGACGGGCTGGACACCCTCGCCGAGGCCGGCATCCGTGCCGTGGTTGAAACGGGAGGGTCTGTCCGAGACGACGAGGTCATCGCCGCAGCCGACGAGCACGGCATCGTGCTGGTCTTCACCGGCATCCGCCACTTCCGCCACTAGTGCAGAAACACGATGCAGCTGCATCGTGTTGCTCGGCTCATCTTCGGTTGTTCGTGTTCGTTGCCGGTCTTCCTGGCCGAGCGATTTCTGTCATACCCTTCGTGAAACTGAACGGCATGTCTTCTGCAACCCTTCCTCCCTTTCCCGATCGAGCCAGGTGTGCGTCGTTCCCGGCGTCGGATCTGTCGAAATTCCTGACGAGCGTTCACACAGATCCCATCTCGCCGCAGATGCGCGGCGAACGCTTCGACATCAACCTTGCGGTCGATGCCTTTCTGCACAACCAACCATTACTCCTGGCGACAACCTTCGAAACAGCCGGCGCGACGCTTCAGGCAGTCCCGCGCCAATTGAAGACCCGTAATACCGCTGGCCGCTGGACACCGGGTACAGCAGCCTGGTAGCGCCGTGGCCGCAAAGCGACCGCCGATGCTCACCAACTTTGCGAACCAAACAGGCGTCGCGTGCGACCGGTGATTCTCGGAGGGAAAGCGGGTCAAAGGTGGGACGTTCGACCCTTGTGTGGGCGTAAACCGCAAGCGCACGCTGGGACCAATTGCTGAGGCCGTCGGGCAGCAGCGGAAGGGAGGTTCCACGATGCACTGGGACAACAGATGGAATGGTGGCGACGCCGGGTGGAGTTGGGCCTGGATGGCCGTCATGATGGCAGCGATGATGGTGTTCTTCTTTGGTTTTGCTTGGGTGATGTGGAAGGTGGTCAGGCAGGACCGTGCAGAGCATTCGTCGGCGATTCGCAATTCGTTGCCCCCCGGCCAGGAGTCAGCCGCCCAGCCGGAAGCTCGCGCAGACCCGGAAGCGATCCTGCACGAACGACTCGCCCGCGGTGAGATCGGTGTGGATGAGTAGCACCAACGAGTCGACGGATTGTGGGCCAAGCGCAGGAGATCTTTCGCTGTGGTCTGCGATCGGGGTTGACTTCGAACACGATCACGCTGCCGTCGTAGGTGTCGACGACCATGAGGTCTTGGTCAGTAAGTCGCGAATCTACGACCAACACCGCTCGTCCGGTCCGGCTGACTACCGCCCGGGACCACCCTCTCGCTCGATGGTTTTACTGCGCACGCCTCGCACGGATAGCAGCAATGAAGTCGGAAGTCGTGTGGGTGACAGCGGCCGCTTCTCGCAGATCTTGGAGCGTTGCATCCTCGATGTCGATCGGCAGTCCGTGGGGACCAATGGGCGCTTGGGTGCGAAAGTGCTCCGGGATGACGATGAGGGGCGGCGCAGGTTGCACAACAACTGGGCTGAGGGCGTGATCGAAGAGTGGCGCCGCTGCCACCCGCTTTCCCATCGTGGCTACGAATGCCGGGTCGACTCCGGCCCACGCGAGGACGGTGGCCAACAGCGAGGTGTGGTCGAAGGGCACGGTCGAGGTCAACGGCGCCCGGAACACCGTCCGCGGCGACACGAATGGTGAGAGCAGTAGCGTCGGAACCCGCGGGCCAAGCCGCGTGAAGGGGAACCCGCGTAGCCCGATCCGCCCGTCCGGACACGCGGCCGCAGGTGGCGGAACGTGGTCCCAACTGCCGCCATGCTCGTCGAAGGTGACCACGAACAGCATCTTGTCCCACTGCTTGCTGAGACGAAGCGCGTTGTACAGCTCACCAAGCGCATCCTCGGCTGGCCCGACCCACGCCGGCGGGTGGTAGTCGTTCCCCTGCATGCCGAGGAAGCCTTCACCGTCGCCGACTCCAAAGCCCCACGCCGGTTCGATGAAGCAGAATTTTGGGATGTCGTCTCCGCGGCGCAGGCTGTTGAGCAAGTCCGAGTACGGGCCGATGCGACCCACCGTCTTCGGATCGCTGAGCGCTGAGCGAACACCGGCGAAGCGCATCTCGGTGTAGCTGAATCGTCCGCTCACATAGGGAAAGCCACCGAAATCTGTTTGGCAGTAGATTCCCCACGGCGTACCTGACGCGTTGAGGGCGTTGAAGACGGTGGGCGCCGTGCACGCGAACGGATGATCGGCGTCCATCTCCTTGCCCTCCGATGTTCCGCAGAGCGCGAAGCAGCGGTTGGGGTCCGTCTCGGTCGGCACCGACGAGAACCATCGATCCGAAACTCCGAACTGCGCCGCCAACCCGTAGAGGATCGGCAGCTCCGAGCGGGTGTATGCGCCCATCACCTCCCCCAGTGCCGCTGGCAGCATGTTCAGGTAGTCGACCGCGAAGCCGGTCATCGGTGGGTGGTCGCCCCACGCCGTGTCGGTCATGTGACCGGTGTCGTCGCCGTACATCTGTACCTGAACGTTGAGCAACCCCTCCGCCGGGTCCTGGCGAGGCACACGCCAACGTTGCTCGCCCAGGTCCTCGTGGCCACGAACCGGCGCGAAACGTTCACCCAAGACCGAGTTGCCGTCGCCAGGACCGATACCGTCGAAACGCGATGGCAGCGAGGTTCTCGGGATCAGGTTGATCGATCGCCCGTCGCTGTGCAGCCATCCGAGCATCGTGTCGAGCGAACGATTCTCAAGCATCAGCACGACAATCGTCTCGATCTGAGGAAGCACAGCACGACTGGTCATTTCACGGCTCCGTCTTCACTCGAAAGGTCTGCGTTGCCACGTGTCCGTTCATGTGTCCGTTCATCTGTTCGTTCGACGAATTCGCCAAGGGCATCGAGGTCGAGCGCGTTCCCGGCTGCGAATGAGCGCTCGAACGCCTCATCGCCCAGACCCGATCGCGCCAGGGTCACAGCGCTGGCTGCCGAGTCGATGGAGAAGCCCCGAGGCGCCTGCATTTCGCTGCGCCGCGTCTGCATTGATCCCAAGATGATGGCGGCCTCAGCAGCATCGCCGCAGGTGGCGGTGACGGCCGCCAACAGCTCGAAGGCGTCGCAGAGCATCAGCGAGTTGCCATTGGTGCGGTGGATGCCAATGGCGTCGCGTGCGGACTCTTCGGCGATCTGCGCATCCCCCGCCGCAAGCGCGGCAGCGCCACGCAGTACCAGTGCTCTGCCCTCCTCCAACAAATGACACCCTTCCTGGGCCCATGTGAGTGCCTGCGCGGCGCGGCACGCCGCATCTCCGATGTTCCCGAGGGCGAATGATGCGTATCCGCCGATAACGGCCGCTCCGCATCGCCCGAACGCGGCGCGACGCGGGTGGAGGGCGTCCATGTCATCCACCAACCGCGCGCATGATTCGGGGTCCTCGTGAAGGAGTTCCATCATGGCGAGTTGTAGGTGCAACTCCTCGCAGAATGGATCGATGCGTCGCTTCGCGGCATCGGCACGGCCAAGGTGAACGGCCGATGAGTCTCGATCAGATGCGAACCGGAAGGCCCGAGCGAGGGACGCCGCATGTGTCGCCACTGCAACTCGCGACTCGGCGATCAGCGCTCCGGACGCCAACGCCGTGGCGGCGAGTGACTCGGCTTCGGCGAGTTCGCCGCAGTTGACGGCCACTTGTGCTTCCCAGGCTTGCTGCGCAGCGATCAACATCGGTTGCCCGAGGTCTTTCAGATACGGCGCGGCCACACGAAGCGCGGCTCGCCCCTCCTTGGTCATGCCTCGGCGGATAAGTGGAACGCCGGCCCAGGTGAGCAGGCGAGCGAGCGAAAAGCTGTCGCCAGCGGCACGGTGCAACCGTGCGGTCTCCGCCCAACGCACTCGCCACGCATTGAGATCGATCAGACTCAATGCGGAAGTCAACGCCGCGCTCCCACGGCCGGCGGCCCAGGTGTCGCCGACAGCGTTACCCATCGCGTACGCCTGATTGGCGTCGTCGATGCCAGCGCGGAACTCGGTCACCTGGAGACGGCTCTCGGCGCGTAGCGCAAGGAGCCGCGCACGGACTGCGGACGGCGCGCCATCGACCAGGCCGAGCGCAGTGTTGCACCACATTGTCGAATCGACCCGAGCGCCGCTCACGTCCCAATAGGCACCGAGGGCGAGCACGCAGGGCGCCAACCGGTGCGCAGCCTGCTGCTCCTCAAGCCAGTGAAGGGCAATTCGGATGTTGCTGTAGTCCGCCTCGATGTGGTGGACCGCAGCGAACTGATCGCGGCCTTCGCAGCGCGGTGCGACGGAAAGAACCCGCCGCTCGAAACACTGGGCGTGCCGAGTTGTGTAGGTGTCGAGCAGATCCGAGAGCAGAAGTTCGTGGTGGCCGTACTGGCGGACGGCCTCGAGGAGCAAGAATCGGCTCTGCTGCGTTTCGTCGAGCGCAACCACAAGGGAGCTGTCGACGAGTCGTCCCAAGGCGTCGAGCACCACGATCGCGTCGTGCTCGTCGTCACCGCACACCTCCTGTGCTGCCTGCAGATCGAACGAACCACCGAACACCGACAACCCGTAGAGCAGGACGCGTTCGTAGTCGCCCAACAGGTCGCAACTCCATCTCACCGACGCATCGAGCGTCTGCTGGCGAGGGTGTGCAAGTCGGGACCCCCCGGTGAGGAGCCTGAGCGCGTCGGTGAGCCCTTCGAGGATCTCTGTCGGGAGAAGCGTCTTTGCCCTGGCCGCAGCCAGTTCGATGGCCAAAGGGATTCCGTCCAGTCGGTGGCAGATCTCCGCAACGGTCGGCGCGTTGAAGTCGGTCAGTGAGAAGCCGGGTCGGGCCTCACCTGCACGGTCGGCGAAAAGCCGGACGGAGTCGGATCTGCGCAATGCGTCTATCGAAACCGGGTCTGATGCAACGGGCAGCTCCAGCGGAGGGATCCGCCAAGTTTCTTCACCGGGAACGCCGAGCACGACGCGAGTGGTGGTGAGGACTTTCAGGTTCGGGCAGCGCTGGAGGAGGACGTCGACAAGTCGTGCGCTCGCGTCGACCACCTGCTCGCAATTGTCGAAAATAAGTAGCGCGTGATCGCTGCCAAGTCGCGTTGCAATGGTCTCGGCGTGATCCTCGGATTCGGTCAGCCGAGCGTCGATGGCAGCGGCAACTGCGCCGGCCACACCCGAGGCGTCCCCGAGGGGAGCGAGCTCGATCCACCACACACCGTCGCTGAAGTGGTCCGTGCTGTTGGCTGCCGCTTGCAGAGCGAGGCGGGTCTTGCCGGCACCCCCGGGACCGGCAATCGTCACCAACCGGTGGCGCGAGAACAGCGAATCGAGGGTGGCCAGTTCCTGACGGCGTCCAACAAAGCTGGACAGGCGCACCGGAAGGTTGTTGGGTGTCGAATCGAGCGAGCGCAGGAGTGGGAAGTCCTCGGCGAAATCGCCTTGGGTGACCTCGTACACGCGCTCCGGACGGGTCAGGTCCTTGAGTCGGTGCAGGCCAAGATCGCGCAGCGAGACAGTTCCGTCGAGTTGGTCCAGGGCGAGGATGCGGCTCGCGGAGGAGACGAGGACCTGCCCGCCGCTCGCAAGAGCGCGTAGGCGGGCGGTTCGGATGATGGTCATGCCGATGTAGTTGGCAGGGTCTCGCAATTGTGCCTCGCCGCTGTGGATCGCCATGCGCACGCGCAGCGGGGTCGGCGTCGGCCACGGCTCGGCACGAAGCATGCGTTGCGCAGTGAGGGCGGCACCGAAGGCGTCGGACGCGCGGGAAAACGCTGCGACGATGCTGTCGCCTTCGCCCTGCTCCTGCGGCCGTACGCCTCCGTTCGACGCGACGGCCGCATCGAGAATCTCGTAGTGACGCCTGATCGCCTGGGTCATTGCGTTCGGTGCCGCCTGCCAGAGCTGGGTGGAGCCTTCGACGTCGGTCAGGAGGAACGTGACCGTGCCGACCGGGAGCCTCTGCATTTCGATGCCGCTCGCTGCGCTCACGTTTGGATCCGAAGAAAGAGCGCGTGTTCGTTCATCCCTCGGAAATGATGCCACGGTCTGCGAAACGACGCCGGTTGGACCGTCAACTGGTCAGCACGCTTATGATGAGCGAGGCCGTCGGCAGCGGTCGCGATAGCCCTTTGGACGGTTTCAACAGCTTGGAAAGCTAATCGTCACAGGGTCGAAACCGGCAGCAGCGAACTCGCTCCGTACGGTGCAGGGGTGAACTTTGAGCCGCAACGACCGAATTGGTCCAAGCCCGTCGTGCCCGTCGTGGCGCGGTAAGACGGTGCCCGCGAGAGCACCTCGTCGTCGTCGGGTATGGCATGGTCGGCCACCACCTCATCGGGCTCGCAATCGAACGGGGACTTTCAGCCGACTGGGACATCACCGTCATCGGTGAAGAACCAAGGCTTGCCTATGACCGGGTCCACCTCACCCGCATGGTTCGACGGACGCCTGGCCGACGACCTCTGTGTGGTCAGCGATATCGCCCGGAACCACCCCGCGGTCACGTATGTAACCGGCACGGCCGTCACGCGGTTCGACCGGGAAGCGCGAACTGTCTGTGTGGACGATGGTCGTCTGTTCACCTATGACCACCTCGTCCTGGCGACCGGGTCCAGCCCGTTCGTCCCTCCTACCCCGAATCTTCTCGGCCATGGCACGTTCGTCTACCGGACGATTGAGGACCTTGAGGCAATCAGCGGATTCGCACCGGCCGATCATCGGGGGGATTGTCGGGCTAACCGGCAATGAGTTCGCTGACGCGTTGGCGGGCTGCGGCGATGGTTGCGTCCGGGTCCAACGCAAGACCTGAGGCATCGATAACTTCGAGATCGGTGATGCCGATGAAGCCGAGGAGGTGACGGAGGTACGGCGATGCGAAATCCGCAGGCGAACCAAGTTGGACGCCGCCCGCTGTGATGACAACATAAGCCTTCTTATTCTTCAGCAGCCCTTCGGCCCGCCCTGGCCCGGTGTACCGGAACGTGCGACCTGCTCGGGTGATCTGGTCGATCCACGCCTTGAGGGAGGCAGGGACAGAGAAGTTGTAGATGGGCGATGTGATCACGAGGATGTCGGCCGATTCGAGTTGGGCGATGAACGCGTCGGACACCGCTGCTGCTTGCATCTCGCTCTTAGTCGGACTTTCACCCCTCGTGCCGCCGAGCCAAAGCGCATCGACGAACGGGACACCGTCTGACAGTTCAACTAAAGTTACCTCGGTCGGAAACTTGGCGGAGAGCCCCTCGACCAGTGCCGTTGCGAGTGGGCGACTGACGGAGCCGGCGTGGTTAGCCCCGGCGTCGAGACGAAGAATGCGTGTTGTCATGAGGACGGCTCCTGAGTGTTCTTGTTCTCAGTCCTAACCCCGAATCAGTCGCAGGAGCGATTCGGAGTCGATTTCCGCGGCTCGGCCTATGAGCCCAGAACATCGCTCACTAGGTCCCTTGCCGCGGCCTGCACCTCGGCCAGATGCTCAGGTCCTTTGAACGACTCTGCGTAGATCTTGTAGACGTCTTCGGTACCGCTGGGCCGTGCGGCGAACCACGCACTTTCGGTGGTGACCTTCAGCCCGCCGATGGAGGCCCCGTTGCCGGGCGCCGATGTCAACTTCGCGGTGATTGCTTCGCCGGCGAGGGTTGTGGCCGTGACCTGCTCGGGTGACAGCTTGCCAAGCACGGCCTTCTGATCACGGGTAGCTGGGGCATCGATCCGCGCATAGGCCGGGTCACCGTAAGAAGCGGTGAGGCGTCGGTAATGCTCGCTCGGCGAGATGCCCGTAACCGCGAGGATTTCCGAGGCGAGCAGTCCCATGATGATGCCGTCCTTGTCGGTGGTCCACGCGCTGCCGTCCATACGGAGGAACGATGCGCCAGCTGACTCCTCGCCTCCGAACCCGACGGACCCGTCAGACAGGCCGGGCACGAACCACTTGAAGCCGACCGGTACTTCGATAAGGCGCCGCCCCAACGCCGCGGCGACCCGGTCGATCATCGATGAAGAAACGAGCGACTTGCCGATCGCGCAGTCGGCCCGCCACCCTGCCCGATGGGCGTACAGGTACTCGATTACGACGGCGAGGAAATGGTTGGGGTTCATCAGGCCACCGTCGGGCGTGACGATCCCATGGCGGTCCGAATCGGCGTCGTTGCCCGTTGAGATCTGGAACGCGTCGCGGTTCGCGATCAGCGATGCCATGGCATTTGGTGACGAGCAGTCCATGCGGATCTTGCCGTCCCAATCGAGCGTCATGAAACGCCAGGTGGGGTCGACGACGGGGTTGATGACGGTGAGGTCGAGCCGATGACGTTCGGCGATTGCGGCCCAGTAGTCAACGCTGGCACCGCCGAGTGGATCTGCTCCGATGCGAATGCCGGCCGCGCGGATTGCGTCAAGGTCGACGACGTTCGGAAGGTCATCGACGTAGGTTCCGAGATAGTCATAGGTGTGCGTGGTATCGGCCGCCAGTGCCCGTGCGAGTGAAACGCGTTTCACGTCCTTGCTTTCGGCTTCGAGGATCGCGTTCGCACGCGCAGCGATCCATCCGGTGGCATCGGTGTCAGCCGGGCCGCCATGTGCAGCGTTGTATTTGAACCCGCCGTCTCGTGGCGGGTTGTGCGACGGGGTGACCACGATCCCATCGGCCTGTGCGCTGTCGTCTGCTGCGCGGCCGCGGTTCGCAGTCACGATGGCGTGCGAGACGGCTGGGGTCGGCGCGTAACGATCTGCGTCGTCGATCATCACCGTGACTCCGTTCGCCGCCAGCACTTCAAGCGCAGTCGTGTGAGCAGGAACGCTCAGTGCGTGCGTGTCCTGACCGAGGAACAGTGGACCTCGGATGCCCTGTGCGGCCCGGTATTCACAAATGGCCTGCGTCGTGGCTGCGATGTGGGGCTCGTTGAACGCCCCATCGAAGCTGGAGCCGCGGTGGCCCGACGTACCAAACGCAACCCGCTGTGCTGGATCGGAAAGATCGGGCTGCACCGCGTAATACGCGGAGACGAGCTTGGGGATGTCCTCGAGGTCAGCAGTCTGAGCGGGTTGGCCGGCACGGGGTGAACTCACGTCTGCCAGCGTACGAGGCACGGAACCACCGTGTCCTCCAGATCCGACGGCTGTCGGTTCGTCCGGGCAACGTTCCTGGTTTCACTCGTTGATCGGATGCTGTGCCGACCGTTCGTTCGCCCACCATGACGCAAGTTGCGGCCTGGCGGCCCGGTATCCAGAGTCGGCGACCGTTCGAACCGCACCGAAATCGAGTAGTCCGCAACCCTTCAGCGCAAGCTCCATATGTAGGTCTGCGTAGCGAAGCCGGATGTAGCGAGCACGATCGCGAGCCGAACCAATGATCGAAGTACGCACAAGGGTGGTGGCGATACTCGGAGCAAGAGGTCTTCTGCGAAGCACTCCAGCCGCGGCGCGCCAGCCGGACAACTGAAGACCGAAGTTGCCGTGCGCCTCGAGCAGCAGGTTTTCGGCGACGTCGATTGCGATGACTTTGCCGAACGGGTTGCGTTCTCGCATCACATCGAGTGGAAAGTTGTTCAGCACCCCGCCGTCCACGAGAAAGTGCTCGCCGTCGTGCACAGGCGGAAAGATCCCTGGCAGCGCGACGCTGGCCCGAACCGCAGTCGCGATAGAACCCCGGTCGTGGATCTTCATCTCGTTGATGGACAAGTTTGTGGAGTTGCAGAAATACGGAATCCACAGGTCTTCGATGGTGTGGTCGCCGACGTGCTGTTGAATCCGCTCACTCGTGCGCTGGCCCTTCAAGAGTGAAACTACCGGAAGCGTGTAGTCGAGGACTCCTTTGAAGCCGATCTCCGTCTGGCGAATCTGTTCCTCGATGGTCATGTCCATGCCCTGGTAAGCGGCCATCACAGCCCCGATGCTCGTACCGCCGATGACGTCGCACGGGATGCCTAGTTCTCGCATTGCCTGCACCGCTCCGAGGTGTGCGAAACCACGAGCTCCACCCCCGGAGAGAACGAGGCCGTATGGGACACCCGCAAGCATCCGTGCGACGCGGTTGACGTCTTCATCTCGGTCGACGCGTGCGTGTAAGTGTGTGTCCGCGGGCAGGTGGTGAAGGATCCTGGCCGTGTTTTCAGGCATGCGGGTGGAAGCTGGGTGGAGGAGTACGAGGGTTGTCCGTTGAAGCACAGGAGCACTGTTGGGCCAAACCGGGTGATGGGTGGGAACTGTGTCGGCAACTGCCGCCAACGCCACGGCGTGGTCGCAGTGGGCAAGAACGGCAGTAGTCCATCGGCGATCGCTCGGGTCTGCGACGAGCAGCAGCCACGGATACTCATTGGTGCGTCGGTCCAGCCACGCCTGGATACGACCCTCGGCGAGCCTCGCAGCGGTGTCGGATAGCTCGTCGGAGAACCCAACTGCGTCGAACGCGGCACGTGCGTCAACCACTACGATCGGATGAGGAAACGCTCTGGCTAGGCGCTGAGCGAATGCTGAAACATCCGTAGTCCCGTCACCGATGACGGCGACCCGGTGACCTTTTGCCCTGTCTGGGCGCACGGCAGAGTCAAGACGGTGCATGAACTGGGCGACGGTCTTCAGGAGCACTTCTGGGTGCTCCATGCACAACGCCCGGAACGCGCCCGCTTCGAACTCCGCAACCCGTGACGCACGAACGGCGACCAGCGTTGCGGTGCGAACGCCGCCGTCGATCAGAGCACGCTCTCCAAGCAGTTGGCCCGGCCCGACCGAACGAGTCGCAGCCGCAGTTGCGATTGAAATTGCAGGCTCTTCCTCAGTCGCTTCTTCCGACCAGTCCTTCACCCGGAAACTGCCCGAGAGGACTAGGAACGCCGATGACGCTGGGTCGCCTTTCCGCACGAGCACGGTGCCGGCCGCAATGTCGTGCACCGCCGCAGAATTGGCGAGTGATTCAATGGCCTGGGGATCGGTGACGCCCCACCCTTCGCGAATCGCGCGGGTCAACTCCAATTCACGAAGCGCGCTTATCGATAGTTCGAGTTCGGCCGGAGCATCGTCGCCGGGCCCGGGTTCCATGGCTTACCTATCTACCTGAGAGCGAGCGCAATTCGAAGGTCCTCCGGAACTGCTCGATTGGCATCCCTTCGATCTCGGCGCTACTGGTCGCAATGACGGTGGCGCTTCGTGGCAACGAAAAGAGCGGGGCCATCTCACCCACATGGTCGCCAGGGATGAGTTGGCTCACGATCACCGACTCGCCGTCCGGTTCGCGCCTGAGGACGTTGAACGTGCCCGAGCGGACTACATACACCAGTTCGCCGTGGTCGCCCTGATTGAACAGAACGTCGCCCTCGCTCAACGACAGGACACCCGGTTGCGCTGTCGTATGCGCGCGTGGCGCGAGCTCGACGACGTCTGTGGCGATTCGAAGCATGCGGTCGTCGTGGGTCGATACCACGACGATGCGGCCATCGTCGGCAAGACGACGGTAGAAGTCCAGAACGCTGCCGACCGAAGAGTGATCAAGGTGTGCGGTCGGTTCATCGGCGAGGAGCAGTGTCGGGTCCAACGCAAGGGCCCGTGCTATTGCGACGCGTTGCTGTTGCCCCCCTGACAGATCATCGGGACGATGCAGCATTCGTTCGCCCAGACCAAGGGATGTGAGCAGCTGGTTGGCTCGTTGGGTTGCCTTTCGCCGTTTGATCCCCGCGGCTGTCAAGACAACACGGACGTTCTCTTCGGCGGTCAGCGAAGGCAGGAGATTAAAGGCCTGGAAAACGATACCGACGCTGTTGCGGCGAAAAGCCGTGAGCGCACCGCCTGATCCGGCGACCACACGCACCACGTCGATGTCACCAAGTTGGATCGAACCCGACTTTGGTGTGAGCATTGCGCCCAGGCTGGACAGCACGCTGGTCTTGCCGCAGCCGGACGGGCCGAGGAGCAGGGTGATTGATCCGGGCGCCGCGCTGAACGAGAGTCCGTCGATGGGGCGCACGGGCTGGTCGCCCCGCTTGTATTCGATGACCAGGTCACGCACGACCAGCCCGTCGTGGTTATCCCGCTGGGTTGTAATGGTCATCCTCACGCCCCGCGAAACGCAAACGCCGGTTCGATCCGAAGCGATCTTCGTAAGCCGGTGACTGATGCCAGCAGTCCGATCAGAACTGCGATGAACGGAAGGAGAACGAAGGAGAGGGTTGGAATCTCGACGTTCATCGGGAACAGCGGGGCCAAGAGCGCGCCGATACCCATGCCCAAGAGCGAAGCGACGAGCATCAGAAACACCGCTTGGAGCGCCAGGCTTCCTCCGATGGACCTTGCCGAAGAGCCGGTCGCCTTCAACACGGCGAAGTCCCGGCTGCGTTCGAGGGACTGCAGGTACATGACGGAACCGACAATGAGCGCAGCAACCAGCCACAGCAATCCGCGCACCAGGTCGATTGTCTTCATCGCCTCGCGGAGCGGTTGCAGCATTTCCGTTTCGGCATCAGCCTGTGTGTCAAGGGCCCAACCGCTCGGTACCGCTGGTCGGCCCACCACGGCGACGGTATTTGCTAGCGGCCGCCCCCCGAAGGCGAGACCCTGTGCGTCGGTAATCGACATGTACGCGATGGGGACCCCGGCAAGCATGCTGCGTCGACGAACCAGTCCGACCACCGTGAACTGCCGTCCGCCGATCACCACCTTGGCACCGATGCCGCGACCGAGCTTGGTGTCGAGCACGATGTCGCCTTCTTGAGCAAGCCGCGCCCCCTTGGTCGGTGCTGGATCACCCAATCCGCCACGCACAACACCGAAGTACGCGATCTGATCCTTTGCTCCGCGTCCAACCGACGTATTGCGAAACAGCACCGGATCAGCGCGTTCGACCCCGAGTTGCTCAGCCGTTGGAGCTGTGCTGACATCGAAGGGTGCACTGGCAATAAGTACCCCGTTCGCTGTTTCCGGGCGGATCCAGCTGTCCGCTCCGAAAGAACGCAGACCGACGCGGACCTCGTTGCGGAACGATGCCGATATCCCCGTCATCACCAGGCTGAGCGAGAGCACCAGTGCAGTGCCGAGCACGGCGATCATGACTCTGCGACGCCTGAATTGCAAGTCTCGCCAGGCAGTTAGAAACATGGTTGCTTCCCGTCGTCGTGTCCCATTGTGATGCCGTCATTGCTTTCGGCGGGCGATCAAGTGTTTGTGTATCGCTATCACGCAGCGATGCATGCGTGCGCTGCGGTCGCAGAAAACATCGAATGTTCAACCTGGGAGAACGATTTCGCTTGGCCGTCGCCCGGCAAGAATCCGTGCCCAACCACGCTATGGCTTTCGTCCGACCCCTCCGGTAGCGTCGTCTCGGGGCCAACGTCCGCCGCCACAGCCAATGAGCGCCCACTGTGCACAGCAACGCGTGCACCAACAACTGAAAGAGGCCAATATGTCAACCACGTCTGCAGCCACGACACGCACCCGCAGGTCACGCACCACGTTGTTCGCTGCTGTTACCGGTTTTGCAACCTTTGCGGCGTCCGGTGCAATCGCCGCGGGCCTCGGTGTCCGTTTCAACGGTGGCGATGGTGGAAATGCGCGCCTCGAGTGTCCCCGTGGGATGGCTCGGCTTGGCCACGTCTTCGACCAGAACGCATCGGTGTTCCCAGGTGACCCGGCACCATCGGTCCACCTTGTGGCCGACATCCCGACGAACGGCTTTCAGGTTGAGGAAGTGCAGACGGGCACCCATACCGGCACACACATCGATGCCCCGGGCCATTTCATCGAAGGTGCTCGCACCATTGACGATCTCGCTGCGACGGAGTTCGTTTGGCCCGCCTATGTGGTCGACGTGCGTCCTCGGATGGCAGCAACGGAAGACGACGGTTTCCAACTTACCTCTGAAGATATCCGCGCATACGAACGTCAGAATGGCAAGATCGCCAAGGGGTCCATGGTCATCATCCGTACCGGCTTCGACCAGCTTTTCCGCACTCCTGCCTTCCTTGAGGCTGCGCCGGGATTCTCAGGCGACGCAGTGAACTGGATGGTCGAGAACCGCCAGATCGGTGGTGTCGGGTCCGACACGTTCGGCCCTGACGCAACGTCCGACGCCGATTTCAGCGCCACCTACAACATCCTGGCCGCGAACAAGGTTGCGCTCCCGGGACTCAACAACCTGGCCGCTCTACAGACCAAGGGCGACTTGATCATCGCCACCGCTGTCGCATTGCGTGACGGGTCCGGCTACCAGACCGATCCGCTTGCGTGCCTCGGTCGGGAAGTCCGTAACGACAACGACGAAGGTTGAAACCCGTTACTCCCAGATCTGCATATCGGGAAAGAGAATCTTGAGGTCCGGCCTGGCCCTGTTCGACAGCGGCCGCATGTACGAACCAGCGCCAGACGCTCCAACGGACTGGTCGAAGATTTCGCGTTCTCCGCTGAAACCTGTGATGTCGGAGAACGGCATCGGCTCGATCCAGCCGATCCCCGAACCGAGCGGCGTAGCGTGGCTGCGCAAACTGGTCAGGCATTCCAGTTCGATCTGTACTTCGGCGAACTTCTACGCTCGGGTCCATGGAACTCAAGGATCGCGTTGCTGTTGTTACCGGTGCAGGATCGGGAATCGGTGAAGCGTTGGCGAGAGCAGCACAGCGCGAAGGGGCTCGGCATGTGGTCGTAGCTGATCTGGACGGAGCACAGGCGATCCGTGTTGCGAACGACATCGGTGGAACGGGTGTTGCGATGGACGTACGCGACGAATCAGCGATCGTGCAGTTGGTGCAGGCCACCGAGCAGGCGCACGGGCCTATCGACTGCTTCATTTCGAACGCCGGCTTCGTGACGATTGGCGGGGTGGAGGACACCAATGAGCGGATCCAGGCCATGTGGGAGGTGCATGTCATGGCACATCTGTATGCGGCGAGGGCTGTGCTGCCGTCAATGATCGCCCGCGGCGAGGGTTACCTGCTGAACACGGCGTCTGCCGCCGGCCTGCTCACCCAGGTTGGGTCGTTGTCGTACACGATGACCAAGCACGCTGCGGTCGCCCTGGCCGAGTGGTTGGCGATATCGCACCATCACCAGGGCGTGCGGGTGTCTGTGCTCTGCCCGCAGGCGGTGGAGACCAACATCGGTGCGAACAGTCCTGATTTCGGCGATGCCGGCAAGGGCCTTGGTGTTGCGAGCGGCGACGGTGTGTTGTCGGCAGACGATGTGGCGCAGCACTGCCTGGCCGCGATGCGTGACGAGCGTTTTCACGTGCTGCCACATCCCGAAGTTGCAACCTATGTCGAACGGAAGGCGACCGACGTGGATCGATGGCTGGCGGGCATGCGGCGATTCCAATCGGCCCTGTACGGGGACG
Source organism: Acidimicrobiia bacterium (assembly GCA_031385545.1). Taxonomy (GTDB): domain Bacteria; phylum Actinomycetota; class Acidimicrobiia; order Acidimicrobiales; family JANYDT01; genus JANNBN01. The sequence continues at coordinate 7,279 of JANNBN010000002.1, read as the reverse complement.
GGCCACTCCCCGGCGACGCAATCGCACACCACTGAACCACGACCATATGTAGTAAGTTCACATATATGATCATCGTCATCGGCACCTTCCAAGTAGAGCCCGACCATCGTGAAGAGTTCGTTGCGAATCGCGTCCAGCTCATGAACCACTCACGAGCTGAGAACGGCTGCATCACGTACTCCTTCACGGCAGATCCGATCGACCCACGTGCTGTTGTCCTCACTGAGCGGTGGACCGACCGCGCTGCATTCGAAGCCCACATCGCCGGCTTGAAGTCGGCGCCGCAGCCGGCACCGGCACCGGCACACCTGACGCGCGAGATCTTCGTCTATCAAGCCGACGAGGGAAAGCCGCTCTAGCCCGCCACACCAGCTGTCCTCACGGCCTGGTTCGAGTTCGCTACTGGATGCCCACTAGGTTCGTCCGGTGGCTCGCGACATACGAAACCTTGCCCGGATTGCCGGTATCTTCGAGCACCCGGGTCGTCATCTGCCCGAGGTTTCCGTTCCGCAGATCCATGCGCAAGTTGCAGCGGGTGCGCTGGCGGACGCAGGGCTGACCATGGCGGATGTGGACGCATACTTCTGTGCCGGCGACGCGCCTGGGTTCGGTGGCATCTCGATGGCCGACTACCTCGGTTTGTCGGTGAACTTCATCGACAGCACCGAAACGGGAGGTTCGTCCTACCTCGCACATGTCGGCCATGCGGCGGCGGCCATCGCAGCGGGAAAGTGCCGGGTCGCCCTGATCACGTTGGCCGGCAAACCGCGAACGGGTGGTCGAGCAGCGGGCGGCAGCGCCGGCGCGGCAGGCACACCGGAAGGCCCGTTCGAATCGCAGTGGGGCTCGAACGTTCCGAACATGTATGCGCTCGCCGCTGCTCGGCATATGCACGAGTTCGGGACGACCAGCCGACAGCTCGCGATGATCAAGGTTGCTGCCTCCAAGCACGCGTCGCACAATCCACACGCCTTTCTGCGAGACGAAGTGAGCGTCGAACAGGTTCTCGATTCCCCAATGGTTGCCGACCCGCTCCATCGGCTCGACTGCTGTGTGATCACCGATGGCGGAGGCGCGGTGATCGTGGTCAGTCCCGAGGTTGCTCGCAACCTTGTGCGGCCTGACCGATGCGCCACCGTGCTGGGCCACGGGGAAGCGATCAAGCACACCAACAACGGGCACATCGATCTCACCCACACCGCTGCAGTGTGGTCCGGACCCCGGGCGTTCGCCGAGGCAGGGGTGAAACCTGCTGACATCCAGTACGCGTCGATCTACGACAGCTTCACCATCACGGTTCTGCAGACATTGGAAGACCTTGGGTTCTGCGAGAAGGGGATGGGTGGTTCGTTCGTAGAGTCCGGTGCGCTCGAAACCGGCGGACGTTTGCCGTTCAACACCGATGGCGGAGGACTGTGCAACAACCATCCAGCCAATCGCGGTGGGATGACCAAGATCATCGAAGCAGTGCGTCAGATACGGGGTGAGGCCCACGCAGCGGTGCAGGTTCCGAACTGCGAACTGGTCGTTGCTCACGGCACCGGAGGAAACCTCGGCACGCGATCCGGTTCGGCGACCCTCGTACTTGGGAGAACCGCATGACCAGTTCGCTACCGGCACGGCCGATCGAGGTGACAACTGAGACCAGCCCGTTCTGGGACGCAACGACCGAGGGGAAGCTTGTGCTGCCTCGTTGCGTGCAGTGCGGGACCACCATCTGGTACCCCAAAGGCTTTTGCCCGTCGTGTGCCTCGTCGACGGTCGAATGGTTACCGACATCCGGAGCCGGAACGGTCTATTCGTTCTCGGTCACCCGCAAGGGAGCTGGCGTCTGGGCCGAGCACAGTCCCTATGTCATCGCGTACGTGGAGTTGGAGGAAGGCCCGCGCGTGCTGACGAATATCGTCAATTGTCCGGTCGACGAGGTCCGAATCGGAATGTCTGTACACGTTGTGTTTGACCCGACCGAAGACGGACCTGCTGTCTACCGGTTCCAGCCGTTAGCTTCGAGAAACGCGTCCGCCCAGTGATAGTGCGCAAGTAGACCATCGGTGGGGCGACCGAGGATTCGGTACGCCGCGTACAGTGCTTCGACCGTTGCGAGGCCTCCTTCAGGTAGCTCGCCGATCGAAGCACCCCGAGGGTATGCCGTATGCACACCTTCGATTGATCGCGTCTCAAGTGCGCCGAACGGCGCCGCCAAGTCTTCTACCCACCTCCACGTTCCGTCCAGCAGGAGCAGTCCGCTTGTTGCGTCGTCCTGGCTCAGCGGGGGACCGTCCACGTCGAGCCGGACGTAGCCTTCAACCGGCCCGGTCGCCTGCGGCGAGGTGGACCGAGCGAACCGCAGTCCGGGTGTTCCACGCAGCGGAAGGATGGTGCACTTGGACCGCCTTTCCTTCGGGTGAACAACGATGACGGTCTCTGGTACCTCGATCATCTGGCCTCCACTGCACACGCAGCAATGTAAACCTTCGCAGGTAACTGAGAGCGGAGGAAGGATCGCCGCTGCACCGGGTCGCCGCTGTTCGTCACACTGATCCCATGACGACTGCTTTCGTGTACTCGGGCGGAGCGAGCCTCGGGTCGATACAGGTCGGTATGACCCGAGCACTGTTCGAAGCCGGGATCAAGCCGGACATGCTGGTTGGTACCTCGGCAGGCGCGATCAATGCCGCTTTCCTCGCAACGCACACGGCGACCGGTGCGATCGATGAATTGGCTGACGTCTGGAGGAAATTGCGACGCTCGACGGTGTTCCCGGTGCGACCGGTTGCCGGATTCCTCGGATTTTTCGGCAGGCGAAACTACCTCTGCACGCCCGAGCCGCTGCGTGACCTGCTCGGGCACCACCTAGGGACCGGAGATCTCGCCGACACCCAGCTTCCGCTGCGGGTTGTCGCAACCGACTTGGCGACCGGGAGGGAAGCTGTTTTGGATCAGGGCGGAATCGTGGATGCCGTCATGGCCAGTGCATCGCTGCCAGGAATCTTCCCGCCCGTCAAGGTCGGTGGTCGGCATCTGATCGACGGCGGAGTGATCAACAACGCACCGTTGTCCCATGCGGTGCGCAACGGTGCTGACACGGTCTACCTCCTGGTGTGCGGTCATGCGTGTGCGCTGACGCATCCACCGACTAGCGCCCTCGGAAGCATCCTGCAAGCCGTCTCGGTGCTCGTTGGGCGCCAGTTGGTTGCCGACGTCGAGCACTACGAGGGACGGTGCATGCTGCACGTCGTTCCTCAGTTGTGTCCCCTTGACGTCTCGCCGATGGATTTCTCCAAGGCTGACCTGCTGATGGCCCGCGGCCATGCCGCGGCCGCATCGTGGCTGGACTCGGCGCACTCTTTCGACCGGCCTGGCCGAACCGGGCAGGGCATCACCATCGAGCCGCACACCCATTGACCGGGACGTAGGGTGGGCCGGGTGACCGCTGCCGACCCGCCAGGTCTCGCGCCGGTTGTGATGATCCAGGGCTGCACGTCTGACGCGGGAAAGTCCTTGTTGGTCGCCGCGCTGTGCCGATGGTTCGCCGACTCCGGTGTTCGTGTCGTTCCGTTCAAGGCGCAGAACATGTCGAACAACGCGGCGGTGTGCGCGGACGGCGGGGAGATCGGGCTGGCCCAGTATTTGCAGGCAGTTGCTGCACGCGTCGAACCCGATGTGCGGATGAACCCGATCCTGTTGAAGCCAACTGCGGACACGGCCTCGTCGGTGATCCTGTTGGGGCGGCCAGCACCTGAGCTGACATCTGTCCCATGGGGCGAACGGAGAAGCCATACCTGGCCGATGGTGAAGGACGCGCTGAGGTCACTGAGAAGCGAGTTCGACCTGGTGATTGCCGAGGGCGCTGGAAGCCCGGCCGAAGTGAACCTCCGTTCGAAGGACATCGTCAACATGGCTGTGGCGCTGGAGACCGATGCGCTTGTGTACCTCGTGGCCGACATCGACCGCGGGGGTGCGTTCGCCCACCTGCTGGGAACGGTGGAGTGCCTTGAACCTGAAGAGCGGCGTCTGGTTCACGGCTTCGTCCTCAACAAGTTTCGCGGCGACGAGTCGCTCCTCCACCCCGGTCCCGAGTGGCTGGCCGAACGCACCGGAATCGAAACGGTTGCGGTGGTCCCGTGGTTCAATCATCGTCTTCCCGACGAAGATCGGTTGGTGCTGCACGACGAACGACCAGACGGCCGGAATGATGATGGTGGACGACCGAGAATCGCAGTCATCGCGTATCCGTGGGCCTCGAACTTCGACGAGTTCGAGGGTTTGGCGAACCACGGGAGCGTGACGGTCGATGTCATTCGCCACCGGGTTCCGCTCGACGGTTACGCGGCGGTTGTCCTACCTGGCAGCCGCAACACGGTTGCATCGCTCTCGTGGCTGCGCAGCGTCGGCCTGGCCGCCGAGGTGTCGAGAGTTGCGCGTCGCGGAGTTCAGGTGCTCGGGATCTGCGGCGGGATGCAGATGCTGGGTCTCCACATCGATGATCCCGGGGGTCTCGAGTCCGGGGGTCTGCACCATGGGATGGGCCTCCTTGACGTGTCGACAGTGCTGGTGACCGTCAAGACCACTCGACAGGGGACGGCTGTTGTCTCACGCACACGAGAAATAGTCCATGGGTACGAGATCCACCACGGGCTGACCACGGCCGGGCCAGCAGCCGTTCCGGAACTTGACGAGGGCCTGGGCTGGCGAACCGACAACGTGGCGGGGGTGTACCTGCACGGTCTGTTCGACGACGCAGCCTATGTGCGCATATTTCTTTCCCAGCTTGGGATCAACGGCGATCGGCCGCACGACCGTCACGCGGCAATGGACGCCGAGCTCTCCGCAGTGGCCGCAGCGGTGGCCACATCCGGCTTTGCGGCGCGGGTACTCTCCGATCTTGTCGATCAGACTGGCTTTGTTCGGACCGCTCCGCCTGTTCATCTTGTGGGCTGATCCGCTTCGATGGAGCGGTGATTGCGAAGCCGACGATCAGTCCCAGCCACATGAGACCGATCCCGACGAAGAGTTGTTGAGCGAGCAGCAGGATCGGCGCTGCGAACAACAGCAGCCCAATTCCCCACGCACCTCGCCGTGCGGCCTGCACCAACACGCAGGCAATGATCGGGATCAACGCCACAATTCCCACCAGACCCGTCGTCGCGAGTGCGAACAGGGGGCCGTTGTGAACCACATAGTCCTCTGTCGAGAGGGCGTCGATCTCAGGATGCCGACGGACGGTGTCTCGATAGTTGCTCAGCCCGACTCCGAGGATCGGCTCGGTCTTGAAGACCGCGACGGCCTGGCGGTTCAACGCCATCCGGCCCGAGCCCGACGTTTCCGTGCCGGCCACCGAGGCTTTACCCCGGCTGACCCAACCGTCGGCGCGGGCAGCGACAGACAGCGCCAACGCGACGAACGTGATCAACAGCAACGGCGCGAGACGGCGCCGACTGCTCGAGAGCAGGCCGACGACAAAGACAACCGCCCAAGCGACGATTGCGGTGCGACACAGCGACAAGCCCACCAACCCGGTTGCGAGTACGACGCAAACGGCCGCTGCCCATCGGTCAGAGCGCTCCAGCCGATCGTGCGCAATTGCTTGCAGCAGGATTGCACCGATGATCGCTGCAGCAATGCCCAGCACATTGGCGTAGGTCAGGGTTCCGGCTGCGCCAACGAGCCCGTCGATTCTCCTGAAACCGAATTCCGTCTCCCCGGCCCACGGCCCGAGCACCGAGCCGTTGTGTACCACCTGTGCCACGCCGACGAACGACTGAAAGGCAACGAAGCAGAAGAGGGTTCTCATGAGGGGCTTGGTTGCGCCCTGCTGCACGAGTTCCCCGACACGCGATGCGATGGCAATCGCCCCCGCGATCTCAATGGCGATGAGCGCCGCCCACGGAGCCGGATGGCGGGCAAGAATGACGGCGAGCGCAGCCAAGTAGGCGCACAGCGAAAGTCCTACGGTTGTTCCCTGTCGCGCTGCCGCGAGAAGCTGAGGAAAGGTCAACCAGATCGCCACGACGGATGTGAGGGCCGACGCAAGTTCGTACACTGCCACTTGGCCGCCGAAACCCGGTGCCTTGAGGGCGATCGGCATCATGTAGAGCAGGGTGCACGCAGCGATGAGCCGACCCAGCAAGTGGGTGTCTTTGCGAGCCTGCGCCACAGATCGCATCGTGGAAGTTTCGGCAGGTCCGCGCGGCAACTTGAGCAGGGCTACCGATTGCCGGAACCGAAGTCAGGCATCGAGCAGCCCCTGAGCCACGCCAGAGGCCAACGATGGGGACAGCGGCAATCGAGGGAGCAACGTCGCTTGGAACGCGTGGTACGTGTCGGGCTTCCCCGCCCAGACGCTGGTTGCAGGCTGATTCGAACTGTCGAGCTGGGCGAACCACGAACCGTTCGCGCGGTCGATATAGCAGTGTTCTGCGAGATCCCACCAGGTTCGGTAGTGGTGCTCGTACTTCATATCGCCCGTTACGCGTCGGAGGGCCGCGGCCGCAGCGATGGCCTCGCAGACGACCCAGTGCAGCCGGTCCGAAACAACCACTTCGCCTGCCCAGTCCGTCGTGTAGTGGAACCCGTCGCCCTGCCACCCGTCGGCGACGGCACGGTCGAACAGGCCGTGTGCTGCCTCCAGCAACCATGATGGTGCCGACGGGCCGAGTGAGGCACGGAGATGCAAGCAGAGTCGTGACCATTCGAAGCCATGTCCGACTGTCGCCCCGAACGGCCTGAACTGATGTGCGGGGGTTGACCGGTTGTAGTCGGGGAGTTCGTTCCAGTCCTGGTCGAAGTGCTCGGGGATTCGCCAATCGCGAGAGCGGGCATTGGTGTCGATGAAGAATTCGGCGATCCGTAGAGCACGCTGCAACCAGACCGCATCACCGGTGACATCGGCTGCGGCGAGAAACGCTTCGACCGAGTGCATGTTTGCGTTCGCGCCACCATACGGCTCTCGATCTGCCCAGTCACGTGACGCAACGTCGATCATGCGCCCGTGTTTTTCGTCCCAGAACCGGTTCGTCACGGTTTCGGTTGCCTGCGCCAACAGATCTTCGGCCCCCGGGCGGCCGGCCAACACGGCTGAACTCGCTGCCAGCACCACAAAGGCTTGTTCGTATGCGCGCTTTTCACCGTTGTTCGGGCGATCACTGGCGGAGAACCACCCGCCGTGCTCAGGGTCTGCGAGGTTGGATCGCAGTGAGGCAATCCCGTGATCGACGAGCGGTCCGCAGCCCGGAATTCCGAGAAGTGATCCCACGGCGAGGACGTGCGTCATCCGCGT
>JANNBN010000170.1:0-6936 GCA_031385545.1 Acidimicrobiia bacterium | reverse complement strand
CCCGTGCCTCAGTATCTGGGCCTCAACGAACAACGGTGATACCAGCGGCAACATCCTCAACAACGGGTACGGCAAACCTGTGATTCAGTACACCTGCCAACCCACAAACCCCGCATGGCAACAATGGGCACCCATCGAAACCAACGGATACACCCACCCCGCAACCTGCACCACCAACTGCCCACCAGCACCCACCGGCGCTCATACGCTTCAGCCGGGCATCGAAACCACACTTGAACGCAAAACCGACCTCGCGTGCATACGGGTAGGCGGCGACATCGTAATCCCAGCCGACAGCAGTGAATGTCGCGTCTTCCTCCCAGAGTTGGTCGCGAACGGCTGGCTCCTCCGCGACACTGCCAACCCGAACACCTGTCTCGGGAAACTTCCATCAGGACTCAACGTCGGAATGACCACCTGCGACAACACAGCGGTCTGGGACGACAGACCCATCGAAACCGACGGACTCACCGTCCCCCTCATCAACACATCCGTCGGACTATGCCTCAGCGGAACCACCACACCAATCCTTGAACGTTGCACGAACCCACTCTCCAGCAACCAACTCTGGTACGACGGACCGGCGCGAGTCTGCCAGAACTTCGATCACGACGCTGAGGCCTTGAATGTCCCAACGCCGGCTCGAACTGACCTCGCGGCAGCACCCTATGCCTCCAAACCTTGGTCAGCCCTGACAGCGTCACATGTCATGATCGCCAACAATGCCGCAGATGTCGCATCGTATCAACCTGGTTGGGGCGAGAACTTTGCTGTAACGAACCTCAAGTGGTTCCTGCTCGGTACCGGGGTGCCGCGAGCGAACATCGGTGAGGAAGGAATGTGGCGCATACTTACTCGTGATGATATTCCAAAGGTCGTCGCCGACGTAATCAGGTTGAACGTGAATCCTTCCGCTGCCGTAGGTACTACGTTCTCCACCAACTTCGTGCCCAGCACGATGCCCGGCACCCTTTTTGATCGACGGTCGAAGTCCGGTGACCCGACGAACAGTGCCACGATGCCAGTCGCACCTGGCTGGTTTCGAATCTTTTCACCCGACAAAGCCAACGGGTTTGCTGACTACAACGGAATTAGGGACTTAGCCGATTCCATTTTCTTAGGTTTTGGTTCCTTCGACTTACGCGCTCAAGGAAAAATCGTGGCATACCAGGGTAGCCGGGCTCTGTGCTTTCGAGTATTCTTGACCGATCGCTACATGTTCGAAAATACCGGCTTACCTGCGGTGCCCGGCCTGGTTGACGACGACTTTGTTGCCATGCACGCTCGCGGCCAAGCCAAGAATTTCGAAATATATGGGAGGACAGGGCGGTCGTGCTATTTGCTTCCCGGAGCGACGAAGATCAAGTGCAACAAAGGAATACTCTGGTGACCACTGTCAGGCGTAAGGGCTTCCCAGCCAAAGCTGTTTTGACCCTAGGTGTGGTGACTGCAATCTACGCTTTGTTGTTCGGTCTTCTACTGCCTTCATGTTCCCAAAGGTACAGAGTACTGGACTACAAGCCTGTGAACGTATTTACGAACTGGACGGTTGTCGTGCCTTCACACTTGCCATCCGTTCGACGCTATGAAGCACTCGGCCGGTACGGGTGTTTCGAGGCCACCTTGAACAAGACCCAGCTTTCTGAGTTGCTATCTGCGAATGGCATACTGGACACTCTCGGTTATCAAATAGGATCCATGATTGCGACAGTCGATTGCCATGGCAAAACACTCAAGACCTGCCAACCAGCCTACGCTTTTCCAGTGAGCATCGATAGTACGATTGTGGCTTGCCAGAGTGGGATCGTCGTTGGAAAACAACGGACATCCCAGACCTGAAATCTCCACCGAATTCGTTCCGAATCGTGCCCCTTGCCGGCCTCGGCACCAAGCCATGGACCCTCATGGATTAGAACTTAGCTTAGCCTCAATCCACGAGCATGTCCCGGAGTTTGTTGAAGTAGGTGGGTGGTGATCCCTTCTCGGGCCCTGCTCGTGGCAGGGTTCGAGAGTCGTCCAAGACACTCAAATCCAGAGAAGGGAATCACCATGAAGAAGGTACCTGTCGTACGTGTGGCCACGGTCGATGTCGCCACCCGACTCCCGCAGACAGCCGAGATCGCGTTGGCTGGGATCGCTGCGACGATGCGTGAGGGCTTGCTTGCGTTCACGACCGCAGCCGGCCTTGCCGTGTTCCGTGCGTTACTCGACGACGAACTCACACAGCTGATCGGACCGAAACACGCCAAGCAACCCGCCGGTCGGGTCGGGAACTGGCACGGCCACACATCAGGCCAGGTCGTGCTCGGTGGCCGCAAGACCACCGTGGACCGCCCGAGGGGCCGATACATCAACGGGGCTGGTGAGATCGGCTCACCAACGTGGAACGCGTTCGCTGACGATGACCTCCTGTCTCAGGTCATCGTGGAGCGGATGCTTGCCGGTGTCGCCACCCGCCGCCATGTCGATATCGGCGAACCAGTCGGCGAAGCAGTCAGGGCCCGGTCGACGTCGAAGTCGGCAGTGTCACGCCGGTTCATCGAAGCAACCGAGACCGCCATGGCCGACCTGTTGTCCCGCGACCTGTCCGGGCTCGATGTTGCGGTGCTGATGATCGACGGCGTGCATTTCGCCGACGAATGCCTCGTCGTTGCGATGGTCATCACCACTGACGGCACGAAAGTCCCGGTCGGTCTCGCTCACGGCGACACCGAGAACAGTGCAGTCGTCAAGAGTGTGCTCACCGATCTTGTCGCCCGCGGGCTCAACACCGACGCCGGTCTCCTCGTCGTGCTCGACGGCTCCAAAGCGTTACGCAAAGCCGTCAACTCGGTATTCGGCGCCAAAGCTGTGGTGCAGCGTTGCACGCTCCATTATGCCGAGCAGCGGATTATGCCGAGTAGGAGCTGGGATGGCCCGTGGGGCAGGGATTTCGGGCTGATGTTGTCGGCATAATCCTGGCGGCTGATCAAGCCTTCTTCTTCGACATCGATGCGATGGGAAGAGGAGAGCATGAGTGGAAGACCGTCTCGTGTCCGGGTGACTGGACCGTTGGAGCAGTACGCGTGCGGGTTCCGAAGGGAACTGACACGGCAGGGTTACACGTCGTTCTCGGCGAGCAACCAGTTGCAGTTGATGGCTCACGCGAGCCGCTGGCTTGTCAGCCGGAGCCTCGGCGTTGGCGAGCTGACGTCGACACGCGTTGAGGAGTTCCTCGCAGCGCGTCGCGCTGAGGGGTACACGTTGTGGTTGTCGACCAAGGCAATGGTTCCACTCGTCGGCTATCTGACCGGGTTGGGCGTGATACCGGCACCGGCCCCGGTCGTCGCGGTCACGCCGGTCGACGTTCTCCTTGAGCGTTATCGCGTGTTTCTGCTGGAAGAGCGGGGTCTGACGGCGGGCACGGTGGCGGGCTACTTGTGCGTGGCGAGGTTGTTCTTCTCGAAACGGTCACCCGACGGTGACGTCGTTCACGTCCTGGCCGCGTTGAGCGCTCGTGAGGTCTCCGACTTTGTGCTGGGCGAGTGCACCACGCGCAAGGTTGGCTCTGCCAAGTTCGTGGTATGTGGGCTGCGGTCGCTGCTGCGCTACTTGTATGTCGCGGGTCGCATCGAGAGGCCACTCGATGCGGCGGTCCCGACGGTGGCGGGATGGCGGCAAGCAGCTCTGCCGAAGGCGTTCGGGCGCGCGGAAGTAGATCGCTTGTTGGCGAGCTGCGATCGGCGAACCAGGTTCGGCCGCAGGGACTTCGCAGTGCTGACGCTGCTGGCCCGGCTCGGGTTGCGGGCCGGAGAGGTCGCTGGCTTGGAGCTGGCCGATATTGATTGGCGGGCCGGTGAGGTCGTGATCCGCGGCAAGGGCCGCCGCGTGGAACGCCTTCCCCTGCCCGTCGATGTCGGCGAAGCGATCGTTGGCTGGCTGCGCCGGGGACGGCCCGACGGTGAGTGCACCAGGGTCATCACGAGGGTGCGTGCACCACACGTCGGACTGACGAGCGGCGGCGTTTCGGGGATCGTGTGGGCCGCGTGCACCCGGGCCGGGCTGCCAGAGGTGAACGCCCACCGGCTCCGTCACACCGCAGCGACCGAGATGCTGCGTGCCGGTGCCGGGCTTGTCGACGTCGGACAGGTGTTACGCCACGCGAGCGTGTTGACGACGAGCATCTACGCGAAGGTCGACCGGGCCAGGCTGCGTTCGCTGGCGCTGCCGTGGCCAGGAAGGCCGTCATGAGCGGACTGCACAAGGCGCTTGAGGACTACCTCACGATCCGCCGGGCGCTCGGATACAAACTCGCCCGCACGGGCCTGCTGCTCGCCGACTTCGTCGCCTACCTCGACACGAATGGGACGGACACAATCACCACCGACGCTGCGATCGCGTGGGCCATGTTGCCGGCCGATGCGGCGTCAGACTGGTGGGCGCAGCGGCTGTCGGTGGTTCGAAGCTTCGCCCGTCACCTGCATGCCATCGACCCCGCCCACGAAGTCCCGCCACCCGGGCTGATCCCCGGTCGCAGCCAACGCGCAACGCCTTACCTGTACTCGGGCGCCGACATCGACGCGTTGATGACCGCGGCCCGGTCGATGCGTTCACCGTTGCGGGCCGTCACGTTCGAGACACTCATCGGCCTGCTGGCCGTGACCGGGCTTCGCATCGGCGAAGCACTGCGACTCGACCGCGACGACGTCGATCTCATCGATGGGGTGCTGACGATCCGTGACTCGAAGTTCGGCAAGTCACGAGAGGTCCCACTCCACGACTCCACCGTCGCCGCACTCGCCGCCTACGCACGCGACCGAGATCGGCTTTGCGCCAGGCCGGTTGACCCGTCGTTCTTCGTGTCCATCGCCGGAACACGGGTCTTGTACTGCAACGCCCACCTCGCCTGGCTCGACCTCGTCCAACAGGCCGGCCTGTGCCGGCGTTCGGCGAAGTGCCGTCCGCGGCCACATGATCTTCGACACAGTTTTGCCGTCACAACCCTGCTCGGCTGGTATCGCGACGGTGGCGATGTGCAGGCCCGCATGCCGTTGCTGTCGACCTATCTCGGTCACGTTGATCCCGGCAACACGTACTGGTATCTGTCGGCCGCGCCGGAACTACTCACCCTCGTCGCGGCTCGCCTCGAAGCCGCCACCCGGGAGCCGACATGAGCACGCTCGCGCCCACGATGCAGGGCTTCTTCACGGAACGCATGACCCAGCGCAGGGTCAGCCCGAACACCGTCGCGTCCTACCGTGACACGTTCCGGCTGCTGCTCGCGTTCGCGCAACAGCGCACCGGCACCAAGCCATCCAAGCTGCGACTCGAAGACCTCGACGCGGTCCTTGTCGGCGCGTTTCTCGAACACCTCGAAACCGTCCGTCACAACAGCGTCCGCACCCGCAACACGCGACTCGCCGCGATCCATTCCCTGTTCGGCTACGCCGCCCTACGACACCCCGACCATGCCGCCGTGATCCAACGGGTGTTGGCCATCCCGACGAAACGCACCGACCGTCAACTCGTCTCGTTCCTCACCCACGACGAGACCGACGCGCTTCTCGCCGCGCCCGACCGGACCACGTGGCTCGGTCGCCGCGACCATGCACTGCTACTCGTCGCGATCCAGACCGGGCTTCGCGTCACCGAGCTCACATCGCTCACCTGTGCCGACATCGAGCTCGGCACGGGCGCACATCTGCGCTGCCACGGCAAAGGCCGCAAAGAACGAATCACGCCGCTCACCACCCAGACATGCGCAGTGCTGCGCGTCTGGCTCGCTGAACGTCAAGGCGGGCCAAGCGATCCGCTGTTCCCCAGCCGCCGAAACGGACCGCTCAGCCGCGACGCAGTGGCCGTGCTCGTTGCCAAACACGCCCGCACCGCAGCATCACGGCGCCCATCCATCGCCACCAAGAACGTCTCACCCCACGTCCTTCGCCACACCTGCGCGATGAACCTGCTCGCCGTCGGAATCGATACCTCCGTCATCGCGCTCTGGCTCGGGCATGAAGGCATCGAGACCACGCAGATTTACCTCCACGCCGACCTCGCCATCAAAGAACGAGCCCTCGCCCGCACCACACCACCCGGAACCGAACCAGGCCGCTACCGACCACCGGACACCCTCCTCGCCTACCTCGAAGCCCTCTGACTATGCCGACAACATCAGCCCGAAATCCTTGCCCCACGGGCCATCCCAGCTCCTACTCGGCATAATCCGCTGCTCGGCATAATGGAGCTCATGCCGAATTCGGCATGAGCTCCACAAACGCCGCAACGTGACCGATCACCTCCCCAAGGCGATGCGCTCCACGATGGACCGGCGTCTCGCATCAGCATTCGCTGACATCGATCACGCCGCCGGGCTCCGCAAAGCGAACCTCCTCGCGAAAGAACTTGACCTCGCCTACCCCGACGCTGCAGCCAGTCTGCGCGAAGGCCTCGATGAGATGTTCACCGTCGCCCGCCTCGGCGCCACACCGACACTACGCCGGTCGCTCACAACAACGAACCCGATCGAGTCGATGATCTCCATCGCCCGCACAACAACCGGGCATGTCAAGAACTGGCGTGACGGTGCAATGCGCAAACGATGGGCCGCCGTTGGAATGCTCGAAGCCGAACGAACCTTCCGCCGACTCAAAGGCCACCGCGAACTCGCCGCCCTCACCAAAAAGCTACGCGCACACATCAAACAGAAGACTGTCACACACCCCGAGTACACTCACACCGCAGCCTGAAACACCGGGATCACCACCCGCACTTCAACAAGCAATGGGGCATCCTCTACAACCGCGGGGGACGTGAGTTTGCAACCCGGCAGCGGTAACGTCCAGGTTGGGTCGTGTGATTCCGGTAGCCAGCCGTTGTTGAATTTGACGTTCGTTCCGTATAACGCGAACCAGTTCCGGATTAAACCGCTCGGCAATCCGGGTATGTGTTTGCAGATCA
>JANNBN010000155.1:0-6644 GCA_031385545.1 Acidimicrobiia bacterium | reverse complement strand
CGACACGTACCAACCCCTTCGCAACGCGTGGAGCAACCGTTCTGGTGCTGAGCATCCTGGGTGCCGTGCTGTCGGTCACCTGCGTCGGCGGCCTGTTTGCCCCGGTCGCCTGGATCATGGGGAACGGCGTTCGCAAGGACGCCAGGTCGACCGGGTGGCCTGAGCCACGCAAGAACAAGGCCGGCCGCATCGTGGCGATGTTCGGAACCGTCCTTGGTGTTCTGGCCGTCCTAATGTTGGCGGCGTACGCGGTCAGCAACGTTTCGTCCACCACCTGAGCCACCACCCGAGCCTGACGACCAGTTCGAAAGCAGCGCAACATGTCCGAACACGAAAACCCTGAACAGTCACCCCCGCCGCCTCCACCGCCCGCTTCCCCCGGCTTCCAGATTCCCTACACGCCCGCTGCGGCACCCCCGCAGCCGACGTACTCGCCCAGCTCGCAGGCGCCCTACCCGCCGGCCGGCGTCTACCAACCAACGCCATACGGTCCACCCGGTGGTTTCCAACCTTCCTACCAACAGGCGCCGGCCAACCCGTTCGACTCGCGCGCCACAACCATCCTTGTGCTCGCCATCCTCGGCCTGCTGCTGTGCCCGTTGCTCGGCCCCGTTGCCTGGTACATGGGGAATGCCCTGCGGAACGAAGCAAACGCAGCGGGATACCCCGAACCCGGCGTCGGCAAGGCTGGCCGCATCATCGGCATCGTCGGAACGGTGTACATAGGCCTGATCCTCGCGTTCATCGCGTTCATCGTCGTCGCTGCCGTGGCAACTTCGGGTTACTGAACAGGTCGTGACAGCCGACCGTGTGGTCCGGGTCCTGCCCGACGAAGCAGCCATCGGAAAGGTCTTCGACTACACCGTTCCCGCAGAGATGCCGGGGGCGGAATTCCTTACGGTGGGAACCGAGGTCCGGATCGAACTGCATGGACGCCGGGTCGGAGGCTGGGTACTCGCCGTCGACGTACAACCGCCTGCGAAGGTCACGCTGCGCCCCATCGCCAAGGTGCGCGGCATCGGCCCACCACAGTCGGTGGTCGAACTTGCGATGTGGACGGCGTGGCGATGGGGTGGACGCGCTGCCCAGGTACTGCGATTCACCGGCCCGCCTGTCGCCGTCCGCAGGCTTCCACCCGCGCCCACCTCACCCCGAAACATCGAGGCGCAGACCGACTCGCTCAGCGCGCTTACAACACGCGCCCTAGCCGTCTCGTCGCCTGCGACACATGTCATCCGCACGCCGCCGCGTTTCGACCGGTTCGGGATGATCGTCACCGCGGTCGCAGCGGGGGGACCGGATGGTGCACTCGTCATCGTTCCATCTGTTGCGGCGGCAACCGCGCTTGCCCGCAGACTCCGCCGCGTCGGCATTCCAACCGCGCTCCTGCCCGAGGACTGGGCAATGGCAGCAGCGGGTGGCGTCACTGTCATCGGCGCCCGAGCGGCGGTGTTCGCTCCCATTCCCAACCCTGGTCTCGTCATGGTCGTCGACGAGCACGACGAAGCGCACCAGGACCAGCGCACCCCGACATGGCACGCACGCGATGTTGCAGTCGAACGAGCCAGACGGCTCGGCATTCCCTGTCTGCTCACGTCGCCGGCGCCAACGCTTGAGGCGCAGGCTGCTGCTGGCATGGAACGGATCTGGGCACTTGACCGCAAGGAGGAACGCGCTGGTTGGCCCGCACTGTCCGTGATCGATCGCTCGACCGAGGAACCGGGACGGCAGGGTCTTATCACCCCTGCCGTCGTCGAAGCGCTCCGCACTGACAACCGTGTCCTGTGCATCCTCAACCGAACGGGACGGGCTCGCATGCTCGCCTGCGTTGCATGCGGAGCGGTCGCCGAATGCGAGGCGTGCAGCGCATCGGTGCAGCAGCCGACTACGGACCCACACCTCGTGTGCCCACGCTGCCACGCGACCCGGCCGGTGGTGTGTGCCAGGTGCGGCGGAGGCCGGATGAAGAACCTGCGGATGGGAACCAGCCGGGCGAGGGAAGAGCTTGAGGCGTTGGCTCTGCGCCCGGTCGGTGAAGTCGTGGCTGATACCGAGGCCGTGCCCGACACCGCCGTCCTGGTCGGCACCGAAGCGCTGCTCCACCGTGTGGACCGGGCGAGCACGGTGATCTTCCTCGACCTGGACAGCGAACTGTTCGCGCCGCGCCACCGGGCTCAGGAACACGCCCTCGTACTCGTTGCTCGGGCCGCGCGCATCGTTGCAGGCAGGCAACAGCAATCAGGCCGCTCGGCACACGGGCGGGTCTACGTGCAGACTCGCATGCCAGATCATCCCGTGATCCAGGCGGCCGTCCTGGGCGACCCGACCCGGCTAGCCGAACACGAGGCAGATGTCAGGGCAACCCTGCGGCTGCCCCCCACCTACGCGCTCGCCCTGCTCAGTGGCGAAGCGGCCCCCCTGTGGGTGGAGCAGCTTCGGTTGATGCAAGGTATCGAGACCGGCTCGCCGGCCGACGGACGGTATCTCGTACGTGCGCAGAGTATCGACACGCTGTGCGATGCCCTGGCCGCGGTCGACGCAGCGCGTCCATCGGGCCGGGTGCGGATCGAAGTCGACCCGCTGCGGATCTGAACCGCTGAAGTTGACCCGCGCAGAATCTGAACCGGCCTACAGGCCGAGCGCCGCCTTGAAGTCAGCCAGCTTCGACGTGTGCTCCCAGGTGAAGTCCGGCAGCTCGCGGCCGAAGTGCCCGTACGCAGCTGTCTGCTTGTAGATCGGCCGACGCAGATCAAGGTCGCGGATGATGGCTGCCGGGCGAAGATCGAACACCGCGTTGACCGCCTGCTCGATGCGGGCGGGATCAACCGTTGCCGTGCCGAACGTCTCCACCAGCAGGCTGACCGGGCGCGCGACGCCGATGGCGTACGCAACCTGTACCTCGCAACGCGACGCAGCACCGGAAGCAACCACATGCTTGGCCACCCAACGCGCCGCGTAGGCAGCCGAGCGGTCAACCTTGGACGGGTCCTTGCCGGAGAACGCACCGCCTCCGTGGCGGGCAGCGCCGCCATAGGTGTCGACGATGATCTTGCGGCCGGTGAGGCCGGTGTCACCGTGAGGACCGCCGATGACGAAGTTGCCCGTGGGGTTGGAGAGGAACCGGTAGTCGTTGCCGCGGAACTGCTCGGGAACGGTTGGCTTGATCACGTGCTCCAGCAGATCATGGTGCAGCGTGCGCTGCAGATCGATACCGGGTGAATGCTGGGTGGAGATCAGCACCGTACGCAACGCTGTGGGCACACCGTCGGTGTAGTCGAAGGTGACCTGGGTCTTGCCGTCCGGACGCAGGTACGCAAGCGTGCCGTCCTTGCGGACTGCGGTGAGGCGCTCGGCCATGCGATGGGCCAACCAGATCGGCAGCGGCATGAGGTCAGGCGTTTCATTGCACGCGTAACCGAACATCATTCCCTGGTCGCCTGCGCCTTGCGCGTCAAGCTCGGCGTCGATGTCGTGCTCGGTGCGAGCCTCGAACGCCTTGTCGACACCCATTGCAATGTCGGGTGACTGCTCGTCTATGGACACGATGACGGCACACGAGTGGCCGTCGAAGCCCTTGTCCCCGTGGTCGTAACCGATCTCGTTGACCGTATTGCGGACCAGCTTCGGAATGTCGACGTATGCCGTTGTGGTGATTTCTCCGGCGACGACCACCAACCCCGTAGTGAGCAGTGATTCGCACGCGACGCGAGCTGCGGGGTCGGCGGCCAGGATGGCATCAAGGATGCTGTCGCTGACTTGGTCTGCCATCTTGTCGGGGTGGCCTTCGGTGACGGATTCGGACGTGAAGGTCCAGCTCAGTGCCATGGTGTCGGTGTTCTCCTCGGAACGGAAATCTGCTCGGTGTGTCGAGGCGCTTCGTCGGCGGATGCTCGGTACAGCTGGAGCAGCGCCGACGGAGAACCCCCGTGTCGCCGAACCGTTCCCGCACCGTCCCCTCAGGGACTAGGAACCCGCCCGGGCTGCTCGGAGAGCAACCACCCGGTCGAGCAGGGCGCGAGCGACAGCTCGTTTGGTCGTGAAGTCTAGGGGCTGAGCGCCATCAGCGGTGAAGAACACCACTTCGTTGGTGTCTCCCTCGAAGCCCCGCCCAGGGGCTGACACGTCGTTCGCAACGATCATGTCGGCCTTCTTCCGAGCCAGTTTGGCGGTGGCATTGGCGACAAGATCGTGTGTTTCCGCGGCGAAGCCGACCAGCACCTGGTGCGCGGGCTTGTTCGCGCCCAACCCGGCGAGGATGTCGGGCGTGCGTTCTAGCACCACCGTTGGCGCATCGGATGACTCCAGGCTCTTCTTGATCTTCTGGTTGGCCGGTGCCACCGGACGGAAATCTGCCACCGCTGCAGCCATCACAACTACATCGGCTGTCGGAGCAAGCCGAGTGAGCGCCTGATGCATCTGCTCAGCCGTCTCCACCCTGACCAGTTCACAACCGTCCGGCGTCGTCAACCCGACCGTGGAGACGAGGAACACCGTCGCTCCACGCGCCGCTGCCTCAGCGGCCACCGCGTAACCCTGTTTGCCCGATGAGCGGTTCCCGATGAACCGAACCGGGTCGATCGGTTCGCGAGTACCGCCGGCGCTGACAATGACCGTGAGGCCTGCGAGGTCCCGGATGGGGGCGAGCACTCCCGCAGCAGCGGCAACGATTTCGGCTGGTTCCGCCATGCGGCCCGCACCGAAATCCCCGCTGGCAAGTACCCCGACGCCCGGCGCCGCAACGTGCACGCCCCGTTCGCGGAGCACCATCACGTTGTGCTGCACGCTGGGCTGCTCCCACATTTCGGTATGCATGGCCGGGCACACGAGGACCGGTGCCTGTGTAGCGAGCAGCGTTGCAGTCAGCAGGTTGTTCGAGAGACCGTTCGCGTACGCAGCGAGCGTGTTCGCCGTGCAGGGAGCGACCACGATGAGGTCGGCGGTCTTGCCGAGAGCGGTGTGGGGCGACACGTTCGGTCCGTCCCACATAGACACCTGTGCAGGCTCGGAAGCAAGCGCGCTGAATGTCAGCGCGCCGACGAACCGGAGAGCGTCGTCGGTGAGGACAGGAATGACATGAGCCCCGGCATCGAACAGGCGCCGACACACGTCGACAGCCTTGTACGCAGCGATGCCGCCGCTGACCCCGAGAACGATGCGAGCGCCCCGGAGGGCGCTCGACGTTGGTTCAGAATCGGTCATTCGCGACGGTGGAGCCGGCGACGGGGGTCGGACGAGACGCCCGGACGAATCAGAGCAGCCCAGCCTCGGAAGCTGCGGCGGACGCGGCCGCGGCAGCTGCCTGGGCAGCTACACGTTCGGCGGCGACTTCGGTCGCCTTGCGGATGATGATCTTGTCCGCGACGATCTCTTCGAGAGCGATGGACAGCGGCTTGCGCGAGGTGCTGGACACCTGTGGTGGCACCAACATGCCGAGGCCTTCTGAACCGAGCTGGTTGAAGTACTGGTTGATCTGACGGGCGCGGCGGGCCGACACGGTGACGAGTGAGAACTTGGAGTCGACACGCTCGAGCAGGTGCTCGATAGCAGGGTCGATCATGGTTGAACGGCGAGGGGCCATGGGGATCTCCGGGTCTCTACGGGTCTTGCTACGAGGGTGCGCGCGGCAACTAGGCCTTGCGGTAACTCTCAACGATACCAGCCACCTCGGCCACTGCCCGTTCGAGGGTGTCGTTGACAACGATGTGATCGGCGATCTGGTGACCGATTTCCTCCTCCGCTTCGGCTTTTCGGAGGCGTTTCTCGATGTTCTCTTGGCTGTCGCCGCGGGAGCGCAGCCGGATCTCTTGGTGCTGACGCGAAGGCGGCTCGACGAAAATGAGCACCGATTCAGGGAAACGAGTCTTCACTGCCTGGGCACCCTGGACCTCTATCTCGAACAGCACGTCGTTGCCTTCGGGGGCAGTGGGCAGCGGGGTTCCGTAGTAGTTGCCCAGAAACTCGACCCACTCGAGAAAGCCACCGGCGTCGATATTCGCCTCGAACGTTGCCCGGTCCACGAACCGATACGCATACGGGCTCTCTGTCGGTCGACGTGCCCGGGTGGTCCACGAGCGGGACAACCAGAGCAGAGCGTCGTCGTGGCAGAGCCGTTCGACGATGGTTCCCTTGCCCGCTCCGCCGGGACCCGAGATCACGAAAATGGCCATGGAACAGGCTAGAGCAGTGTCGCCAGGACGCAGCGACGCACCACCGGCGAGGCCGGTATCAGTCAGCCTTCGAGGGCCTGCAGCAGCTTCGCCTTCTGATGCTCACCGAGGCCTTGCATCCTGCGGGACTCGGCAATGCCGATGGCTTCGAGCAGACGCCGGCTCTTGACCTTCCCCAGCCGAGGAAGAGACTCCAGGACAGTGAGGACTTTGGTCTTTGCGATCACCTCGTCGTTGGGTGTGCGGTCGATTGCGTCGCGTAGCGAGATCGAGCCCATCTTCAGCAGCTGCTTCAGCTCGGCGCGAGCCCGACGGGCTTCGGCTGCCTTGGCGAGCGCAGCAGCGCGGTCATCAGCGGTGAGAACAGGAGGAAGTGCCATGTGGAGCACGCTACCGGGCCGCGCGGTGCAAACGGCGGCACCTAGCCACTTAGACGAGCGCTGCGGCGATTTCGGCGTGGATTGCTTCGGCTGCTGC
>JANNBN010000154.1:0-8332 GCA_031385545.1 Acidimicrobiia bacterium | reverse complement strand
CCTGGTGCACTCACCCGGCTGTTCGAGGTGCCAGACGCCGGGGGTGCTGCAGCGCGGGACCCATTCGGCCCGGTAGCAGAAGTTGCTGCAATGCGACCGATATACAGGCTGGCCGTGGACGGATCGCTGGTGTTCCACGGGGAGGCCGAGGAGGTGCTCGACACGATCGACACGTCGACCCACACGGCGTCCCACGTGTTCGGGAGCGTCAGAGGTGTCGCCCCGGAGGTCCCGCTGACGGAGACGGCGACGGTTGCGCCCGTGGTGCGGTTTCGTGCGGTGATCGTGTGGCCGGTCACGGTCACCGGAGCAAAGCTCACGCCGTTGCCCCACTCGACCTGCAACGTGTCAGAGACTTCGTCCAACCGGAGTTTGGAAACCTGCGGCGCGGTGGGCCGGCTGAGCACGTTCGTGGAGCCGGAACTCAGCTCCGGCGATACCAGCCCGTACGGATTCGTTGCGGTCACCTTCACGAAGTACAGGCCGGTGCTCGTTGGCGCCGTGAGCACAGCCGATGCCGATGTGGAGGACACGGCTGCGCCGCACGCCGATGCCGTGCAGAGCGAATAGGTAAACGTAAACCCATCGGTTGCTGCTGACGTGGCCGACCACGACGCCGTGAACGTTCGGTCCCCAACCGGCGTGAGCGATGCCGACGACATCAGCGGCGAATCCGAGCGTGTCAACGTCCAGTTGAAGTAGCCGAGGCTTCCGTATGTCGTGAATCCGGGCGAGCTCGTATCAGCGACTGGTTCGGACTTCAGGTAGTAGCGACCGTTCGGAACGGAACCGGAGAACAGTGTGGCGGACGTCCCGCTGAACACACCTGCGTTCGCAAGTTCCGTGCCCGACCCGTTCAGCAATGCAACGCGCGCATAGAGGTTTGAGTACGGTGACCGATTGAAGACGGCCTTCAGGTACCCGTTCGTCACATCGACGGCATGGAAGTCGACGTCCGTGCCCGAGGTGATGATCTCGTCAGCCGTCGTCTGCGTGAGACCGGTGCTGCCGATCTGAACTGCGGTCAGCGTCGAACTACTGGTGTCTGCGAGCATTCCAGCGTTCGACGCGATGACTGCGAGATCGTCCTCGGTGTTCGTCGAGCCGGCATATTCACCCTTCGACCACTGCACGTAGGTCCTGTTCGGGTTCCCCATGATTGGACCCCAGGACCCGGTGCCGCCGTAGTACTCCGAGCCCGTGATGCCATCGTGGCTGAGCCCGAAGTTGTGACCGACCTCGTGGGAGACGACGTTCGCGATCGTGGATGAGGTCCAGCCCGAAGAGGGGAACACCCACGCGTACTGGTAGTACATCCCCGGTGCCGACCCGTCGTGAATGTCGACGTAGGCAACGCCTCCGCAGGTGCCGCAGGTCCATTTGTCCGGCGTGATCACCGCGATGGATCCGAACGTGTTGTCGCTCAACGAACTGCGGATGAATGCATCGTCGGATGCCGGGCGCTGGGTCGTCACGTTCACATCGAACGGTGCCCAGTCCTCGGCAACCGTCTGCCAGACATTCCGAATGATCTGTTCTTCGCTGGTGTTGAACGATCCAGGGATACCGTCCACGTCGTACGGCGGAACGGTTTTCGGGTTTACCCGGCCATTGTTCCAGGCCGTGTTGGCGACCGTCTCACCATCGAAGTCGAGGTAGATCGTGTGGGTGCTGGTCGGCCGGCTGTTGAGCGTGAAGGCCGATCCAGTCGCGGGAGCCACACCCTCGGCGACCACCGGGGTGCCAGTGGAGTTGGCCGGTGTGGGTACCTGGCTCGTTGCGGGCGCGGGTAGGTGATCGGCCAAACTGATGTCGGCGAAGAACAGCTTTCCGTCGTCGTCGAGATAGGCGTTGGCGTCGTCGGCCAGGTGGATGAGCTTTGGGTCAAGTGCGGACAACCGGCGCGCCACGCGCCGCTCGGCGACCACGTCGCGTACTTTGCGCCCCATCACCCCGTGTTCGTCCGGTGTGCGCCGCGTGTTTGAACCAGGCGCGGCTGCAGAAGCCGAGCTGGGAGTGGCGTTGATCGGGCCGACAACAGCGACGGCGACGGACAACGCCATCAGGAGGGCATGGGTGGTTTTCAGGGTCATGGGTTCTCCGCCGGAGACCGGCACACCATCGTGGGACCCCGCCGCCGGGTGGTCTTCGTCCACCGTGACGGAATTCAGGTCGCGCGTTGCTCAGTCACGGCATCGGCGTTTCGGCGGACGAAGTTGACTCGCGAGTTGCCGAAAGAACGTCCCGGCTGGTTCAGCCGTCGTCGGAGTCCGGTCTGGGGCGTGCCGCCGACGGGCAACAGTCCATCGGGCAGATGTCGTGGTGGGGGGCGAACAGCCCAAGGGAGCGACGCTCCGGGTGTTCCCCTGCTGCGACAGCGAGCCGTTCGACGATGAGTTCGCGGATCATGCTGATGAATCGCGCGTCGGTTGCTGCGGTGGCGGCGCGCCTGACCGGGAGCCCGAGGCTGGTTGCGTGTGCCGCTGCTTGCGTGTCGAGGTCGTACACGACCTCCATGTGATCGCTGATGAACCCGATCGGAATCATCACCACACCCGCAGCTCCTGACCCCTGCTGGGCTGACAGGTGATCGCAGATGTCGGGCTCCAACCAGGGCTGGCCCGGCGCGCCCGAGCGGCTTTGGTACACCAGCGCCCACGGAAGTTCTGCGCCGATCCGGGCCGCAACGCCCTCACAGACCAGCCGTGCCGTTTCGGTGAGCTGTTGCACGTAGTCACTTGTGTCTGCCGTCGACAGCGGGATCGAATGTGCGGTGCAAGCAAGGGTGATGCCATCTGTCCCGCCGACTTCGGCGGCCAACGATTGCACGGCCGCGACGGCGGCGTCGATCATCGGTTCGACGAACCCGGGGTGGTTGTAGAACACCCGGACCTTGTCCACGACCGGGGCCCCAAGCCCGACTGCTTCCTGCGCGCGGGCGATGTCGTTTCGGTATTGCCTGCACCCGCTGCTGGACGAGTATGCCGATGTCACGAACGCAAGCGCGCGTACGATTCCGTCATTGCGCATGGACCCGACGGTGTCGGTCAGCATCGGGTGCCAGTTGCGGTTGCCCCAATAGATGGGCAGGTCGATGTTGTGCTGCGCCAGCTCTTGCTGCAGCGAGGCAATCAGCTCGCGATTGAGCCCGTTGATCGGGGAGACGCCGCCGAAGAGTGCGTAGTGAGCCGATACCTGCGCCAGACGCTCACGCGCGATGCCACGCCCGCTGGTGACGTTCTCCATGAACGGCAGGACATCGTCTGGCCCTTCTGGTCCACCGAACGACACGATGAGGATGGCGTCGTAAGGACACTCGGGTTCGGCGTTCACAAGATCATCCTGGCCGCGTCGCGCAAGTTATCGAGTGCTGGGCACGGCCTGTGCCTGATCCAGCCTGGCCCAACCTTGGGCCTAGCCGGACCCAACCTTGCTGAATGGCGGACTCGGCGCCGCCCGCGGGGCGATGGTCAGCGCGACGCGAGCGGTACGTAGTTGCGTTCGCCAGGACCGACGTACAGCTGCCGGGGGCGGCTGATCTTCTGCTCCGGATCGTCGAGCAGTTCCTGCCAGTGGGCGAGCCAGCCGGGCATGCGGCCGAGTGCGAACAGCACCGTGAACATTTCGGTTGGGAAGCCCATCGCCTGGTAGATGAGGCCCGAATAGAAGTCGACGTTGGGGTACAGCTTGCGTTTCACGAAGTACTCGTCGTTCAGCGCGACCTCTTCAAGCTTCAGCGCGATGTCGAGCAGCGGGTTGGTGCCGGTCACCTCGAACACGTCGTAGGCCGTCTTCTTGACGATGGTTGCCCGTGGGTCGTAGTTCTTGTAGACCCGGTGACCGAAGCCCATGAGGCGGGTTTCGCCCTTGCCGTGCTTCACCTCGTCGATGAAGGCCGAGACCTTGTCGACGCTGCCGATCTCTCTCAGCATCATGACGACTGCTTCGTTGGCCCCACCGTGAAGCGGACCGTACAGGGCGGACGCAGCACCGGCGGCGGCCACATACGGGTCGGCCTGCGCCGAGCCGATGACCCGCATAGTGGTGGTGCCGCAGTTCTGCTCGTGGTCAGCGTGCAGGATGAGCAGAATGTCGAGCGCACGGGCGAGCTTCGGGTTGACGGTGTAGTCGTCGCCGATGCGCCACATCATGTTGAGGAAGTTGGACGCGTAGTCCAGCGAATTGTCCGGGTAGACGGTCGGCTGCCCGACGGAGAAACGATGACAGTACGCCGCAAGGGTTGGCGACTTTGCGATGAGCCGGAGAATCTGCTTGGCGCGGACCTCTGGGTCGTCGATGTCTTTCGCATCGGGATAGTACGTGGACAGAGCAGCCATGCCCGACACGAACATGCCCATGGGGTGCGCGTTGTGGTGGAAGCCCTCCATGAACCGCTTGCGAACGTTCTCGTGCAGGAACGTGTGGTGCGTGACGTCGAAGACCCATTGGTCGAGCTGGGTCTTTTTCGGCAGTTCGCCGTTCAGGATGAGGTACGCAACCTCGAGGAACGACGAATGCTCGGCGAGCTGCTCGATGGGGTAGCCGCGGTAGCGCAGGATGCCAGCGTCGCCGTCGATGAACGTGATGGCCGACCGGCACGATGCGGTCTGCATGTAGGCCGGGTCGTAAACCCAGAGGCCGGGGTCAAGTTCTCGGATTGCCTTCGAGGAGATTCCTCCATCGACGATGGGCACCTCCACCTGCTTGCCGGTGCGGTTGTCGATGATGGTGAAAGTCTCAGCCATGAGGGTTCCAGTCTGTGGTTAGACGTTCGTGAATGCCTGGTCGACCGTGTATCGGTACACGTTGGTTTCGCGCGCTTCGAAGCCGATGCGCTGGTACAGCCGGTTTGCCGCTTGGCGCGAAGGCCGAGACGTGAGTTCGACCGTTTTCGCTCCGAGGGATGCGGCCAGTTCGACAGCGGCGACACTCAGCGCCTCGCCCACTCCCTTGCCACGCGCGTCGCCGTCGACGACTACGTCCTCGATCCAGGCCCGCACCGCCGTGGGGATGGGGAAAACGACAAGCGTGAGGGCTCCAAGAATGGTGCCGTCTTCGACCGCCAGCAGCAGGTGGCAAGCTTGGTGGTCCACGATGGACTGCAGGACTGCTGCTTCGGGGGGAGGGTTGGACTTCGAGAGCTGCGGGATGAGCCGGGCGAAAGCGGAAACCAGTCGATCATCGACCCTGGTCGCAACCTCGACAGCAACGGGCATCCGGTGAACTCCTCGAAAGTGGTGCCTGACGTAGGCGCCGTTTCGGACATTAGTCGCGCTGTGTCGTGTCGCCGAAAGCCGGGTTGACCCTTCCGGCCCAATTCCCCAGGATGGATGGAGTCGGTCGGCCGTCGGTGCTGATGGTTGAATTGGAATCGTGGACGTGATGAACGGTCGGCACAGTCGACACGGCGCGGTGTCACCTGCTGGCCGCTCCTGGCCGCTCGTGGCCGTTGGCGTCGGTTGCGCGGTCGCAGCGGTGTGGCACCCCGGCCCGGGCGGGGCTGTGATCTGTCCGCTGCGTGCCACGACCGGCATGTGGTGCCCCGGCTGTGGCATGACCCGTGCTGCGCTCGCACTTGGCCGGTTCGACGCCGGCGCAGCGTGGAGGTTTCACCCGTGGGTGTGGGCGCTCGCGCTGCAATTCGGAGTGTTCGCAATCGTTCGTGCGACCGGGGTCCGCCCCAAGGCGGTGGCCTTCGGGCCCCGGCTTGCACAGCAGCTGATCTGGTTCAACATTGCTGCGCTTGTCGTGGTGTGGGCCGTGCGCTACGCGGTCGGCGCCATCCCGCTCGCTGGTGGTTGACTCGGGCGAGCGACGCTTGCGTTTGCGAGAAATGCACGCCACAGCGCATCGGCGCGCTTCGTGGCGTCGGGGAGCAGCGCAGCGGTGATGTCGATCATGTCCTGGGCGCTGCAGCCTGCATCGGCCAACCCTGCAGGGTCGCTCTGCGGCCACTCAGTGGCGTGTTTCTCGGTGACCTCGGGGTGGAACTGCACGGCGAGGTGCGGGCCGACCCGAAACGCCTGCACGCAACAGTCGGAGGTCGCCAGTACTTCGGCATGGGGAGGTGGGGTGATCGCGTCCACGTGCCACTGGAACCAGGGCCCCTCGGGGATCACGTCCGGGCGTGTCGTATCGACCGTCTTCCAGCCGTATTCGCCGTAAGCGGCCGGGGCCACGCTCCCGCCGAGTGCGACTGCGAGCGCCTGGGCGCCGAAGCAGATACCCAAGATGGGGATACCGGCGCGGTCCGCGTTGCGGATGAGGTCGGTCTCGGGCTGGAACCACGACTCGATCGTCGGATCGGTGACCGAATCGGCGGCTCCGAGGATGACGATGGCGTCGTAGCCGGCCAGGTCGATGGGCAGCGGGTCTCGGGTCGCTATCGCCGTGTACAGCGTCGCCCCGCTCTGCCGTGCCGCGTCGCCGATGAGCGCACTGTCGGTGTCGTCGTCGTGCTGGATCACCAGCACCGACCGGAACTGGTGCCCGTCTGTGTTGATCGGTGAATGGCTGGACGCAACGGCGGACACAGCCGCTAGGTTAGAGAGGCGTCGTTAGCTCAGTTGGCAGAGCATCGGACTTTTAATCCGCCGGTCGTGGGTTCGACCCCCACACGACGCACTCAGCCAACACTGCGGTCGGTCGTGTGCCAAATCTTCTGATTTCGAAGGATCGACTGGCAAACAGCTAAGCAAGGGTCTTCGCCGCCACCCGGCCCCGGCTGAGTGAGCCGAGAATCACCCGAATTTCAGCCTTGTAGTTAGCCGGGTGAACTAGGCCCGCAGGGGTCGGCCGACATATAGTGCGACCTTGAGCGAAGTGCCGAACGGCCTGAACGTTACGGTGAGGGTTGGAACGGACCCTCGGGTCGACGTGTATTCGAACTTAGCGATGGTGACCACATCACCTTGGGATTTTACGATCGACTTCTTGGCGATGAACCCGGCACGGCTTGAGGATGAAGTTCTAATTGCCGATGCTCCACTCGTCGCACGGGTACGAGTACCAACGACGATGATCTTCCAGCTGGCTAAAGCGATTGCCACTGCAGTTGACCAGTACGAAAAGCAGTTCGGTCCAATCCCATCAGGCGGGCCGATACCACCGCAAGAGGGATAGCGATGACGATGACCATTTCGGGATATGTAGCAGGGACAGTTACCACCAGGACTCTTGCAACTGACAACCGGGAGGGTCGAGCAGCCTTGCGTCGTCTGGCGCGTCGCGCCCTCATCGTGGCGATGGACGAGCCTGGTTCAATCGCCAAAGACGAAGTACTTCTGAAAGCGGTGAACGAGGGAACGCTCGACGCAATTTCCGGTGAGGATGTTGTGCGGCGGCTCGGCTCGCTCAAGCGCGGCCGGTGACCTGGAGCTGGTCCAACTTTCATCTCGTCGAGGCGGCGGTCGAATCCAGCGAACTGCCAGACGCAGCGATCCACGACATCATCGAAGCCATCACTCTGATCGATCGAGATCCGCTAGCTGCGTCAGCGCAAGCCGTAGACCGACCCGGTCGTCCAACCGCCCACCTGTTCGACCTCCCACACGGAGCCATTTTGGTCTGCTGGCTCTTTCGAGATGGGGTGCCTCCGAGTCGAAAACCGACAATCGTGGTGAAGGATTGCACGGGTTTCGGAACGTAACCCGCGCGCTGAGGTTTGAATCCGACTGTGTTGAGTCATCGCGGCCGAGTGCCAGCAAATAAGGCTGGAAGCGTCCGCGACGGATCGGACGCTCCCAGCCATTAAGAACGGTATCGGTCCCTGCCGAGAAACAGATAACTGGACCTTGGCGAGCGACGCGTCAGCCCAGTAAACCCCCGCTGGGTTCGGTCGCCCGGGAAACGGTGGCTTCAAGCGACTGGTGGTGCAGCACTCGCCAGAAGTCGATCGTATGCTTCACGTCGGGGAGCGGCCCGCAGCACGTGAGGCCTTGAAACGTGCCGATGTAGTCGCCGCGCCGAGTCCCGTAGATGATGGCACCGTCGAATCCCTCCCACCGGTACCGCTCCGACGAGAGGCGCATTCCCCGTTTTGCGGTCATGCTGCACGCGATCGACGATCGTTGCTCTTCGTGGGGGCCGTCGGAACTGTCGGGGCCGGAGGTCGTGCCTCGGGCCAGCCGAAGAGTCGCGACGGGTGTTCGTCCAACTCCATCGCGATGAGGACTTTTGCCTTGTCGGGGATGGATGCCAGGCCACGCTCCCATCGACTGACCGTGCTCGGCTGCACCGCCAGTCGAATGGCAAGATCGAGCAACGTCAGTTGCTGAGCCTGCCGGGCCGCCTTGACATTCCGGCCCCACTGCCGGCGGATTTCCGCCGTACT
>JANNBN010000148.1:0-16685 GCA_031385545.1 Acidimicrobiia bacterium | reverse complement strand
ACTGGTGCCGCCTTTGAAGCCGTTGGTGTGCGCGCCCGTGGGGCCGCCGTGCGCGGACACCAGCAACGGCACCTTCTTGCCGGGCGTGTAGCCTACGGGTTTGAGCAACACGCCTTCCACCGTCGAGCCGTCCTTGCTCTTCCATGTGATGACTTCCGATTCGCCCACAGCAACATCGGCGAGCCATGCATTCGTATTCGTGATGCGCTTGGGCGTTGGCAGACTGGCATCTTGCACGTACACCTCCGTCGGCCAGCGCGGCGTATCGAACACGAACGCCATCCGGGAACCATCGCGGTTTGGTGACACACTGCTCACGACGACATCGCGCGTTACCTGCTTATACGTGCGCGTATCGATGCTGTAGTCGTACAGGCTTTGCCAGACACGATCGCTGGCGCTGAACCACAAATGCTTGCCGTCTGCGGACCACCGCAATTGGCCCGGGCTCACGTCAAAGCTCACTATCGCGTGATCGGTGAATTTCCGTGACGCGATGTCCATGGTGACGATGTGCGCGTTCCGGATCGTGCGCGCCATGATGCCATCCTTGTTCGGCGTCCACTGATGCGGATTGTTCGTAAAGGCGAGCATCTTGCCGTCGGGTGAGAACTGCGGCGTGCTCTCCACATCGCTGGTCGTGGTCACACGTTCCAGTTGCCCCGATGCGAGATGCACCACATAGGCATCGTGCCGCTCATCGCGAATCATCGGTGTCGGCGACGCATCAAACGCGAGTGTCAATCCATCGGGCGACCACGACGGAGCACCACGTATCGTGAAATCACCACTCGTGACCTTCACCGCACGTTTCGTGTCAAGATCGACGACCCACAGTTGATTCATGCGCAGATCGCCTTCATACACTTTGGGATCGTCGCGCCGACGTGCCTTCGCTTCGGCGTCGCGCGTGAGGGAGTCGGGCGTGAGGTACGCAATGTGTTTGCCATCGGGCGACCACGTGTAGCCGACGACGCCATCGCGTTCGTCTTCCACGGGATCGGCGTCACCTAGCCAGGAGTCCCCGCGAGATGAACGCGGCGCCCATCGCTGCTGCCCGCGGGCCGAAACGGGCCACTTGGATGTCGGGCAGCGGCCACAGCTCAGCGGCGCTGCCGATCAACTCCCTGACACCTTGGCGGATGAGCGGCAGCAACACGTCGTGGCGCGTGAGCACTCCCCCGCCCAGCACAACTGACGCAGGGTCGAGCACCATGATGAGGTCGACCAGTCCGCGGGCGATATGACGGCAGAACTGATCGAGCACGGCAACCGCTTCGGCGCGCCCGCTGACCCCGGCTTCCATCACCTCGATGCCGGTCATCGCAGTGCCGAACGCGTCGGAGCCCTGCCTCCCGAGCGCGGTACCTGATGCGTACAGCTCCCAGCAACCCTGTCGCCCGCAGGTGCACACGGGCCCGGCGGCATCCAGCGTGATGTGGCCGATCTCACCGGCGAATCCGTGTGCGCCACGCTGCAGTCGTCCTCCGGACACGATGCCGCCGCCGATGCCCGTACCGAAGCCGACGAAGAGCAGGTCCTCATGGCCTTGGCCCGCACCGGCCACCCATTCTGCGAACCCGGCACATGTGTTGTCGTTGTCGACCGACACCGGAACACCGAACCGCTCTTGCAGCAACGCCGGAAGCGGCAGGCCCACGTAGCCGCCGAGGTGCCCGGCAAAACGGAGTTCGCCTGATCGTGTGATCATCCCGGGAACCCCGACGCCAAGTGATGTGACGCAGCCTCCGTGCTGGGCGGCGACATCGAACAGCGTGGCTGCAACCGTCTCGAGCGTGTGCAGCACGGCATCGCGACCTTCGCGGCCCGGCGTTGGCCGCGCGAACTCGGCCAGGACGACATCGTCGGCGGACAGCAGGACCCCGGCGCACTTGGTGCCGCCCATGTCAAGGCCGATGCTGAACGGTGCACCGGGGACCGGAGCGGCCTGGGTCGGCATTTGAGCTAGGGAGTGAGCGCTTCGACTCGGTGGCGCAGTTCGCGCAGCGCGGTGATCATGATCTTTCCCTCCGCGCGACGCTTCACGAAACCCGGCACGGGGACAAGCAATTCGACGGTGAGCTCGTAGTCGATCTCCGTACCGCCTTCGGCGGTGGGCGTAAATGCGTAGTGACCGTCGAGGCGGCGCATGATGTCGCCATTGGCGAGGGTCCACCGGATGACCCGATGGCCGTCGGGGTACGAATAGTCGAGCGTGTAGCTGGTGGTGCGGCCCATGGCAGCGGCTCGGAACGCGACCTGTGTGGGAAGTCCTTCGTCGTTGCGTTGCAGGACTACCGCTTCTTTGATGTCCTGTGCCCAAGTTGGGTACTGCTCGATGTCGATGGCGACGGCCCAGCAGGCGGCGGGCGACGCCGACACGACCGCGTGCTCGGACGCGTGCTCAGTGGTCATGGCAAAACCCTAGCCGACTGACCTACCGCGCGGTAGGTGAACCCTGTTCCAGGCCTTCCACGCCACGGAGGACTTCGTCCAGCGTTGCGGCCAGCCGGTCGTAGTCGAATTGCTCCACCGCCGCCGTACGTGCTGCGGCGCCGAGTGAGGGGAGATCATCGCGACGAGCGAGAAGCGCGTCGAGCACGGGGATCGTTGCGCGGACGTCCACTGGTCGCGGTACCAGGGAACCGCTGATTCCGTCCTGGACGGCCTCGCCGGACCCTCCGCTGTCGCCGGCGATGCTCGGAACTCCGCACGCGGCGGCTTCCACGAAAATGATGCCAAACCCTTCTTGCTCCAGGCCGCCCCATCGGGTGCGGCACAACGCCGCGTTGAGATCAGCCGTGGCGTAAAGATCGACCAGGGTGGCGTCGTCGAGCCGACCAAGGAACCTCACATCGAGCGCATCGCCCGATGCACGCCGTGCAGCAGCCGCCCGCCGCATCAGCGCGTCGGTCTGTCGGCCGCGCGAGGCGATGGCGACGGTGAGCCCGGGATACTTCGGCGCGAGTACGCCAGCCGCATCGATGAGCGTGTCGATGCCCTTGCGCGGGACGTGCCTACTGGTGGCAACAATCAGTGGGGCACGCCCAAGTGGTGGAAGCCCGAGGCGGAGACGGATGGCGGCTTTACGGGCCGGGTCGGCCGGCACGAACCGCTCGATGTCCACGCCGGGAGGGATCACGGTTGCCGGGAGGGGCCGGCCAGCGCACCGTTCGGCCTCGGCCAACGGATAGCGGCCCGCCGAGAACACATGCGATGCGTCTCGCAGGACGCGGCTGAGCACCTGCGCCGGTCCTGGAATACGGCCGGGGATGGCGACTTCGGCTCCGTGCAGCACAACCGAGTAGGTGAGGCCGTGGCGCATGAGCGCAGGACCTAGCGCACCGACGGGAACGGCAGGGTCCAACACCACATGGGTGGCTCCCACATCGTGCGCGACATCTCGGACCTGGTGCAGCAAGGGCATAGTCGGCAGCAACCAGCGCTGCCGGGTGCGGATGATGCGCATCGGGGCCGCTGCATCGAATGCCCGCACCACGGACTGATCACCGGCGTACGGGGTGGTGAGCACCGTCACCCGTTCGCCAGGGAGCCTGCGCCACAGCTCCCACAGATAGGACTGGATACCGCCCACCTTGGGCGGGAAATCGTTCGTGACCAACAGATGCGACATGGCGTTGGAACGTTAGCGGCGCGCCGCAAGCGCCTCGAGTGCCCATGCCGCGTGCGTAGCCACCAGCCCAGAACAGGTCGGCTGCGTCAGACCTGAGAGGAGGGCTACGAGCGTATGGTCGTGAGGGTCACCCACGTTTCCAAGCGCAACCACGGCGTTGCGACGCAGAATGTCGGGGTTGCGATCGGGTAGCCACCACCGACCGAACCGTTCGAGGATGCCGGCGTCGTTAGCCGTGGCCAGCCACACGAGGTCAACCGTTGGCACCGTTCCCGGCGGTGCCGCAGGCGGCGCGACCCGCCGAGCAGCGACGCGGTTCTCGGGACACACGTCCTGGCAATCGTCACAGCCGTAGATGCGGTCGTGCATGGCGACGCGAAATTCGACCGGGATGTCACCGGGGGCCTGCACCAGCCACGCCAGACACCGCCGAGCGTCGATCACCCCCGGCGCGACGATCGCCCCGGTCGGGCAGCCGGGGATGCAGCGGGTGCAGGTGCCGCACCCATCGGCGACAACGTCGGAGGCAGCGGGCAGCGGCGCGTCGGTGACGACCGAGCCGAGTACGAACCAAGAACCGTGACCTGGAATGAGGATGTTGGCGTTCTTGCCGAACCATCCGATGCCGGCTCGGTGTGCAGCAGCGCGGTCGACCAAGGCGTTGTCATCGGCAAGAACCCGAGCGCGCCAGCCGTTTGCTTTCAGTTCGAGCGCGATGGTGCGCAGTGCGCCCCGCAGCGCTGCGTAGTGATCGACCCATTGGTACCGGGCGATGCTTCCCTCGTACCCATCCTCGTACACATCCTCGCCACGGTCGGCTGGTGAATCGAACGAGTACGGCCACGCCCCAACGATGACCGCCGCAGCATCGGGCAGGAGCCGGGTTGGGGTTGTTGCCTTTTCCGGCCGGACGAAGGTGAAGACCATGCCGGCGTGCTGACCCGCGGCGACTCGTCGGTTGATCTGTTCACGAGCCCCGAGCAGCGGCTCAGCCGTTGTGATGCCGACTGCTGCGAGCCCCGAAGACAGCCCGACGGCGTGGATGCGGTCAGCCAGCTCAGCGAGCGCCTGCGGTGTGCGCCGCTCCGCGTCCCACGATGCACGCCGTTCTTGCCACGTCTGATGGGTGGCGCCGTGCTTGGTCACACCCGTAGTTCACCAGTTCGCCGCCCTGCCCGGCGCACGCTCGCAACTATGACGCACGCGGGGAACCAGACCGGCCCTGTTGAACAGCTCGATGGTCTGGGCCTCTTCAGCGTCGATGCTGACGGAGCGGGTCTCTGTTGGACCGTCGGCAAGCAACGAAACCACACAGTCCGCGCAGGTAGCGGAGTTGGCCATGGTGCAGTCCCCGCAGCTGATGCGCTGCGTGTGCACACCTGACGGCGGATCGATCGGGAACAGATCGATGATGCTGCCGATGCCGGCACTGCCAAGCGACTGTGACCTTCCGGCGAGGCTGTTGTCCGCCCAGATCATGCCGAGCGACGGATGGTTCGGGGACACGTGCCGGAGACCAGGCGTTGACACAGGCTTCTGGCCGGGCGGCTGAACGGGCTGGCTGGGCGGCTGGACCGAAGGCTGGACGGAGGGATGGACGGAGGATGAGGTGGACATGGACGAGGTGGACATGGACGGGCGGCGGGGGAAGCGCAGAACGGTCATGGGTGCAGTATCCGACGGGGGGTATGACAGAAACCGGCCGAAGACTTCGCACGACTTCGCACGACTTCCGCACGACGGGTTCTGATGGACGAACGAGTGTTCTTGTCACAGAACGAGTGTTCGTCTAGGGTGCTCCTGGTGAGGCGAACTTCCCCAGCGCTCGCGACGGCTCAGAAGCCGGTCGCCGACCCGTCCATGAGCGCGGCCTCGGTCAAGCAGTCGGTCAAGCAGTCGGTCAAGCAGTCGGTCAAGCAGTCGGTCAAGCAGTCGGTCAGGAAGTGCCCACCCGAGGTCAGTCGTCAGATCAGCCTCGATGACCTCGGCACACCGCTCGATCAGGTTCGCTTCTGCGTCATCGACCTCGAGACCACGGGCGCGTCTCCGGCGCAGTGCGCCATCACTGAGATCGCAGCGTCACGCTATGAAGGTGGCGTCTGCACCGGAACGTTCGCCACCCTTGTCAACCCCGGCGTGTCAATTCCGCCCGAGATCACGTACCTCACGGGCATCACCGAAGACATGGTGGGCCCGGCCCCCCGCATTCAGTCGGTCCTTCCGGCGCTCCTGGAATTCGTCCGTGACGACGTCGTCGTCGGCCACAACGTCCGCTTCGACATCGGGTTCATCAACGCGGCGCTCGCCACGCACGGTTACGACCGTCTCACCAACCGCACCGTCGACACGCTGCGCCTCGCCCGCAGGCTGCTGCGCGACGACGCTCCGAATTGCCGCCTCGGCACGCTGGCGGAGTGTCTCGGCCTGCCGTCCACGCCCACGCACCGGGCGCTCGCAGACGTCAGAACCACAGCGGAGCTGCTCCACTACATCTTGGAACGAGCAGCCGGTCTCGGTGTGATGGGTCTCGAAGATCTCATCGAACTGCCCACGCTGGGCCGCCATCCGAGCGCAGCGAAGCTCAAGCTCACGACGTCGCTCCCCCGCCGTCCGGGTGTCTACCTGTTCCGCGACGCGGGTGGCAAGGTGCTGTACGTCGGCAAGGCCACCAACTTGCGTCAGCGTGTCCGCAGCTACTTCGGCTTCGACGAACGGCGCAAGGTCGGCCCGCTCTTGCAGGTCACTGCGAAGATCGATCATTTCGAGTGTGCCACCGTCATCGAAGCCGAGGTCATGGAGGTTCGGCTCATCCAGCATTTCCTGCCGCGGTTCAATCGCCAATCCAAATTCTGGACGCAGTATGCATACCTACGAATTGGTGGCACCGCAGGAAGGCCCGCCATTGCGGCAGTCCGCGATCCGTTGTGCAGCGCAGGAAATTGGATGTTGGGTCCGTTCTCGTCGCTCAGCAGTGCACGCGTCGGGGCGGTCGCGCTCCGTGAAGCCATCTCGTCGCTCCCGCCGTCTCGCGTGCTGGACCGATCAGTCATCGATCGGGCAGACCTGTTGCTCGCACCCCTGGAGGTTCAGATGCGAGAGCTGGCCACCGACGAACAGTTCGAACAGGCGGCTGCGCTCCGCGACCGCGCCGGCGTGCTCACGCGCGCAATCGACCGCCAGATCCGCGCCGATGCGGTCCGGTCGCAGGCGCTCATGTCATTTCGGTGGCAGGGCCACGACCTTCATGTGCTGCACGGAAGGCTGTCCGTCGGCAACAAAGCCCGGCCGGTCCCTGCGCCAGAACTACCCGTGCCCACCAACGTGGCTGACGAACTGCACTTGCTCAGCACGTTCCTGGACCGCAACGCGCACCGCATCGACATCATCGCCATGGAGCCGATCGTTGGGACGGGCGACGGCCTTGCCTACCCGTGCGCGCCAACACCGAGATTTCGCCCGAACGCAGTCGGCGGGCGCATTTTGAACAACGGTCAGACGCTCAGTCCACGTGGTGGCGGTTCGACTCGGCCACGAGCAGCTCGAGCGACCGGAGGGCGGCGCCGGACGTAACCGACTCGGCCGCCAGCTGCAACCCCGTTGCCATGTCCGGCGCTTTGCCCGTGACCACCAGTGACGCAGCAGCGTTGAGCAGGACAACATCGCGGTATGGACCTGGCACGCCCGACAGGACGCCGGTCGAGATGGCCGCATTCTCCTGTGCCGTGCCACCCCGAAGATCTGCGAGCGTAACGAGTTCGATGCCCACCGATTCCGGATGGAACACTTCTTCGACCACGACGCCGTTACGGATGTGCCAGATGGTGCTGGCAGCCGTGGTGGTTATCTCGTCCAGACCGTCGTGTCCGTGGACGACCATCGCGTTCTGACCGCGTGAGGCCAGCAAGCCAGCGACCTTGGGCGCTGTCCTGCTGTCGGAAACGCCCATCACCTGGTTCTTGACGCGTCCAGGGTTGGCGATGGGACCGAGCATGTTGAAGAGACTCGCCACACCGAGCTCACGTCGAGTGGGGCCGACGAAGCGCATGTTCGGATGAAAACGCGTCGCCAGACAGAACCCGATACCGGCCTTTCGCATGCAACTGGCAACACCCAACGGAGTGATGTCGACCGCAACGCCGAGCGCTTCGAGCACGTCGGCAGACCCTGCTTGCGAGGTGACCGCGCGGTTGCCGTGCTTGCAGACCAGCACACCGGCACCGGCCACGACGAACGCAGCGGTTGTGGAGATGTTGATGGAGTTCGACTGGTCACCGCCGGTTCCGCAGGTGCAGAGGGCAGCGGCACGCTCGGCATCCGTGAGCGGAACGTCGACCGAGTACCGGTACATGGTTGCCAGGCCGCCGCTCAGCTCGGCGAGCGACTCACCTTTGGTGTGCAACCCCACGAGCAGGCCTGCGATCTGCGCAGGAGTTGCCCCACCGGTGAGCATGGCTGCGAACGCCGTCTCCGTCTGCGCAGCGTCAAGGTCGCGCCCGTGGGTGATCTCGACGAGCAGCGCTTTGAAGCCACCTAGCTCGCGGAGACGTGTTTCTGCCTGCTCGGCAGAAAGCGGATCAGTCATGCGTCACAGCCCCCAAGCGACAAGCCCTCGGTCACCTATCCCGAACTGCTCGGGAGACGTGTCAAGCGAATGCAGAATCAGGCAAGCGATCGAAAAATCAGGCAAGCGATCGTAAAATCAGGCAACAGCAGCGCGACGGCGCTGGCGCAGGATACGACGACGCTCACGTTCGGTTGCGCCACCCCAGATGCCGTCCTTCTCACGAGCAGCGAGAGCGTACTCAAGGCACATCAGACGGACGTTGCACGTCGAGCAGATAGCCTTGGCCTCGTCGCCTTCCTCGTCGGTGACGGGGTAGAAAACCTCAGGGTCGATGCCCTTACACAAGGCTTGTGAACGCCAGCTCTGGCTCTTCATCGTGCGCGATCCAATCTCAAGTTACGTGGTTCGAACTCGCGCCGGTCAGGGTGGTGAACACAGCTGGTGGCGACGGAGTCCGTAAAGGGGGGCCTTAGAGTATGGCCTCAAGGGTTTTAGGCTGTCCAGGCCAGTCGGTGTTACCAACGTCACATCCATCAGATTGATGACGGTTATTGCGCCTGCAAACGTCCAGAAAACCGCCGAACGGGGCGGACCGAGAGACAAACGTCACCCTGCGAGGTCGCGTGTCAACTCGGCTGTTGCGTCGACCGTGATTTTGGTTTCTTCGAGGTAGTTCGGGTGCACGCAGGTGAGAACCACGGGGCCGTGGCGGAACGCGTCCACTTCGTCGGGCGTCAGTGTCCACCTGATGTAGTGGACGGCCGAGGTCATGTCGTCGCGGGTGAGCTGCGCTTCATGGGCTTGATCGACCTGGCAACGGACTGCACGCCGTGCCCCAGGCGGGCCGAGCCGGAATTCGAGCGACGATTCCACCCCGACCAGCCGTGGGAACCAGTAGCGCATCTGATCATCGTCGGTGCACTCGATGAACAACGTGGCCGAAAGCTCGCCGGGCCCCGGAATGAGCGGGTTGTACGTGGCCAGTTCGTGCTCGATCTGCGCATCGGTCGTCATCTTCTCCGCACGGGCCATTTCCTGCACATGGAAGCGCACCGTGTCGCGGTTCTCGAACACGAGGCTCATGATGATGCCGACATGCACCCTACGCCTGGCTTTGAGCGTCATGATCTGTGCCCTGTAGGCTGGCCGCTCACGTTCGTAGGCGCGTGGTTCGGCGATGTCGTCGATGGTCAGATGTCGGCTGTGAACAGCCATGGAGTGGTCACCGATCGTCATCGTCAGATCGATTCCGGACGGATGCCGTAGGCCCGAGCGATCACTTGTATCGGATGCATCGGGGTGATTCCGGTCTCTTCGGCGATAGCACCGTTTGCGAGAACACAGTCGCCGGAGACGACGCTGCTGCCCGCTTGCAGCACAGCTTGGCCAAGGGGTTTGGCAATCTTCTTCGCGATGTCGAAGTTCTCGGCCCGGTAGCCCCAGGTTCCGTCGATGCCGGAGCAGCGGTTGACGAGCGTGATCTTGGCTCCGGCCAGCTTCATCAGATCCCGGCTCTTCAAACCGTTGCGCTGTGCCTGCAGGTGGCACGACACGTGGTAGGTGACGGTCTCGGGAACCTGGCCGCTGAAGTCCGTCGACAAGGACATGTCGGCACCCTTGTGCAGCTTCCACAGATACTCCGAAGAGTCATATGAATGCCGGCCTACGAGCGCTGCGTCGGCTTCGTGGCTCGTACCCTTCAGGTATCGCGGGTAATCGTTCTTCAAGACGAAACTGCACGTTGGCTGTGGCACCACGATGTCGTTGCCGGACCGAACTGCCTCGGCCAGCGGACCGATGTTCTTCGCGGCTTGCACACGGAACTGGTCGACATCACCAGCGTGCAGCCAGGGAGCGCCACAACAACTCACTCCCGCCGGCAGCGAACACGAGACACCGTTGTGCTCGTAGACCTTGACCAGGTCTTGGCCGATGGCCGGGTTCTGGTACTCGACGATGCAGGTCGGAAACACGGCGACCTTGGCCTGCTGGTTCGCAAGCATCGGGGTCGCCCGCCGTTTGAACCATGTCGAAAAACGAATGCGCGCATAGGGCTGCAGCATTCGTTGCGACGAGATTCCAAGTGCCTTCTCCATGAGGCGCCGCGGCAGCGAACCCGGGGTCTGGGTGGCCGCGTTGGCGATGGGAGCGGTCAACGAGGCGACGGCGCCGATGACGTCGGTCCGGCCAAGAACCTGGCTGGTGAGGGAACGCTTGGCGGTCTCGCGGTGACGGATGGACTTGGCGCGCATCATGAGACCTGGGAAATCGAGCTGCCATTCATGGCCCTGGCCCGGCGTGTACGGGCAGGTGACGTCTCCGCACTTCTTGCAGTTGAAGCACTCGGTGACCACCTGGTCCTGCTCGGCCCGCGTCATGAGGTGCGATTCCTGGCCGTCGTGCTTGTCGATCGCAGCGAACAGGGTGGGGAACGACGTGCAGAGGTTGACGCAGACACGGCAACCATGGCAAAGGTCGTACACGCGATTCATCTCGACGCGAAGATCGGTGTCGTCGAAGTAGGCGGGGTGGGTCGGGTCGTAGGTGATCGTCATGGAGGGGCTCGCTACGGGAGAAGGGGTTGCCGGAAAGACACGCCGACAGGACACCACAACAGCGGAGCCCGTCCCGGACGGTCGTTCATCGAAACATGAACCCGGCGTCGGCCGACACTGCACGTGCCGGTTACAGCGCGTCAGA
The DNA here is from genome assembly GCA_031385545.1 of Acidimicrobiia bacterium. Classification (GTDB taxonomy): domain Bacteria; phylum Actinomycetota; class Acidimicrobiia; order Acidimicrobiales; family JANYDT01; genus JANNBN01. The sequence goes on along the minus strand of JANNBN010000148.1, from coordinate 5,787 downwards.
GAGACTCAAGGCCCTGCTGGAAACGGCCTGCGTGGGATTTCTCCGCTCGGGCGAGCGTCTCGAACCAATCGGCGATCTCGCTGAAACCTTCGTCACGAGCTGACTTTGCGAAGCCAGGGTACATCTCCGTGTATTCGTAGGTTTCGCCGGCGATGGCTGACTTGTAATTGTCTTCGGTCGAGCCGATGGCCATACCGGTTGCGGGGTCGCCGGAACCCATTGTTGCGAGGTACTCAAGATGACCATGAGCGTGACCCGTTTCGCCATCCGCAATGTTCTTGAACAGGGCTGCAGCCTCGGGATAGCCCTCGATGTCGGCCTTCTGCGCGAAGTACAGGTAGCGACGGTTGGCCTGGCTCTCACCGGCGAAGGCGTGCTGCAGGTTGGCCTCGGTCTTGGTTCCCTTGAGGGACATGAATGCTCCTAGTTGAAGTGTTTGGGGGGATGAAAAGGCTGACAGCGGTGAAGCGCTGGTCAGAAAGGCGGGCGGGGATCTGACAGAGGGTCAGAGGCGTTCGGTTCGACACGTGGCACAGGTACCCCGGAAGGTGACCTCGACCGCGTCGATCTCGAAACCCGACCGCTGGGACCGGGACAACGTCATTGCACTGGCATCGACGTGCACATCGGCAACCCGACCGCACACAGAGCAGACGAGATGGTGATGGTCCGTGATGTTGGGATCAAATCGCAGCGACCCGGTACCGACTTCGATCGTCTGGATTTCGCCGAGCTCGCGCAGATCGTGCAGCACTTGGTAGACGGTCTTCAGCGAAATCATCGGCATGGTCTTGCGTGCTGCAGCGAAGACAGAGTCAGCGGAAGGGTGCGCGAAGTTGCCATGCAACAACCGGAACACAAGCTCTCGTTGCGGAGTGACCTTCAGGCCCTCGGCCCGGAAACGGTCGACCATCTCTGCGGGTGGCAACATACTTTGACTGTTACACGCAAGTCACTACCTGTCAACAATAATTGTTGACAGGTAGGATCTGTCGAATGGACCGGCATGATGCAGCAGAAGTCTTCCGGCTCGCAGCACGCGTCGCGGTCGCACGGCTCAGCGGGGGTCACACCATGGGTGGCGTCGCCGTGCTGCTCAACCCCCGGGGCGAGGTCCTCCTGACACTGGCCCGCTATCGCAACAGTTGGAGCTTTCCAGGCGGCTACTTCGAGCCGGGCGAAACCGGACCGCAAGGCATCACCAGAGAACTCGTCGAGGAGATCGGCTACGCCGCCGATGGACCGCTCATCCGCGTCGTTCGCACCTCGTCTCGACGAACCCACTGCGAACACTTCGGGTTCGCCCTGTTGGACCAGGATCAGGCGGACCGCCTCCACGCAACCAGTTGGGAAGTCCGCGGGCTGCGGTGGTGCGGTCCGCATTCGATGCCCACGTTGCACCCCTTCGCCCGATCGCTCTTATCCGACACCGAGGGTATCGTCGCTCAGCATGAAGGTCGCTGGGTCGCTGGGCCACGTTCACATGTAGGGAATGCGTCGTGAAAACAATCGTTTGGAAGGCAGTCTCCGGCGGCGCCATGACCGGTTGGATATGCGCGGGAACCGGCATCGGGATCGGCATTCTGGGCGGCGTCCTGTTCGACTGGTCGAGCGGTACCAGGACGGCGGCGGTCAGCCTGTTCGGCATCCTCGGATGCCTTCTGGGCGGGTTCAGGGCTGGGCTGCTCCGACGCGATGCTCCCCTGTCCAACGGGGCTGCGGCCGGAGCGCTCACTACCTTGCCTCTCGCGCTGATCGGTGTGGTGCAAAACCCCGGGCGGATCGCCTCCGCCGCTGTGGCACTGATCCTCGGGGGTAGTTTCGGTATGTTCGGCGGAATGGTTTCCAACGGTTCCGATCGACGACGTCCATGACATCGGGCCACTTGGTCATCGACGTCGGCACCAGCTCGCTGCGGGTTTGCGTGGTGACCGCCGAGGCCACGCTCCTGCACGAACACCGCGAGACTTTGCTTCCCACGACACCGTTTCCCGGCGCTGTCGAGTTCGACGCCAACCGCCTCGCCGACACCGCCGTCCGACTGTGCAACGCGGTGCTTGCAGTGCACGGACCGGTGGTGTCCGTCGGCATCACCTGCCAACGAGCCTCGACCGTTCTTTGGAACGCAACGTCCGGGGAACCACTCGGCCCCGGCATTGGATGGCAGGACGTGCGGACGGCAGGAATGTGTCTGATGTGGAACGCGCAGGGCATCAGCCTCGCGCCCAACCAGTCGGCCACGAAGCTCGCATTTCTCCTCGACACGTTCGATCCGCAGCGGACCCGGGCCCGTGCGGGTGAGCTTCGCTTCGGAACGATCGATACCTGGATCGCTTGGAAGCTTTCGGGTGGTGCAGTGCACGTCACCGACGCAACCAATGCTGCCGTCACCGGCCTCGGCGAGATCCATCCCACCGCCGGCGTCCAGTGGGACGCTGCTCGGTGCGAAGCGCTCGGCATTCCGCTCGAAGTGCTCCCGCAGATCATCGACTCGTCCGGCGTCGTTGGCACCCTCGACCTGCTCAACGGCACTCCGGTGCTGGCGGGCATCGCAGGAGACCAGCAGGCATCGCTGCTCGGCCAGGGGTGTGTCCAACCGGGTATCGCCAAGATGACGTTCGGAACCGGCGCGATGCTCGACATGAGTGTCGGGGCCACTCCCCCGGCGGCGGCCCGGCGGTACCCGGCGGGGAGCATCCCCATCGTCAGCTGGCGTGTCGACGGGGTCGCCATGTGGGGTGTCGAAGCGATCATGCTGTCCGCTGGTACGTGTGTCGAGTGGCTCCGCGACGACATGGGCCTCATCGACAACGCCGCCGACAGCGAGACCGTCGCAGCTCGCTGCGCCGACACCGGCGGGGTGATGTTCGTCCCGGCGCTGCTCGGCATCGGTACCCCGACGTGGGACTACGGGGCCCGCGGGACGCTGCTCGGCATGACCAGGGGAACAGGTCGTCCCGAGATAGTCCGAGCGGTGCTCGAAGGCATCGCGCAGCGAGGTGCCGACCTGGTCGAGGCGGCGCAGGCCGATTCGGCGATCGCCATTCACACGCTCCGAATCGACGGGGGCATGTCGCGCAACGGCTTGTTCGTGCAAGCCGTTGCCAATGCGACCGGACTACCCGTCGAGGTGTCCCCGGTTGTCGAGGCAACAGCGCTCGGAGCCGGCTTCTTGGCCGGGCTCGCAACAGGCACGTGGCCAGATCTTGCATCCATCGGCGCGACCTGGAGACCGCAACAAACCGTCCTCCCTCAGGCCCCGCCTGATCGACAGCGGTGGAAGCTGGCGCTGGGCCGGGCAGGCGAATGGCTCCCAGACCTCAGCGCGCTTGACTTCTAGGAGATCTTCACCCGGATCGAGTGGAACCCTTCGGCACCATCCGGGGCAACTGGCACAGGGTCTTCGAGTTGCAGTTCTCCGTTACGGTCCGTGGCCCTCACCCGGATAACGTGATTGCCAGGCTCGGCGGCACTGGCATCCCAGGCGTAGCTCCACTGGCGCCACGTGTCGATTCCGCCGTCGGCCGCCAGTTTCGCCTCGACCCACTCCCCGAGGTCCAGTTGCACTTCGACCTTGTCGATGCCGCGATGCTGTGCCCACGCCACACCGCCGAGTACTACCGTTTCACGCGGCAGGGTTGCGAATGCCCGAGGCACATCGATCCGACACGACGTCTTCACCGGCCCGAGTCGTGACCAACCCTTTGGGATCCAGAAACCGTCAGCGTCGTCCCAGCGCAGCAGTTCGATCTTGGACACCCATTTCGTGGCGCTGACGTAGCCGTAGATGCCGGGAACGACCAGCCGCGCTGGGAACCCGTGGTCGTAGGGCAGCGGTTCACCGTTCATGTAGACAGCGACCATCGCATCGCGGCCGTCGAGAGCAAGTTCGACCGGGAACCCACAGGTCCAACCGTCGACAGAGGTCGAATAGACCTGTTCGACGCCCGGCTTGACACCGCATTCTGTGAGCAGTTCCGACAGTCGGACGCCCTGGAAGTGCGCGTTGCCGACGAGGTCGCCGCCGATTTCGTTCGAGACACACATGAGAGTCACGTCGTGGTTGAGGTTCGCGCGTTTCAGCAAGTCTTCGTATGTGTACACATGTTGCTGCGAAACCATGCCGCCGATGGTCAGCTTCCAACCTGACGCCTTCACCCGTGGGACGACGAACGCAGTGTCAATCCGATAGAAGTTGGCGTTCGGCACACGCCACGGTGCCACGCCTTCGATTCCGAGGTCTGCGCCGACCGGTACGGGTGGCACAGCCTTGGCCGGGACCGACGCGTCGGTGCCGATCTTCGCCGCTGCCCTCAGGCGGGCACGATCATCGAGCCCCTGAACTCCAAGTTTGCTTCCGGCGCGTTGCAGCGCAAACCCGCCAACAGCGCTTGCGCCGCTCAGGCCGATGAATCGGCGGCGATCGATCACGGGAGCCCCACCACCAGCCCGACTGCTGCGGGCGGAACGGAACGGATCAAGCGTCCTCAGCAGCGCATGCAGTGTGACCCACCCGGTGAGAGCGGCGGTTACGACCGGGACCAAGGCACGTGCACCCGACGTCCTGCCGGCAAGGGTGATGGCTGACCCGATGAGCGTCAGCACCACGGCCGCACGAAGGGCCAGCGAAGGGCGGAGTCTGGCCCGATACCCGACCAGTGCACCGCATATCGCAAGCACTCCGACGACCGACCATGCCAGAGCGAGCTTGTCGTTCGTTGCGAACGTGTCGATTGCCCAACGCTCGACGGCGCGGGGCGCATGATCGATCACCGACGTGGCCAAGGCCGTCATCGGAGCTGGAGCATCGATGAGGCCGGCGACAAAGGCTCCGGCACCGAGCCCGGCCCCGACCGCGACCACACCCGCGATCGCTGCTCCCCAGCGCTCGAATCGGGAAATGCCAACATCGTGCATGGTGAAAGCATCGTCGTGTTTCGGGACGAACTGGAGAATCGCCTCTTGGCGCGCCCTCAGCTACTGCCCCGGCGGATTTGCCCGGTTGGGTCTGGCCTAGGGTAGAGCCGACGGTGAGTCAGCTGGGTGACTGCGGCACAGCGCGTTTCGGCGTGATTGTGTCGAGGAAGGTCGGGGCTCCGTAGGGCAGAGTGCTGGCGAGAGCCAGTGTGCAGCGATGTGCAGTCGGGACAACAGAAAGCAAACCGCCATGGCACCGGACCTGTCCGGACGCCACGGTAAGGGTGAAACGGTGCGGTAAGAGCGCACCAGCGTCGGGGGCGACCCCGGCGGCTCGGTTACCCCCACTCGGAGCAAGGTCAAGCAGGAAGTGGGCGGCCCGTCCGATACTTCCGGGTAGACCGCATAGATGGATAGTCACACAGGGCTGGAAACAGCCTGGACAGAACCCCGCCTACAGGCCGACTCACCGTCACTCGACTCGCCCTTACCGACTATTGTGGCTCTGACCAGCAGATATGAGTAGCCGCTGATGACCGCTCATGACCGCCGGCGACCGTTTCAGTCCTCAGAACTGAGGACTTTTTGAGGACCTGAGGACCGATTGAGGACTGATCGACCAGTCCGACACCTTCCTTGTCGTGCTCGAAAATCGGTCCGCGAGCACACCGGAGGATCACATGGCGAGCATCGAGAAACGACCCGACGGCACCTATCGCGCGCGGTGGCGCGAGTTCCCTGGAGGACCGCAAAAGACGAAACACTTCGACCGCAAGGGCGATGCCGACGCTTCACCGACGCACTGCGAGGAGACCTTGCGCGCGGCGTCTACATCGACCCGCAAGCGGGGCGCATACGGTTCCAGGACTA
>JANNBN010000136.1:0-8092 GCA_031385545.1 Acidimicrobiia bacterium | reverse complement strand
GACGAACGGAACGTTCAGGTCGCACAACGTGGCGACGGTTTGTTGGTCCGGGGAGCCAGCCATGGTGTGGACGGTGAACCCCGCCTCTTGTAGGGCAAGAAGCAACGGTTTACGGAAGTTGACGAGTGACCGTGCATACCCACCAATAACCGTGAAGGATGATCCGGACGGCTGGGTTGCAGCGCTCATGCCACGGACCGCTTGAACTTGTGAAGCACCGATTCGCCTGGGTTGCCGTTTGCGGCACGCAAAAGTTCGCGCCTCAGCAGGTTGAATCCGTGTCGAGGGCTGTCTGCCCAGAGCGGGGAAGCCAATCGTCTGTACACATCGTGGCGAGGATCGAACGGCTGTGTGAGGTGGCGGGTTGCCCTGCGAAGCACGAGGGAAGCTCCCTCGTTTTCCAACAGGGCGCTGCGCGCTTGCACGGTTGCTTTCCACACCCTGTTGAGGTGATAGCTGCGAGCTGTCTCGGCTGCGGTCTGTCGCTGCAGTGCGCCTGCCAGCAAGGTGAGATCGATGATGTCTCGGGCTCGGCCGATCGGACGGTCTGACCATGAGTGTGCGAGGTGCAGCGAAAACTCGTGTTCGACGCTAGGCCCGCGGATGCCTTCTATCTCGACGCGGCTCTCGGTGCTCTCGGCGAAGACTTGCTCCGGCGTCACGAATTGGGGAAATTGCCCAGTGTTCGGGCGGCGATGTACTTCCACCGACAGGTGAAACTCGTGGTTCCATAACGGCGGGAGTTGGTGATGAGTTTTGATGTTAGCGATATTGCGAGGTTCGAACCCGACACCGACGAGGTCCCGGTACACGTCGTCGGGGGCGGTGGTGAGGATGTCGATGTCGCCCAGGTCGCGCATCCACAACTGCGGATACAACGAGCCGACTTGGAGACCCTTCAACAGCAGCAGCGGGTGACGGGTCGACCGCCGGATGCGGTGGAGAACGGCCAGCGCCGGCAGGGTGTTTGCGGTGAGGACCCGCGGTGTGGCTCCGCCGTTGAGGTACCGGTGGATGTTGTACAGCCGTTGCTGGTCTGCGACGTTGGGCGGGAGCGTGCGAACGAAGCCTTCCACCTTCGACCAAAAGACGGCATCGCTCTCGGTGTTGGGAAGGTGGAGTGCAGTCATGGGCTCAACGCTGTCGGTCCTGGATCCAGGCCGCACAGATGCAAGCCTACCCGCCCGGCAGCAGCGGACTGGGTCCCGTAACATGGGCCTGGCCCGCTCGACTAAACACGAGACAGCCTGCGAAAGTGCCCGCCTCCGCTTCCGTGCTCCGTCGGGCAGCGAGAACGGCATCAGAAAAGGACGTGCGGCAAGTGACCACAGCGGGTAAACCCTCCCCCCCGTAATGCTGGGAGCGAGCGACTACTTGACCTCGACGCGAGGCGTATCTTCGCCGCAAGCATCGTCCTGCTCTATCACTACGGATTTCGGGGCGGCCGACCAGGGTCGGACATGACTGTGTCCTATCCCGTCCTGGAGCCAGTTGCGAAGTACGGGTTCCTCGGCGTCTACCTCTTCTTCATGATCAGCGGCTTCGTCATCGTGCGCAGCGTTGGGCACGGCCGGCTCGACCGCTTCCTTCGGAGCAGGATCTTGAAGCACGCCTGGCTGGCTCCAGGCCGGGCACATATGCTCACGATATGAGGCGTGGGTACGTTCGGCGAAACCTTGCAGGGCTTGGGGTCGCTACTGTGATGGCGTTCGTTTCGCTTCCGGGTGAATTCGCTCACGCTGCGCCTCGGTCCGGAAACCAGTGCAAAAAGCGCGAGGTCGGCAAGAAGGTCGGCACCCTCACCTGCACCAAGCTCGGAAGCAAGTACGTCTGGGTGGTGAACAAGTCCACGACGCAAGGCAATTGCCATCCGGCGTACACCCCCTGTGTTCCCATCGACAGCGACGTGGATTGCGCTGGCGGATCAGGCAACGGCCCGTCGTATGTGAAAGGCCCCGTCACTGTCATCAACCCTGGCGACGACCCGTATGGGCTAGACGGAAATGACAAAGACGGCATCGGCTGCGAGAAGTAGCGGCTGGGGTGAGTCCGCTCACCGACTGCAATCAACCAGGTCAAAGGTTCTCCGTGCTGGATCATCGCGATCGTGGATTTTGTCGAGTCGGGCGATCCGCACCGCAGGGTTGTCCACCTGGAACCGGTGTGGCAACGGGCGTCGCCCGAGGTCGAACAACGAAACCGTGTCGATCGACAACGAACAGGTGTATCGGCTTGCCGCTTCACGGGAACGAAGGCCGCGTCGATCCTCGCAGTACAATCTTCCTTTAGATACAGCTTTCTTCCTACTAGGATGGAAAGCATGGCTCTGAACATCAAAGACCCCGAAACCGACCGCCTTGCACGTGAGTTGGCCATTGCCACGGGGGAAAGCATCACCGTTGCGGCGCGTCGGGCGATTGAGGAGCGGCTGGCGCGGGTCCGTGCCTCAGCGCCGATCGGTCGGCGCGACGAGATCGATGCGATCATCCGACGGGGCCGCAGCCGGCCGATTCTTGACCAGCGCTCCGAGGACGAAATCCTGGGCTTCGGCAGCGACGGGCTCCCTGCGTGAATGGTCTTGTCGTCGACACGTCAGCGCTGGTGGCGATCGTTCTGGGAGAGGTCGACGCTGAGCGGTTCGCGGCGGTGCTCAAAGAAGCTGCGCCGATCGCCGTTTCTGTGGTGAGCGTTGTCGAAGCCACGATGGTGCTGGAGGCCCGCAACGGTCCCGATGCGACGCGTGATCTCGAGCTGTTGTTGGATTCAATCGATGCGTCGAAGGTGGCCGTCGATACTGAACAGATGAATCTGGCGGTGGCGGCGTGGCGCCGATTCGGAAAGGGTCGTCACCCCGCTGCGCTGAATTTCGGCGACTGCTTTTCATATGCACTGGCAACCGCACGCGGGGAGCCCCTGCTCTTCAAGGGACGCGACTTCGGTCAAACCGACGTCGCGTCCGTCCTTGTTTAGCGGCCATCGATCTCCAGCCGCACGTCACTGCGCTGCTGCGGCTCAACCCGAACTTCATCACCTGGCACGCGCTGGCGGCAATCACGGCGCACGCTCGTGAAGACCATGTCGTGATGCGCCAAGACCTCGACTTCCTGGCCGAGCACCGGTTCGCCTTTTGTTGAAGACTTCACGTGGACAGCGGTGCCACACTCACTTGCCGGACTGTGTTCGCGTTGAACGACCGGGACGCTGCCGAAAGCTGTATCCACGTCTACTCCCGTACGGGGGCGAGATGACCTGGAATGGGCTCCGCACGCACGGTCTGGTTGATGCTGGGCTTGCCTGGCTTGCTGCGGTGATCGGCGATGTCAGGGCGGTCCAACGTCACCTTGCATTAGCGACGAATTTGGTCGAGCGGTTGGGCGCCCCGCCGACCGTCACGGACTACACCGAAGACCCCAAAGTCTCTCAGTGCTTGCCTTTGGAAGGTCGTTGGACGAGGGCGCTGCCCGCTCCGCGTTTTGCTGCTCGTTTGGCGGTCGGGGATGTGAGTGTTTTGGCGGCCTTTGGCGTCGCAGACTTACTGGTTGCAACGTTGGTGGAGCGCTGGGACAGCGCACTTCCGACAGTAGGTGAGTGCGGCCAGTCGAAGTTCGATTGGGGGCCGATCGGGTGCTCGTCGGTCCTCGCGCAAGCGGCAAGACAACCTCGGCCTTGCGGCTGGCCAACACCACGTTGCGGCTGGATCAGGTCGAGATTCGTCATGCAGTTCTCGCCGACCCGGACTCGGTGTTGGTGGATTGCGACCCTCCGGTCCTGGTTGACGAATGGCAATCGGCGCCTGGCAGCCTGGGCGCAGCGAAGCGAATCATCGATACTGATCCAACGCCCGGGCGATTCATCTTCACTGGCTCGGCAACTGACACATTGAACAGCAGCGCGTGGCCGGGAACGGGCCGGTTTATCCGGGTAGAAATGTGGGGACTCACGCAGCGAGAGATCAAACGGTCTATCGGGGTCAGAACCTCGACGTTCTTCGACCTTGTCGCAGACGACCAGTTCGACGGAGAGTTTCGGCTGCCCGATCATCGCCCCGATACCAATTCGTATGTAGACATGGCATTGGCGTCAGGCTTCCCCGAGGCGATCGCTCGCAGCACTGACCGCACCCGCCTCGCCTGGCTCGATTCGTATCTCGATCACCTGGTGGGACGAGACGTTGATCTCATCGCTGCAGTGAGGGATCCGGCAAAGCTCCGCACGTATCTCGCGTGTCTGGCAGCCAACACGGCTGGCACTCCCAGCATGCAAACACTGCTTGCGGCGAGCAACATCGACAAGAGCACAGCAGCGCGTTTCGATGCGCTGCTGGAACGGCTCTTCATCACACAGCAAGTGCCGGCGTGGTCGTCGAACCGGTTGACTCGCGTCTCGGCTCGACGCAAGCGTTACCTCTGTGAGCCAGCGTTGGTCGGCCCGCTCATCGGTCTGGATCGTCGAACCATCGTGAGGAACGGTGACCTTGCAGGGCGGATCATGGACTCGTTCGTGGCAGCCCAGATCCGACCTGAGCTGACTCTCGGAACGTTCCCCGTTGAAATGAGTCATGTCAGACAAGATGGACGCCACGAAATCGACATTGTGTTGGAGCGGCGTGACGGTGCGCTTGTTGCGATTGAAGTGAAAGCTGGGACGGACGTCGACCGGAACGACGCGCGGCACCTTGTGTGGTTGCGTGACCAGTTGAACCCTCAGACCTTTCGTGCCGGGATTGTGTTTCATACGGGGCAGCTCGTGAGAAGGCTTGACGACCGGGTTTGGGCCGTTCCGATTTGCGCGCTGTGGGAATAGTCGGGTTGCCCTGGGCCGTGACGCGCTCGGAGATGTAGAGGAACCATACGGCCATATTTGAGGGTATGGTGAGCTGTATGAAGACAACGGTGAATCTTCCCGACGCCTTGGCTGAGGACGCAAAACGCCATGCCCGCAAGCATCGGCGTACCTTCACGAGTCTCATCGAAGAGGGGCTACGAAACGTGTTGGCGGCAGACCATGGCCACGTCGAAACGCCAGAGCCGCTTCCCACATTTGGCGTGAGGGGCGGTCGGGTGTTGATCGACCTCGATGACCGGCAGGCAATGTGGGATGCGCTCGATGCCGACGGTGTCCGATGATCCTTCCCGACGTGAACGTACTTGTGTACGCATTCCGGGAAGAGGCTGTGAACCATGACAGATACAAGCGTTGGCTCGAGGGCGTGCTTGCAACAGAAGAAGTAGCTGTCGTTGACCATTGTCTTGTTGGGTTCGTTCGGGTGGTCACCAACCCTCGGATTTTCTCGGACCCAGCTCCGACTGCTCTTGCGTTGGAGTTCGTCGAGCGACTACGCAGAAGCGGCCGTGCGCGGCCCACCTCTGCGACGTCTGCGACCTGGGCCTTGATGAACGACTGGGCTGGGCAGGACTCGGCCGTCCGTGGGAACCTTGTGCCTGACAGTTACCTCGCGGCTTTGGCAGTGGCGCACGGAGCATCGATAGCGACGAACGACCGCGGGTTCGCTCGCTTTCCGGGAGTCGATCTGATCGATCCGCTGCGGTCGGACCGGTGAGTTATCGCGAAAGTTGCTCCTCGGGGTGCCTGCGCGGTACGTGGAATCATGCTGTGCGGCTGGCGCAGAGCCCCAAGCATCAACTGGCAGATCCCGCGTTCGCTGCCCATCTGCTGGGCGCGACGGCGAGCGGTTTGCTGTCGAACCAAGTTGGTGCGGTTGGCCGCTCAAGTGCGGCGAGCTCCCGATTGGTTCGCGATGGGTTGCTGCTCGGCGCGTTGTTCGAGTCGTTGGTGACCCAGTCCGTGCGCTCGTACGCGCAGCGGTCGCTGGCCAGAGTGCATCACCTTCGCACTGCACGAGGCGGTCGGCCGAGCGGGGACCGGGAAATCCCTGATGCGGCGGCGCTGGTGACGGGGCATACTCGGTCCACCGCACAGCATCGGGGGAGGGGTCATGGGTCCGAAGGGTTCACTCAGTCGGGGCCGATGGGTAGGCGTGGTCTGCGGCCCCGCCAGACCCTGGCAACGGCGAGGCCGATAGCTGGCTGCCCAGCAGAGGCACCTGATGAATGGCGACGACCCAACTCTGAACAACGAACCACAGGAACCCGTTCCAGAGAATGGGTTAAACCGAGCATAACGATTCAGGTCCACACGGTGACGGTGCCCACGCAGACCCGCACCGTGCCGCCCCCGACCGTGCCACCCGAGCGATCTTCGGGCCCATGACGCAGCCACGGAATGCGGATTGGGACGACGCATCATGACAGTCACCTTCAACGTTCTCGACGGTCGTTGATACGGGGACTGCCCTGTTTCCCGAGCCACGCGTTGCGCGCACCGAAGGGCGGATACGAGACCGAGATCCAAGTAGCCGAAGTGTCGCTTCCGTAAAAGGAACGGGCTGCCTCCCTTGTGGAGAACCTCCCCGATCCTGGCGGTGGTCATCGACATACGAGGAGGAGCCCGATGTTCGCGGCGCAGCTCGACGCCCCCGGGGTCTTGTCCGTCACGGACAGCACGTCGTTGCGGGAGGTGATCGGCCGAGTATTTGAAGAACACGTGGTGACGAATCTGCTCGACGTTCCAATGATCGGGAGGCCCGGACAGATCTGCGATCACCTTTGCTTCGTTCCATTGGATACCGCCAAAGGGCTGCAATGCTCGTGCGCCAGGCCAATTGAATGGCCGAAATCATGGCCTGCGGTTCCTCCGTCGAGGGACCCCAGAGACCACCACGGGAACCTGTTTCCCGGGCGTTCACCTGTTGGGCAGGGGTTCCATCCTGAAACTGAACGTGGAGGCGTTAGTTGATGAACCGTGAGCGATCGGTCCAGTTATTTAGAGGCGGTCGGCACCGCTCGAAATACACTGAATGTTGAAAATTCGTGCTTCGTTGCGACCACTCGACGAAGGGCCACCAAAGCGTTACCATCGGCCAAGTTCGGCGACACAGGAGGCAACGTGACCAGTAGCGGCATCTCGTCCGAAGACTTCACGTTCGACCGCACAGCTTCGTACCCTCGAACCGGGCTGTACGTGGGCGCTGGCGCAGTGCCAGCCATGAGAGAAGCAGCCCGACAGGCAAACTCTTGGGAAGGGTTCACCGACGAGGAGTACGCCCGAGTCGAGGTACTCATCGCAACGGGGATGGATCAACTCGCTGACGCGGACCGACGTCCAGGAGTTCTTGACAGCGTCGACGAACGCGCAGCGTCTCTTCTGCAGTCGGTACTCGACGAGCTCGCAACCGAAGGATTGATCGACTCGGTTGAGTTACCTTCCGGAACTCGGGAAGCCAAATTCGACTCGTCAGACCCGGGCTGGGTGTCCTGGCTGGCGCAAAAGTTGAAGCGCCATTTGCTTGTTGGGAACTTCACCTTTCGGCCGCCACCCGATGACCCGACCACGTTGGCCGCCGACGCCCGGCTTGCATTGCTCGGTGACTGGGGCACCAACCGCTACGGTGCGCCAGTGTGCGCCCAACAGATCGAAACCGATCCGCATGGCTTCGATGCAGTGGTGCATCTTGGCGACGTGTACTACAGCGGAACCGCTAACGAAGTTCGAGGGAACTTTCTCGCAGCCTGGCCATGGGACACCATGGCGCGTGTGCCTGCGTACCCACCCGTGAACCGTGCTTGCAACAGCAACCACGAGATGTACAGCGGCGGCCACGCCTACGCCGAAATGACGCTCCGCCAGTTCGACCAAAGCAGCAGTTGTTTCGCTCTCACAAGTGGCAAATGGTTGTTCGTCGGATTGGACACGGCTTACGAAGAGGGCACTGTTGGCACCAACCAACTGGAATGGTTCGACAGGCTTCTGAGCGTTCATCAGCACCCTTACGTTGTGCTGTTCACCCATCACCACGCGTATTCGCCAATTACCGGCCGCACCAAATTGCTTCCCCGGGTGTCCCGGCTGTTCGACTCTGGAAACGGTCGCATCAAGGCCTGGTACTGGGGCCACGAACATCTCGGCGCGGTCTTCGAACCTGACTCACAACTCGGGTTCCGCGGTCGATGCGTGGGGCATAGTGGGTTCCCGTACCTGCGTGACGTACACCTGGAAGGGCTACCTGTCACGG